>NZ_CP150302.1:647430-1294860 GCF_038051945.1 Paenibacillus sp. FSL H3-0469
CTTCAGGGCTAAGAATAAGGTATTGCAGGAAGCCGTGTCGATTGCCCGGCAAATTGCCGGGAAGCCCCGGACGACTGTTAGCGTGCTGAAGCAGGAGCTGTCCAGCCGGGTGCTGGAACCGCTGCTGCGCTGTGTAGAACGGGAGAATGAAATGCACCGGATTACGTTCACCACACCAGAGGTCAAGGCGAAGATCCGCCATTTATACCGGCCTCGGACGCCGGAAGCAGATGAACAGGAAAGCGGCAAGCGGGCAGCAGGCACAGCACCAGACGGAGCAGGGAATATGAAATACCCGGATACAAAGGAGAATGCGGCTGCTGATACAAATGCCGAAGCTGCGATGAGCATCAGGAGCGAACTCACCCGGATCGTTGCCGGGCGGATTCAACTGGATGAAGAGAAGCTGGATGCGGAGATGAGTTTCAAGGAGATGGGGGTGGATTCCATCAGCGGTGTGGAGATTGTCCGCGATCTGAACGAGTGCTTCGGACTCCGGCTGGATACCATCGATATTTATGATTACTACTCCATTAACCTGCTTGCAGAGCACATCGGACGTATACAGGGTGTATTGCTGGAACCCAAGGCTGCCGAGGTATCAGTGCAAGCCGTTGACGCTCCGCTTAACCCGGAGGATCACGACCTGCTGGAGCTTTTGTCCAGACTGGACGGGGATGAGCTGGATGTGGATGAGGTTGCCCAGTTCTTGGAGGTGTACTATGAGTAACGGCGGGATGATCAGAGATATTCTGCAGCAGATCAAGGAGCATAGGTTGGAGGCCCGTGAAGGCCTGAGACGTATCAATGAACTGAAGAAGCTGGACCGGACAGCCGCTGCCGCGCAGCAGGAGCATACTCAAGAATCGGTGGAGGAGCTGGTCAAGGATGTGCTGTGCCGGGTGGTCAAGCTTCAGCCGGAGGAGATAAGCGATGAGCTGTCTTTTAAGGAGATGGGAATTGATTCGATCAGCAGTGTGGAGATTGTCCGCGACCTGAATGAAGCGCTGCGGCTCCAGCTCGACGGAATTCTGCTCTATGACTATCCGACGATTCCGGAGCTGGCCCGGTATATGGTTCACGAGGTTCAGAAGAATAGTATTCCTAATATTCCGGGTCCGCTCCATAGAGAGCAGGCGGCTGCGGAGAAGGTACCGGAGAGCAGCTCTGAAGCCGAAGCGGCACGTTCTCTGCGGCTGAACCACAGATATGAATATATGAACGATCTGATCGACCAGTTCTCCCAGCACAAACCGGAAGCCGCACCATCCGCACCGATTGCAGTGACTCCAGTCAAGCAAGACGCTGGACCATCTCGTGAACCGGTAAAAGCACCGGCGGTGCAGGCTTCTCTGTCCGCAATACCGCCAGTCTCCGGGGCGCCCAAGCTTCTGCTTCAGACCGGCGCGAATTCAGTGGCACCCGCAGCTCCTGCTGCGGAAGCGGAACCAGCCGGCAAAATCAAGCTTGGCTTCTCCACCGCCGCTCGCAATGCGAAAGAACCGGCCGCAGCTGCGCCAAAAGCTGCATTCAGCAGTCCGCCGGCAGCCGCACCCGCCACAGCATCCGCCGCTGTGCCGGAAGGCATTGCCATCGTCGGATTATCAGGCCGGTTTCCCGGCGCAGCTACGGCAAGAGAGCTGTGGCGTAACCTGCGGGACGGCGTCTCCAGCACAGGTGAGGTTCCCGGCAGCAGGTTCGATATCCGTGCCTGGTATGACAAAGACCACAAGGCCGACCAGAAGACCTACTGTACCGTTGCCGGTCTGCTTGAGCAGGTGGATGAATTTGATCCGTTATTCTTCAATATCTCACCTAAAGAGGCGGAGATTATGGACCCGCAGCAGCGGATTTTTCTGCAGGAGGCCTGGAACGCGCTGGAGGATGCCGGATATTCCGACCAGGCGGTGCAGAACACCCGCTGCGGCGTATTTGTCGGATGTGCTCCAAGCGACTATACCAAGCATCTGGAAGCGAATCACTTGAGCAATACCTCAGAGGCTTTTACAGGAACCTCTTCCTCTATCCTGGCCGCCCGGATTTCGTATTTCCTGAACCTGAAGGGACCGAGTATTTCGCTGGATACCGCCTGCTCCTCCTCGCTGGTAGCTGTACATCAGGCGTGTGCCAGCCTCTGGAATGGGGAATGCGATATGGCGCTTGCCGGAGGCATCCGGCTGATGATTACGCCTGACAGTATGGTGCAGAGCAGCCAGATGGAGATTTTGTCGGCAGAGGGGGTATGCAGACCCTTCGATCAGGCCGCAGACGGGACCTTGCTGAGTGAGGGGGCCGGGGTTGTGGTCCTGAAGCCGCTTAAGCAGGCGATTGAGAACAGGGACCATATCTACGGAGTGATCCGGGGAAGCGGCGTGAATCAGGACGGCCGGACCAACGGCATTACGGCGCCGAGTGTGAATTCGCAGATTCAGCTGGAGAGAACGGTCTATGAGAGATTCGGGATCGATCCGGCTGAGATCAATTATGTGGAAGCGCATGGAACGGGCACCTCACTCGGTGATCCGATTGAAGTCAAGGCGCTGACAGAGGCCTTCCGGTCTTTTACACAGGACAGCCAGTACTGCGCGCTCGGTTCCGTCAAGGCCAATATCGGACATGCCACGATGGCCGCCGGAGTCGCCGGAATGATTAAGATTCTGCTGTCTCTGAAGCACAGGCAGATTCCGCCGCTGATCCACTATACCCGGCTTAACGAGAAGATCCGGCTGGAGGGAAGCCCTTTCTATATCAACCGTGAGCTGGTGGACTGGCCGGAGAACAAACGCGGCTCCCGGATGGCTGCCATCAGCGGCTTCGGCTTCAGCGGAACGAACTGCCATCTTGTCATTGAAGAATACCGCAACAGCGGCTGGAAGTCCAAATAAGCATTCATTAGGAAGAGAAGTGGAGGCTACACGGATGAGCAATAATGCCATACCCGGCGGCGAACGCCCATTATATCTGTTTCTCTTGTCAGCCAAGACCCGTGAGGGTCTGATGAGGAAGCTCACGGAGCTGCAAGTGTGGATCAGGGAAGAACCGGACATCCGGACGGATGCCGGGAATATCGCGTATACATTATCCATCGGCAGAAGCCATTTCAGCCGGCGGGCGGCGCTGATTGCCGCCGATCTGCAGGAGCTGGAGACGGAGCTGCTGCTCACCCTGGAGAAGCTCACCTTGAAGAGTGGCGAGGCCTCCCGCGAGCTGCTGCGTAAGCAGACTGCCCGGGAGGATCAAATCAGGCTGGACGCCATCGCTCTACCCGGGTCTGCTCAAGGGAATACCCCTGCATTATTCTCCCGGCAGACCCTGGAGCAATGTGCAGAGCTGTATCTGGAGGGCGGTGTATGCGATTGGAAGAGCCTCTACACCAACCGTCCTTACTTCAAAATACCTCTGCCCGCCTACCCGTTCGAGAAGCAAAGATATTGGCTTGAGCTGAACACAGGCCGGACATCCCCGTCTCCGGCACCGGGACAAGCTCAGATACACGCGATAGGTCCGGTGCTGGACTGCAACCGGTCTACGGTGCATGAGCAGTGCTTCGAGAAGAGGCTGACGGGCGAAGAATTCTATCTGAAGGATCATATCGTGTCCGGCCGTAAGCTGCTGCCGGGTGTGGTTCAGCTGGAGATGGCTTTGTCCGCTGCTGCTGCTTCACTGCCGGGAGCTTCAATACGCAGCATCACAGATGTGGTCTGGGCTTATCCGGTTCAACTGAGTGACGGCGAAGAGTCCAAGCTGGTGCAGGTACGTCTGTATCCGGGCGGGAGCCAGGACGAGCTGGATTATGAGATTGTCAGCCAATCTGACGGCGCTGAGGTTGTTCACAGCCAGGGAAGTATCGGATATACACAGGAAGCACCATACGGACCCCCGGAATCGATGGATATTGCCCGGCTATGCCAGGGAAAGACGGACGTCAGCGGAAGCCGGATCTATGACAGATTCAGAGAACATCAGCTGGAGCTAGGGCCGTCCTTTCAGTCGATTACCCGAATGTCCGCCGGAGCGGCAGACGCGGTAGCCTTCATTGAGTTGCCTGCCCATTTGCATGAGGGCTTCGGGGCATTTACGCTGCATCCTACGGTGACTGACGGAGTGCTGGAAGCTGTCATCGGGCTGATCAGCGGCCACGGGGAACTGGAGGGCGCGGTGGCGCTGCCGTATTCTTTTGACAAGCTGGAGATCTTCGGAAGCCTGCCGCCTAACTGCGTCTCTTACGTGACAAGGCTTGCTACCGGGGCAGATGACGGGGATCTGGCCTTCGATGTGGCGGTCTCCGACGTTCAGGGCCGGGTGCTGCTGAAGTTCACCAGATTTGTACTGAGAGTATTCCAGCAGGGAAGAACGCAGACCATGGAAGAGATGAGCTTTGTGTATGAGTGGAAGGAGCGGGAGGCGCTTCTTCCCGCACCTGACAGTGTGTCTGGCGATATCGTATGGTTCGCCGCTGAGCCGGAACTGATCAAGTCGCTTCCCCAAGACAGTGACGGGACAGCCTTTCATCCAGGCGCGTTATATATAGTAGAAGCTGCTGCGGAATATCAACAGGCAGGGGAAGCACATTACCGGATGAACCCGGAGCGCCCGGAGGATTATGTTCGCTTGCTTCGTGATCTGGCAAATAGAGGCTGCAGTCTGGAGACACTCGTCTATGAGCAGCAAGAGCACTCAGAAGAGACAGCCCCAAATGCTGCTGAAGGAGTGTATCTGCACCAGCTGTATCTGGCCCAGGCGCTGATGGCTGTCCGGGAGAACCGCCATAGCCGGGTGATTCAGCTATGCAGAAGCGGGGAGGAATTCGCTGTGCCTCCCGGACAGGGGGCCTTAAGAGGCTTCAACAAAACGCTGAAGCTGGAGTATTCCAAGCTGCATTTCAGCATGCTGTACACAGGATCTGCGGGCAGGGATGGCATCTACCGGATGATTGCGGCTGAGATCCGCTCTACGGACGATGAAGTGCTATACCGGCAGGGTACAAGATATGTTCATGCCCTGAAGGAAATCGCTTCCCCCGCGAAGGAAGCCGCTGAAGCCACTAAAAATATCCTCCGTCCACACGGCGTGTATCTCTTAACAGGCGGACTGGGCAAGCTCGGGCTGATAGTGGCCGGGCATCTGGCCCGCCACTATCAGGCTAAGCTTGCGCTGGTTGGTAGGTCGGCACTCCTGCCGGAGCAGGAACGGGAAATCGCCCGGCTTCAGAAGCTGGGTGCAGAAGTAGTGTATGTGCAGGCGGATCTGTCGCAGGCGGAGGCAGCGGCAGCAGCCGTGGCCGATGCGCGGAGCAGGCTGGGCAGCCTGAACGGCATTATTCATGCGGCAGGAGTTACCCGTGACGCGCTTATCCAGGTGAAGGATGCGGGTCAGGCAAGCGGGGTACTAGGAGTCAAAATCCAAGGGCTGACGCAGCTTGACCAGGCTACCCGAGAAGATAAGCTTGATTTCATAGCGGCCTTCTCCTCGATTGCGGCGGTCACAGGCAATGTCGGGCAGAGCGATTATGCCTATGCCAATGCCTGGATGGATGAATATCTGCTGCACCGGAAGACCCTGGTCCAGTCGGGGCACAGACATGGCAGATCCATCTCCATTAACTGGCCGTTCTGGCAGGAAGGCGGGCTGTCGGTAGAGGAGCAGACCCTGCTGTTCTTCAGGAATACCGTAGGGCTGAAGCCGCTGGAGACCTCCGCAGGACTAAGACTTCTGGAGGCGATTCTTAACGGGTCTGAAGTGCAGATCCTGCCCCTCTTGGCGAACCGCAGGAAAATATGCGGCATTCTGGGGCTGGAATCGGCAGCTTCAGGCACAACAACAACCATCATCCAACCTGGAACCGGTGCCGAGCCTGCCGAGAGCCGGTCTGCCGGTCTGCTGGAGCCAGTACAGCAGATCCTCACTGGTGCAATCAGCCGTCTGATGAAGCTGGATGCCGCCGCCATTCATCCTGATCAGGATTTGGGCGAATACGGCATGAGCTCTTTAACGTTCACTGATGCCGCAAATGCGGTCAATGCTGCCTTCCAGGTACGGATGACACCGGCAGTGTTCTTTGAATATCCTACAATTCGTGCATTAGCAGCCTATCTGTTAGAGAGCTATGCGGACGAGTTGGTTACATATTTCAGCCGTGGAGTTGCACAAGCACCGGAAGCCGCCGTTGATTACGGCTCCGTTCAAGCGTCCGCTTCCGGCCAGAAGGCCCGCCAGAGCTGGAAGCCCCTCCAGCCGGAGACTGCCGGGGCCGGTAAGCCGGAGCCGGTGGCAATTATCGGCATCAGCGGAGCGATGCCGCAATCAGAGAACCTGGATGCCTTCTGGGAGCATCTGCGGGACCAGCAGGATCTGATCACGGAGATTCCTGCAGACCGCTGGGATGCGAAAGAGCTGAACCGGCTGAAGGGCGGCGTGATGGATAAGCCCGTCTCCGGCTGGGGCGGCTTCATGCAATCTGCCGATAAGTTCGATCCAGGTTTCTTCAGCATTAATCCGCGAGAAGCGGATCTGATGGACCCGCAGCAGCGGATATTCCTGGAGACTGTGTGGTCTACACTAGAGAACGCCGGGTACAAGGCCTCTGAGCTGTCAGGCCGGAAGGTCGGGCTGTTCGTCGGCGTCTCGACGAATGATTACAGCACGCTTTTACAGGATAACGACATTGAGATTGAAGCCTATTCTTCCACAGGCAGTTCCCACTGCGTGTTAGCCAACCGGATCTCTTATCTGCTCAATTTCCGCGGCCCCAGTGAACCGGTGGATACCGCCTGCTCCAGTTCACTGGTAGCTGTACACCGGGCAGTGGAGAGTATCCGCAGCGGGGACTGCGAGCAGGCGATTGCAGGGGGAGTGAATGTGATTGCCGCGCCGACCCTGCATATCTCTTTCAGCCGGGCTGGGATGCTGTCGCCGGACGGACGCTGCAAGACCTTCGATCAAAGTGCGGACGGTTATGTGCGCGGAGAAGGTACGGGGGCCGTTCTGCTCAAGCCGTTAAGCCAGGCGGAGGCAGACGGGGATTATATCTATGCAGTGATCCGGGGAACCGCGGTCAACCACGGCGGCAAGGTCAGCTCGCTGACGGTGCCGAATCCGAAGGCGCAGGCCGAGGTGCTGGTCGAAGCCTATGAGAAGGCGGACATCCCGCCCGATACCATTAGTTATATCGAAGCCCACGGCACAGGCACCTCCCTGGGGGACCCGGTGGAGATCAACGCGCTCAAAAATGCTTTTAAAGAGCTGCATCACCGGCGGGGGATACCGCTGACCCGGGAGCAGTACTGCGGAATCGGTGCGGTGAAGTCCAATATCGGCCATCTGGAGGCCGCCGCAGGCATTGCCGGCATTCTCAAGGTGGTGCTGGCGATGAAGAACAGGACCTTACCGGGGAATGTTCATTTCAAGCAGCTGAATCCTTATATTGAGCTTGCTAAGTCGCCCTTTTATATCGTGGAGCAGACGCAGGAATGGACGCCGCCTGACGGCCTGCCAAGACGGGCAGGGATCAGCTCCTTCGGCTTCGGCGGGGTGAATGCACATGTGGTCATGGAGGATTATCCATCCCGTGACACCGTTAGCTCCGTGACCCGTTCCATGCTGTCCGGGCAGGGCAACGTAATCGTCCTGTCTGCCAAATCTGCAGACCGGCTGCAGGAAAAAGCGCGGCAGCTTCTAAATTACTTGACGCTTCATGCAGCTGACGAAGAGCTTACGCTGCATAACATTGCGTATACGCTCCAGACCGGACGGGAGGAGATGGCGGAGCGGATAGCTTTTACCGCTGTCAGTAAAGAGGAGTTAATAGATATTCTGCGCAGCTATGCTGCCATGCCGGAACAAGCCCATAAGGTACATTATGGACGGGTACCCGTGCAGCTTCCGGCACCTTCTTCTTCCACCGCCAATTCCGGGAAGCCGGTTGGCACTCTGAAGCTAACGGAGCTATCTGAGCTGGCGGAGCAGTGGACCGCCGGGAAGGCAGTCGATTGGAGCCGTCTGTATGCGGACAGGGAGTGCAGACGCATTCCGTTGCCTGCGTACCCTTTTGCCAGAGAGACCTGCTGGGTCCATAAAAATTCACGCCGTATCGCTCCCAAGCTGTCTTCTTCGGCAGAAGCTTCTGCGGTGCTGCATCCGATGGTTGACAGCAATGTCTCCACCATGGAAGAGGAGAAATTCCGTACTGTGCTGCGGCCGGAACAGTTCTATGTCAAGGATCATGTGGTTGGCGGCAAGGTGTTGCTGCCCGGCGTAGCCTATCTGGAGCTGGTAAGGGCCGCTGCCGTCCTGGCCGGAATCAACCCGGTAACGGGACTGAGGAATGTCAAATGGATCAAGGCAGTTGAAATGGAAGAGAAGCAGAAGGAGATCTTCACCACATTCGCGCATGTGGATCAAGGCGAAGTGGAGTACAAGGTGTTCAGTGAAGCAGAGGGACAGCGCACTCTGCATTCAACGGGGAGAATTATGCAAAAGACGCCTGCACCTGCACAGACGCTTGAGATTGCGAAGATCAAGGAGCGAAGCACCTCCAGCCTCACTCAGGCAGAGTGCTACGATCATATATTCAAGGAGGTCGGCTTCGACTATGGACCCGCTTTCCGGGTGACGAAGACAGCGTATTGCTCGCTAGAGGAGGGTTTATCCGAAATCTCCTTGCCAGAGCATCTTGACGAGAAGTATGCGGAGTATGTGCTCCATCCCTCGATCATTGACGGTGCGGTCAGATCGCTATCGTGGACGGGAAACCGCAGTGAAGAGGACTTGACGCTCAGGGTGCCTTACGCCCTGGACCGGATAGAGCTGATCGGCAAGGTTCCGCCGCAATGCTATGCCTACGCGAAGCCTGCAGAGGGAGCTTCCGGCACAGATGATGAGGGAACAAGGAAGTACGATATCCATATTACGGACCGGCAAGGTCTGGAGGCGGCACGGCTGTTCGGCTTCTCTATTAAGCAGTATGCTGCGGCCGCAGTCACTGCTTCCGCACTAACCCTGTATTCGCCAGAATGGATCGAGACAGAACTGCCGCAGGTGACCGCGCCATTGTCATCTATTGTAGTGTTCGGCTCGGCTGCCCTGGCGGAGGCTGTCCGCAGGCAAGCGGTGCAGCATGAGCTGGCAGCAGAATGCTGCATTCAGGTTGAGGCCGGAGCAGAGTATGCCCGGCTGAGCCAGGCAGCTTATGTGATTCGGCCGGAGCAGGCGGCAGATTACCTCCGGCTGCTGGAATCCCTAAGGGATCAAGGCGTGCAATTGCAGCATATCGTGCACGGCTGGAACTGGAAGGAGCAGGCCGGAGCGGAAGGACCGGATCTGGAGGAGCAGCAGGAAAGCCTGGGGAAGCAGATGGATCAGGGGCTATACTCGCTGCTGTACCTCTTGCAAGCGGCAGCTGCGGTGAAGCCCCGCTCAAGGATCAGATGCTTATATGCTTACAGCAGAGCTGCGGACATGCTGGAGCCGCTGCATGAGATGAATGCCGGATTCGCGCATTCACTGGCTGCCGATCATCCGCTGTTCCAGTTGAGTCTTGTGAACTTAGAGTCTTCGCCGCCCGTACAGGCCGCCGGGAGGCTGATCCGGGAGTTACTGCCGCCGCAGCTGGCGGGCGGAACTGAAATCAGGTATGCCGGTGATGTCCGTTCTGTGCGGAAGCTTCTTCCGCAGCCGCTGCTGCATCAGGCCGAGGCTTCGAGGTTCACCCAGGGCGGGGTGTATGTACTCACTGGCGGGACTGGAGCGCTGGGCATGCGGGTGGCGGCAGAGCTGGCCTCAGCTTGGCAGGCAAGACTGGTGCTTGCCGGAAGGCAGGCTCAGGATTCGGCCATTCAGGCGAAGCTGGAGCAGTTGACGGGGCTTGGCGCGGAAGCGGTCTATGTACAGGCTGATGTCGCTGACCCGGAAGACGCGGCAAGGATCATCGGAGCAGCCAAATCGCACTTCGGCAGAATCAACGGCATTCTTCATTGCGCCGGAACCGGAACGGTAACGAAGGCCGCCGGGAGCAGTAAAGCGGACTTTGCCGGAATCCTTGCCCCGAAGGTGGACGGGACGCTCAATCTGGACCATGCCAGCAAGAATGAGGCATTGGACCTGTTCATTCTCTTCTCGTCCACCTCTGCGCAGATCGGCGATATGGGTGCAGGCAGTTACGCTGCCGCCAATGCCTTTATGGACCGCTATGCCGTATACCGTGACTGGCTCGCGGTGCAGGGCCGGCGCCAGGGTAAGACAGTATCCGTTAACTGGCCGCTATGGAAGGACGGAAGCTACCTGCTTCCGGCAGCCCAGCAGCAGGTGCTGGCCGGGTATTACGGCATGCAACCGCTGGACAGCAGAACAGGCCTCCATATCCTGGAGACGGTGCTGAAGGAGGATGCGGTGCAAGCCTTCGTCGGTTACGGAGATTCGCGTAAGATCAGCCGGGCACTTGGTGTGGCGGAAGCCCCACTGGCAAATCAGGAAGGCGAAGCCTTACAGCCTACAGGCATCAGCGCCAATAACATGGATAGCAGGGCGCTGCTGGAGGGGACACAGACTTATCTTGTCAGCCTGCTGGCCAGAACATTGGGCGTTGCGAGAGAGCGGATCGGTCCAACTTCACCGCTGGATGCCTTTGGCCTGGATTCGATTATGATTCTGGAGCTGAATGAGTCGCTGGAGCGTGAATTCAGCGGGTTGCCGACGACACTTTTCTACGAATATAACACGGTTGAAGCACTTGCCGGTTATTTCACCGGTCATTACGGTGCACAGCTTGTAACGTTATTGAAGCTGGAGCAGCCGCATGGTAACGATGCGCCGATTGCGGCAGTGCAGATGCCGGGTGATCCGCAAGAGGCAGATCTTACAGCATCACAGAGCAGACGGTTCATCCCGAAGGCAGGGGAGGATGTGTCCTCTGTAAAGAATGCCGGGAATCCCGGTGTGATGGATATTGCTGTAATCGGCATGGATGGCCGGTTCCCGATGGCCGGCAATATTGCAGAGCTGTGGGACAACCTCAAGGAAGGCAAGGACTGCATTACCGAGATTCCAGAGAACCGCTGGGACTACACGCGCGACTACGATGCAGAGAAAGGCAAGAAGGGCAAAATCTATACCAAATACGGCGGCTTCATTGATGATGTGGACAAATTCGATCCGTTATTCTTCCAAATGACGCCGCGGGATGCCCAACTGACAGACCCGCAGGAGCGGCTGTTTCTGGAATGCGCCTATCATACCGTGGAGGATGCCGGATATACCCGCGAGCGGCTGGCACGCTCCAAAGTCGGTGTTTTTGTCGGCGTCATGTACGGTCATTACCAGCTTCTCGGAACGGAAGGCTACACTTCCGGACAACTGGCAGCGCCGAATTCTTCGTTCGCGTCCATTGCCAACAGGGTATCCTGGCTGTTCAACTTTCAGGGGCCGAGCATGGCAGTAGATACGATGTGTTCGTCTTCACTGACGGCGATTCATCTGGCCTGTGAGAGTATCCGCAGCGGAGAGAGTGAGGCCGCACTTGCCGGGGGGGTTAACGTGACGATCCACCGCAACAAATATGTGTTCCTGTGCAGTCAGCGCTTCGCCTCCAGTGAGGGCAAATGCCGGGCCTTCGGCGAGGGCGGAGACGGGTATGTTGCCAGTGAAGGCGTAGGCGCAGTGCTGCTCAAGCCGCTCAGCAAGGCCATTGAGGACGGAGATCATATTTATGGGGTTATCAAAGGCACTGCGGTGAACTCCGGCGGCAAAACCAGCGGCTACACTGTGCCGAATCCGGGTGCCCAGGCTGCTGCAATTGCCGAAGCCCTCCGTAAGTCGGGCGTTCATCCCAGAACCATCACCAGTCTTGAAGCCCATGGCACCGGCACCCCGTTAGGTGATCCGATCGAAATTGCCGGGTTGTCCAGAGCCTTCAGCCAGTACACGGACGACAAACAGTTCTGCTCGATCAGCTCGGTTAAATCCAATATCGGACACCTGGAATCGGCCGCCGGAATTGCCTCGCTGGCCAAGGTCATGCTCCAGATGAAGCACCGGATGCTGGTGCCGTCCATCCATACGGAGGAGCTGAACAGCGGCATTACATTCGAGGATACGCCATTCTATGTACAGCGCAGCCTGGAGCACTGGGAGCATGACTCCGGCAGCAGAAGCATGCGCCGGGCAGGCGTCAGCTCCTTCGGGGCAGGCGGGTCCAATGTGCATCTGATCGCCGAGGAATATGTACCGGTGCGAGCTGCCGCGGAATCCGCCGGGCGCAGGCTAATCGTATTATCCGCGAAGAACCGGGACCGGCTGAGCGGCAAAATCAGTGAACTGCACCGCTTCCTTGATATGCCGCTTGCCACAGAATATACGCTGGCGAATATCGCCTACACGCTGAGTACAGGCAGGGAAGAAATGGAGGAACGGCTGGCCGTTGCCGTCCAGACGGTCGATGAACTGAAGCAGGTCATGAAGTCCCTGGCAACGGGTGCAGTATGCGAAGGGATATACCGGGGCAATACAACCGCTGCCGCAGAGAACGGCACGGCCATTCTCGGGAATGATCCCGAGGATACCGCATATATCGCTGCGCTGGCCCGCAGGAATCAACTTGACCGGATCGGGAAGCTGTGGGTCCTTGGAACAGCGGTGGATTGGAATCTGCTCTTCGCAGATACTCAGCTGCAGAAGGTGTCCCTGCCTCTGTATCCTTTTGCCAGAGAGAGCTATTGGCTGGAGAACACAGGCGGCGGATTCTTTGGAGGGTCCGGGCACAAGGAGACGTCAGGAACAGCACACGGATTGGGACCTGCGGCGGCGGGCGGGCGACTGCCCGGAACGATTAATTCACTCCAGCCTCTGCATCCGCTGGTGGATATCAATATTTCCACACTGCGTGAGCAGCGGTTCCGCAAGCGGCTGTCTGTCGACCAGTTCTATCTGCGGGATCACATTGTTGCGGACCAGATCCTGCTGCCCGGAGTCGCTTACATTGAGATGGCCAGAGCAGCGGGTGAGATTGCCGGAGAAGCCGGGGTCCGGGCAGTGCGTAATGTGGTATGGCTGAAGCCAGTAGTGATGACAGAGGAATTCAAGGAACTTGATATCGTGCTGGAGCCTGAAGGCGAGGCCGTCCATTATGAGATCTTCAGTCAGATCATGAGCGAGCGGGTTGTACATTCGCGGGGGATTCTGGAGTTCGCGGAAGGACCTGCGGCGGCGGTAAGCCTGAACTTCGACCTCAAGGAAATCCGGAACCGGTGCCCCGGCCGCAAAGATAAACAGGAATGCTATCAGCAGATATTCAAAGCCATCGGCTTCAGTTATGGTCCGTCCTTCCAGGTGACGGAAGAAGTGCTGAGCGGGAAGGAAGAGACCTTGGCCCGTTTATCCCTGAATGAAGCCTATCGATCCGGATTGCCGGAATACGTTCTTCACCCGGCTCTACTGGACGGAGCGGTACGCTCGGTGGCAGCAGGCAGAGAGGAAGAAGGACGGGCTACGCATATTCCATTCTCACTCGGGAGTATCGAGATCTTCGCGCCTATTCCTGCGGACTGCTATGTGTATACCCGGGTGAAGGAGCAGCCTGGAGAGAACAATCTGGGGCTGAATATATTTGATATTTCCATTCTTGACCTGCACGGGCAGGAAGTGGTCCGGATTGGGGATTTCATCGTCCGGCCTTATACCGTTAAGCCGGAAGGCAATCCGGCGGCGGAGCTTCACTACTATACTCCGGTCTATGAGCACGAGGCGCTGGTCCCGGTAAGGGGAGCAGCGCAGCGGAAGGTGCTGATCCTGGGGTACGGCGGGATGAACAGCGGCCGGAATACCGCAGCTTCACCGTCCGGCAGCCTGCCGGGCGGAGCCGGTGCCTGTATCTGGATTAGGCCGGATACGGAGTACCGGTCAGGCCCGGGAGATCAAATATCCATCCATCCGCACAGGGAAGCAGATTATGTGCGGCTGCTGGAGAAATTGCGGGAGAGGGACTTCCATCCCACCCATGTTCTGCATCAGTGGGCAGGAACAGCAGAGCCGCTGTCACTGGCCGCACTGCAAGCGGAGAGGGTCCAGCCAATACTGACGCAGATGCTGGAGGACGGCATTTTCTCTGTTATCTCCCTGTTCAAGGCCTTCGTCCATGTGTTCGGACAGCAGCCGTTGAAGCTGTTGTTCGCTTACCCGCAGGAGCAGGGAGGGTTCTCGGTTCCTCATGAGCTGCTGGCCAGCTTCGCCAAATCCATTGTAACCCTGCATCACAAGTTCCAGATTACCAGCGTGGCAGCGGATTACAGCGCGATTCATGCTGCGGATTATCAGGAGAGGCTGTATCAGGAATTGTTCTCCCAGCAGAATCCGGGCCATTTGGATGTCCGCTATGCCGGAGAACTGAGAACGGTGCGGAGAATCCGGCCGCTTACGCCTGGAGAAGGTAACACAGCGGCATCCGCACCTCTGGTTATCAAAGAGAAAGGCATCTACCTGATTCCAGGCGGCACCGGCGCACTGGGAATGATTGTGGGCGGATACTTGGCACGCACCTGCGGAGCAACGCTGATCTGTACCGGCCGGCAGCCTGCAAGTGAGCGGACAGACGCTTGCATGGCCGAGCTAAGACGGCTTGGCGGAGATGGACGTTATCTTCAGGGCGATATCGCAATCGCCGGGGATGTGCTGCGGATGATGGACAGCATCAGAAACGAATTCGGCCTGCTTAACGGGATTATTCACTGTGCCGGCCAGGGAAGCACCCTGCCTGTTACTGAATCCGCTGGGATCTCCGGCCGCGAGCTGATGAGTTCCAAGGTCGAAGGTCTGATCTATCTTGATCTGTTCAGCACTGCTTTTGAGCTGGATTTCCTGATGCTCTTCTCTTCCATTGCTGTGGAGCTGGGAGATCTGGGGGTTGGGTATTATGCCATGGCCAACAGCTTCATGGACCGTTATGCCAGGCTGAGGAATGAAGCCGTAACGCTCGGGCAGCGCAAAGGCCGGACGATTTCGGTCAACTGGCCGCTATGGAAGGACGGGGGCTTCGGCATTCCCGAGAGTGAGGCGGTGTACTATTCCACTTATCTGGGCATGAGCATGTTGGAGGAAGAGAGCGGTATCCGGGCGCTGGAGGCCATTTTCCAGGCGGACTGCGGCAATATCATTGTAGCGGCGGGGAACAAGTCCAAGATTGATCAGGCGCTTAAGCTGAACCACAGCATTCCGGTTCAAGAAGTACCGCTAGAAGATAAGGAAGCCATTGTTGACCTGCTGACCCGGCTGCAGACCGGTGAGATGAGTGAAGCAGAAGTGAAGCAGTGGATGGGAGGCCTATGATGAGTGACGCCAATCTGGAGATGGGCAGGATTCTGGAGCAGATTAAGCGGGGAGCGCTGGACCCGGAGCAGGGCTACACGCTGATCAAGCAGTTGAAGAGCCAGGCCGCAGAAGAAGCAAATACCGGCACCAGACAGACAGGTGAAGGAGCGGGGCCCGGCTCAGGCGGAGACAGGAGTCTCCAGGACTACACTGTCCAGTATTTGAAAGGGCTGCTCTCACAGGTCACCGGCCTTGAGGCCGAGCGGATCAATGCGGGTCAGAGTCTGGAGGAGTACGGAGTAGACTCGGTTGCGATTATGGAGATTAACGGTCTGCTGGACAAGGATTTCCCGAATCTTCCGAAGACGCTTATGTTTGAATACGGCAATCTGGCTGAGCTGGCCGGGTATTTCGTTCAGCATCAGCGCGGGCTGCTGGAGGCGCATGCCGGATACCGGCATATTAGACAGTACCTGGAGCAGACGGAGAAGCCCGCTGTTCCCACAGCAGCTTCTGCGAGAGTACAGGACAAGCCTGTAGAGACAGTGGCGCCGAAGAAATACAGATCCTTCTCCGCACCCAGCAAGGACCGGAATAACGATGAGAAGCGAATACCTTCGCGTATCGAGCCGCAGGCCGTTCAGCAGGAACATCCGGCTAAGGACGGGGGGATTGCGGTCATCGGCATCAGCGGCGCTTTTCCCGGGGCCCGGAATCTGGATGAATTCTGGAGTAACCTGAAGCACGGGGTGGACAGCATCTCCGAGATTCCGCCGCAACGGTGGGATCACAGCCGTTATTACGACCCCGAGAGGGGCAAGAAAGGCAAGGTGTACAGTAAGTGGGGCGGGTTCATTGACGAATACAATTGCTTTGATCCGCTGTTCTTCCAATTAACGCCAAGAGATGCGGAGCAGCTTGACCCGCAGGAG
The DNA here is from genome assembly GCF_038051945.1 of Paenibacillus sp. FSL H3-0469. NCBI lineage: Bacteria > Bacillati > Bacillota > Bacilli > Caryophanales > Paenibacillaceae > Paenibacillus > Paenibacillus sp. FSL H3-0469. Next base: position 663,657 of record NZ_CP150302.1, read on the forward strand.
CGTCTCTTCCTGGAGTGTGCACACAGCGCGATTGAAGATGGCGGATATACCCGCCAATCCTTGTGGAACAGCAAGACCGGTGTCTTCGTGGGTGTCATGTACGGCCATTATCAAATGTACGGAGCGGAGGAGACCGTCAAAGGCAATACGCTGGCACTCAGCTCGTCGTATGCGTCCATCGCCAACCGGGTGTCCTATTTCTTCAACTGGAGCGGTCCCAGTATTGCACTGGATACAATGTGCTCCTCGTCGCTGACTGCGCTGCATCTTGCCTGTGAGAGCATTTACCGGGGGGATAGCGAGATTGCGGTTGCGGGCGGAGTGAACGTAACCATTCACCCGGATAAATACCTGTTCCTGTGCAATCAGCGGTTCGCTTCGAGCGAGGGGAAATGCCGGGCCTTCGGCAGCGGCGGAGACGGCTATGTGCCGGGCGAAGGTGTCGGTGCGCTGCTGCTGAAGCCGCTGGCCAAGGCGGTGGAGGACGGAGACCATATCTACGGAGTGATCCGGGCGAGCTCCATCAATCATGGCGGCAAAACGAACGGTTATACGGTTCCGAATCCGAATGCACAGTCGGATATTATTGCCGAAGCGCTGCACAAATCAGGCATCCATCCACGGGCGATCAGCTATATAGAAGCCCATGGAACAGGTACTGCACTCGGCGATCCGATTGAAATCAGCGGCCTTACGAAGGCCTTCCGCTTACAGACAACAGAGAACCAGTACTGTGCCATCGGCTCGGTCAAAAGCAATGTCGGCCATCTGGAGTCCGCAGCCGGAGTGGTATCCATCATTAAGGTGCTGCTGCAAATGAAGCATAAACAGCTGGTACCCTCGCTCCATTCCGAGGTGCTGAATCCGAATATTAACTTTGAAGAGACCCCTTTCTATGTTCAGCGGAGCCTGGGAGAGTGGAAGCCTACAGTGTTGGAAGAGGAGGGCCAGACCAGAGAATATCCGCGTTATGCTGCGGTCAGCTCATTCGGCGCAGGCGGCACGAACGTGCATGTGATCCTGGAGGAACACCGGAAGCAGGGAAGCCTTGTATCCGCGCATTACAGTGATAACACTGGCGGGCCGCACATTTTTATTCTATCCGCCAAAAGCAAAGACCGGCTGAAAGCATACGCCAAGCACATCCTGGATTACCTGGACCGTACGATCCGGCCGGAGAGTGTGCCGGAAGAAGCAGGCAGCAGCACGCTGAAGCGATACGTAGTCGCTGATATCACCGCCGCTCTCCTGCAATCGGCCCTGCTGCCCGCACATATCAGCGCCCAGGAGGCCATTGATGAATACGGCCTGTCCAAAGAAGAGCTGATGACGGCCGCGGACACACTGTATGAAGCCTATCCGGTCCGGCTCCCAATCAGCCTCTGGACAGGCAGCACCACCATTGATGAGATTGCCGCTTATCTGCTGGAGCAGCTAGGCTCATCCGCCATTGCAGCCAGACACGGACGGAGCGCGGATTCTTCAGAAGCGCCTGAGCCTGCAGGAGGAATAATCAGCGCTGACGGTGCTGCCTCAGCCGATGGCTTCCGCCTGGAGGATCTGATCTACACGCTCCAGACCGGCCGAGAGAGCATGGAGGAACGGCTTGCAATCGTGGTATCCGGTACGCAGGAGCTGCGGGAGAAGCTGGGCCGGTTCCTGGCCGGCGACCGTAAAGTCTCCGGGGTCTATGCAGGCAACGTCAGCTCCGGCAGTGAGATCCAGGATGTCTTCACAAAGAGCGAGGAAGGAGAAGCATTCCTGGTGTCCCTGGTGCAGTCCGGCAGACTGAGCCAGCTCAGCAGATTGTGGACAAGCGGGGTGAACTTCAACTGGCAGCTGCTGTATCCGCAGAGCAAGCCTTGCAGAATCTCCTTACCCACCTATCCGTTTGACCGGACGCGCTATTGGTACAGCTCTGCGCAAGACGCAACCGCTGTATACAACAGCAGCAAGCCTGCTGTCTTGGCTGCGGTGATTGACTCCAATGAATCCGTCTTTGAGGAGCAATGCTACAAAAAAAGCTTAAGCGCAGCCGACGCCTATCTGCACGATCATGTAATCCAGGGCCGGATGGTTCTGCCGGGGGTAGTCTATCTCGAAATGGCCTGGAGAGCCGGGCTGCTCGCCAGCCGGGAGTGGCGGGTGCAGTCATTAACAGATGTGAAATGGCGCAGAAGACTGGAGCTGCCGGAGAATGCAGCCAGCTTGGACGTCTATGTCGGGCTGGCAGCTCAGGAAGAGGCAATCGAAGCCAGCATCTATTCCCTGAACGGGAACGGGCTTAGAGTACTGTATTGCACCTGTACTGTGAATTATTCAGAGCTTGAACCGGCTGAACCGTTTACCCCGGATACGGAAGCGGAAACAGCGGATATCGCACGTATGGTCCAGACTTCCAGCCGTACCACAGAAGGCGAAGACTGTTACGCGTTGTTCGCAGACCATGGAATGAACTACGGCATGAATCTGCGGCCGATTGAAGCCGTGTATACCGGAGTGTATGGTACCCTGGCGAAGCTGGTGCTGCCCGCAAGTACGCAAATGCCGCTCCATGAATATATTCTTCATCCGGCGTTTGCCGACGGAGCGATGCAGACCGCGCTGTATTCGGTGATTAGCGGCCAGCAACAGACGGGGACCTTCGTTCCTTCGGCCTTGCAGGCTGTAGAGGTCTACAGGCCACTGACCCCTGTAAGCTATTGTCTGGCAGCGCCAGCACCAGCTTCTGGGCAGGAGCAGGGGATGCAGTTCGATCTGCTGCTGCTGAACAGCTCGGGCCTGCCGGCGGTGCGCTTCTCCTGCCTTTCGGGCCGGGATTTGACCCCGGGGATGCAGAGCAATATCGCAGCTCCGGCTGAAATAACCTCTTCAGCGGCAAGTGTGCTGCTGGACGAGCTGCTGAATAAGCTGCTGGCCGGGGAAGCCGGAATAGATGAAGTTGAGAGAATACTGGAGGGAAGCTAAATGAGATCAATTATTGAAAGGATCGCCAGCGGAGCCGTCTCCAAGGAGGAAGGCCTCCGGCAGATCGCCGCGCTGAAGCATTCGGATAAGCAAGTGCTCCTGACCTACACTAAAAGCTTGGCGGAACAGCCGCTTTCAGCCGGATCAGGTGATTCTTCCGGGCATCTGCTGGTGCTGGCGGCTGACGCAAGCCTGGAACCCATGCTGTGCAGCCAGTTAGCTTCCCGCTTCCAGTCGCTTACTTTTGCCGTGGCGGAGGAAGCAGGCGGGACCGAAAACACTGGACAAGAGCGGTATTCACTGAGCACTCAGGAGGATTACACGCGCCTGTTGTCCGGGCTGGAGCAGCAGGGGCGTTATCCCGGCAGCATTCTTCATCTTCTGTCGCAGGAGGAAGGGAGCGGGACGGAAGCAGCCATGGAGAGCGGCATCTATTCAATGTTCGCACTCACCAGGTCACTGCTTACCTTCAAGAAACGTACCGGTATCAAGATCCTGTTCCAGTACAGACAATCGGATAATGATGCAGTACATGCCGCGCTGGACGGCTTCGTGAGAAGTGTCATGATCGAGAACCCCGGCCTGCTGTTCAAGACGGTGTCTACCGATCTGTGCCGTGCGGACTTTGCCCCGTTCATGCTGGAGCAGCTGCGGCTGGAGCTGGGTTCCATGTCGAACGATCACCGTGAGATCCACTACCGGGAATCCCGCCGTTATGTGCCTCACTTTGAGCAGTATACAGCTCCGGCCGTTCCCTTCATTGAGCATATGCCTGCAGACTCCCCGGTCTACATCATCACAGGGGGGCTGGGGGCAATCGGCTATACACTGGCCCGGCATTTAGCGGATACCCGGTCCGCCAGTCTGCTGATCACCGGGCGAACGGCGCTAAACCGTACACTCGAAGACAAGCTGAAAACGCTGAGCAGTAACGGTAATAAGGTGATGTATATCCAGTCTGACGTTGCCAGCTCTGCGGACGTGCAGCGGCTGCATGCCACAGCCAGAGCAAGCTTCCCCAGGGTGAACGGAATCCTGCACTGTGCCGGAATGACCAGTGATTCCTTCCTCCTGCTTAAGGAGAGGGAACAACTGGAGCAGGTGCTGGCTGCCAAAGTGTATGGAACGCAGCATTTATATGAAGCATTCGGCCATGAGCAGCTGGACTTCATGCTGCTGTTCTCTTCCATCTCTGCCGTAACCGGCAATCTGGGGCAGAGCGATTATGCCTACGCCAACAGCTTCATGGACCGTTATGCCAATAGCAAAAGCACATCGGATGGCACCAACATCCTCTCGGTCAACTGGCCATTGTGGCAAGAGGGCGGGATGACAACGACGGCGGACAGTCTGGACTTCATGCGCAAGAATCTGGGCCTCTCTGTCCTGCCTACGGCTGAAGGATTGAAGGCCTTCGATAGAATCTGCCGCGATAGGCCGGGAAATGCCTTGGTGCTCTATGGGGACGCTGCGCGGATCGGGCAGACGGTGGAGTCGATCAATGACCCTCAGCGCGGGAACCGGCACAAGCCAGTCCAGGCAGGAGCAAACAGCGAAGCAGCACCCTTGCCGGAAGAAGCAACTCCTGAAGTAGTTGATACGGAGGTGCTGAAGCTAGGCGCGGAGCGTCTTTTAAAGGATATTTTCATCAAAGTAACCAAGATTCCGCCGCATGCCCTGGGCCTGGACGACTCCTTCGAGAAAATCGGCTTCGATTCCATCATGGCGATGAGCATCAATGAGGAGCTGGAGGCAAGCTTCGGCGGGCTGTCCAAGACGCTGCTGTTTGAATACCAGACGCTGCGGGAGTTAAGTGAATATTTCACCGGACAGCATAGCGGTGTGCTGGCACGGCTCATTGAGCCTCAGATCAGTCCAGTCCCTCCGAAGGCGGCGGTGCCGCAGCTTCATCGTCCTGCTGTGCGCCATCAGCCTTCCGGCAAAAGCCCCGTCACACCAAAAGCGGGCCGGCCTTCCGCTACTGCCGGGCAAGGGCAGAACAACCCTGGACGCAGCCGGGGCACGGAGGATATTGCCATCGTCGGAGTCAGCGGGAAGTTCCCGATGTCTCCGGATCTGGAGTCCTTCTGGCAGAATCTGCTTCAGGCACAGGACTGCATTACAGAGATTCCCGCAGACCGCTGGAGCATTGACGAATTCTATACCACAGACAAGAACCAGCTTGGCAAAATGTACTGCAAATGGGGCGGCTTCCTGGATGATGTCGACCGGTTTGACGCCTTATTCTTCAATATCTCCCCCCGCGAAGCGGAGATTATGGACCCGCAGGAGCGGCTGTTCCTGGAGTGCGCCTACAGCGCCATTGAGGATGCCGGATATACACGCGATACGCTCGGCAGCCGCAAGGTCGGTGTCTTCGCAGGTGTCATGTACGGGCAATATCAGCTCCTGGACGCGGAGGTGGACGGCAGCAAAATCGCCTTATCCTCGGTCTACGCGTCCATTGCCAACCGGGTATCCTATCATCTCAATCTGAACGGACCCAGCATTGCCCTGGATACGATGTGCTCCTCATCGCTTACTTCCATCCATCTGGCCTGTGACAGCATCCGGCGGGGGGAGAGTGACCTCGCGATTGCAGGGGGGGTGAATGTGTCGATTCATCCCGATAAATACATATTCTTAAGCCAGCAGAAGTTCGCGACCAGCGATGGACGATGCAGAAGCTTCGGCGAGGGCGGTGACGGATATGTGCCCGGGGAGGGCGTAGGTGCCCTGCTGCTGAAATCGGTGGACCGGGCGGTTCAGGATGGAGACCATATCTATGCTGTTATCAAGGCCAGCTCCATCAACCATGGCGGGAAAACAACCGGCTATACGGTGCCAAATCCGTCTATGCAAGGCGCAGCGATTCAGGAAGCCATGCAGGCTGCGGGCATACACCCGCGTACAGTCAATTACATCGAAGCCCATGGTACAGGCACCTCACTCGGTGATCCGATTGAAGTCAGCGGACTGGTCAAAGCCTTCAAGGACGGGACAGCCGACAAGCAGTTCTGTGCCATCGGCTCGGTGAAATCCAACATCGGGCACTGTGAATCGGCAGCGGGGATCGCAGCCATCACCAAAGTGCTGCTGCAAATGAAATACGGTGTGTTAGTGCCTTCGCTGCATGCGGAGGAGCTGAACAGCCACATTCATTTCGAGGATACGCCGTTTGTGGTTCAGCGGCAGGCGGGCCCGTGGGATCGTGTAACGTTGCCGGAAGGCGAAGGACAGAAGGAATATCCGCGCCGTGCGGGAGTCAGCTCCTTCGGGGCAGGCGGAGCCAACGCGCATATTATTCTGGAGGAATACATTCCGGCAGAGCGCGGGGGGAAGGACGGAGACGGCAAAGAAGGCGGTAATATCCACGGAGCTAATATCCACGGAGAACCGTATATCATCGTCTTATCCGCCAGAACAGAGGACCGGCTGAAGACCTATGCGCTGAAGCTTGCGCACTACCTGGAGCTCCCGGAGGCTGAGACAGCCAGTCTTAGGGACATAGCCTACACTCTCCAGCTGGGACGGGAAGCCTTCGCAGAACGGATGGCGATCACAGCCGGTTCTGTCCCGGAGCTTAAGGGGCTGCTGGACGAATTCAATCAGGGCAGACTGCCGGATGGCAAGGTGTTCCGGGGGAATATCAAAGGCTTCAAGGATTACATTGAGCTGTTCAATGCCGAACAGACGGGAATCTCTTATGTCGACCTGCTGCTGGGCGGTGGAAATACCAGTACCATTGCCCGGCTATGGTCCCTCGGACTGGATGTGGACTGGCAGAAGCTATACGAAGCAGGGCATTGCAGGCGTGTGCCGCTGCCTACGTATCCCTTCGCCAGGAACCGCTACTGGATCAATGAGGTGAAACGGCGGGATAACCGCTTATCGGCAGCCGTTCCTGAGCATACCGGACTTGGAGAGCTGGTGGAGTACAATCTCTCAACGATTGGCGGCTTCCGGTTCTCCTCCCGGCCGGCGGTAATCAGCGGATTCTATGAACCGGTAAGCTGGCAGGGACAGGAGTATATGAACGGGTTCGGACTGCTCGCATTCGCGCGGGAGGCTCTGAAGCTGGCCGGATATGCCCGGGAGGAGCTGAGGCTGGAGAATATGAAGTGGTCGGGTCTTCTGAACCGGCAGCAGCTCCATCCGGCGCTGGATATTCATATCTTCCCGGATCTTGAACCCGCTGCAGCAGAGATCAGGGCCGGGGAGCAGGTTGTCTTTCAGTGTACCCTGGCGGTTAAGGCTGACTGGACCGGGCCAGCCAGTTTAACAGCCGAAGAAATCCAGCCGGCAGGACAAGGGGGACTGCTCCTCAAGCAGACCCGGGAGCTGCTCCGTTCGCTATATGGTATGGAGTCCGCACTGAGGCATGTCACAGGCTTACACCAAGAGCAGAACAGCCTGCTGGCCTTCGTGGATCTCGGTGAAGCCGCGCCTGCGGATTCTCTCAGCGCCGCAGCAGTGAATTCAGCCGTGCATACACTGCTGGCCCTTTCAGCGCTGGAGCAGCCGCTGTGTCCAATGGTGCTGCATTCCATCCGGCAAATGTCTTACTCACATAAGCATTTGCAGCAATTTGCAGTTCAGGCCCGGCGTACTGCCGGTGATGAATATACACTGGCAGTGTTCACCGGGGATGGAGCAGCAGTCTGGGAGCTGCAAGGCGTGCATCTTGCCGGACTTCAGACGGAGAAACGGGAAGCCGCCCTGTATTACACCACAGAATGGACTCCCAGCCCGGTGGAAGCGGCCGGGGCACTGACCGGTGATGTGGTGCTGTTCCTGGACGATCTGGAGGCTCTGCCCCAGTTCAAACGCAGCTTCCCAGCAGGGGCAAGGCTGATCTTCGTCACTGCGGCGGAGCAATTCGCCCAGACCGGCGATAATCATTACAGCTTGCGCTTCGATGACAAGCAGCAGCTTCAGACGCTTCTGGATTCCCTGCGGGCAAGACGCGTAAGCCTTACGCAGCTGATCTATGCCGCATCGCCTGCTGCAATGGAGCCGCAGGACAAGCTGAACCACAGCATATATCCGCTGCTGCTGCTGACCCAGGCGCTGATGCAGAGCAAGGCTGCGGCTGATATCCGTCTGGTCTATGCCTTCAAGGACACAGAAGACATGGGAAGTGTGCTGGACGCCTCGCTGGGCGGGTTCATCAAGACGCTGCGCCTGGAGAATCCGGGGTATTGCTTTAAGACCGTCTCCCTGTCCGCATCGTTGCGGCAGGAGGAGCTCCCAGCGATTCTCGGACAGGAGCTGCAGCTTCGCCCTGAGGAGCAAGAGGTGCAGTACCGCGCCGCAGGCCGGTTCGTCAAGCGGCTCGTTCCAGTCCGAGATGAAGTTGAGGCTGGCACTCCGGTCAGTATTAGAACAAACGGCGTGTATATCATCACCGGGGGACTTGGCGGTCTGGGGCGTGTATTCGCCGCTTATCTGGCAGGCACGGCACAGGCGCAGCTCATCCTGACCGGCCGTTCCCGGCTTGATCAGAATAAAGAGGCGCACCTGGCAACCATTCGGGCGTATGGAGGCTCGGCAGAATACCTGGTCTCAGATGCTTCAGACAGTCAGGCTGCGCAGGAGCTGATCCGGTATGCGAAGCAGAAATACGGCAGAATTGACGGTATCCTGCATTGTGCAGGGACACACAGTGATGCCTATATTCTGAACAAGGACCGCTCTGACCTGGACGGAATCATCTCCTCGAAGATGATCAGCACACTGAATCTGGATCAGGCTGCGCAGGAGGAGAGCCTGGACTTCATCCTGCTGTTCTCTTCCATTACAGCAGAGACAGGGAATCCCGGACAAGCGGATTATGCTTACGCGAACAGCTTCATGAACGAATTCGCCCTGTACCGTGAACGGCTGGTTGCAGCAGGCAGACGCACCGGGCGCACCTTCTCGGCGGGTTGGCCGCTATGGGAAGCGGACGGCATGCAGCTGACCCCCGGGCAGCGAAGAATTCTTGAGCTTCAGACAGGGCTGACGCCGCTTCCGGTAGAGCAGGGGATCGAAGCCTTTGAATGGCTGCTCCGGCAGAGCAGTCATCCTGCGCTGCTTGTCGGATATGGACAGCCGGAGCGTGTGAGCAGCCTGCTGGACCGGATGAACCGCATGGAACAGGCAGAGCGGAAGAATATCCGTGAGGAAGCGGAGGAGGAGGCTGTGCCGGGCACTGCCCTGCTGGACAGTACTCTGCAATACCTGACAGGACTGTTCAGCGGGCTGCTTAAGCTGCAGCCGGAAGAGATTGATATCACTGCGGAATTCGAAGAGTACGGCATCGAATCGGTCATGGTCGGTTACTTCAACGGCAAGCTGGAAGAGGACCTGGGCGAGCTGTCCAAAACCCTGCTGTTTGAATACCAGACCCTGGAGAGTCTAGCTGCCCATATGGTCAGCCAATATTCCGGTCCGCTGAACAAGCTGTTCCATAGTAACGGAACAGGGAAGAAGCTTCCTGAGCATGCGCAGACCGGGAGGAAGATAGACCTGCAATCAGAGAAGGAGCCCCGGCTGCCGGAACATGAAGCCGGAGCTGCGGGATGGCCGGAGCTTATATCCTTTGCAGAACAAAGCGGACATGGAAGCAGCACCAGCAGTGCGAACGGAGGCAATGACGAGATCGCAATCATCGGGCTCAGCGGCAAATATCCGCTGGCCGCAGATCTTGATGAATTCTGGGACAATATCGCAGCCGGAAGAGACTGTATCTCCGAGATTCCGGCAGACCGCTGGGATTACAAGAAATTCCTGGGCGGAAGCTTCGAGCAGGTACAGGAAGGTAAGATGTACAGCCGCTGGGGCGGCTTCCTTGAGGATGTGGACAAGTTCGATCCGGCATTCTTCCATATTGCGCCGCGCGAGGCGGTAATCATGGACCCGCAGGAACGGATGTTTGCCGAGACGGTCTGGTCTGCGCTGGAGGATGCAGGCTATACCAAGCAGAAGCTCCAGCGCCCCGGGGAAGAGCATGGCGCGAATGTCGGTGTATTCGCAGGGACAACTACCTATTCGTATCAGCTATGGGGCCCGGAGGAATGGGCACGGGGCAATCTGGCTGCCATGCCCAATGTGTCGCCTTGGTCCATCGCCAACCGGATCTCTTATCTGTTCAACTTCAGCGGCCCGAGCCTTGCGGTGGACACCGCCTGCTCCTCATCGCTTGCGGCCATTCATGCTGCATGTGAGAGCCTGAAGAACAAAGAATGCCGCCTTGCGGTAGCGGGCGGAGTGAACCTGTATCTGCATCCTTACAAATATGTGCTGATGTGCCAGACCAAAATGCTGTCGCCGACCGGCAAATGCCACAGCTTCGGCGAAGCAGCCGACGGGTTCGTTCCGGGCGAAGGAGTAGGGGCGGTTCTGCTCAAGCCTCTGTCCGAAGCGATTCGGGATCACGACCATATCTATGGCGTGATTAAGGGGACCGGCATCAACCACGGCGGCAAGGTCAGCGGCTACACCGTTCCCAATCCCGCTGCCCAGGCCAGTCTGATCTCCAGGGTGTTGAAGCAGGCGGGAGTGCCTGCGGACAGCATCTCCTATGTTGAAGCGCACGGCACAGGAACCAAGCTGGGCGATCCCATTGAGCTCAATGCGCTGAATCAGGTGTTCAGCGAAGCGAATCCGCCCAAGCAATCCTGCGCCATCGGATCGGTGAAGTCCAACATCGGCCATCTGGAAGCGGCGGCAGGCATCGCCTCCCTTACGAAGGTGCTGCTGCAGATGAAGCACCGCCGGCTTGCCCCTTCTCTTCATGCAGAGAAGACCAACAGCAATATTGATTTTGCGAATTCATATTTCCGTGTGCAGCGTGAGGAGGGGCCTTGGACGGTTGAAGGACCGGCAGGTTCAGCTGTCCGCCGGGCCGGTATCAGCTCCTTCGGGGCCGGTGGCACCAATGCCTATGTGCTGGTTGAGGAATACAATGCTGAAGTTCAGCAGGGAGCAGCGGCGGGGCAGTCTATCTCTGGAAACAGCGGCATAACCGGCAATGATGGCAGCAATAAGGAGCAGGTCATCGTGCTATCCGCCAAAACTCCCTATTCTCTGAAGCAAATGGCAGTAAAGCTGCATGCTTTCCTGGGCAAGAACCGGGATGTCAGACTTGCAGATGCCGCCTACACCCTGCAGACCGGGCGGGAAGAAATGGCCTGCCGCCTGGCCTTCGCCTGCTCCAGTCTCCAGCAATTGCTGGAGCAACTGAACAATTACATCGCCGGAGCGGGCTTGGAAGAGCACTATTCCGGTGTAGTATCCAAGCGGTCCAGAAGGGAACTATCAACGGCTGGAGAGGCTTCACAGCTGGCAGCGGAATGGGTGCAGGGGGCTGGAATCGACTGGCCGAAGCTGCATTGGGGTGAGCAGGTGCGGATTGTGCCGCTGCCGACCTATGCTTTTGAAAGAGTGCGTTATTGGATTACACGAACCGAAGCTGCCGTTCCCGCTAATCACGGGGGAGAGGAGAAGCTGCATCCGCTGGTGGACCGCAACCGTTCCAGCTTCAGCAAGCAGCAGTACGAGACGGTCCTTAAGGAATCAGAACCGGATTGCGGCTTGCCTCCTTCCGGATTCATTGAGCTGTTCCGTATCACCGCTGAGCTGTCGCTGGAAGCATCCTGCCGGGTGATTGAAGATGTGGTCTGGGGACAACAGCCGCAGCCCGGAGCTGCGGACAGCATGCTGACTTCTCTATACGAAGCAGGGACGCATGTTGAATGTGAGAGCGGCTACCAGAGCGGACAAGACGGATATGTCATCTGCGCCCAAGGCAAGGTGGCCGTCCCTGCTGGAAGTCAGTCCGCTGATCCGGTACCGCTGCGTATGAGCAGGCTGGGTGCGCCGATTCTTTTGCCGGAGGCTGATTCTGCTCTATACCGTCATCTGGAGACCATTCAAGAGCTGCACACCGGCACTGGTCAGGCACTGATCCGGCTCCGCCTTAAGGAAGCACAGGAGCCTGCGCAGCATCAGAATCAGGCACTATTCCATTATGCGGCGGTTGATGACATGCTGAATTCCCTGGTGCGGCTGACTGCAAAGGCAACCCGGCTTGAATACCGCAGGCTGGGCAGATGTACAGTGCATCATCCTTTGACCCGGGATGTCCAGCTACTCGCTAAGTGGAGTACGGGAACTGACGGGCTGACAACCTATGACCTCTGTATCTTGGACACGCAGCAGCGGGTACTGGTGAGTATGGAGAAGCTGATACTGAAGCTCAGTGAAGTATGCACCCCGCAAACGGTCAATTCAGGAATGCACGCACCGGTCTGACCGGTCAGATACCGGAACTCAGTATATCAAACATAGGTTGGTGGTCAGCACAATGGGCATGGATAACTTGGATGAACGCAAAGAATTGATCTATTTCCGGGAGCGGTGGACGGAATCCGTCCCTGCTCCAGAGCCTTCAGCTGCCCCCTCCGGGGCAGAGGCTCTGCTGGTGTACATGGCAGCAGGGGACATAGAGGCCCGTGAGGCTGCAAGAGAATTAAGCCGTAATTTCACTGTGATAAGCGTTGCAGCAGGCGGTTCCTTCCACAAACAGGCAGAACATGATTACATGATTAATCCCGAGGCTGAGCAGGACTATACCGCTGTGCTGACAGATGTGAAAGGAGCGAAGCTGAACGTTACCCATGCTGTGATGCTTTGGAGGAAATCCTCATCCACAGAGGGGCCGCTTACACCAGATACTGGCGCGATGCTCACCGTATTCCACTGGATTCAAGCCTTCCATACCCTGAAGCTGCGGTTGAACCTCCGCTGGTTATCCATAGCCAGAAGCGGTGCTGAAGCAGACCCGGCTACGGAAGCCCTGGGAGCGTACGGCAGCTCGTTACAGCGGGTATATCCGCGCCTGCGTTTCACTCACATCCGGCTTGCCGACGGGGAGTACAATCTGGCAGAGCTTATCCGCCAGGAGAGTCTGCTGGACCGTTTTGCTTTTACACATGAGGCGGAATACAGGCAGGGCCGCAGATTAGAGCGGGAGTTCAGCGAGCTTGACTTGAAGGCAGGCGGCGGACCCGTTCAGCTGAAGCAAGGCGGTGTGTATATCATCTCCGGCGGAGCCGGGGCGCTGGGCAAGATCCTGAGTACACATCTCGCACAGAAACGGCAGACGAAGCTGATTCTGCTGGGCAGGCGTCCGCTTACTGCTTCCTTAAATCATCAGCTTGACGCATTGCGCACCTTAGGCGGAGAAGCGCTGTACCTGGCCTGCGATATTGCAAATCCTGCGGAGGTGCATGCGGCAGTCCGGGAGGCGAAGCAGCGGTATGGAGCGGTTAACGGTGTGATCCATGCGGCGGGACAGGTGAGCGGACAGCTTGTTTTTCAGAAAAACACCGCCGCCTTCGCAGAGGTTCTCCGGCCGAAAATCGCCGGAATCGCCGCCCTCGATGAAGCCACGCGGCACGAGCCGCTGGATTTCTTCGCCGCCTTCTCCTCAACGTCTTCCTTGCTGGGGGATTTCGGTCAATGCGACTACGCGGTGGCGAACCGGTTCATGGACCGGTATTTGCAGCTCAGGCATCAATGGATGGAGCAGGGCAGGCGGCAGGGCAAGAGCCTAAGCGTGAATTGGCCGCTGTGGGAAGCGGGAGGCATGCACCTGGACCCGCAGGGGGAACAGCTCTATTTGCAGACCTCCGGGATGGGATATTTATCCGCTGAGCTGGGAATCAGCGCTTTTGAACAACTATTGGCAAGTGAGACCCGGCAAGCCGCAGTAGTATACGGGGAACGGGCACGGCTGGAGATGCAGCTGAAGCTGAAGCCGGAGCAGGTCGCACAGGTCAAGGGAGGAAGTGTGAGGTTGGAGGAGCATACGGAGATCAACACCGGATCATTGGAACAACAGGCGATGCAGGATGTGCTGAACCTGGCGGCGCAGATTTTGCAGACACAGCCCGGGAAGCTGAACGTGGAGGAGAACATGGGCGATTTCGGCTTTGATTCGCTGTCATTGAAGGAATTCGCCGACGAATTAAGCGGAATGTATGATATTGAACTGTCACCGGCGGTCTTCTTTGCCAAAACTACACTGGAGGAGCTGCTCGCATTCCTGCTGGAGGAGTTCGGCCAGGAGCTTCAGGCGCACTATTCCGCTGTGACTCTGGCGGCTGCGCCAGCTGCTTCACCTGAACGGGCAGAGCCGCTGCTTAAGTTCCCGGCTGCGTCCGCATTGCCTCCCGTGGGGGCTGACGCTGATCCTTATCGCTTCGCAGCAGCATCCACAGACGAAGCACAGCCGCCGGAGCTGCTGCCGCTGGCCCGCAAATTCCTGGGCCGCAGCAAGACCAGCCGCACTATCGCCGCTCCGAAACAGGCAGCGCTGCGGGATGTGGCGGTGACCGGCATGAGCTTCAAGCTGCCGGGCGCCGATACGGCAGAGGAGCTCTGGCGGATTCTGGAGAACCAGGGGAACCAGATCCGGGAGATACCGGCAGACCGCTGGGATTGGAAGGCGTACTACAGTACGGACCCGCAGGCGGAGAACCGGACGAATTCCCGCTGGGGCGGCTTTATCAGCGGCCATGATACATTTGATGCGAAGTTCTTCCAGATCTCACCACGTGAAGCAGAGCTGATGGACCCGCAGCAGAGATTGTTCATTCAGGCCGTCTGGAAGGCTGTAGAGGACAGCGGGTACCGGATGTCCGCGCTTGCCGGGCAGCCGGTGGGTGTCTTCTCAGGCGTACAATTCAATGATTATCAGCAGCTTTTGTCTGCGAACATGGATAAGATTCAGGCCCAGTCCAGCATTGGCAATGCAACTGCTCTGCTCAGCAACCGGGTATCCTATCTGTTCAATTTCAAAGGGCCGAGCGAATCCATTGACACCGCCTGCTCCAGCAGTCTCGTCGCCTTGCACCGGGCGGTGAAGTCTATCCAGCAGGGAGAGAGCAGCCTTGCTCTGGCCGGCGGGGTCAGCCTGATGCTTGATCCCAATACCTATGTAGGAGCAGGAGTAATGGGCGTATTCTCCCCGGAAGGACAATGCAGAACCTTCGACCGCAGTGCGGACGGCTACGTTAAGGGTGAAGGTGTTGGAGTCATAGTGCTGAAGCCGCTGGAGCAGGCCGTAGCAGATGGAGATCACATCTACGGCGTAATCAAGGGCACTGCCGTGAATCACGGGGGGCGTGGGCATTCGCTGACTGCCCCGAGCCCGGATGCTCAGGCGGAGCTGGTGGTGCAGGCCTTCACTGAGGCGGGTGTCGATCCGTCAGCCGTATCTTACATTGAGACGCATGGAACGGGCACAGAGCTGGGGGACCCGGTGGAGATCAACGGGCTGAAGAAGGCCTTCACTGAACTGTACCGCCGCCGGGATACCCTTCCGGGTCCCGGACCGCGGATTGGTCTTGGCGCATTCAAATCGAATATCGGCCATCTGGAGCCTGCATCCGGGATTGCCGGGGTGATTAAGGTATTGCTGTCTCTCTCCAGAGGCAAGCTGCCTGGAAACCTTCATTTCAAGGAGCTCAATCCGTATATTCAGCTGGAAGGCACCCCGTTCTATGTACTGGAGCACACGAAGAACTGGGAGGCAGGGGTGAACAGAGACGGACAGCCGCTTCCGCGCTGCGCAGGTGTCAGCTCCTTCGGCTTCGGCGGCACGAACGCCCACGCCGTTATTGAAGAGTATTTGCAGCCAGTACAACCCATACGGGCTGTGCATGAACCCGCCGTATTTCTCCTGTCGGCTAAGAATTCTGAACGGCTGTGCGAGTATGCGGCTCTCCTTCAGAGCGCACTTACCGGAGCGGCGGATATACACAGGATGGCTTATACCCTCCAGACCGGACGGGAAGAGCTGGAGGAACGGCTGGCTGTCATTGGCTCGACACCGGAGGAGCTGCGGGAGGCACTGGCCGCTTATTGCGGCGGGTATCCGTCGGATTCGCTCTTCACAGGCAGTGTCCGTAAATCACGCATAGCAGCCCAAACAGCGGACAATTCCCCTGCGGGAATCGCCGGTGCCTTATCCGCTAGGAATCATGTTTTCCTCGCCAAGGCATGGACAGAGGGCAGCACCATAGATTGGACTGTGCTATACGGCAACCGGCATCCGGTAAGAATGCCCTTGCCGGGGTACCCTTTTGCACAGACCCGTTATTGGATGCCGCTGAAGGAGTCAGGCGGTGTTCCCGCCAAGACTGAAGTTCCCGTCAATGCGCTGCATGCGCTGATTGACCGGAACAGGTCCACGCTGTATGAGCAGGTGTTCGAGAAAACCTTTGCAGGTAATGAATTCTATCTGGCCGACCATGGGCATGTCCTGCCGG
Organism: Paenibacillus sp. FSL H3-0469; assembly: GCF_038051945.1. Taxonomy (NCBI): domain Bacteria; kingdom Bacillati; phylum Bacillota; class Bacilli; order Caryophanales; family Paenibacillaceae; genus Paenibacillus; species Paenibacillus sp. FSL H3-0469. Next base: position 679,943 of record NZ_CP150302.1, read on the forward strand.
GCGTTGTCTATCTGGAGATGATCCGGGCAGCCGGTGCACTGGCCGCTCCCGGGCAGACCGTTACCGGAATCCGCAATGTAGTCTGGTCAAGTCCGGTTCTGGTGGACAAGCAAGCGCTGGAGGTTAGGGCTGTATTGCAGCCTGGTGCCCAAGGAATCGGTTTTCAGATCTATTCCGGACAGGACGGACAGCGGGTGGAACACGCCCAAGGCAAGCTGGTGCTTGCTTCTTCCGCAGACAGACTGCCGGAGAGCCTGGATGTCAGTCTCCTGACCGGCCGATGCAGCGGAGGGGAGCAAGAGGCGCGCTCCTACTATGAGCTGCTGCGTAGTCTGGGTGCTGAGCTGGGCCACCGCTTCTCAGGGATACAGGCCTTGTATTTCAATCCGGCAGAGGCCATCTCCAGGCTGGCCGTGCCGGAAGATCTCCGGCCGACACTGGACAGTTACCAGCTGCATCCGACTTTAACGGACGGAGGCTTGCAGTCAGCAGTGGCTTTTGCCTACCGGACAGGACTGATCGACCGGCAGGTGCTGTTCGTGCCGTTCGTGCTGGGACAGCTCGACATTATCGATGCTTCCAGTCAGCCCGCATACGCTTATGTTAAGCGCTCGCCGGGCCAGGGACTGAAATTCGATATTGCGTTCCTGACGGAAGCCGGAAATGTGGTCTCAAGAATGAAGGAGCTTACGCTCCGCCCGTTCCAGGTGAACCCGCATGCAGAAGCTTCATCTTCCTTGCCGGAGCCGAAGTCCAGTGCAGGTGAACTGGTCTATCTGACCCCAAGCTGGGTGGAGAGTGCTATAGAACCGCTGGCAGAACCCTCCGCTTCAGGAGTCACCCTCCTGGTCATGGGGGCTCCCGTTGAACAAGAGGCCCAGCCAGGCGCTGAATTTCCTGCCGATGCCATACAGGTAAAATCCGCTTCAATCTACTGCAAGCTGACCGCAGATCAGGTTCAGCTGAATCCGTCCGATCCGCAGAGCTATGCAAGACTGGCAGAGGATTACAGCATCGCTGAGGATACGCGACTGCAGATTATCTATCTGCTTGGCAGTCCGGGCTGCCGGACAGTCAAGGAACGTGTGGACAAGGATATCTATCCCGTGTTCCACCTGTGTAAATGGCTGGCCTCCATCCGCTTCCGGCATCCGGTCCGTCTGGTCTGCATCTACCGTAATAGGCAGACAGTCGCCGAGTATAGCGCACTGTCCGGCTTCTTCCGCTCAGCCGCACTGGAGAATCCGAAGCTTCAGGGCAGCCTGATCCAGCTCAAGGATCACAGCAGATTGAAGGATGTACTGGAGCAGGAGCTTTCAGACAGTAGACCTGAATATGAGGTCAAGTATGAAGACGGCACCAGATATAGCCGGCGCTTAATTCCCTCACTGCCGCTTGCGGGCAGCACAGGCAAGCTGAAGACCGGCGGTGCTTATATGATTGTCGGCGGGCTGGGCGGGCTGGGCTACAAGGTGGCCGAGCATTTGGCGGCAAAGTATCAGGCCCGGCTGATCCTCTGCGGCAGAAGCATAAGCGCCGACCCCGCCAAGCTGGAGCGGCTGAGGGTTCTTGGCGGTGATGCAGCCTATCTCCCGCTGGATTTAGCAGACGAGAAGACCGTAGAGCTGGCGGTAACAGCAACCAAAGAAATCTATAACCGGCTGGATGGAGTCATCCACTCCGCAGGTGTCATTAAGGATTCGCTGCTGGCCAAAAAGAACATGGCGGATATAGCCGAGGTGCTGAGTGCCAAGGTATACGGAACAGTTCATCTATACCGGGCGCTGTCCCGCGACAATCCGGAGCTGCTGTTCCTGCCGTTCTCTTCATCCACCGCGCTGATCGGCAATATCGGACAGAGTGACTATGCTTATGCCAACAGCTTCTTGGATCATTATGTGGCACTTATGAATGAGAAGCGGGGCAGAAGGGATACCGCAGTGAACTGGTCCTTGTGGGACAAGGGCGGCATGCAGGTGGACAGCGGGACAAGGGAGCTATTGTGGACGAGATTCGGGATGCTGCCGCTATCCGATCAATCAGGACTGCTCGCCCTGGAAGAGAGCCTGTCCTCACCGGAAGCCCAGGTGATGGTGGTCTCCGGCGACAAGGAGAGAATTATTCAGGCATTCACCGGGACAGCGGGACAGCCGAAGCGCCAGCTAAGACAGCCGGAAGGCTGCGATAGCGCCGCGCATGCGGTTACCGGACGGAGCCGTCAACTGGAGGAGGCACTCATCGGGATTATGGCAGAGATCCTTAAGAGCGACCGGAATGAGATTCACCGGGAGTCCGACCTTGCTGAGCTCGGATTCGATTCCATCTCGTTCACCGAGCTGTCGAATGCCGTTAACCGCACGCTTGGGGTGGAAATCACACCTACGCTGTTCTTTGAGCAGTCTACACCAGCTGCAATTGCGGAAGCGGTCTACGGGGAGTTCCGGTCCGCGGTAGACCGGTATTTTGCGCCGGAGGAGGAGCTTAAGACCGGTCATCTGACGGTTCAAGCGAAGCAATCAGAGTCTGAGCAATCCGCCCTTAAGGCTCAGGCTGCCTTCAGACTGATGCACCCTGAACCGGGTACTGGGGCAGCCCAGGCTCTGCAATCAGCGAGTTCAGCCGCACAGCCGGGACAGACTACGGGTGTTCTGCCCGGTGCCAGAGAGCCTATCGCCATCGTGGGCATGAGCGGGATGATGCCCGGAGCAGACGACCTGGAGCAGTTCTGGTCCAATCTGGCGGCACAGAAGGATATGGTCACTACCATTCCCGAAGACCGCTGGAGCTGGCAGGAACGGTACGGTGATCCGCGCCGGGAGGCCGGGAGAACAGATGTTAAATACGGTGCATTCCTGAAGCGCATTGATACGTTTGATCCGTTATTCTTCGGTATTTCACCAGTGGAGGCGGAGAAAATGGACCCGCAGGAGAGACATATGCTTCAGACCGTATGGCATACGCTGGAGAATGCGGGCTACAAGCCGGAGACGCTGTCGGGTACCCGGACCTCGGTGTTCATCGGGGTATCGAACGGGGATTATCAGGAACTGCTTCTTAAGGAGGAGATAGCCACTACACTGACCCGCACGATGCTGACCAACCGTATCTCCTATTTCTTCAATTGGAGCGGACCGAGCGAGCCGGTGGATACAGCCTGCTCCAGCTCACTGGTGGCAATCCACCGTGCGGTGGAGTCCATCTGGAATGAAGGCTGCCCTTATGCGGTAGCAGGCGGAATCAACCTGATTGCCAGCCCGAACCTATTCATTGCGGGTGGAAGTCTGGGGATGCTCAGTAAGGACGGGAAATGCAAGACCTTCGACAAAGACGCCGACGGGTATGTACGGGGCGAAGGTGCGGGTGCGCTGCTGCTGAAGCCGTTGTCCGCCGCCGTCAGGGATAAGGACTATATTCACGGGGTGATCCGGGGAACTGCGGTCAATCACGGAGGGAAGTCGAATTCAATCACTTCGCCGCATGCCAAAGCCCAGGCTGAGGTAATTATCCGCGCCCATGCAGCGGCAGGGATAGACCCTTCCACGGTTACTTACATCGAGACACACGGTACAGGCACCAGCCTGGGCGATCCGATTGAGGTCGAAGGATTGAAGAAAGCCTTCAAAGCCCTTTACCAGCAGTGGGGCAAGCCTGAATCCGAGCTGCCGCAATGTGTAATCGGTTCGGTTAAAACGGCGATTGGCCATCTGGAATCAGCGGCGGGCATCGCGGGTGTCAGCAAAGTGCTGCTGTCGATGAAGCACGGGAGCATTCCGGGAAACATCCATTTTGAGGAGTTGAACCCCTATATCAAGCTGGAGGGCAGCGGGCTTAGCATTGCGGAGCACACGGTTCCATGGAAGCCGCTTACCGGCAGCCGGGACAGCGTCATTCCGCGCAGGGCAGGTGTCAGCGCATTCGGCGTAGGCGGGAGCAATGCCCATATCGTGCTGGAGGAATACCGCAACCCGCCGGCGGAGGTCCCTGAACAGGGCCGCAACCCGCACATCATTATTCTCTCTGCCAAAAGCGGGACCAGCCTCAGGGAAAACAGCCGCAGGTTACAGGCCTACATTGCCCGCATGTTGACAGCTGAAGCGGCCAGTCCTGCGCTGAATAACAATATCCACAGCATCGAGACATGCCTGCTGCGGGACGTCACCGCCTTATTCAGAGAAGTGATGGCGCTTGACGGGGAGGAAATTGATCCGGGAGCGGAGCTTGAGGAATACGGGCTGGATGCGGTCAAGACACTGCAGCTTCTGGAGCTGCTGAGGGACAAATTCGGACTTGAGTTCAAGGATGCCGTCTACGGCTTCTCTTCACTTGGCAGTCTGGTGATGTTCCTGATGCAGCACGATCCTTCGGGGATCAGCAACTATTATGAGCTGCGGTACCATACAGTTCTCCCTGAAGAAAAGGTCTGCCTGCATGACAGTCTGACTCTGGAGCAGCTGGCCTACAATCTTCAGACCGGACGCGCCGAGATGACGGAGCGGCTGGCTATTGTGGCGGACAGTCTGAGCATGCTGCACGGGAAGCTGGAGGCCTACCTGTCCGGGCGTCAAGGCCAGTCCGGCATCTACGAAGGGCAGAGCAGCCAGCGCTCGGCGCTCAGCCAGCTGTTCGACGGCGAGGAGAGCCGCCTGTTCCTAAGTGAGCTGCTGCTTGCCCGGAGACTGGATAAGCTGGCGCAGCTCTGGGTGCAGGGAGTATCCATCGACTGGAGCAGCTGGTACCCGCAGCCTATGCGCAAGACACCGCTGCCCGAATATGCTTTTGACGAAGAACGTTATTGGCTGCCAAGTCCGGTGAAAGCTCCTGAAGGAGAAGCGCCTGTCCTGCCCGCCTTCACTGAAGAAGCATCCGAAGTCTTGGACGATAACCAGCTGCTGATGTGGCTGAACAAGCTGCATAACAGGGAAATAAGCGCCGAGAATCTAAATCTGTTAGTGGGGGATCTCCTGGAATGAGCACCTATTCGAGAATGCAGCTGTTGAAGCTGGTAGAGAATCAGCAAATGTCACCGGAGGAAGCGTTGAAAATCATTAGAGAGAGCAGCACGCGGCCTTCCGGTATGCCGGTACAGCCGCCGCAGAAGATGCAGGAGGAGCCGCTATATGGAGCAGCCTCGCCCCCTGCGCCAGCGGAGCGGCTGAGTTCGGCCGGATCATTGAATAAGCTGCTGGCAGAGGGGGTATCTGCGCTGCTGAAGGTACCGGCAGACAAAATCCGCCCGGATGACGACTGGAAGAGCTTCGGGTTCGATTCTATCAGCTTCACGGGCTTTCACAGCTTTTTGACCGAACGCCTGGGGTTCAGCTTTCCGCTGGACAGTTTCTTTGAATACAGCACGATCAACAGCTTAAGCGGATATTTGCTCGCTTCCTTTCCCGAAGCAGCAGTTCAGGGCCTCAGCGGAACAACCAATGTACAGGACAAGGAGCAAGTTAGCTCTCCAAATTACCAGCCTGAAGAGAGCCCGCGGGCCCCGCAGGATTCCCTGTGGCTGGTCAACAGCGCGGACCGCTTTTTCCTTGACTTCTGGAGCAAGCTTGACGGCTCTTCCGCAGCCTCGGCCAAGACAGGTTATCAAACGCTGTCTGTATCCGAGCTGGATCGTGTGCCGCACAAATATATACAAGTATTGGTCAATACCTCCGCCGGACAGAAAATAGAAGCGGTGATCTCGGGGAAGGGCAAGCCGCTGGTGATTGTCGGCGGGGTGGGGATGGCCTCGCCGATGATTCTGCATCAGCTTGATTATTTCTCCAGCCGCTGCCGGGTCATTAGCATTCATAATCCGGGCTGCGGTCTCAGTGAGGCTATTGATAATTACTCGTTGGAGCATAGGGTCCAGGTGATTGCCGAAGTATTGGACCGGCTGGGAGTGACGGAAGCGGCGGATGTGATCGGCATATCCTGGGGAGGGCTGATCGGACAAACGTTCAGTGTCATGTACCCGCAGCGGGTCTCCAGTCTTATTCTGGTCAGCTCCATCTATGAAATCGTCAATGAGAATCCGCAGATGAACGCCGACTCGGCCATGCGCAAGGATTTGGAAGCCGTCGACCACGGGCTCGATTCACTGGAACTGATGGAATACGGGAAGAGCATCGACAAGCAGATTTTCACGAAGTATATGGAATATTATCTGCCCGACAATCACCGCAGCTACTCTACTGCCGGACTGCTCGGCCGTATCCGGGTGCCGGTACTGATCGTCTGCGGCAGGAAAGACACCATTATCAATACCCGGCAATCTGCAGAAATGGCAGCTGCCATCCCTGGTGCCCATAGTCTGGAGCTGGCGGATGCTGCCCATTTCCTGTTCATGACGCATCATGGCGAACTTAACCGGGCTGTGGAAGAGTTCATCTTCCCGGCGGAACCCGCTCCCTTCCGTCTGCAGGACAACAGCGCGCTCCTGAAGGACAAGGAGGAACTGCACCTGTCGGAGCTGGATATAAAAGGAATTGAAGGCTATGCCGGTCTGGAGGATCGCCTGAATGAATTGTGCATGAGCTATGCCTACAGGTATATCAGTCAATGCGGCTTCGATACTTCGCCTGGGGCAGTCCATGACCGGACCGTCTGGGTGAAGCAGTTGAAGCTTCTCCCGGCATATAGCCGGCTGCTGGATTGTATGATCGGCATGCTGGCAGAGGATGGGGTGGTCAGACTGCTCGGCAGCCGTCTGCAATTCATCAAGCCCGAAGCGGAGATTCCTGAACCGCAGAAGTTATACGAGGCTTGTCTGGAGGATTATCCCGAATTCCGGGGAATGCTCCGGTTCCTGGATTATTGCTGCGCCAATTATAAGGAGGCCCTCAGCGGGGCCATCCCGCCGGTCAGTGTACTTTTTCCCAAAGGCAGCGCGGATGCACTGGAGCAGAGCAACCGGGATACGGCAGAGCATGGAAGGGAGCGGGTCTATGCCAGGGTAACACATGATATTCTTGCTTCCTTAATCTCTAAAGCCCGCAGCGGCAAGCCGGTTCATATCCTCGAGATTGGCGGCGGGACCGGCTTGTTGACCCGTCAGCTGCTCGATCTGGCCGCACTGCCGAATGTGAATTACTGCTTCACGGATATAGGGGAATATTTCATTACCAAAGCGAAGGATAATCCCGACTTCCACGCGCTGCATTTCAGCACCTTCGATATCAGCAGCAATCCGGCAGATCAGGGCCTTGCACTGCACAGCTTTGATGCTGTGGTTGGGCTGAATGTAGTCCATGCAACAAGAGATATAGGCGTGACACTGGAGCACCTCCGGCAGGTGCTTGTACCGGGTGGTCTGCTGATGCTGATCGAGGCCTGCCAGCGGCGGCGCTGGGTGGATATGGTCTGGGGGCTTGCCGAAGGCTGGTGGCTGTTCGAGGACCGGAAGCTGCGCGATAGCTCTCCGATCATAGACCCGTATGCCTGGGAGCAGGCATTCGCAGATGCGGGCTACAGGGACATTCATCTCCTGCCGGGAGACGATGAACGGCGCTTTATGGCGGACTGTATTCTCATCGCGGGACACAGACGGTAAATATACTATAAATTGAAACAAAAATTAACATTATACAGCATAAACATTCATTGACAGTCAGAGAACGAGTAGATGATAATTTAGTAGATTAGTAGTGAAAATTCTGGAAAATATGACACAGCAAATCTTCAAGGAGGCGGGCATGGAAGCGACCTATGATCTGTTTACGCTTAAAACGCAGTGCATGACTTTTTTTAACTACGCTTATCTCGGTATTGACAAGACCTCCCGCAAAGCTTTTGTGGTTGATCCGTCCTGGGATGTATCGCAGATGATCCGTATTTTGGAGTCACATGACGCCTCGCTTGAGGCTGTGCTGCTGACCCACTCTCATTTTGACCACACCAATATGGTAAAGAAGCTCGAAAGGCTCTACCGTCCCACCGTCTATATCTCCAAAACAGAGGCGGACTACTATAAATACCGCTGCAACCGGCTCAGAACCGTTGAAGACATGGACCGGATTCACATTGGAGATTCAGCAATCACCTGTCTAGTGACCCCCGGGCACACCCCGGGCAGCGTCTGTTACTGGGGCGAAGACCATCTGTTCTCCGGCGATACGGTATTTATCGAAGGCTGCGGCTTATGCGACAGCGACGGCGGTTCGGCAGAGGATATGTTCTACAGCATCCACCGGCTGATCCGGCTGATTCCGCCAAGCGCACAGGTATTCCCGGGTCATTCCTTCGGTGATCCGCCGGGCAAAGAGATGAGCTATCTTTACAAGAAGAATCTGTATTTTCAGATCGATGATATCAATCATTTTGTGAAATACAGGAACCGCAAGAATAATGCCAGAGTGTTTGATTTCAAATAAGCCGCTCCACATTCGGGAGGTACGGAAAATGCACAGCGAAATGGTGTTTATGTTCTCCGGGCAAGGCTCACAGTACCACAAGATGGGGTATGAATTGTTCGAAAAGCAGCCGGTATTCCGTCAATCAATGGAGCGTCTGGACCGGATCTTTCATGAGCTGACCGGCAAAAGTGTGATTACAGAGCTGTATCTGGGCACAAAGCGCAAAGGCTCCAAGTTCGAAGATATTGTCTATTCCCATCCCGCAATCTTCATGGTTCAGTTTGCGCTGGCAGAAACATTGGCGGCAGAGGGCATCACCCCGCGCTATACACTGGGTGTCAGTCTTGGAGAGTATGTTGCGCTGGCAGTAGCTAAAGTGCTGACGCCGCAGCAGGCACTGGAGCTGATCGTGAAGCAAGTAGAGCTGCTCCGCGCAACCTGCACTACTGGTGCGATGATTGCCGTACTGGATCATGAACAGCTCTATCACGGGAACGCAGAGCTGAATACCCGCTCAGAGCTGATTGCGGTGAATTTCGACCAGCATTTCACCATTGCCTGCAGACGCGAGCAGGTTAAGGAAGTCCAGAAGTTCATCAAAGAGCGCGGCGTAGCCAGTCTGAAGCTGCCTGTGAACTATGCCTTTCACTCCTCATCCATCGACGGACTGGAGGAGCCTTACCGTACATATTTACAGAAGATAGAGTATAAGACTCCGGCCGGGGAAGTCACTTTGGTATCCTCTATGGCCGGAGGAATCGTGCAGAAGGTGGATGAATCGTTCCTGTGGGATGTGCTGAGGAAGCCGATGAACTTCCGGGGGGCACTTGAAAGTCTGGCTGCCGGAGGAGAGCGGTTCTTTCTTGATCTGGGTCCTTCCGGTACCCTGGAGAATTTCAGCAAATACATTCTGGGGAAAAAGCAGGCAGGGCAAGTCCGGTCCGTAATTACGCCGATGGGCAGTGAATGGAAGAAGCTGAATGAGCTCGTGGCTGATTGTACGCAAATGAACCTTGAGAAGGAGGCGGAGGAGCCGCTGATGAGCAAGAAAGCCTATTTATTTCCGGGGCAGGGTGCACAGTTCGTTGGCATGGGAGGCAGTCTGTTCCAAGAGTATCCCGAATATACAGCGATTGCGGACCGGGTGCTCGGTTATTCCATTGAAGAGCTGTGCCTTAGGAACAGCACTAAGCTGCTGGATACTACTGCTTATACGCAGCCTGCGCTCTATGTCGTTAATGTGCTGTCCTATCTTAAGGAATTACAGAAGGGAAGCGGAACACCGGATTTCGTAGCCGGGCATAGCCTGGGTGAGTACAGTGCGCTCTATGCGGCGGGTGTGTTCGATTTCGAGACTGGACTGAGAATTGTGCAGCAACGGGGCGCACTGATGAATTCAGCCACCGGCGGCGGCATGGCCGCAGTCATCGGGCTAACGGAGGAAGAGGTCCTGCGGATTCTAGCACAGAACAGTCTCGACCAGCTGGATGTGGCTAATCTTAATACACCTACGCAGATTGCTGTCTCCGGTCTGAAGGAGGATGTCGAAGCCGCCAAAGAAATCTTCGAGAAGAGCGGTGCTTCCGCTTATGTGATTCTGAATGTCAGCGGTGCTTTTCATTCCCGGTATATGCGCCCTTCAGCGATGCAATTCCGGGAATTCCTCAGCCAGTTCGAGTTCGCGCCGCCGTCTATTCCGGTCATTGCCAACCTGACAGCCCGGCCGTACTCGGCAGACGGCGCTCTGCACTTTATGACCGAGCAGATGATCAGCAGTGTGAAATGGTCCGAATCTGTCCGTTATCTCATGGGCAGGCACCCGGACATGGAGCTGACCCAGATCGGCCCGGGACATGTAATCGCAGGACTGGTCAGCAAAATTCAGCGCGAAGCCGGAGCGCTCATCGTCGATGATGCCGCCGAAGCGGCACTGGCCATCGCGGAAGCAGCCGCGACCGCCGAAGCAGATACGCTGCCGGATACGGATGACAAGGCTGCGGTTCCAGCCGTGGCTGTAACGCCGGAAGCTGACGAGGCTGCGGAAATCTTGGAGGCTGCAGAAGCCGTGACGCAAGAGCAGCCAGCCCTTGGAGGAGCTCTCACCGGGACCGGGCTGGGAAGCCCGGTATTCAAACACCGGTACGGATTGGACTATGCATATCTGATGGGAGGCATGAATGACGGAATATCTTCACAGGAGCTGGTTGTGCAAGCCGGGAGAGCCGGCTGTCTCGCCTTTCTGGGAGCCGGCGGCATGAAGGCAGCGGAGCTTGGGAATGCAATCCGCCATATCCGCAGGGAACTCGGGGACAGCAAGCTTCTTGGGGTGTCAGTCACCTATCACGCGATCTATCCGCAGCAGGAGGAGCAGCTGATCGATCTCCTGCTCCAGGAGAAGATCAGGCTGGTTGAAGCATCCTCTTACCTCACCTTGACGCCAGCACTGATTAAATACCGTCTGCTGGGCCTTACACGGGCGGAGGATGGTACTGTGCAGAGCAGCCACAAGATCATCGCCAAGGTCTCGCGGCCCGACATTGCCTCCATGTTCATGTCGCCCGCTCCGGCCCGCATCGTGGACAAGCTGCTGGCACAGCGGCAGATTACGGCGGAGCAGGCGGAGCTGGCCCGGCTGGTTCCAGTTGCCGATGATCTCTGCGCGGCCGGAGATTCGGCCGGGCCGACGGATCAGGCCAACCTTCTGAGCCTGCTGCCGACGCTTATCCGGCTGAAGAAAGAGCTGGCGGTCACCTTCGCTCCGGTGAGCAGGATGCATATCGGCGCTGCCGGAGGCATCGGAACACCGGAAGCCGCCGCAGGACTGTTCCTGATGGGTGCGGATTTCATCCTGACCGGGTCGATTAATCAGTGTACGGTGGAGAGCGGCACCAGCCCGGAGGTCAAGGAGCTGCTGGCGCAGGTGAGTGTGTACGACATGGCATATGTGCCTTCCCGGGAGCTGTTCGAGCTGGGCGGCAAGGCCCAGGTGGTCAAGAAAGGGCTGTTCTTCCCGGCTAGAGCCAACAAATTATATGAGCTGTACCGCAGCACCGCCTCTATTCAGCAACTGGACAGCAAGACGAAGTCCCAGCTCGAAGACAAATACTTCGGCCGGCCTTTGGCGGATGTTCTGGAGTCCAGCCGCCAGGCGATGCCTCCAGAAGAACAGGCTGCTGTCCAGGCAGATCCGAAGCAGCAGCTTGCCGCCGTCTTCAAATGGTATATGACCCGGGCAAGAACATCCGCGATCTCCGGGGATTCGGGCAACAAGGTCAATTACAGCATCATGTGCGGCCCTGCTATGGGAGCCTTCAACCAATGGGTGAAGGGAAGCCCGCTGGAAGTCTGGAGAAACCGCCGGGCCGGCGATATAGCGGTCAGGATAATGGACGGGGCAGCCCGGATTCTAAGAGGAGAGGGATACGAATGAGCAAAGATCAGGTACTGGAGATTATGAAGCTGAAGATGATCGATATCCTGCCGGACTTAACGCCCGGGCAGATCCGCAGAGAAGTGAGCATGAAAGACCTGGGGGCGAACTCCATTGACCGGTTCGATATTATCTCCGACACCATGGACGAATTGAAGCTCAGAATACCGCTGCTCCAGTTCGGAAGTTTGAAGAATATCGGAGAGGTCGTAGATTTCCTGCATGAGAATCTCTGAGCGCACCCCCGGCTACCGGTATGCTGATTACCGCCCGGTATACGTTACCGGGATGGGGATTGTCAGCGCGGCTGCAAACGGCACCGAAGCCTTCAGCCGGGCGCTGCGGCACGGACGCAGCGGAATAGGCTATCTTGAAGGGTTAACCTATGCGGACGGGCAACCGCTGATCGGCGCAGCCCTGCCGGAGGAAGGGCTTGAGCCAGCCTTCCTCTGTTACAAAGGGGATTTATCGCGGAATGCCGGCCGGTTGTTCCGTATCTCCGGCAAATCGGTTAAGGCCTCAGCACTGGCCGCTGCCCAGGCCTGGCAGCAGGCGAAGCTGAATGTAACCAAGCCTGAGGCGGAGCGGATTGGACTGATCGTAGCCGGAAGCAATATTTCACCGGCAATCAGCTATGCAGCCATGACGGAATACGGGGGGCAGCCGGAGCTGCTCCATCCCCGTTATGCTCTGAATTACATGGATACCTGCCAGCTCGGGGTACTAAGCGAAATGTTCGGCATCCGCGGAGAAGGGGCCACGGTTGGCGGGGCTTCAGCTAGCGGCAATGCGGCAGTGCTTAGAGCAGCGCAGATGATTCAGCTTGGCATAGCCGATGTCTGTATGGTTATTGGTCCCCTGGCCGATCTGTCCCCGCTGGAGCTGCAAAGCTTCCTTAATATAGGAGCCTACGGCGGCCGGAGCTTCCATTCGGCCCCTGCTCATGCCTGCCGTCCGTTCGACAGCCGGCATGAGGGCTTCATCTTCGGGCAGGCCGCCGCCTGCCTGATCCTGGAGGGAGCAGACAGCGCGGAGGCCCGGGAAGCAGAGGTACTGGCCACCATTGCGGGGGGCGCAGCTTCGCTGGATGCCCATAGCCTGTCCGATCCGAATGAGGACGGACAGGTGCGGACCATGGAGCTGGCGTTGCGTACCGCCGGACTTGGCCCCTCAGCGGTAGATTATATCAATGCGCATGGCACCTCAACACCGCTGGGGGATGTGACAGAGCTGAGATCCATCGCCCGGGTATTCGGCAGCCACACGCCTGGCCTGTGGCTGAATTCGACCAAAACACTGACCGGACATTGTCTGTATGCGGCCGGAGTAGTTGAAGCCGTGGCGACGATTCTCCAGATGCAGGGGGAATATCTTCATCCGATGCCCTGGCTGGAGGAGCCGGTTAGCCCGAATTACCGGTTCGCCGCGAGGCAGGCGGAGCCTGCAAGCATTACCTGCGGACTCAGCAATTCCTACGGCTTCGGGGGAATCAACACCGGGATTATTATCAGAAAAGGAGCAAGCTGAATGCGTGTGGGGATTGAGAGCATCAATTTTTACGGAGGACCGGCGGTAATTCCGGCCCGGACGATCTTCGAGGGCCGGGGGCTGGACCTCAGCCGGTTCGACAACCTGATGATGGACCGCAAGTCGGTGGGCGTAGCCTGCGAGGATGCTGTAACCGGCGGGGTCAATGCGGCGAAGCCGATTATTGACGCTCTGAGCGAAGCGGACAGAAACCGGATTGAGCTGGTCATTACAGCCAGCGAGTCGGGCGTCGATTTCGGTAAATCACTCAGCACCTATATCCATGACTATCTGGGCCTCGGCCGTCATTGCCGCTTATTCGAGCTGAAGCAGGCCTGCTACGGCGGCACCGCCGGACTGCATATGGCTGCGTGCTTTATCGCCTCGGGGGCGTCTCCGGGAGCCAAGGCACTAGTCATTGCTACCGATGTTGCCAGGGCGGCTGCCAAAAGCACCTATGGGGAGCCGACCCAGGCTGTCGGAGCCGTAGCGATGCTGATCAGTGCCAATCCTGAGATTCTGGAGCTGGATTTCGGCGCTACCGGCCATTACAGCTATGAGGTAATGGACACCTGCCGTCCGCTGCCGGAGATCGAGACCGGTAACCCGGATTTGTCGCTGCTGTCCTATCTGGACTGCCTGGAGAACGCCTACAAGAATTATAAGGACAAGGTGGACGGTGTCGATTTCCGTGAGACCTTCGATTACCTGGCCTTCCATACGCCGTTCGGCGGTATGGTCAAGGGCGCGCACCGCAAGCTGATCCATGATGAGCTGAAGCTGAGGGGCTCTGCGGTCCAGCAGGATTTTGAGCAGAGAGTGGCCCCGTCCCTGACCTACGGCATGCAGGTGGGGAATGTCTATTCCGCCGCCTTGTACCTCAGTCTGTGCAGCTTGATTGACCAGGCGGATATTCAGGATTACCGCAGAGTCGGGTTGTTCTCCTATGGCTCTGGCTGTTCATCTGAATTCTACAGCGGGGTAATTACACCGGAATCCGTCAGGAAGCTAAGTGCAATGAACATACAGGGGCATCTGGACAGCCGCTACGAACTGACCTTTGAGGAATACGACGATATTCTGGATCAGAACGTGGAGTGGCTGTTCGGAATCCGCGATAAGAAGGTGGATTTCTCCAGATTCAGCGGGATTTATGATCACTTCTTCAAGGGCAAGGGTTACCTTGTGCTGACAGAGGTCGATGACTTTCACCGCAAGTATGCGTGGAGTTGACCCATGGTTATGGACTATCAAGCCATTGCCGTTAGCCACCTGGGCGATGGACTGTACAGCATCCGGCTGAGCCGTCCCGGGTCCAGGAATAGCCTGTCTGCCGTTCTTGTGTCCGAGCTGCTGGCTGCCTTGGGAAGACTTGAAGGGCTGGACGGCTGCAAAGCTATTGTTCTGGAAGGCACCGGCGGTTATTTCTGCACAGGGATGAACTTCCAGGCATTCGTGGATGGGGAGGCTGCCGGAGGAAGCGCTGATTCCGATGCCCCACACTCCGCAGACTTTATGCAGCTCTTGAAGAGGCTAGGCAATCTGTCCAGGATGGTGATTGCCAAAATTGACGGGCAGGTGCTTGCCGGCGGCATCGGACTTATGGCCGCCTGCGATTATGTCATCGCCACACCGCGCTCCACCTTCGCTCTGCCGGAGGCTATCTGGGGCCTCGTTCCCGCACTGGTGAGCCCTTATCTGATCCGCCGGACAGGCTACTGGCAGGCGTATAAGATGACGCTAACCACACTGCCATTGTCTGCGGAAGAAGCGCTGGGGTGCAGACTGGCTGATGAGGTGACCGATACCCCGGATGCTGCCGTCCAGCGGCTGTACCGGAGAATCAGCCGGATCTCGCCGCAGACGGTCCGGGAAATTAAGGGTTATTTCCGGGAGATGTGGATCATCAACGAGCGGATGGAGAAGGCTGCCGTGGCGGAGATCGACAAGCTGACCGCATCACCGGAGGTGAGGGAGAACATTCAGAATTATGTACGTTATCAAAGATTTCCTTGGGAGAAAGAATAGGGGTGCAGACAGGTGCAATATACAGCGTTCGCAAGGCAATATGAACAATTTCTCTCCGAGACGGTGAGAAGATGCCATCTGAAGCTGGAAGGACCGGAGGGAAGCTACGGGCTGAAGCTCAGCGTGGTCTCCTTGCCGCCGGAGGACGGTCCGCTGGACTATCTGAATACGGCGGATTACCATTACCCATTGCGATAAGCTGGGGGCCGCGGTGGATTACGATCCGCGTCTCATGGCGGGCGTCGATATCGAGCTGGTGGACGAGAAGGCCGTGGAGGGAATCAGAAGAATTACCAGTAAGCAGGAGGAGGAGCTGATCAAGGAATCCGGGCCTCTGCTTGCCCTCCCGAACTTTTTGACTCTGCTCTGGACGGCCAAGGAAGCGATGTCCAAGGTCATCCAGACCGGCTTCACCGTTCCCACTGAGCTGTTTGAAGTCAAATCATGCAGCCGCAGCGGACGGGGAGCCATCAGCCAGTTCAAGAATTTCACGCAATTCAAGGCAATATCTGTTCTGCGGGAGGAATATGTTTTTACCATTGTGCTGCCGGCCAAGGCGATGACTGATTCCTCGGAGGCCTTGCTGCTGCAATCCCTGCAGGAGCTGCTGCCGGACTAACCGGCAGACCATAACATTTACATTTTCAGGAGGTGCTGTATGAAAAGTCTTGTCCTTTACACGAGTGTCTATGGAAGCACGAAGCAATATGCGCAGTGGATCGCGGAGGAGCTTGGAGCCGATCTGGCAGACATCGGGAGCTTCGACATGAAGCAGGCAGACCGGTATGACACAGTGATCATAGGCACGTATGTCCGGGTCCAGAAGCTGGTCATCGCCGATTATCTGAAGAAGGTGTGGAATCAGCTGCAGGATAAGAAGGTCATCCTCTTCTCCGTCTCCAAGACGCCTGTACAGAGCGAAGCCACTGTCAAAAATTATACCAAAAGCATTCCTGAGAAAATCCGTGCCGGCCTTACGTATTTCCCGCTGGAAGGACGCTTTAACTTCGAAACGCTTGCCGATAAGGATAAAACCATGATGAAAGTCGGCCAGAAAATGACCCGGCTGTTCATGGGCAAGGAAATGGCGGAAGAAATGGTCCGGAACTGCGACGATGTGCGCAAAGAGAATATTTCGCCGATTCTCCGGGAATTGCGCCAGCCTTCATGAGCAGCGGAGCAGCCTTCCAAGCTACAGATAGATGGCATATCGCCGTCTGCGTCAAGCAGGTACAGACCGCAGGCTCCGGACTGGCGCTGAATCCGGCGGACGTCTTTGCCCTCGAAGAGGCCCTCCGGATCAGACAGCGCCTGGGCGGGAGCGTGACCGCGGTCAGCATGGGTGCGGAATCCGCAGCCAAGACCCTGCGGAGCTGTATCGCACTTGGAGCGGATCGGGGCGTGCTCCTGACCGACAAGCTGTTCGCGGGCGGAGATACACTGGCAACAGCGATTGTCCTCGCCCGGGGACTTCAGCTGCTGGGCCAGCCGGATCTGGTCCTGTGCGGCACGCACTCCATTGACGGGGAGACGGGTCAGGTCGGCCCCGCGCTGGCGGAGAAGCTGGGAGTGGCCCACACCACGCATGTGCAAGAGATTCTTGCACTGGAGGAACGCTTCATCATCTGCAAGCGGATGACGGAGAATGGTTCTGAAATCGTACAATTGGCACTCCCGGCCCTGATTACGGTGCACCAGGGCATCAACCAGCCGCGAATGGCTACCGTGAAGGGCATTCTGCAAGCGGGCCGCTCTGAAATTACAAGGCTGTCCGCCGCAGAGCTTAGTCTGGACAAGGCAGCCTGCGGGCTTGCAGGTTCCCCAACCCGGGTATTAGCTGTGCGTAATGCCGTTGAAGGGCTGGTGCAGCACACCGTCAGCGGCAAGAGCCTTCAGGAGCAGATCCAGGAGGTCGCCCGGCTCGTCCTTGGCTAAGGATGCTCTAGTCGCGGAACCCCGCTGTATATCTTCGCTACATTCATTAGGATAGGAGGCAGCCATGCCGAATCAGTGCCTGCGGGCCAGAGAATACGAAGGCATCATGATTGCCTGTGAATACAATGACGGAATACTCCATCCGGCCGCTTACGAGCTGCTGGGCTGCGCCCGTGAGCTGGCTGCGAAGCTGCAGACAGATATTGCCGTGGTGCTAACCGGCAGCGGAGCCGAAGCAGATGCAGACTCCTGTATCCGCCATGGCGCAGATACCGTCTATATACTGGATCAGACCGTCCTAAGTCCGGTTAATGAGGAGCTTCATACTGCTCTGCTGTATCAGCTGGTGATGGACAGGAAGCCGGAAATTCTGTTATTCTCCTCCACCATACATAGTAAATCCATCGCGGCCACACTGGCCTCCAGATTGAACACCGGCTTAACCGCAGACTGCACCGGGCTGGATATTGATCCGGCCCAGCGCATGCTGCTGCAGATCCGTCCCGCCCGGGAAGGGACGCTGATGGCCACCATCTACTGTCCGGAGGCCAGACCGCAAATGGCTACCATCCGCCCTGGAGCCATGCTTCCCGCGCCGCCGGGTCCGCACCGGACGGGCCAGATCATCCGTCCGCAGCTCAAGCTTCCGCAGGCGCTCCGCACCTCCGTCCTTGAGGTAATCAGCAGCCGTGAAGCTGCTGATTCCTCCTCTGCTCCGGGTATCATCGTTGCCGCCGGGCGCGGCGTGTGCAGCAAGGAGGGCGTGGAGCTGGTCCGGGAACTCGCCGCATGTCTGGGTGCAGAGCTTGGTGCTACCCGGCCCGTAATTGACCAAGGCTGGCTGGACTATTCCCGGCAGATCGGCTTAACCGGCCGGAATGTCAGCGGACGGATCTATCTCGCTGTCGGCATATCGGGAGCCGTTCAGCACACCGTGGGCATCCGCAGAATGGACACGGTCATTGCCATCAACAAGGACCGGAACGCGCCGATTCTGGGACTGGCTGCCCACGGTATTGTGGCCGATCTGTTCGAGGCCGTCCCTCTCCTGATTGACCAGGTTAGACACAATATGACAACAGGCAGGTGAGCATATGCAAGAGCGGATAAGCTTTACACAGTTTCAGCAGATTTTCGCCGGGTATTTGGGAATTGAGTCCTCCAGACTGACCCCGGAGGTCAATCTGCTGCTGGAGCTGGGGATCGATTCTTTATCCTTAGTGAACGCGATGCTAAGACTCGAGAGAGAGTATCAGGTCATGTTCAATCCCGAAGACCGCGTGATGACCCGCACACTGGGCGAAGCTTACGATCGTTTCAATTACTATAGAAGCCTGGGCGGGGACCTGCAGACCGGCAGTCTATCATCTTAATGGAGAGGAATATGACCATGTTGAATCTGTCTATACGCGCCTTATCCTATTACATCCCTAAGGGGCGCATGAACAACGGGGAGATTGTAGAATGGTTCGCGGAGAATTATTGTCAGGAGCTGGCCAAGGATGATCTGGAGCAGCTCGTGTACGGCAGTAAGCGCAAGCTTGATTTCCTGGAGATCGAGACCCGCTCCTGCTCTGTGGACTACAGGGAAGACGGCTCGGTGCAGATGGCCGTGAAGGTTGCACAGGAAGCGATCGGCAAAGCGGGAATCCCGGCAAGCGAAGTGGACTTACTGCTGTTCGTGGGTGTCTGCAATCCGTTCCGTGAGCCGTCGTATGCCATGATTCTCGCACATGAGCTGGGGATGAGCCGGAGCAATTATTATGACATCAACGATACCTGTAACGGATTCCTCAAAGCGATGGAGCTGTCCAGTCTATACATATCTTCCGGCAAATACCGCAATATTCTCGTGGTGACCAGTGAGAATCCGCTGGAGCTGCTGGAGGCTTCCAATTACGCAGGCAAGGTCAGCAGCCTTGCAGACGCGGATTACAAAATGAATCTGCTGTTCGCCGGGGCAGGCGCCGCCGCGATGCTGCTGGGTGCCGATCATGGCGAACGATCCATCCGGTATTACGGGGAGCAGCGGAATCATGAGGATTGGGATCTGTCCCTCTATGTGTCGCCCAAAATCCATATGCCCGTACCAAGCTTCGCGGAGATGGATTTCATGAGCCGGTCGGACGGCCGCGGGATTGCCGCCAAGGTCATCCGCGATATGCCGGGCTTCGTTGAAGAATTCCTGGACGGGCACGGGCTGAGTAAGGACAGCATCGATTATATCTTCTCCCACCAGCTGGGCCGCAATATTACCAATTCACTGCTGAATAAGCTGGAGGTGCGGTCAGATAAGGTTTTCCCCGTCAATACGTTTCCCCTGAACGGCAACATGGGCAGCACTAATATCCCTGCGGGCCTGGCTATAGGCGAAGAGCAGGGGCTGCTGCATAAGGGAGATTCCATTCTGCTGTTGGGCAGTGCATGCGGCTTAACGTATGCAGCGGCGTATCTCACATGGTAAGGGAGGGTGGAGAACGATGAAGACTGCGAATTTCCCCGTCCCTAAGCTGATTGTAAGAGAACCGCTCGACCTGGAGATTATCCGCAAAAGAGTTGCTTACGGCAACTATTCCTGCACGGATAAGCTTGTGCCCATGATCCGGGCGCGGGGTACGAATCTCCAGAGGCAGGAGGACGGGAATCTGCGTATCATCGGCTGGCAGCGGGATATTACCCGTATGCGTAAGCAGGATGTCTCCCTGTCGTTCATGATCCATCTGACGGTAAGCCCGGAAGGGCTGATTCTGGAAGCGGCGGTGGACGAGCTTTTTAACGGCGGGAAGGGTGTATTGTGTTCCAGAGAGTATCTGGAGCGGAAGCTGAAGGCAGAGCTGGAAGGGGAGCGGTTCGACAGGAAGCTCGCCGCCAGGCTGAGGTTTGACCGGTTTAAGTGCTTTCATATTTTTGAGATTATGAGCGGGATTTACAGCTCCTACTTCATGTATAGGCAGCAGATGGAGGAAGGAGGCTCCGGTGCATTATTTTACGAAGAGGATATTGTGGATATTTATGCTGCGGACGGCAATCTGTACTTAACCGGGCTTCAGGCATTCAGCGGAAAAGAGGAGCTGTCGTACACGGTGGTCCTATATGATGTGTTCAATCATATCACCTTCGACCAGGAGGGGTATATGAAGCTGAAATCACCGGTTCTGGCCGAATTCTATCTGAATGGAGAGCTGATCCACACGGATGAGATCTATCAGAAGGAGAATGACTATATTTTCATCCGTATGCAGAAGTTCCTGTTCGTCTGTGTGGAGAAATTGAAGGCGGAGCTGTTCCCGGACTACGCGGACAAGATGATGAATACCAACCTCGCCCCCGGCGCGTTCATCGGGATTATCATGCAGGCCATCGGCATCCGTTCATTCTCGAACAATTTCAATTATATCCAGTATATTATGACGGCTATGCAGCGACCCCGCAAACGGCCGGGCTGTATCGGCGCCATTCTGAACGAGGAAGAGGCCGCGCAGCATTTCGAAGGCTTTGATCTATCCTATCTGGACTGATAAAGGAGACAGGTACACCAATGATCCATTATGAACGTTTAACCATTGATTGCGTACTGGACACGTTGCAGCGGGATTACCCCGGCAAGCCTGCCGTGGTGTTCGAGCAGGAGACTGTAACCTTCGCGCAGTTGTATGATTATGCCGCCACGATCGCCGGCAATTTGCTGGACCTCGGCATCCGGAAGAATGACAAGGTAGCCGTACTGCTGCCTAACAGTCTGGAATATCTGTATCTCTACTTCGCCCTGTTCCGGATCGGCGCATGGATCGTTCCCGTCAGCACGCGTTATGAGCCGGATGAGATCAGGCGGATTCTGGAGGATTCCGATGCGGAGACGATCATTTATCAGGACCGGCTGGGCATTTTTAATTATGAAGAGATTCTGTTGAAGGAGCTTCGTCCCCGGCTGCCGGCTATCCGCAATTATATTGTGCTGGGCGATGAGCCTCAGGCAGGCAGTCTGCCGTTCTCCGAACTGCTGAGCCCGCTGACCGTTCCGCTGAATAATAGGCCGCTTGAACCTGTTGAGCCTGACGATATTGCGATTCTGGGATACACCTCAGGAACCACCGGCCACCCCAAGGGTGTGATGATCACTCACCGCAATCTGGTGGCTACCTCTTATTACGGCGGACAATTGCTGGATATCCGGGAGGATATCGGCTTTTCGATTGCTCCCCTCTATGCGGCACAGGGCTTCAATGCCGTGCTGGTCTACTTCGTCTCCTGTATTACGATGAAATGGATCACCAACTTCAACCCCAATGATATTCTGAGCCATGTCGCCAAAAACGGAATTAACCTCTTTCACACCCAGCCGACGATGTGGAGCCTGATTCTGGCCATGCCCTACTGCAAGCCGGGGCTGTTCCGCGAGCTGCGCAAGGTCGTGGTCTCCGGTTCGTTGTGCACCCCTTATCTGGCCCGCTCCATCGAGGAGACCACCCAATGTACGCTGATTAATGCCTACGGCATTATTGAAGCTACCGGTCTGGTCACCATGACGCGCCTGGATGATCCGCCGGATGTCCGGCTGCACACCGTGGGCAGGCCGATTGAAGGCTTCGAGGCCAAGATTGTGGACCGGGACCGCAAGGAGCTGCCGAAGGGTGAGATCGGCGAGCTGGCCATCCGGGGCTATCTGATGAAGGGCTACTATAAGAATGAGGCTAAGACACGTGAGGTGATCGATGAGGAAGGATGGCTGTACACCGGGGATCTGGCTTGTTATTACAAGGATGGCGTCAACCTTTGTATTGCCGGACGGATCAAAGATATGGTCATCCGCGGCGGCTTCAATGTCTATCCGGTAGATATTGAAGAATGTGTACTGCACATGGACAAGGTGGAGGATGTGTCGGTAGTCGGGGAGCCGGATGAGATTCTGGGCGAGGCGCTTGCTGCTTTTGTCATCCCGAGGCCCGGAGTCCTGCTGACCGAAGGCGAAGTCAAGGCCTACTGCCGCGGCAAAATCGCCAACTACAAGGTACCCGACCGGGTGCACCTCGTCTCCCAGCTGCCGGTGCTGGAATCCGGCAAGGTGCAGAAGAATGTCCTCAGAAGGTGGGCCGTGGAGGGAATTCCGGCGGAAAGCCAATTTCTGCTGAATGACGTCATCGTCAGAGGCATGGGTGGAGAGAACCTGTAACATTACCTTGTATTCATTGTATGTTCATAAATCTCAGGGTTGAGGGGCGCTTAATGTGGATTTCAGCTATACCGAGGAGCAGCGGCAGATCTGCAGTCTGATGGAGGAATGCAGCGGGCGATATTTGAACGACGGAGTATATGAGGATGATGAGCATGGCACCTTCCGCAGGGATAAATGGTCCAGAATCGCCGATACCGGCTTGCTTGGACTTCCCTTCCCGGAGCGTTACGGCGGCGCAGAGCAGGGGATGCTGACTACGGCACTGGCGGTGTACTCACTGGCGCGGCACTGCCATGACGAAGGCCTGGTGTTCTCGGTATGCGCCCAGATGTCGGCGGCACAGGTGCCGCTCTGGGTGTATGGTAATGGGGAACAGCAGACAAGCTATCTGGCCCCGCTGATCGGCGGCAGATTCATCGGCAGCAGCGTCATTACAGAGCCGGGGGCCGGGTCCGACTCTTCTGCCATGACCACCTCGGTCGAGAAGCTTGCGGACGGGTATCTGCTGAATGGCGTCAAGACCTTTGCCACACTGGCCCCGGAAGCCGATATTCTGCTGGTGTACGGCAAGCATGCGAACGGATTGCCCATGCTGGATGTGTCTGCTTTTATTCTGGAGGCACAGCAGGAGGAATACAGGATAGGACAAGTCTTCGGCAAAATGGGTCTGCGGACCAGTCCGATGAGTGAGGTTCTGCTGAACCACACCCGCATTCCGGCTGACAGACTGCTGGGACGGGAGCGTCAGGGGATGGGCATCTTCTTCAAGGCAATGCTGTGGGAGCGGATTATCGTCAGTGCTTATCATGCCGGAGCCATGGAACAGCAGTATGAACAGACGTATCATTATGCAAGCAAGAGGAAGCAGTTCGGACAAGCTATTCTCTCCTTCGAAGGGGTCTATGACAAGCTGGTCCAGATGCGGCTCCGGCTGGAAACGGGCAGGCTAATGCTGTACAAGGTATGCGCCGACTTCGATCAGGGACGCTGCGGGATGCACAGTGCTTCTATGCTGAAGCTGCATACCTCCGAATCCAAGGTGCAGAACAGCCTGGCGGCTGTACAGATTTGGGGGGCTTACGGATATGTGAAGGAGAGTGCCCCGGAGAAGCAGATGCGGGATTCACTGGCCTCCAAGCTGTACTCCGGGACGAGTGAGATGCAGAAGAGAATCATGCTGGAAGGTCTGGGGGAAGGGTATGAGTGATTTCCTGCTTCAGCATTACCTGATCTGCAGCGCCGAACGCTGCCCGGAGCGGACGGCATTGTATCATGAAGGCCGGGAGCTGACCTATGGCGGTCTCTACCGTCGCAGTCTGCAGATTTCCGATGCACTGATCTCCGCGGGTATGCTGCCGGGGGAGACTGCTGCAATCTGTCTGGACAAGTCTCCGCAGGCGATATGTGCCATGTTCGGCGTGCTGTTCACCGCAGGAGCATATATTCCGCTGGATACGACCTATTCTCCTGTTCAGCGGATGCTGGCCATCCTGGAGAGCAGCGGGACGCAGTACCTGATTACGGAGCGCACGAATCTGAAAAAGCTGTTGAAGGAGGCAGACTCCGGGCAAGCAGAACATTTAAGATCGCTGCATGTGCTGCTCCTGGATGAGAAGAAGGCAGAGTCAGAGGATGACAATGAAGATGGAGCGTATGACTGCAAAGCCGTTCATGTGGAGACAGGGCAGCCGCTGCGTGACCTGCAGAGCGGCAGAAGGCCGCCGATCAGCGAGGATCTGGCCTATATTCTATACACTTCAGGCTCCACTGGAGTGCCTAAGGGAGTGATGATTACCCATCTCAATGCCAGAACATTCATTGACTGGTGCTGCAGCTACTTCAAGCCGGAAGAGCAAGACCGCTTCTCAGCGGTAGCGCCTTTTCATTTCGACCTGGCGGTCTTCGATATCTTCGTGCCGGTTGCCGTGGGGGCGACTCTGATCCTGCTGGGCACTGAGGTCATTCAGCATCCGTCACGCTTCCTTGCCGCAGTCAGGCAAGAGCGGATTAGCTGGATCTACACCGTACCTTCCCTGTGGAATGCCGTAGTCAAATATGCCCGGTTCCCCGAAGGCGGTCTGCCTTCGCTGCGCGGCGTACTGTTCGCGGGAGAGGTTCTTCAGCCGAAGCTGCTGCTGCGGATGATGGAGCTGCTGCCGCGTGCAGATTTCTACAATTTATACGGACTAATAGAGACCAATGTCTGTACCTGTTATCCGCTGACGGCTCAACAGATTATACGGGATGCCCCGGTGCCGATTGGTTATCCCTGCGGGAATACCGGTGTGGTGGTAATCACCGCTGACGGCCGCCTTGCAAGCAGCGGTGAAGAGGGGGAGATCTGTGTCAGAGGCTCCATCGTTATGAAGGGATACTATCGTAATCCACAGCTTACAGAGCAGAGCTTCCGCCGGGTTCCCCCGGAGTGGGGGCTTGGGGACAGGCTCTATTGTACCGGGGATATGGCTACAGTGGACGAAGACGGCGCACTGGTCCTGATTGGACGCCGGGACGCTATGATCAAGCGCTCAGGCTTCCGGGTTGAGCTGCCGGAGATTGAGCGCGTGCTGCATGAGCTGGAGATGATCCTTCATGCCATAGTTGTTGATATCCCCGACAGCGAAGGCTATCCGCTGATCTGTGCCGCAGTGATCGTGCAGGATGCAGGCAGCTTCACTGTTCTCGGGCTGAAGCAGGCGGTCGGCAAGCGGCTGCCGGGCTATATGGTTCCCGATCTGGTTCATGTATATGACTGCTTCCCGGCCGGGGGCAGCGGCAAGGTGGACCGGCAGCAATTGAAGCTTGAATTCAGCAGGCGGCTGTGATGGACGAAGAGAGAGGAGAAGATGCAGATGCAGAACATGCTGTATGAGATTATCGCTGGCGTATGCTATTTCGATCAGGAGGAGCTGCATCCGGGCTTATCGATTGCCGACGATCTGGCCATTACCTCGGTGATGATCGTGGAGTACATCGCCATAGTAGAGAGAAGGCTTGGCATTAATCTGGAGAAGCATGTGGACGAGCTGCTGGGCTGCGAGACGCTGGGCGGACTGACCGGGCTTACGGAAGAGCTGGGCCGGGAGCAGTCTGCGCCGGACACAATGCACACGGGGAGGTAATCGTGATGACGGAATCCCGCTGCGGCCGTTCTTCTGCTAATGCTGCCACACTGCATGAATGCTTCGAGCTTCAGGCAGCCCGGCAGCCGGGACAGACTGCCATCGTTACAGCAGGAGAGTCTATGAGTTACGGGGAGCTGAACCGGCAGGCCAACCGCCTGGCGCATAATCTGATTGCCCGGGGTATCCGGCCGAATGACCATGTCGGGGTTATTGTGAACCGGAATAAGCATCTGATTGTGGCCCTCTTGGCTGTGCTAAAAAGCGGGGCCGCATATGTACCGTTAGATCCCCGTTACCCGGACAGCCGCAAAAATTATATTTTGCAGCACTCGGGGGCGGTTGCCGCGATCTGTGAAAACGGAGAACCGCTGGATGTGCCCGTTCAATTCACCCTGGGAGCTGCTGACCTTACGGCAGATTCGGCAGATTCCCCCTCTTCCGATGATAATCCCGGTCTCCCGGTTCAGGGAAGGGATCTGGCCTATATCATGTACACCTCCGGATCGACCGGTATGCCTAAGGGTGTGATGATTGAGCACCGTTCTGCCGTTAACCTGATTGGCTGGGTGAACCGTGAGCTCCATATGTCCAGCAGGGACAAGGGATTATGTGTAACCTCGGTATGCTTCGATCTGTCCGTATATGATATCTTCGGCCTCCTGGCCGCTGGCGGCATGATTGTCCTGTGTGCGGAGTCGGAAATTACCAGTCCTGCCGACCTTATCCGCATCCTGCTGGAACAGGGAATTACGTTCTGGAACTCTGTGCCTGCGACCCTGCAATATCTGATCAGGCATGCGTCGGAGCAGCTGCCGGATTTCACCCAAATGCAGCTGCAGCATATCTTCCTGAGCGGAGACTGGATTCCCCTGGAGCTGGCACGGAGCTATTCCCGTTACTTCCCCCGGGCCAAGCTGACCGCACTCGGCGGAGCTACGGAGGCTGCGGTCTGGTCCATCTATCATCATGTTGCTGAGGTCTGCGGGAACTGGACGAGCATTCCCTACGGCCTGCCGGTTGAGCAGAATGTCTGGTACATTCTCGATGATTCCGGGCAGCCGGTGGACGCGGGCGAGACCGGGGAGCTATACATCGGAGGGATCGGGGTGGCGCGCGGTTACATCAATGACCCGGACAAAAGCGCACGGGCCTTCCTGCCCGATCCCTTCGGCAACCCTGGAGCGGACCGGATATACAGGACAGGCGATCTGGGCCGGATGAGAGAAGATGGGATGATCGAATTCCTCGGCCGCCGTGACGATCAGGTGAAGATTCGCGGTTACCGCGTCGAGACGAAGGAGGTGGAGAAGCGGCTGCTGGACTATCCGGGAATCCGGGATGCAATCGTTACGGCCAGGAGCCAGGGTTCGGGGGAGAAACATCTATGCGCCTATCTGACTGCAAGCCAGCCAGACATTCAAGTCACTGCGCTCAAGCAGCATTTGGCTGAGCACCTGCCCGTCTACATGATTCCGTCCATATTCGTCCGGGTGGAGCAGCTCCCGTTGAATGCCAACGGCAAGGTGGATAAAAAACAACTGCCCGAGGTCACCCTGAATGCTATGCTCACGGACAGTGTATACATTCCCTGTACCACTCCGCTGCAGCAGTCCATCCGCCAGGCCTGGGAGACGGTGCTGGAGCTGAAGGAGCCTGGCCTGCACCATGATTTCTTCGAAATCGGCGGCAACTCGGTTGAAGCTGTCGCGCTGCACAGCGAGCTTGCTGCAAGAGGCATAACTCTTGCGTATGAAGATCTGCTGAGCAGCTCTACTATCGGAGCGCAGGCTATGCTTGTTGAGGGGGGACTTGCCGTGTATACCACGGCTGCTGCAAGCCTTAGGAGTGACGCTTACCGTAAAGAGGCAGCGGCTGGCGCCAGCTTCCCGGAGCAGAGCAACGTCCCGGGAAGCCCGATAATACCGGCACCCTCCATCCAGGTATGCCGCGCTGCCCAGCCGCAGCCTTTTAACGACCTATATTACAAAAGCTGTCTCTATAACTCACTGTTCCCTGTGCTGAACGTCTTCGGCAGAAACCTGAATACATTTCTGTGCAGCGATATATATGTATATCGCCTGGAGGGTTCTGAGGCCGGACCGTCGTCCATCTCTGCGGTCTGTCTTGAATCCGCCACACCCGAGGCGCTGCTGGAGCAGTTGCAGCTTACCGTCAGGTACGAGACCCCGCTGGAAGGGAAGGCGCTGAAGCAGAGGCTTATTGCGGGACTTGAGCGGCAGAGCCTGTTCATTCTGTGGGTGGACAGCTTCTATGAGCCGGCCCGCAGGGACACCTACCGGAAGAAGCATCTTGCCCATACGCTGCTGGTCTATGGCTTCAAAGAGTTGCAGGATCAGTTCCTTGTGCTGGAGCACAGCCATAAGGATGCGTTGAACTACAGGGAACGGATGCTTACAGCAGGCGATCTGCTGAATGGTTGCCAAGGCTATCTCCAGCATCTCATGCTGCCGGAGCAGACATACACGCAGATGGAATTCCCGCGTGACCAGCAGCCTTATCTTTATTATAAGCAGCCCGATATCTGTAAACTCCGCAGCCTGTACCGCACCTGCCAGGATGACTTAGCCGGAGGTATCGCGGCCTTGTCTGTCTTCCTTGCGGATTATGCCGCTCTACCGGGGAATCCCGAAGAGCCGCATACCCGGCGGCTGATCGCCGGTCTGAATACCATCATTGATTTCAAGCGGGCGGAGCAGTACCGGCTGGAGCGTCTGTTCACAGATCAACCCGCCGTTGTCTCCATAGCGGGCGGGATTATCCGCGCATGGCTGGATATCCGCAGCGATCTCATCCGCTGGAGTAAGGGTATTCAACTGCCGGAAGACTGGCGGATTGCCCATGAACAGCTGCTGAAGGATATCATGCACAAGGAAGAGGAGCTTATAGTGAGACTGTGCAGCCCGGCAAGAACGGGCAAGGAGGGAGCTTAGAACGTGAAATTGGCCACTGAGCATCAACTGCATTATCTGTCACAGAAGTACAACGAATATAATCTGCCGATGTATCTGAGCTATCCCGTGGACAGCCACTGGCGCCAGCCTGCGGATGAATCCGCCATCGCCCTTACCCTTAATGAACTGGAGGAGGCACAGGTCTATGTACATATCCCGTTCTGCAAATCCATCTGCTATTATTGCTGCTGTGACCGGGTGCTGGGCGGCAGAGAGGAAGATCAGGATCTCTATATCGGTGCGTTGGAGCAGGAGCTGGAACTTAAGCTGGCAGGCCGCAGCCGGAAGCTGAAGTCCGGCAATATCCACTGGGGCGGCGGAACACCGGCTTATCTGAATGAACGGCAGATCGAACGGCTGTACGGGAGTCTGAACCGGTATGTGGAGCCGCTGGAGAACGCCAGAGTGAAGCTGGAGGCCTACCCGGACAAGCAGATTGTAAGTGAAGGGAAGCTGCGGCTGCTGAAGGCGCTGGGCTTCAATTATATCAGCTTCGGTGTTCAGGATTTCGACACCCGGGTCCTGAATGCCATTCACCGGGAATGCGATCTGGAAGAGACACGGGAGATTATAGGAATTGCCCGCAGCAAGGGCTTCACGGTGAATGTGGATCTGTGCTACGGCTTGCCCTATCAGGGTCTTGGAGAGTTCGAGCGCACACTGCGGGAGATTGTCAAGATCGCTCCGGACAAAATTGTGGCCTTCCCGTACGCCCATTATCCGGCCATCTATCCGCTGCAGCGCAAAATCCCGCTGCTCAGCCTGCCCAATCCTTACATGGTAGCCCGTCTTTTCGAGCTGGCCCGGGAGGCGCTGTCGCCGGATTATACCATGATGGGCAGCGATACCTTCATCCGCAATACCGGAAGAGAACGGCATCCGGGACCGCAGGTGGTCAGGGATTTCATGGGTTCCTCGGAGATTGGCAGCCCGGAGCTGCTGGGACTGGGCAAGTCGGCCGTCAGCAAGACCGGCAGACTCTATTATAAGAACACCACGGCTATGGACCGTTACCGCTCAGCGCTGGATCAGGGCAGACTCCCTGTAGAGACCGGCAGAACCCATCAGATGTCGGAGGATGACCTGGTTCGTGCTGAGCTTATCCTGCAGCGGCTCCTCGGCGGCATGTCCATCGACAAAGAGGCGTTCACTTCCAGCTGCGGCGCGGATTTCGACACTTACTTCCAGCAGGAAATTATTCAGCTTCGTGCCATGGAGCGGGACGGGCTTCTGGAAGGGGTAGATTCTCCGCTGATTCAGGTCACACCAAGCGGTACCTATTTCATCCGGGCGATTGCCCATGTTTTTGATCCCTATTACAAATCCCCCAGTATTGGAGAAAACAGTATATGAAAATCACAGAACAAGTTACAATGATCGTAGCGGGTCTGACCCGCGTTCCTGCTGTGGAGCTGCGCCCGGACACTGATATCTTCGAGTCCCGGCTGCTGAGCTCTCTGGGTCTGCTTGACCTGGTGGACAGACTGGAGCGCGAATTCAAGATCATTATTCTGCCCGAGGAACTGATACATGAACACTTCGCAAGCATCGGCACGATCATCGGGTTTGTCGGCCATAAGCTCGCGGAGGCTTCATAACAGGGAATGATCCAGGAAACTGCGGGCTGCGGAGAGGTGAGCGAATTGTTCAAGATCATGATCGTCGAGGATGATATCAAAATCCGTACGCTGATGACTGATATCCTGCGCAAGTACAGCTATGAGGTGGTGGAGGTTGCAGATTTCCAGGCGGTGGAGAAAATCTTCGAGCAGGAAGCGCCGCAGCTGGTGCTGCTTGACCTGAACCTGCCCTACTATGACGGCTTCTATTATTGCCGCGTCTTCAGAAGAAAGACTACCGTGCCGATCATTATCATCTCCGCCAGGGATGAAGAGTCCAGCCAGGTGCTCAGCATGGAGCTGGGCGCCGATGACTACATCGTCAAGCCGCTGAATATTCAGGTGCTGCTGGCGAAGATTATGGCCATTTTGCGCCGCAATTACGGGGAGTACGCGGGCAAGTCCGAGCCGCTGCCGGAGCCGCTCCCCATTCATCTGGATGACCGCAATTTCAGCATCTCCTGCAAGGGCGCGGTGGAGGAGCTGAGCAAGAACGAATATAAGCTGCTGAAGAAGCTGATGGAGCAAAAGGATACCATCGTCACCCGGGAAGAGCTCCTGGAGGAGCTGTGGGACGATGTGCATTTCGTGGTGGACAATACGCTGACGGTCAATGTAACCCGGGTCAAGAGCAAGCTTGCGAGTCTCGGCTTTCAGGATGTCATCAGGGTCAAACGGGGCGTGGGTTATATTTTTGACACGTCGGTGATGGGAGGGACGCGTAAGTGAGTATCAGGCTGTTCCGGTCCTTTGCGCGCGACCATCTGTCCTTTACCCTTGTCTATTTCACGAGCCATGTGCTGGTCAGCGTCTACTGCTGTTTTTATGTCAGCAACAGCATTCAGCTTCTGTATCTGCTCAGCATTTATCTGTATATTTTCATCCTGTTCATGGGCTTCCGGTTCTTCCGCTACGTCTCCACCCACCGGGAGCTCCAGCGCTTGTCCGAGAATATCGAGATTGATGAGAAGGGCTTCTCGGCCGAACAGCAGTCTGCCATCCGGCTTATTCACCAGCTTCACCACAGCTATCAGGACCAGATCTATGAGGTCAAGGCACGGGCCGACAACACCCATAAGTTCATCTCCCAGTGGATACATAATCTCAAAACACCCTTGTCGGTCATCGACCTCATTCTCCAGAATTACAAAATGAATCCCACCGGCCATGCCCTGGCCCTCCAGCATATAGAAGAGGAGAAGGACAAAATTCTCAGCATGCTGAACCAGATGCTGAAGTTCTTCCGTCTGGAGCATTTCACCCGCGATTATAACCCGGGACCGGTCAAGCTGCTGGAATCGCTCCGTCATCTGATCAACAGCAAGCGGAACCAGTATATCTATAACAATGTGTACCCGGTGATTGAATGTGAGGACGAGCAGATCACGGTCATGACAGACAGCAAATGGAATACGGCGATGCTTGATCAGATTATCTCGAATGCGATCAAATACTCTGACTCCAGGGGAGAGGCCAAATCCATCTATTTCCGTCTTCAGCAGCAGGGCGAGCAGGTGGTACTGTCCATCCGGGATGAGGGGATCGGGATTGAGCCTGTAGATTTGCAGCGGGTCTTCCAGCCCTTTTTTACCGGGAAAAACGGACGTACCCATCATCAGGCTACCGGCATCGGCCTCTACGTCTGCTCGGAAATTGCCCGCAAGCTGGGCCACCGGCTCACGATTACCTCTGAAGTAGGTCAAGGCACCGAGGTGCAGATTTCGTATCTTTCAAAAATGAAAGACAATATAACTTAAATGGATGGATGTGGAAGCCCCGATTTCCTACAATAGAGCTACCGGAAAGAAATACGATGAATAGATGATTAATGGGAGATGAAGCTGTGAGCGTAGTACTGGAAGTCAAAGAGGTTAAGAAAGTATATGGTGTGCAAAACGGTGAGCATTCGACAGTGGCACTGGATTCCGTAAGCTTCAACGTAGAGAAGGGGGACTTCATCGGGATTATGGGACCCTCCGGGAGCGGCAAAACCACCTTGCTGAACATCCTCAGCGGAATCGGTAAGCCGAGCTATGGCGAGGTTCTGATCGGGGGCAAGAACATTACCTCCATGGATAAGAACCAGATGGCCCTCTTCCGCAGACAGCATCTGGGCTTCGTCTTCCAGGAATTCAACCTCATGGACAGCCTGACGCTGAAGGAAAATGTGATGCTGCCGATGATTCTCGACAAGCGCGATAAAGAGCATATGGAGTCTAAGAGCGAAGAAATCATGAAGCTGCTGGGCATCGATGAGATTGCCGGCAAATACCCTTACAACATCTCCGGCGGACAGCAGCAGAGAGTGGCGGTGAGCCGCGCGCTGATTAATGATCCGGACATTATTTTCGCTGATGAGCCTACAGGCAACCTGGATTCCAAGTCGTCGAATGCCGTGATGAAATGTATCGAGAAGATGAACCAGGAACGGGACAGCACCATTCTGATGGTTACGCATGATGCCTTCGCGGCCAGCTTCTGCAAGAAGATTATCTTCATTAAAGACGGTACGATCAGCATGGAGATTGTCAGCAGCGGGGTCCGCAAGGAGTTCTTCGATCAGATTCTCGACTGTCTGGCCATCATTGGAGGGGAAAGCAATGACCTTTAGAGACGTTACGATTAAAAATTTCAAGCGCAATGTCCGCAACTTCTTCTCCTACTTCATCTGCAGCGCCTTTGCGATCACGATTTTTTTCCTCTATGCTGCGCTCTTGTTCAATAAAAGCATCCGTGAAGGAGCGACGGAGGATGTCATCCAGATTGTCCTGATGCTAAGTCTGGTTGCGCTGACGCTCTTCTCCGTATTCTTCATCAACTATGCGCATTCCTCATTCATCAAGGCGCGAAGCAAGGAATTCGCCATCTTCATGTCACTCGGGATGCATAAAAATGATCTGCAGAAGATCATCCTGCTGGAGAATCTGATCATCAGCGTGTCCTCGCTTATCGCCGGAATCATCACGGGTGCGATCTTCTCCAGGCTGTTCCAGAACGTAGCGATCAATCTGCTGGATCTGCAAGGCGTAGCGTATTCACTCAGTGCAGCAAGCTTCATTGTTACTGCGGTTGTCTTTACGGTAATCTTCGCTGCCTCGCAGCTGATCTCAAGCGTCAAGGTCGGCAAGCTCGATATCGCAGACCTGATGAAGGATTCCCGCAAGCAGGATAATCAGGCGAAGGCAAGTGATGCCAAGCTTGGGCTGCTGGGGGTAGGGCTGGTTATAGCATCCATTCTCTTCCTGATCTTCATCTCGAACGCTGAGAGCCTGAATACCAACCCCTTCATGATTATCACCTATGTTCTGATGAGCTTCATCGGGATCTACATGGTGATCTCCCATCTCGGGAATACACTGATTACCTTCCTCAAGAACAAGAAATTCTACTACCGGCACATCCTGTCGATCACAGAAATCAGTCACAAATTCAATCAGAACAAACGGATCATGTTCATCCTGAGCATTCTTAGCGGAATGACGATCTTCCTCGTCGCATCCCCGTTCTCCTTACTGCAATTGTCAGAGAGCATCGCCGAGCGGAATAAATATGATGTGGAGTATATATCCGTTGCCGGTGTACATGTGCTGGAGAAAGAACAGCTGGAGCAGGTGCTGAAGACATCCGCTGAGCCGCTGAAGTCAATCCAGGAGACCCACTTCCTGAATCTGCGGATGAATCTGGAAGGCGATAAATACGATATCCTGAAGACGAAGCCGATCATCTCGCAGGAGATGTATAACAAGCTGACCGGGGAGAAGGTATCGGTGGGCGCAGGTGAGGCTCTTAACATTGTGACAGCCTGGGAGCCGGGTACCCACGGTATCGGAGAAGGAGAGAAGATCCAGTTCACCGACGGCAAGCAGACCTTCGATTACAAGGTGAAGGCCTCTTATCACGGCAACTGGTTTGCAACAGCCAGCTCGTATCCGACCAGCTCTGGAATCGTAGTGAGCAACGAGGATTACAAGAATATGGAGTCCAAGGTAGGTGCGGCGGCAACCGGAACTCATTATGGAATTGATTTTGCTGCCTGGAAGGGGACGGACGGGGTTATTCAAAAGCTTAAGGATACCCTGGATGCTACAGACAAGGACGGAAGCGGCAAGATGTTTGCCGTTGCATCCAAGGTGGATGCCTACAAAGCGCTGAAGAAGAACTATTCGCTCTTTGTATTCGTCACCTCATTGATCGGGGTATTATTCTTTGTTGCTGGCGGAATGGTGCTGTACTTCAAGCAGTATACCGAAATCGGGAACGCCACCATCTTTTTCAGGAAACTCTACAAAATCGGGATCAGCGACAAGGAGATCCGCTCGGTCGTCTCGGCAGAGCTGCTCATCACCTTCTTTGTCCCGCTGCTGCTTGGCAGCATCCTGGGCTATTCGGTCATCTATCTGATCACCCATGTGATGAGCGGATCGGACATCGCCCTCGAGTTCATGAAGAATACCACCATTGTTGTGGCGGTCTATATCGTGTTCCAGCTCAGCTTCTTCTTCATCACCAAACGCAAGTACAGCCAGGAGGTTGTCCGCAAGCTGACCCGTTCGGCTTAAATCCATTCGTTCGAATAGACAACTCAAAACAGCAGGCATTCCCCCCGTCATTGGAGAATACCTGCTGTTTCTTATGAAACAGAGGGATAAATCCCTTTTATCCCCTCTTCCAGCTGACTTCACGCGGAGGGGAGCTCAAGCTGTCATTCCATAGCTTTGGGGACAGCGGCTTTTCTGTTGTTGTAATTTGTGTATAATACATGTACAACCATACATGTAACGGAGGGAACGATGAAGCGGTTCATGCGATATCCATCCCTCTTGAAGAGGCTAAGGGCGGATCTGCCCTTTCTGTTCAGCGGCAGTATGCCGCTGCGGCGGAAAATTCTGTTAAGCAACCTCCTGATTGTCCTGCTGGCACTGGTGATTTTCATGGTCAGCATTCAGCGGATTGTCTTCAATCAGACCCTGGAGAGAACCACGGCAAGCTCACAGCAGGAAGTGAGACTGGTCAAGCAGTCGATGGAGACGGTGTTCCAGTCGGTCCAGAATTTCACGAAGTTCGTGCTGATCAATCAGGACACCCAGAAGCTGCTCAGCAGAGATACCGGTGACGGCAATGATGTGGCTGCACTGAAGTCGATCTACAATACACTGGCTGCAATGCTGGTAACCGAACCGAATATTGATTCTGTTATTATTGAATCCTTGAACGGCAACCTTTATTACACCTCCAACCTGACCGGAGTGACTCGGGAGAGTCTTGGAATCTATCCACGGGCGGAGATTGATGCAGCCAGAGGCGGTGCGGTCTGGGCGGATTCGCTTACGCCTGCCTTTCTGTCCGGGATGAAGCACAAGAATATGATCAGTGTGGGCAGGGTCATTAAGAGCATGGAGAAGGGGACCCCGCTGGGCTATATCTATGTCAACATTGACGAGCGGACACTTGCCCGCCTCTATCATAATGAACAGAACCCGGAGAGCGCTACGCTGGTCATTAACCGGAACGGAAGAATCATCTCTGCGAATGAAGCCTCAAGGGTGAACCAGCCGGTCGCGGAGGCATCCCTTACGGATTGGGTCAAGTCAGTCTCACAAGGAACCCGGACCCAGGAGGTCGCCGGAGACCGTTATTTAGTATCCATGCAGAGTCTCGCTCCCTATGACTGGAAGATCGTCCAGCTGGTGACGATATCAGAGCTAACCTACGGGTACTGGAAAATAGCCCTGCTGCTGGCCGGGTTCGGCCTGATCAGCATCCTGTCAGCAGTGCTTCTGTCTATTCTGTTCGCCCGCCGGCTGACCCGGCCGCTCAGCCAGCTTAGCGAGGTGATAGTCGAGGTGGGCAGCGGGAATCTGGAGCGGCGCGCGGCCGCCGATTCCGAGGACGAGGTCGGCCGGCTGGGAGCTACCTTCAATGAAATGGTGGAGCGCATCCAGCGCCTGATGGTCCAGGTGGAGACGGAAGAGCAGACCAAAAGAATGCTGGAGCTGCGGCTGCTCTATTCGCAGATCAAGCCTCATTTCCTGTACAATACACTGGACACGATCCGTGCGATGGCAGTGATGTCGGGGGCGAAGGACATCAGCAAGATGCTGAAGGCGCTGGGTGAGTTCTACCGGATCTCGCTTAGCAACGGTCAGGAGCTGATAACGGTGGCCCAGGAGCAGAAGCATCTGGAGAGCTACCTCTATATTCAGCAGATCCGATTCCCTAAGCTGAACTACCGGATATCGTTCGGGCCTGGACTGGAGTCCTGCCTGGTGCCGACCATGCTGCTTCAGCCGCTGGTCGAGAATGCGATCCACCATGGCATTAGAGGAATGGCGGACGGCGGCTGGTGTGAAATTACCTGCGCAGCGGAAAGCACGGACGGACAGAATCTGCTGTGCTTCACCGTCCGTGACAACGGCAAAGGCATGAGCGAAGAGCAGCAGCGGCTGATCTGGTCGGAGCGTGACAGCGCGGAGAGATACAGCTTCGGACTCCGGAATATTCAGGACCGTATCCGCCTGCGGTTCGGAGCGGCATATGGAATCCTGCTGTCTTCTGAGCCGGGCCGGGGCGTAGAAGTGAAGCTGCGCTTGCCGCTGCTTAAGCAGACGAACGAACAGGAAGAGGGGACAGTCAGACTATGAACACAGCACCGGTAGCCCGCGTCCTGATTGTGGATGACGAGTATTATTTCAGGCAGCTGCTGATCCGTCTGGTGGATTGGGAAGCCGCCGGGTTCGAGGTGGCCGCAGAAGCCGATGACGGCTCGGCCGCCTTGCAGATCATCGGGGAGCAGCATATCGATCTCATCATTACGGATATTGAAATGCCAAATATGAACGGGCTTGAATTCATCGGGGAAGTCCGTAAGCTGAATTCGGCGGCCAAGCTGATTTTCATCACCAGCTACGATAATTTCTCTTATGCACAGCAGGCCATCTCGCTTGGAGCGGACCATTATCTGCTGAAGCCCGTCGATGAGGATGCTGTCGAACAGGCTCTCCGCACGATCCGGACACAGCTGACAGAGAAATGGGAGGCAGAGCGCTATATCAACCGGCTCAGAATCAAGGCAGGTGATGTGCAGGAGTCACAGGCAGTTGATGCCCGTGCTCAGAGACGGCAGAGCAGCGGCACTGCCTTAATCAGCAAGACCATCGCCTATGTGACGGCACATTATGCCGAGGATACGTTGTCACTCCAGAGTACGGCCAGCGCCCTGTTTGTGAATCCGAGCTATTTAAGCCATGCGTTTAAGAAGGAGACCGGCGAGTCGTTTGTGGAATATGTGACGAACGTCCGTCTTGGCGAAGCCATGAAGCTGCTCAGCCAGGGGGCCTTCGAGGAAGAAGCTCCCGCACCCAAGATTGCGACGATAGCCCGGCAGGTGGGCTACAAGGACCCGTTTTATTTCAGCAAATGTTTCAAGAAACGTTACGGAATGACCCCGAATACCGTGTATAGCGGTAGCTATTCGGATACATAAAGAACAGCTATAGGCAGGGCCCGGTGTTTTACAGCCGGGCTTTTCTATGTTAAGGAATTATGATTTACCCGTCTGCGAATAGGTTTGTACGCCAATGTAATCAAAAAACCGAACACAATGGGGGCTGCTACGCCGGGAGGTGGTCCTCATTCTTCACAGCCAGTAACATTTATAGAGGAATCCTGCAAGAAGTGCAACAATGCTGCTCCTTACAAGCGGCCGAAGAGAGAAGGCACCCGCATCCTTCACCCGCTGGGTAATTTTGTTCCTGATTGCTTTTCTGTCGGTTAAAGTTAACCCTGTGTAAAGCTGCCGTTAACATGGGAACGCCCCGTAAATTGAGTGTAAACTTACCTGACACACCTAAAAATTTTACTGTTAAAACCAACATATCTCCATTCGTACACGGCGGTTCACTTGTTAAGATGATACCTGTAAGTCAAATCCCGAAATATTGAAAGGTGGTCCAACACAAATGTTCGGAAAAAAGCTTGGGGTAGTTGCAGCATCCATCGCGCTTAGCAGTGTAGTGCTTAGTGCTTGCGGAGGAGCCAACGGTAACGAAGGGGCAACTCAGAATCAGGATGCGAAAGCGGCGGAAGGCAAGGAATCTGTCTCCTTATGGATGTTCGATGCAGATCCGATGTATCAGGCTGCTGCCGAGGCTACCGCAGCGGAAGTCGGCGTGGATTTGAATTATGAGTACATACAGGACGAGACCTACAAGACCAAAATCAGTGTTGCACTGGCTGCCAATGAGCTTCCGGATGTATTCCAGCAGCATGCCGGGAAGTCCTACCGGACACCTGTACTGCAATCGAAAACGGTAGCCCCGCTGAACGATACCCTGGATTCCACAGGACTTGGCGCGAAATTTCTGGACAACCAGCTGGTGAAAGAAGAAGACGGCAATATCTATTCCGTTCCTTCCAATATCAGCACAACCCTGGTCTTCTACTATAACAAAAAGCTGATGAGCGATCTGGGCGCTACGCCTCCTGCAACCTGGGACGATCTTCAGGCGCTGGTATCCAAAGCCGATGATAAAGGGATCATCCCTATCGCCCTCGGCGGCAAGGAAAGATGGCAGGGTGATCTGCTGTACAACCTGCTTGTAGCACGTCAGGACGTTAACGCCTTCGACAATGCGATTAAAGGCGATGCGAAGTTTACAGATGCTCCATTTGTAGATGCGGCGAAGCAGGTAGCCACCTTGGTAAGCAGCAATGCCTTCCAGAAAGGCTTCCTCGGCTCGGCTTACCTGGATGCCCAGGAGCTGTTCAAGAATGATAAGGCGCTGATCTGGATTGACGGCAGCTTCAACTTCGGCGCGCTGTCGAAGGCCATGGGCGATAATCTCGGATATATCGCTTTCCCGAAGACTGGTGCAGAGGATGTCTACAGTGCAACGATCGGCTTCCAGAACTCGGCGGCACCTTACTCCTTGTTCGTGAACAACAGCTCCAAGCATCTCGACAAAGCCAAGGAATTCGCGATTAAGCTGTCCCTTAAGCTCAATGATGAGTTCGTACGCAAAGGCCTGCCGGGCTATGCGGCCAGCGAAGTGAAGTCGGAGTCGCAGAATGAGCAGCTCTCCGCTTATGCTACGGATATCAGCAAAACAGCCAAAACCCAGGCGATGTGGTTTGGCCTGCTGTCGGCAGATACAGGCCAGGAATACCGCGATATGACGCAGCAGCTCTATGGCGGCAATCTGACGCCTGAGGAATACACCGCCCAGCTGGAAACATTGCTTCGTTCGGCAGAGTAAGACGCGCTTTACAAATATAATAGGGGAAAGGCGATGCAGTCTCTTGGACCGCATCGCTTTTCTGCACTCTGATAGGTGGATAGTGATGGAAAGAGCGCTCTCGGATAAGAAATTAATCGCTTTGTTTCTAGTGCCAGGTTTAACCGTATTTCTGATCTTCTATTTCGTGCCAATTCTCATGACGGCGTATTACAGCTTCCAGGAGTGGGACGGAATTAACCCTATGGCCTTCGTGGGCCTGGACAATTACACCAAGATGTTCACCGCAGATAAAAGCTTCTGGAAGGCGGTATGGAACAGTGTGGCCTTCCTGTTGACAGGCGTATTCGTCCAGCTTCCGCTCTCGTTCGGCCTTGCCCTGCTGGTCTCCCGTAAAATGAAGGGACGCAAATGGTTCCGCAATATTTACTTTTTCCCGGTGGTCATGTCAACGACGATGGTCAGTCTGCTGTGGGTCAAAATCTACGATCCGAACATCGGGATGCTGAACACACTGCTGGAAGCCGCCCACCTCGGCAGCTGGGCGCAGGCCTGGCTTGGAGATACCAAGACGGCTCTCTTGTCAGTCCTGATCGTAACAACCTGGCATTATGTAGGCTATAACATGCTGATCCTGTTTGCCGGTATCCAGGGCATCTCGGAGCAGTACTATGAGGCCGCGAAGCTGGACGGTGCTGTCGGCTGGAAGGCAGTCCGTTATATCACGCTTCCGCTGCTGTCTGATGTGCTGCGGATCTGTGTCGTGCTGAACGTGATTTACGCGCTCAAGACCTTTGAAAGTGTGTATGTCATGACGAACGGCGGACCGCTGCATTCCACGACAATGATTGCCCTGAAAATGTTCCAGGAAGCGTTCCTGAAGCAGAACTTCGGCTACGGCAGTGCGCTTGCCGTGTTCATGGTGCTGGAGTGTCTGATCATTGCCTGGGTACTCAATAAAGTGCTGACCCGTGAAAAAATTGAATATTAAGGAGGACCGGACATGCTGAAGACTACCAAAAACACAGGCCTCTATCTGCTGATGGGCCTCATTGCCGTCCTCCAGTTGTTCCCGCTCTACTGGCTTGTGGTAAGTGCATTTAAGGATAATTCGGAGATTATCGGCGGAGTGGTCTGGGCGCTCCCCACAGAATGGCGGTTTAGCAATTTCTCGGAGGCCTGGGTAAGCGCCAAGGTGAATCAATACTTTTTCAACAGTGTATCAGTTACGCTGATTACCCTCTTGTGCGTGCTGCTGTTCGCTTCGATGATGGCTTACGCGCTGACACGGATGAGATTCAAATATAACGGACTGATTCTGTTCATTCTGCTCATGGGAGTCATGGTGCCGATTCATGCTACGCTGATTCCGCTGTTCATGATCCTGAAGAATCTCGGTCTTCTCAGCTCGCGGCTGTCGATTATCCTGCCGTACATCGCTGTGAATCTGCCGATAGGCGTCTATATGCTGTCCGCGTTCCTGCGGAGCATGCCTAAGGAGCTGGAGGAGGCTGCATTCATCGACGG
The DNA here is from genome assembly GCF_038051945.1 of Paenibacillus sp. FSL H3-0469. Lineage (NCBI taxonomy): Bacteria > Bacillati > Bacillota > Bacilli > Caryophanales > Paenibacillaceae > Paenibacillus > Paenibacillus sp. FSL H3-0469. Next base: position 720,851 of record NZ_CP150302.1, read on the forward strand.
CTGCGGGGTGGTGAAATCCTTCTTCAAGGTCGTGCTGCCGCTGCTGAAGCCGCCGCTTGCCTCGGTTGCCATCTTCGTGTTCCTCGCCGTATGGAATGAGCTGCTGATGGCAGCAACCTTCATCCAGAAGGAATCGCTGCGTACGCTGCCGCTCGGGCTAATGAACTTCAGCGGCCAGTACAGCATTAGCTGGGGACCGCTGGCCGCGGCAATGGTAATCTCCACGCTGCCGATTCTGCTCGCTTATGTACTGTTCAGCGACCAGATGGAGAAGAGCTTCACCGCAGGCGCAATTCTGAAATGAAGAGACGGAAGAAGGGTGAACGAGATGATGGAACCGGCAGCAAGCCGTAACCAACGCAAGATCGTGATTATTGCTACCTCGGATGTTCATGGCAATCTGTGGGGCTACCGTTACGAAGACGGACTCGCTACCGTAAATGACGGGCTCGCCAGAGTAGCCGCTTATGTCCGGGAGCTTAGAGAGAGCGGGACGGAGATTCTGCTGATCGATAACGGTGACGTCTTCCAGGGAAATATGCTGACTGACGATGTCTACAATAAGCGGCCGGAGGACAAGCATCCAGTCGCGTTAGCACTTAATGCCATGGGCTATGCTGCGCTGACCTTGGGCAACCATGAGTTTAACTTCGGCCTTGGCCTGATTGAACGAATCAAGCAGGAGCTGAGCTTCCCGGTGCTCGCTGCGAATGTCTGGGACGCAGAAGGCAGACCCTTCGCAGAGCCATATGTGATCCTTGAGCAGCGAGGTATCCGGATTGCGGTCATCGGCCTGACGAATCCCAACGTTCCGCGCTGGGATGGAAATAAGGTTGAGGGCCTGAAGTTCGGCCATATGGCCGAGACCGCACAGGCGATAGCTGCCTCCCTACGGTCGGAAGGGAAGGCGGACCTGATTGTGATCAGCGCCCATGCGGGCATGGTTGCAGAATTCGATGAAGAGGGCGGCTCGGATGCCGCCGGACGGATTGCGGAGCTTGTTCCTGAAGCAGATGTGCTGCTGGTGGGCCATATGCATATTACCGTGAACCAGCGTATAGGCAATACCGTCATTGGAGGGCCGCGGGACCGGGGGAGGGAAGTCGTTCGCTTCGACCTGACGGTTGAGATGGACGGCGGACAGCCCAAGGTCGTGAACCGGGAGATCACGGTGGTGGATATGAGCGGCTGGGAGCCGGACCCGGAACTCTGCAGTCTGGTTGCCGGGGCGCATGAAGAGACTCTCCAGTTCATCGCCGAAGGCGGTGGTGGCTCTTCCATAGAAGGGGAGGACGGCATTCTGGGGTATGCAGCGGCCGATTTCCAGCCTGAAGAGACTGCCGGGCTGCCCGCCGGACGGGTGCAGGATACGGCGGTCATTACCCTGATCCAGCGCGCCATGCTGGAGGCCAGCGGGGCGGATGTTGCCGCTACAAGCCTATTCAACGACAACGCAGATCTGAAGCAGGGACCGCTGACGTATGCAGATGTCTACCGCATTTATCCTTTTGACAATGTGCTGTATGTTGTTACCATCACCGGCAAGGAGCTGAAGGCTTATATGGAAGCCTCGGCGGCCCATTTCCGGCAGTGGCAGCCCGGGGACACGAATATCACTGCCGATCCTGAGGTGCCGAGCTACCTCTACGATATGTTCGCCGGGGTCAATTATCGGATCGACATCTCGCAGCCGGTAGGCAGGCGGATCATCCACCTGGCCTACCGGGGCAAACCGCTTGCCGATACGGACGAGCTGCAGCTTGCCGTCAACAATTACCGTTACAGCAGTCTATTGAAGGCCTCGGGACTGGTCAGCGCCGTGAAACACTGGGAGTCGGACTGCAGTGTCCGCGAGTTGCTGGTTCGCTACATCCGGGAGCGCCAGACGATTATACCGGAGGTAGATCATAACTGGTCTATTGTGGGGACGGATTAAAATAGTAAGTAGATCAGAGAGTCTGCAAGCAGGATTGCAGGCTTCTTTGTTTTCTTATAAAACAACCTTATTATCAACTTTATACAGCCTAAACATTCATTGACAGTTCATGAGCAGGTAGACGATAATTTAGTAGATTCATAGTATAAATTATGGAAGAAGCTTTAATTTCAAATAGGATAGAGCTTAGAAGGAGGCGGAGAGGATGAAGGCTTATCTATTTCCCGGGCAGGGTGCGCAGTTCGTCGGTATGGGCGGCATGCTGTTCCAGGAGTTCCCTGAATACACCGCAATTGCCGACCGGGTGCTTGGCTATTCGATTGAAGAATTGTGTCTGAGAGACAGCAGCAAGCAACTGGATAATACCGCCTATACACAGCCAGCCCTATATGTGGTCAATGTATTGTCCTGCCTGAAGGAGCTTCAGCAATCCGGGACAGCCCCTGATTTCGTAGCCGGACACAGCTTGGGTGAATACAGTGCACTGTATGCGGCGGGGGTGTTCGATTTCGAGACCGGACTAAGGATTGTTCATAAAAGAGGCGCGCTGATGAGCATGGCAACCGGCGGCGGCATGGCCGCTGTCATTGGTCTGCGGGAGGAAGACATCCTGCGGATTCTCGCGGAGCACCGCCTGGACAAGCTGGATGTAGCAAACCTGAATACGCCTACGCAGATTGCCCTGTCGGGACTTGCAGAGGATGTGGAGGCTGCCCAGGCGGCCTTTGAGCAGAACGGGGCTCTGGGTTATGTCATTCTGAATGTCAGCGGAGCCTTCCATTCGCGCTATATGCGCGCTTCGGCGTCACAATTCCGCGAGTTCCTGAGCCAGTTCCGGTTCGCGCCGCCGTCCATTCCGGTCATTGCCAATACGACTGCCCGGCCTTATCCGGTGGACAATGCCATTGATTATATGACCGAGCAGATGACCAGCAGTGTGAAGTGGACCGACTCCGTCCGCTACCTCATGGGCAGACATCCCGAAATAGAGCTGACCCAGATTGGCCCGGGACATGTCATCGAGCGCCTAGTCAGCAAAATCAAACGGGAAGCAGAGCCCCTGGACGCAGCCTGGATCATAGATGGGAAGTGAGTTGACAACGATGCAACATCCAGTCTTTGCAAGTCAATACGGAGCCTCACTCCAGCAGACAGTAAGAACAATGAGCCTGGAGCTGGAGAGCCCGGAGGCACCCTACCGGCTGAAGCTGAGCGTAGTCTCGCTGCCGCCGGAGGGCGATCCGCTGGAGTATCTGAACCAGGAAGAGAAGGACACGTATTTCGGCTTCCAGTATGCAAGGAGACGGAACAGTTACTTGCTTGGGAAGCTGGCAGCCAAGACCGCTGTGGCAGAGGAAGGCGAGGCGCTGTCCGGGATTCAGATTGAACACGGCATTCTATGCCAGCCGCTTGTGGCCGGAAGGAATCGGAAGATTACGATTACCCATTGCGATTCGCTGGGGGCGGCGGTCGGTTATGACCCGCGCCTGCTCGCGGGCGTGGACATGGAGCTGGTGGATGAGAAGGCGGCGGAGGCGATCCGGAGAATCACCAGCAGAGAGGAAGAGGCGCTGTTGCCGGAGCTGGCTGCTGCGACTGCGCTGACGCTGCTCTGGACGGCTAAGGAAGCGATGTCGAAGGTGATTCAGACGGGCTTCACCGTCCCCACCGAGCTGTTCGAGCTTAAGGCATGTACCTGCAGCGGCAGCGTAGTGATCAGCCAGTTCAAGAATTTCCCGCAATTTCAGGCGGTCTCTATCCTGCGGAAGGAATATGTATATACACTTGTCCTGCCTGCCAAGGTCCTGGCCGGTTCATCGGAAACCCGGCTGATCGAGGGGCTGGAGGGGCTGCTGCCGGATGGGGTGGGGTGAATTTTATTCACCCCATATTGGTGTGCCCAAAGATTCCAGGGTTTCTACAGCTTCATGAACCGGGAGATTGGTCATGCCGAATTCATTGTGCACAATATCCTGAATCTCCTGTATGGAATGCAGCTTCATTTGCTCTTGGCGCTCCTGATACCGGATGGTGAATGTATCATTTACAAGAGACAGCGAGCGTTGCCGGTCCGGCTGCCACAGATAGACCCGCAGGATGGTGGTGAACAAACGCTGCGGCTCATTACTCCAATGAATAAGCCGGTGAACTTCCGGCAAGTCTGCGCGCTCATAGGGACGAAATATCCAGTGATGCTGTTCTTTGCCTGTAATACCGTGCACCAGATGGAATTTAAGCTTGTTGCCCGGGTCAGGATACCCCATAACTCGGGAGTGGTGAATCGTAAGCTCATGCGGCTGGGAGATGTCCAGCGGATAATAGGTGGGATGTCCCAGTGCCACATCCGTATAATAGAGCCGGTCTGCGAGCTTCACGATGGTTGCCAGATGCGAAGCATATTTAATAGGATAAGCATCGTAGCCAAGCTCCTGCAGCAGCTTGCAGAAATAATAATTGCCCGTGTGGCACACGCCGGAGTAATCGAATCTGTACATATGATCCATGTAGACTTCCTGCGGAGGAAGGTAGAACTGCTGTTCCTCAAAGGTCTTAAGATAATGCAGCTTGGAGATATTCTCAAACGCTAGACGCGTCATCCGCGACCTGACTAAGCGCTGCAGATAATCCAGGCTGGGAGGCTCCACAACCATGCCGATCCGCTTCAAGTACAACATAGCCCATGCTGAAGGAGTTGCCATTTGTTTATCCTCGCTTATATTTAGCAATGACCAGAGACGCATTCTGTCCGCCCATGCCGAATGAATTGGTGAGGGCCATCTCTATGTCCGCAGGTTTCGATATATTCGGCGTATAGTTCAGGTCACACTGGGGATCAGGGGTTCTGTGATTGATCGTGGGCGGAATGAACCCGTTGCCCAGGCTAAGAATCGTTACCAGAGTCTCCATGGCCCCGGCGGCTGTCATCAGATGGCCATGCATCGATTTGGTGGAGCTGATGTCCAGTTGCCCGGCGAGGGCGCCGAAGACTGCCTTAATCGCTTCAGTCTCATGCTTATCGTTCTTGGGTGTCCCTGTACCATGCGCGTTAATGTAGTTGATGGCCTTCAGCGGCACTCCGGCATCCTCAATAGCCCGCTCCATGGACAGGATCATTCCCAGGGAAGACTCATGCGGGTCTGTGATGGAATAACCGTCCAGCGAGCTGCCATACCCCCGTATCTCCGCATAGATCGGCGCATGCCGGCGGAGTGCATCCTCTTCCCGCTCGAGCAGGAATAGAACCGAACCCTCCCCGATCGTGAAGCCGTTCCTGTTCAGGTCAAACGGGGAGCAATTCTCAGTGCAATCGTCCTTCGTGGGCTCAAGCGCACCGAGCCGGCAGAGGCGGGCCAGCGACATCGGGTCCAGCTTGGACGAGACTCCCCCGGTTATCACCGCATCGGCATCCCCGGATCTCAGCATAAGCATGGCGTCGCCAATCGCCTGCGCGGATGCAGCGCAAGTGCCGAAATTCGCTATACTTGGACCTCCTATACCAAAATCCCGGGCAGCATGATAGAACATATAAGATGGATGATTAGCGAGCAGTGTCTCAAGCTCCATCGGCTCTGATGGGGGCTGCTCTGCATTACCATAAGCGTACAGATACTGGAGATCCTCAGGAGAGGAGGTATTGGGGTCTGTGCCTACGATTAAGCTGATGCGTTCGGGAGCATAGAACCTTCCCGGACCGCCGGTTTCCAGAAGCTCCTTCACACAGGAGTAGAATAGCTTGAATATAATATTGCCGGCAACAGGGTACTGTACCCGGTCCAACGCCGAATCGTCAATCATAGCTGCATGTTTAACAGGCAGGCTTCCCACCTGATACCGTTCAATCGGCCTGATTCCTGAATGACCCGCTTTAAGATGGGTGACTATGGATTCCAGTTGGTTGCCCAGAGGGGTAATCGCGCTTATTCCGGTTACTACAATTTTACTTCTCATCGCGTGTGATTGCCCCCTTTCCCAAGAATGATAGCACTGTAAGCCCCGCCCGGTCCTGCACTGTTCACGACAGTCCGTTCAATATCCATGGCTGCTTTCTCCGCGCGGACCCATTCCAAGCGGCTGTCAGAGGGCGTAGATGTGTGGTTCAACGGCACAGCGGTTTGGCTGATCATCGATTGCACCGCCAGGATCACGTCGAGCAGACCGGATACGGGACCGAGATACCCAAGATAGCCCTTCAACGCAGCAGCGCTTACGCTTGAGCCATTCCACACGGCAGAGATACCCTCAAGCTCAGCATCATCCCAAGCGGCAACAGACGGTGCGTTGCACATCATCAGATCAATGTCATCCGGGACAAGCTTGGCACGCTCCAGCGCCAGATTCAGGGTGTTGGTGAAGCCTGTCCCCGACAATCCAAAGTAAGTCTCACCAGGAATGGTCAGGCTGGACCCGCCTTGGATTCTGGCAAGTATAGGGCGGCCATTGCTTAGGGCAACTTCTTCCCTTTCCAGAAAAATAGCGCCCGCGCCCTCACTCATTAGCGTGCCGGAAGAATTCGGACTGAAGGGGGTGACCAGCTCTTCAGGATTCTCCCGTGCGGCCGTGCTTCTGACGAATCCAGTCTCCAGCCACCACCTGAATTCATGGGCGCTGAAGGGACTGAAGGAGGCGGAGACCATGGCTTGGTCAATCCGCCCGGTCTCAATGGCCCTAGCCGCAGACAGGAGGGCCGTTACGCCTCCGCAATCGCTATTACAATACAAGTTGCCGGGTCCGTGCGCTCCGGTGGTTTTGGCAATGAAGTGCGAGGGGACCGTGGTTAATTGCTTCACGCCGCTTAAGGGAGGAATCCGGTGCAAGTTATCCCCCAGCTGTGAAAAATCCATGGCTCCAGCCCCGCCGCTGCTGCAGATCGAACGAATGATCTGCAGCGTCTCAGGGTCCAGATTTACCGGATGATTGGCCACATAGACCGCACAATTCATAGCGTTATTCTCCAGACTTGCGATCAGTCCATAGTCATTCAGCATCTGATAGGCGGCCTTCATCTGCAGCTTGTTGTATCTCAGCATCATGTTAGAGCCGGAAATGCCCAGGTCTCTGATACTGAAATCCGGAATTTCACCTCCGATGGTGCATCTGCAGGCGGATGCATCGAATAAGCTAATGGCGCTGTAGGCTGTTTTGCCTTGGAGCATGGCTTCATGGATATCCCCGGGCGTATGGCCCAGTGGAGTAACACAGCCCATGCCGGTTATAACAACGGATGATTTCATGGGATTATACAACTCCTGTCGTTGCTGTATGGGCTTCGGGTAGCCAGTACCGTTCATACCAGTCTACGGTTTGGCGGATTCCTTCCTCCAGCGGAGTCTCTGCTGACCACTGAAGAATCATCTTGGCCCGCTCAGGGGAGAGATGCTGGTGCAGAATTTCCCTGCCGTTCTGAACTTCATAGTGCGGTTCAATATGCTCCAGATTCATCGTGCGCTGAATAAGGGAGGTAACCTTCTGGATCTCCCACAGCTTGCCGGTCCCGAAGTTAAATACATGCTCTCCGTCCTGATCTGCTTCATAATGGTACATGGCCATATAAGCCTGGACCAAATCCTTGATGTAGAGGAAATCCCGCATATAGGTTCCGTATGAAGAGATTCGGATGACAGGCTGAAGCTTGCCGTATAGCCGCTGTATAGTCCCGGGAATAAGCCTGCGGAAGTTCAGATCGCCTCCTCCATAAATATTGCCGAAGCGCCCGACCACAATAGGCAGGCTGAAGCTGTGTCTGTAGCTCTGGGAGATCAGATCGGAACAGGATTTCGAGGCGTCGTAAGGATTCCTGCCCTGAATGGGCATCGCTTCGTCATAAGGGAGAATGGGGCTGTCACCGTATACTTTATCACTGGAGGCAATGATGATTTTGGAGATCTGGTCCTTGTGAATCCGGCAGACCTCCAGCAGATTGTAAGTACCCTTCACATTAGTCTCGAACGTCTGCCAGGGGATCTGGTATGCCAAATCCTGCATGGATACGGCGGCCAGATGAAAGACGGTGTTAATTCTTTCGTCCGTGATAGCGCGTTCAATTAGGTGGTAGTCGGTAATTGAACCATAGTAACAGCGAATTTCCTTGTCCAGCCCCATTTGGGCAAACGGGCTTCGCGGGTTGAGCTCACTCAGGATAGAGGTTAGTTCAGCACCTTGTTCAAGCAAATGTTGAGTGAGCCATGTCCCTACGAATCCTGATGCACCTGTAACCAGCGCACGGCAGTCCGATAAAGCGCTCTTCATTGACATAACCTCCTACAAATCGACTGATAGATTACTAGGATAAAACATCCATTTTTGCCGATAATAACTCACTATGAAAATAATTTCAATAGTAAATAACACTATCTTTAACTCTTTTATCGCCAAAAAAATCATTGCTATTAATAGAAAATTATGTATACAATAACAAAGAAATCTATTCTTCGCGGAGGTGCGTTATGGATCAAACCATTTACAGCAAAGTGAAAAAATTGTTGCAGGATGTCCTTGATCTGCCAGAGGCTCAAATCATGCCGAATACTTATCTTTACAGAGATTTAAATCTGGAAAGTGCAGAGACGCTGGAGCTAACGTTCATGCTTGAACAGGAATTTGGCATCAAGATCGACAGCCAGGAATTCTGGAATTTGCCCAATGTGATTGCCAACCGGGGAATGTTCAGCGATGGCCGGCTGTCTCCGGAAGCCGTCTCTTCTGTACGGCAATATTTCACTGTATCGGATGAGGACCTCTCGGCGCTTGCCAGTCCCTATGATCTGTTCCATTATCTGACGGTGGAGAATATGGTAGATTTCGTATCCGCCAAGTTAGAGAAATCGGAGAATAGGGTGTGACCGGCCGTGAAGATTGATTTCTCGGGCAAAGTAGTCATTATTACCGGAGGAAGCAGAGGCATCGGGCGGGGACTGGTTACGCATTTCGCACGGGCTAACGCGACCGTATACTTCACCTATTTATCCAGTGAAGATCAGGCAGCAGCAGTTGTACAAGAGTGCAGGGAGCAATACGGGGCGGATGTCACCGGCCTGAGAGTGGACGGGAGATCTAAGCCTGATGTGGAGAGCTTTATGGATACGGTCTGGAAGAATCATAAGCGCATAGATGTTGTAGTTAATAATGCTGCCTGGATTCCAAGAGGCCTGTTCCTGCAAATGAGCGAGCAGGATTGGAGCGAGGGAATCAGCGCCAACCTGAATTCTGTCATTGCCTTCTGCTCTTCGGCTATCAAATATATGATTCTGAATAAATCGGGATCGATCATCAATATTTCATCCCGCTCGGCACTGCAGCCCGGGCGGGGCCAAGCAGTATACACAGCAACCAAAGGTGCAGTTGAATCGCTAACCAAGGTACTGGCACTGGAATACGGTTCGTATAACATCCGTGTTAACACTATTGCGCCCGGACTAATCGAAACCGATGTCGTAAATACGATGCAAACCGGGGTCAAGAAGAAGATTATGGAACGCACGCCCCTTGGAAGAATGGGCACCGTAGACGATGTCAGTCATGCGGCGCTGTTCCTGGCCAGTGATTATGCCTCATACATTACAGGCACCCAATTGCCGGTGACCGGAGGAAGACATTTGGATTAACTTTGGCGGGTAAGGGATGTGAAGCTGCTTGCGGTATATGCAATTGGTATCTTTTACAAGAGTGGGCCCCATGGAGGCAGAGTCCTGCCAGGTTCTACAGCCCCGTGAGGATGTCTTTGAAGCGGAATGCGATACAGGATTGACGGTGCCATTCTATGTTCTGCTTGAGTCCGTATTCCAGACTGCAGGCAGGCTTGCGCGTGAAGTCACCCATAACCGGCATGGGGCCGGAATTGTTAGCTTCAGTAATTTTGTGTTTAACCGGCCTGTGTTTCAGGATGAGCAAGTGACCTATTATGCCAAGCTATTATCGGTCAATGAGGAGAAGCGCAGCTTTTTCTTCCGGATTACGATTTCCGCAGAGGGGCAGTTGATTGTGCCTGACGGGAGATTAATCACGAAGCAGGAGGATGTGATCTCTACTCATAGCTTGAATAACAACATAAGGCTGAATGCAGAAGACGGAATGAACCTGCTCAGATGGAAGAGGGGGGACGAACGTGTGGATCTGGATTTTTAATATTGTGATGATGTCATTATTTCTGGTGCCGGGATTTCTTGCTGTTTATTTTATACTGGAGAGGCAGCGCTCCCGCCGGACAATAGCGGCCAAACCGCCTTATCATCCTAAGGTTACCGTGCTGCTTCCCTTTCGCGGGCTGGACTATAACTTTGAATCGACCTTGCGTAGTCTTGCCAGCCAGCAGTATGCCGGGAACTATGAAGTGCTCGCAGTTACTTCGGAGGAGAACGGAGGAGGGGAGGAGCTGGTTCATCAATATGCGGCGCAGTCACCACGGATTCATCTGGTGAAGGCATCTCATTCCGAGGTCTCCCGGCACCGGAGCGATAAGGTGAATAATCTGTTAACTGGCATAGCGCATGCATCCAAGGATACCGAGGTCTATGTGTTTATTGATTCGGATATCGTGCCCCAGAGTACCTGGATTGAACAGATGGTACAGCCGCTGCAGTCCGCTCATGTCGGCCTCACCACCGGCAGCGCATGGATCGTATCCAAGAGCAAGAGTGTGCTGGCCCTGGCGGCAAGATACTGGGATTTCCTGGCGACCACTATGATCACGTTTCCCGTGACCCGTTTTGCCAGAGGTTTTTCTTTTGGGATACGTAAAAATGTGTTTGAACAGATCGGGATGAAATCCATCTGGTCAGAGGCCTTTCATGATAACTTCACCATTTCAGATGTAGTAAGGAGAGCGGGATTCCGCATCCAATACGTTCCCGATTGCTTAGTACCGGAGCATTTCGATATCCAAGGCTTCGCTTGGGTGAAATGGGTGAAGCGCCAGGCCCTGAACACGAAGGTAAATTACAAGCGGTTATGGGCGTTTGGCTTCTTCCTAGTGACGATGCCGCGGTTATTGGGAGCGATCCTGTTCCTGGTTGCCCTCGGGTTCAGAATAGCAGGCAATGTCCCTTCCTTGCTGTACATCTTCTTGTATTGGCCGTTGTTGCATATAGCAGGGGCCACTCTTGTTGTGGCCGCCGTATCCCGGGACGCTTCGCAGATTCCAGATTATCGCCCGTCGTTTATCCGTATAGCCGTGCTGGTGCTCGCTTCATTCGTATCTGTGGTGTATTGCATAAGCTCGCTGTGGGCCGTGATTTCCAACAAAATGGAATGGAGAAACCTCGTCTATCATCAAAAAACACCATTTACTACCGTCGTAACGGGAGAAAAGGGGAGGAAGCAGGATGCTGGACAATGAGGCCTATTCGGTGATCCATCGACGGATATATTTCAAGAACACCGACGCCGGCGGGGTGGTCTATTTCGGTAACGCCTGTGAGTTTATTGAGGCCGGCTGTACCGAATGGTTCCGGACACATGCCCTTTCCCTGAAAGAGATGCTTGACCAATACCGCATTTTTTTTGTGATGAAAAAAGTTGAAATTGATTTTCTGCACCCGGTCTACTATGACGAGTTCATAGAGATCCGAACGTCCGTGAAGCGAATCATGCATTATTGGATTGATTTTCACACCGAAATCTGGGTGGATCAGGATAAGCGTTATACTGCGGAGAACCGGATGGTTCCGGTCGATCTGTTGAGCAAAGCACCTGCGCTCATTCCTGAGGAAGTATACTCCGCTGCTAAAGGAGCCTGCAGAATATGAGATATATTTTTATGGATGAAATCACTGCTCTGACGGCTGACTCTATTTCCGGGAAGAAGTATGTCTCTTTGAATGAAGATATCTTCCGGGATCATTTTCCCGAACAGCCTGTGCTGCCTGCGGCGCTGATTACGGAGTCTATCATTCAATTATCGAGGTTGTTCACGTGGATCAACAGCGATTACCGCTGTTCGCTGATCCCCATAAGCTTTGAACGGCTTAAGTTTTTGCGGATGGTGTCGCCGCCGGACATTCTTGGGGTGGAGCTTACCTTTGAGAATACCGGCAGCGAGGGGGACATGAAGGCGCGGGCAAGAGTAATGTGTAAGGAGTCAGAGCTTGTCTGTGAAGGCTCCGTTCTTTTCCGGGAGGTCCCGCTGGATGCGCTTCACCGGGAGGAGCGCTGCCGGTCCCTTACCGGAATTCTAACCCGGAATCTCAGTTCAGGTGTGAGCCGCCCGTAACCAGCAGATCTGCTCCGGTGATGAAGCTTGCCGCTTCGCTCCCCAGAAAAGCAGCAGCATGACACACATCTGCAGCGTAACCTGCCCGTTGTAACGGTATCTTGCGGACATCTTCCTCGGTGACCCGTTTCGGCTTCTCGGTGACAATCAGACCGGGAGAGATGGTGTTGGCCCGGATGCCAAAGGCTCCATATTCAAGGCAGAGCGATTTGGTCAGGGAATCGACGGCTTGCTTAGTGGAGGAATAGGCAGCTTGTCCCCGGACCGGGTGACCGGCGCAGACTGTCGATATATTGATGATGCTGCCTGATTTTTGCCTGATCATATAGGGGAGTGCGGAGGTACAGTGATGCACCACACCCATCAGATTGGTCTGAAGCGAGGTATTCCATAGCTCGGTGGTGGTGTTGCCGAAATCGGCTCTCCATATGAACGCGGCATTGTTAATCAGAAGATCAATCGCCTGATGCTGCTGCCAGACATCCGAAGTAAATGCCGCAACCTGTTGGTCTGACCCCGCATCGACCTGTACCCCAACCGGTTGCGGCCCTTCGGCTGAATCGGCAATGACAGGCTGGAACCGTTCAGCAGAGAGATAAGTATAGTACACCTTAGCTTTCATCGCACTAAATGACTGCACAAGCTGACGGCCGATGCCCCGTGAACCGCCTGTAATCAGAACGATCTTACCGGTATAATCGAAATCCATAATGAACGCCTCCCTGTCTGATCTGTTATTATCATATGTAATTAGTGGATATATTGCAATATAATACTATATTATATATTAAAAGGAATTGATGATGTTATGCCCTCTCTAACAAATACTAGAATTGTAATGTGCCAGCGGCCTCAGGGCATCCCGCAGCAAGAACATTTTCGGCTGGAGACGGTTGAAGTTCCGGCCCTGTCGGAGGGAGAGGTACTTGTGAAGAGCGCCTATCTGTCGGTTGACCCGTACATGCGGGGCCTGATGCGCCGCAGCAAATCCTATATGGATTCCTATCAGATCGGGGAGATTTTTGGCGGGGCGGGTATTGGCGAGGTAGTGGAGAGCCGGTCATCCGGTCTTCAGACAGGAGAGAGGGTATGGGGCATCCTGGGCTGGCAGGAATATAGCGTACATAGGGCCGGACAATTATTGAAGATGGACCCGGACATCCAGCCGGCTACAGCTTACTTGAGCATTCTGGGTACCCCTGGACTGATCGCGTATTTCGGTCTTGCGGACGTATGTAAGCCCCGCGAAGGCGAGACCCTTGTAGTATCCAGCGGGGCAGGGGCCGTCGGCGCAGCCGTTGGCCAAATCGCCAAAAACATCTATGGCTGCCATGTCGTTGGCATTACCGGCTCGAATGAGAAGGTTCGCTATTTGAAAGAGGAATTGGGCTTCGATGAAGCGGTCAATTATCGCTTGGATCACAATCTGCGTATCGAATTGATGAAGGCATGTCCTCATGGAATTGATATGTACTTCGATAATGTCGGGGGAGATATCTCCGATGCCGTTTTCGGTCATATCAATGATTACGCCCGGATCGCGGTCTGCGGCCAAATTGCGCTCTATAATCTCGTCAGACCAGAGGCAGGCTCCCGGATTTTGCCGGCAGTTCTTCTTCACAGGGCGATGGTTAAGGGTATACTGATTGCCGATTATGAAGACCGTCTTACGGAAGCCAGGCTGGAACTGGGGAGATGGCTTAGGGAAGGGCAGTTGAAATGCCCAGAGACCATCACTGAGGGGCTGGAGAACACTATCGGTGCCTTCATTAATTTGTTCAGCGGCACGAATCCGGGCAAACAACTAGTACGGATCTAATCTGAAAAAAGGAAAATAAATCCTATGACAAACATAAACTCTGTAACAGGGACTGTTGACAGCTCGCAGCTTGGGCCCGCTCTTATCCATGAGCATATGCGGGTCAGATCCGTCGAAGTCGCGACCCAATTCCCACATCTATACAACCGCAATGAAGAGCTTCAGCTGGCGAAGGAGCAGGTTCTGGCCGCCAGGAATGCCGGGATACAGACCATCTGTGATCCCACCGTCATGGGTCAGGACCGGGATGTTGCCTTCATAAGGGAGGTGTCCGAATGCACAGGCGTAACCATTATTGCAGCGACCGGAATGTATACTTGTCAGGACCTGCCTGAGCCGCTAAGGAGAAAGAATATCGATTATCTCGCGGAGTTATTCATCAGGGATATTGAAGTGGGGATTCAGAATACGGAAATCAAGGCCGGCTTCATTAAATGTGCAACAGATGCTCAGGGCGTTACGCCGGATGTGGAGAAAATTATCCGGGCGGCTGCCCGCGCGCATAAGCGAACCGGGGTTCCCATTATGACCCATACCCACGCGGCGTCTAAGAATGGGCTGGACCAATTGGATCTGCTTGAGCAAGAAGGCGTCTCCGCCAGGGCAGTGATTATTGGGCATTCAGGGGACACCCATGACATGGCCTACTTATCTCAATTGCTGAACCGGGAAGCTCTGCTTGGCTTAGACCGGTTTGGTCTGTCAATCGGGATGTCATCCCGTGAACGTCCTGACCTGCTGCTGAAGCTGATACAGAGCGGTTATCACAAGCAGTTGCTGGTCTCTCATGATTATTGCGGGTCCATTGATTGGTGGGAGAGGGAAGAGGTGCTTTCTTTTGCCCCCGATTGGTCCATGACCCATCTGACCCGTGATGTCTGTCCGTATATCATACATCAAGGGGTGGACCAGGATATTCTAAGCGAGATCATGGTTAACAATGTACGGGAATGGTTTGAACATGCAGCAAAAGGTACCTACTAAATCATAACTGGAGACAGAACGATGAGAATGAATTCCGGTTTTCTCAAAGATATTATCAAAATGCCTAGTTTCGTAGCCCTGGTCTTTACCATAACCATGCTGGGACTCAGTGTATCGGCAACCAATCCCTTTTTATCGCTGTATTGTATTCAGGAGGCGGGCATGACTCCTTTGTCGTATGGCATACTGATGTCCATCACCATGGTCTTCGGCCTGTTCATCAGCACGTTCCTTG
Organism: Paenibacillus sp. FSL H3-0469; assembly: GCF_038051945.1. Lineage (NCBI taxonomy): Bacteria > Bacillati > Bacillota > Bacilli > Caryophanales > Paenibacillaceae > Paenibacillus > Paenibacillus sp. FSL H3-0469. Next base: position 736,029 of record NZ_CP150302.1, read on the forward strand.
GCAAAGCCTCCGATACCCGATTCAGCAGAAAAACAATCATTATCTTCACCCTGCTCTCGACATCAGCCGCCTATGTGCTATTCGCCCTGTTCACCAACTATTATGTGCTGCTGGCCGTGTCGGCCCTATTCTTCGGAATATCGTTCGCTTCGTTCCCGCAGGTCTTTGCTTATGCCAGAGACTCCATCTCGAGGTCCAATATCAGTGCCATTAATCAGCCGCTGGCGATGAATATTCTAAGAATGTTATACTCCCTGGGCTGGATTGCCGGGCCGTCGATCGGTTCGGTTCTGGTTAATCAATATAACTTTTTTTACCTTTTTTTGATTGTAGCCGCTACATACATCTTCGTAAGCCTGATCGCCTTCATTCTGTTCCGCAGCCATCCTGTAACCCTAGCTGTTCAGGAAGACAAGCAGCCTGTACAGCTGGGACAATTCATTAAGCAGCCGCAAATTTCCTCTATACTGGGTACATTTATACTGCTCAGTATTGCTTCTTCGATGAGTACCCTTGTGCTGCCGCTGTTCTTCTCTACCACGATGCATGGGAATTATCAGCAGTTAGGCTGGCTCTATAGCATTACGGCGATTGTCGAGCTTCCCTTGATGGTTGTTGTCGGAGTGATGTCCAGAAAAATGGGCAAAACCGCAATCATCCTGATCGGTATCATCTCCAATGTCCTGTATTTCCTGGTGTTTGCCCTGGCTCACTCCATTATCCTGCTCTATTTCGCGCAGGTGCTCAGTGCCATTTCAGTGTCCATTATCATGGGCTACGGCATCAGTTATTTTCAGGAGCTGCTGCCGGAGGAGCCGGGAACCGCGACCACCCTCTACAGCAACACTTCCAGAATCGGCTCCTCCCTGGGAGGCGTGGTCTCGGGAGCCATATCAGGAATGTTCGGCTACCGTTCCGTATTCGTGGCCTGTATGTCTATATCGCTGGCGGCGCTGTCCATCTTCGGGCTGGTTAACACATCGAACCGGAGAACCATCCATAAGGAGGCCGGGAAAATATGAAGATAAGTATACTTGTATTGGCGTACAATATTAAAAATCTGGTAGCCGAATGCCTGTTATCGCTTAACCGCCAGGTTCAGGTGCCGGAAGGATGCTTCGAGGTCATTTTCGTTGACGACGGTTCAGATGACGGAACACAAGAGCGGATTACCGCGCTCGACCTTGATTATTCCTTGAAATACGTTTACAAAACGCCGGATGCTGCAAAGTGCAGATCAGCGGCCAGGAATCTGGGCGTGTCGCAGGCGGGCGGCGACATTTTATTGTTTTTGGACGGTGATCAGGTCGTAGAGCGGGACTTCATCTATCAGCATTGGAAGGTGCATCAGCTCTGCGGTGAGCCTGTAGTCGTGATGGGCCTGAGAGACTTTCTGGCTGAGGACAACCGGCTGCCGTTCAGCCAGGTGGAAGACAGTAACCGTTCGTCCTTAATTCTGGAACGCAGAGATCCGCGCCTGCCGGTCATCCAGCGGTTCTCGGAGAACGCGGGGAATATTGAGAACATCTGGGCTTTGCTCTATAGCTGCAACTTCTCAGCCCCCCGTCTAAACTACGAAGAAGCCGGAGGGTTCGATGAGGATTTTATTGAGTGGGGACTGGAAGATTGTGAGCTTGGCTACCGTTTATATCAGCAAGGTGCCAAATTCATCTTAAACACACAATGTATAGTCTTGCACCAGTATCATCCCACCACTTACGACGAGAAGAAATACCAGGGATGGTTCACGAATCTTGAATTATTCAAACACAAGCATCCCACGCTGGAGGTTGAGCTTCAGAGCATTCTCGGGGATTGGTTCGACCCGGCCCGCCGCAAGCCCTGGAAGGATGCTTTTATCCGGTATGAACTGGCGGTCCGGTCTGTAAAAGGCTTATACAATCAGATGAACAGCTTGTACAAAGTGGCAGTGATTCACGACGGCTCCGTTCCTGCGGAAGAGTGGCTCGCGAGAATCACCCGTGCGCTGGAATCACACAACGTCCTGGTGCTTGATTATTCCCGTTCGGACCTCCATCTGCTGATTCAGCTTGTTCCGCGGTCCTATGATCTGCTCTATTACAGACAGCCGTCTGCAGAAAGAGTGATTGAGGTTATGCAGTCTGTTGCTGTAAATCTATCCGTGCTGTAGCCGAGCCGCAGAGCGTCTGCCTGTTCATACTCCGTTCATATTCCCGTCATGAAGAGGACATCTTAAGCAAGTACACTCTTCATATACCGCTAAGGCGGATCAACAGAGATATAGACAGGAGAAGATGGATATGGCAGAGATGGCCGGAAAGAATAACGCTGAGACTAAGGGCCGCAAGAAGCGGCATTTATGGTTGAAAATAATCGGGGGCATTGTCGCAGCACTGGTATTGTTCATAGGCATCACGTATGTTGTCAATGCGATCAGCAACGGGAGCGAGAAGAAGAAGATTGAAACCTATGGCCAGTACGTCGAGGTAGACGGGAAAAAGATGAATGTGTCTATTCAAGGCAGCGGCAGGCAGACCATTGTCCTGCTGCCGGGGCAAGGAACTCCGTCGCCTGTGCTTGACTTTAAGCTGCTGATAGACCAATTGACCCCCTCCTACAAGGTGGTGGCCATCGAGCCTTTCGGTTACGGTCTTAGTGATGGAACGGATAAAGAAAGAACAACAGAGAATATCATCACTGAAATTCATGAGGCTGTGCAGCAGCTCGGGCTGAAGCGTTACATTCTGATGGGTCATTCCATTACAGGACTCTATGCCGTGTCATATGTGAATGCTTATCCGGATGAAGTGCAAGCCTTCGTAGGGATTGACAGCAGTGTTCCCAACCAGCCTGGCATGGATGTCAAATTGCCGCTGAAGGCGATGAAGTTTGCTAAAGATTCAGGTGTGATGCGGCTGCTAACAAAGTTGGGCGGAGATTCGTTTAAATCGCTTGACTATGATGAACGCACCAAAGAACAGATGAAATTCATCTCTGCCGTGCACGGCAATAATTCAACGCTGATGAATGAGCTTAGCCACCTCGGTTCCAATTTCAAAAACGGCTCAAAGCTGACATACCCGCAGGACCTGCCAATTCTGCTGTTCGCGCAATCCAATAACGAGCACAACAAGCAGTGGATTCCGCTGCATGAGGAGCAGGCGAAGCAGTCTGCACAGGGTAAATTGATCCCTATGGTAGGCTCCCATTACCTGCACCATACGAAGTACAAAGAAATCGCCGAAGAATTCAAGGAATACATGAAGACCGTTCAATTGAAGCAAGTCCAGTAAAGAGAATAGAATATTGCTATGCGGTACCCCACGGGGTGCCGCATTTTTATGTTTACCCAATTATAAATGTTCAATTCCGCAACCAATTCCATTTATTGGAGTCTAATTTAAGAATCAGCAATTCTACTATCAGATGAAATGGATGAGATGCACGCATGAAAAAATGTAGTTGGTTCCTCCTGCTGGCAGCGCTATTCTTGTGCTTCCCGCTCAGCGGACAGGCCAAAGCCGCTGCGAAGACAAGCCCCACGATTGTATTGGACGGTCAAGCCATCCCGATGCAAAAGAAAGACAAGGTTGAAATTGTTAACGGCAGTGTAATGGTTCCCCTGCGAATCATTGCAGAGAATATGGGAATGGGGGTCATCTGGAATCAACAGGTTGGAACCGTAACCATTCCGAAGGAATCCGGCAGCGTTGAACTAACCATTGGCCGCAAGGAGGCTTTAATCGATGGAACCTCCCATTCGCTGTCCACAGCGCCCCGCAACCTTAACGGAACCACGCTTGTCCCGTTAAGATTCATCAGCGAAGCCATGGGCGTCCAGGTGAGCTGGGACAACAGCCGCAAGGTGGTAGGCTTAACTTCAGCGGGAACTCCAGCAGCGCAGACGGATTCCGGGCCGGCTACAGATCCGGCCGTGATTGCTGCCCCATCAAATCCTGAAGGCACAGCTCCTCCGGCGGCCCTGCCCGTCATCGCAACAGGGACTTCAACGCTGAGCGGTCTCAGCTTCAGCGATAACCGCCTGATGCTTGCTTTTACCGGCGATGTCCAGCCGTCCGTACATACCGGAAACGAACCACTGCAGATCGTGGTGGAGCTTCCCTTAACGTCATTCTCCGCAGATTTCTTACAAACCGTCTTGTGGGATAGCAATACTCGGTCAGGGGAGCAGGCCATTACTGGAGTCCCGGGTGTCAGCAGGATGGCTTACGAGCTGTCAGGGACAGACGCTTCCACGGTACGGGTCACCCTGTTTTTGTCTGCTGTTATGCGTTACACCACTTATATAGAGGAGGACGCAGCCTACAGACTCCTGGTCGTTGACTTGAACCCCCTTTCACCGGAGCCTCTTCCTGTACAGCCGGTAACGCCGGTTCAACCTGGCAATGGCAAGAAAACTATTGTTATTGATGCCGGACATGGTGCTGCGGACCCCGGTACGATCGGAATCACCAAGACGCTGGAGAAGGACTTTAATCTGAGCGTGGCGCTCAAGGTGGAAGCCCTGCTGCTGCAGGATCCGGCCTTCCAGGTGGTAATGACACGCCGTGATGATACCTATCCCGCCAATAAAAGACGCGCAGAGATGGCCAATGAGCTTCAGGCGGATGCCTTTGTATCCATCCATGCCAATTCGGTCGAAGGACGGCCTGAGGTGCGCGGCACCGAATCCTATTATTACAGTCAAGAGAGCAGGGCTTTTGCTGATATCATGCACAAGCACCTGCAGGGGGCAACCGGCTTCACAGACCGCAAGGTTAAATACAACAAATTTATCGTATTGAAATATTCCAACATGCCAGCTACGCTGCTTGAGGTAGGCTTCTTGTCCAATGCTGCCGAAGAAGCCGCCCTGTTCTCCGATGATTTCCAGAACCGGGTAGCGGCTGCTATCGTAGCGGGACTGAAGGAATATTTCGGGGTGAATTGATCCACTCGGTCCCCGCATTTATAGCTTTAAAGATCGCGGTCCGCTCCGTATAATATAGACAGTGAAAGGAGAAACCAGCCTTAAGCAGCTGAGCGTATTCTATGGATAAATAGGAGGTTGAGAAGATTGAATCCGCATGAACATAGCGCGAATACGCCTGGCTTGTTCCGTAATCGCTTCCTGCAGACAATTTTATTATCGAGCGTGCTGCTGCAGATCGGGATCTGGGTGCGTAATTTTGCAATTCTGCTTTATGTTGCAGAAAGGACCAACAATGATCCCTACGCCATTTCGCTGATCAGCGTTGCTGAATTTGCGCCTATCTTTGTATTTTCCTTCATAGGAGGGACCTTTGCCGACCGCTGGAGGCCGAAGCGGACGATGATCTGGTGTGATTCCCTGTCTGCGGTATCGGTATTCGCCGTTCTGCTCAGCATTCACTTCGGTTCCTGGGAATCGGTGTATCTGGTCGCGTTCATCTCGGCTATTCTGTCGCAGTTCTCACAGCCTTCAAGCATGCGGTTATTTAAATTCCATGTGCCGGAGGAACAACTGCAGCAGGGGATGGCACTCTTCCAATCGCTGATGGCCATCTTCATGGTCCTTGGACCAATGTTAGGCACTTTCGTATACAGCACCTTCGGCCTTGAGATCTCCATCGCTGTAATGGGCGTGGCTTTTCTGCTGTCGGCACTTGTGCTTATTCGTCTGCCGGAGGATCATATGGAAGCCGGAACAGTTGCCGCGAAGGGGCAATTCCGTAAGGACTTCACCGAAGGCTTCCGGTATGTCTGGCAGAGTCAGGTACTGCGGATGCTCGGACTTGCGTTTGTACTGGCGGGACTTGCTGTAGGCGCATCCCAGGCATTGAATCTGTTCATCGTCACAGAGCGGCTGGGCAAGAGCGAAGAGTTCCTGCAATACATGCTTATGGTTAATGGTGCAGCCATGCTGATCGGGGGAGGGATCGTAGCCGCCTTCGCCAAAAAAGTTCCGCCCCAGCTGCTGCTCGCCATGGGGATGCTGGCAGGTGCCGTATGCACCACTATCGTCGGGTTCTCAACAAGTGTTCCGCTCACGCTCACGATCCAGTTCCTGAACGGGCTGATGTTCCCTTGCATTCATATCGGGATCAGCACAATGATTCTGAGATGGTCTAATAGCTCGATTGTCGGCCGGGTCAACGGGGTGCTGAATCCGATGTTCGTCGGGATGATGGTGGTATCCATGTCGCTGGCGGGTGCGCTCAAGAGTGCCTTTCCGCTCAGTACCATCTACAGCGGAGCCGGAATTCTGTTCCTCCTGGGCGCATTGATGATGTTGCCGATTATGAAACATAAGGCACCGGAGCAGGCACAGCCTGCACAATGAATAGGAAGCAGACAAGTGGAAACGGCTTAAGAGACCTGTCTAATGTCTAGGGATTAGTTCAGGTCTCTTTGTATTGCACCGGGAAATCTGCAACTATCTCCCATTTCTGCCGTCCAATAATTATAGAAGAAAGAAGGAGGTTTCAATGTGATAAAGCGAAAACTTCTAGTCCCGGCAGCAGCTATTTCTTTTATTCTGGCGCTGGCCGGCTGTACTGGCGAAGATAACAAAGAGAAAGCTCTTAACAGTAAGAGCTCTGCGCATCCTATTTCCAGCCCCAAAGACGACGTTAGTACGCAGACTATAACATCAAGCCTGGAAGATCTCATGTTCAGAGCGGAGAGGAACTCTGCCGGAGATCTTGTGGCCAGGCCGATAGGTCTGCCGGAAAACAACTATTCGCTAAGCGGAGGACCGGCCGTTGAATTGCAGGGGAAAAAATATCACACCATACATCTCTTTTTCGGAGACCATAACGCAATCAACGCATTAATATCCCATGATCCTGCTACGGATGAAGTACATGTAAGATGGAGTGATACATTGAACTCATCAGACAATCGCTGGAATAATTCATTTATGAGCAGTTACAATATGCTGTTTCCAATGGATGAAGACCGTCTGTTGTTTCTGGAATCGGAGTTGACGGAGAAAGCAGGGCAATACCACTTGTCCGCTTACAATATAAACACGGGAGCTATTGAACGGCTCCGCGAAGACTTTTGGCCGCTTACACCTGATTACGATTATATTTATAAGCAAGAATGGAGAGCAGATGAGCAAAAGCTTTTCCTGCAAAGCTACCTTGGAAATGTATGGATCTTTGATCTGAAGACAGGCAAGGATGATGTGCATCTATTGAAATATCCTGTCATTCCTCATTCGACGAGTGGAGCGCCTTCTCTCTTTCTTGCTCCAACGCTGGAGCGGTTTGTCCATGATGATGAGAGCGGACAATTGACATTCTACAATAATAAAGGCGTTGCGTTACGCAAGATAGCATTGCCCGCGAATCAATATGTGCCATCTGAGAAAATAAAGTGGAACCCGGCGGGGACCATTGCCTGGATGGATCAATCCTTGAATGACCGCAAGCGAATCCTGGATATCGATATTGATTATTTAAAAATAGCTCCGCAGGTCATACACTTCTACGATAAGGACGGGCTTCCGATTGCTTCCATTCAAGCGGAAGACAGCAATGAGGATTCGGCAGTGGAGGTTGCAGGATGGAGGGATGCTAATACTGCAGTGATGAAATCCTATACGTTAGTGCCTTCGCCCACGGGCTATTCAGCGCCGAAGGCGAAGGATACTTCTTACTTTCTCTATGATGTAAAAAACAACAAGAAGAAGGGAAGCTCTTCTAATTCTATACCGCCTGATACAACGGTTATTTCAGATCGTGAAGCCGTGGGCACAGGGAATAACGGAAACATTATTGTTAGTTATACGGAGATAACTTATAAAGACAGGAATTGAGATTCTCCCTCCTCATTCCTCCCCCGAAGCCGGAGCCTGGCCCGGCAGATCCCCGGCAGCCCGCTTGCGGTACTCACCAGGCGTTAAGCCGGAGGCACGCTTGAACATACGGATGAACGAGTTCACATTCTGGTAGCCGACCTGAAGCGCGATATCTTGGATGCGCAGGTCGATGTTCATCAGAAGAGCCTTGGCCCGCTCGATGCGTAAGTTGTTAAGATATTCGCTGAAGTTGATACCGGTCTTCTCCTTGAAGATGCTCGACAGATAGCCGGAGGTCAGATTCAGCTTGTCAGCTACGATGTTCAGAGTGATGTCTTCCCCGTAATGCTTATCCAGGTACTCCAGCACGAAGCTGATGACCGGATCCCGGGTCTCCGAGCCGCTGCGGACCGCCGCAAGCACCGGAGTCACAATCTCCCGGAGCCATTCACTATACTGCTGTGTGGAATAGAAGGCGGCCAACGGCTCACCGGACAGGGCCGCAAGCAGCCCGATTTCAAGCTCCGGCAAATTGAGCTTCTGGATTGTTTTGCCTGCCTGCTCTGCAACCCCCACAGCAAAAGCCCGGAAATCCTCCGCAGCGGCATCCTTATTCGACAGTTGCTCCAGCTGACGGTCTATCCAGCCGATGACCGCCTCTTCGCTGCCGGACTGCAGCAGATTATACAGCTCTTCCCCGTGTGTGACCTTCAGATGAAAGGCCTTGGCCGACGAGGCACGCGGCTCTACAATAATCTGTGTCTCCCCGTTCAGTCTGCGTTCCTTTAGCAGCTCGGACAAGTTATGGTAAACATCCGTAAACGGTGTTTCCCCTGAATATACCGGGCTGACCGCTATCGTAAGGTAGAGGGAAGGCTCCTCTGCCAGCAGCTCCTGCAGCGTGCCCAGTACTTGAAGAATGCTGCTCTGCGGACCGGGATCGAAGAGCAGCAGCAAGAGCAGATCCTGTTCGGGCTGCAAGGCGACGGTCTCGGATTCCTCCCCGGTGAACAGGCGCTGAATCAACTGCCATAGGGCCAGCGTATGCTGCTCCGGCTCCTCCGGCAGGCGGGTGAAGCTGAGCTTGAACAGGATGGAGGCATACGGCCGTTCGGAATGCAGCGCATCCTCCAGCTCGCTCAGGCTTGCGCCCAGCGGAATGTTTTTCACCTTATGGGTATACGCATACTGGCGGACCAGCGAATTCTTGTGCGCCAGATCGTTCTGGATGAACCGGTTGTTCTCCAGGATCGAGCTCAGGCGGTCGCCGATAATGGCGAACTCCTTAACGCTGCTCACCTTGCCGGGAGCTCCGCCGGATTTGCGGTCGAACGTGGCGATCAGGCGCTGGAGCGGCTGGTTCAGCCGGTAGCTGAACAGGAGGGAGAACAGGAGGCTGACCAGTACCGCAGCAGCGAGCAGAACGGCGAGCAGCAGCCGCATGCCGCGCAGCCCGCTCGCAATGGCGGCAACCTCGGTGACCCGGACGTAGGTGAAGCCGGTCTGTGCCCCTTTTTGATAGAAATAATAGTTATCCCCGATCCGCTCATGTGAGTTTGCAGTAACGGCATACTCTAGAGCTGGCAGCTCCGTCTCTGTGGTGGAGAAGAGCAGACGGTCCTGCGCATCCATTATATAGAAGGGATTCTTCCCGGCATCACCATACGCCTGCTCCAGCCGCTGCGGATTCAGCATCACAATGCCGTAGACCTCTTCGTAAGGAATAGCCTTGATCATGACCGGCATCAGCCGTCCGAGCGGACGCGAGGAGTTCATCGTAGTCTCTGTGAAGGAGGCGGCAGGGAGGACCTTCAGATATTGGTTGTCCATGGACTGGCGGCTCCAGAAGTCCGCCGGATATTCCCCGCTGTAATAATACTTGCCGAACATATCAGCCGCGGTACTCAGCCCCTCTTTCTCAAGCACATAGTCCTCCGCCTTGAAGTACAGAATGAAATTCTCAATATGCAGAAAAGGATTTCCGTACAGCGTCATCAGATCCGACTTGACCTCATTTAGAATATCATAACGCCGGTTCTCCTTCAGATGGCTGAGAATGCCCAGGTTGGCCGTCCACGTATCCGACTGGGTCAGCGCCAGAATCATATTCTGGGTCAGCCGGAAGTGATTCTCGTATCCCTCCACCGTCTGCTTCAGACTCTGCTCGTTCTGCCGGACTACCTCCTGATAGACCTTCCCGCTAAGATATAGATGAGAGAACAGATTGAATGAAGCCAGCAGCAGGATAACGCTCAAGAAGCTGAGCATGAGCTTAACGAACAGGCCGCTAAGGGCAAATTGGCTGGTAAGCGGTCTCTTCATAGGTATTCCCCCTTCAGTTACAGCCGCTTGGTTGTCGTTTTATCCTATCATAGCGGCCCAAAGCTGACACGCACAATATGCACTTTTACCGATTTATACACCTTAACCGGGAAATATGCAGATCGGAAGAAAAGTTATATAACATGCTGATAGCGCTTCCCAAAGCAATGCCGCTATAATTCGGAGACAAACCCCGGAAGCAGAGGGGAAGTTAGCTGACATTAAGTGAGCTGCATCATTAAGAACAAGAGGGGAATGCCTATGGCTCAAACGAGTGTAGTACCTGACAATTTGCGAGAGGAATTGAAAGATCCTTACCGGCGTCAAGGGCGTCTGCTGCGGACCTGGAACCATAACAAAACACTATGGCTGCTGTTCCTGCCGTGCCTGCTGTACTATCTGATTTTCCGCTATGCACCGATGTTCGGCCTCGTCATTACGTTTAAGGATTATAATCTGTTTAAAGGAATCTGGGCCAGTGACTGGGTGGGGTTCAAGTATTACCGGATGTTTTTTGAGAATCCTGACTTTTGGCCGCTGATGAAGAATACTCTGCTCCTGGGCCTATACAAGCTGGTGTTCGGTTTCCCGGCTCCGGTGATCCTGGCGATTCTGCTGAATGAAGTCCGTAAGGCCGCGTTCAAAAAATTCGTGCAGACCGTCAGCTATCTGCCGCATTTCATCTCAAATGTCATTGTGGCGAGCATGGTTATTATGTTCCTGTCACCGACCGGCGGCCTGATTAACAATCTGCTGGGCACCTTCGGGATTGGACCGGTTAACTTCATGAATGAGCCGGGAATGTTCCGGGGTATCTATGTCCTGTCGGAGATCTGGCAGCATATCGGCTGGGAGACCATCATCTATCTGGCGGCATTGACGGCAATCGATCCGCAGCTCTATGAAGCAGCCGACATGGACGGGGCCAGCCGGATGCGCAAAATATGGCATGTCACACTGCCCGGCATCTCACCGGCGATTGTCATCACGCTGATTCTGAATATCGGCAAGGTGCTGGAGATTGGCTTCGAGAAGGTGTTCCTCATGCAAAACCCGGCGATCTACGATACGGCCGACATCATCAGCACGTATGTGTACCGGGTCGGGATGGAGCAGGGGAACTTCAGCTACGGTGCCTCCATTGACCTGTTCATGGGCATTATCAGCCTGATCTTCATCTATAGCGCCAATTACATCAGCCGCCGTGTCAGTGAGACAAGTCTATGGTAGAGGAGGGGTGTGGTGATGAGATCACCGAGAATTTCCTGGTTTAATGTGATCAGCACGTTCTTTCTGCTGGTGGTTGTGATAATTACGCTCTACCCGTTCCTGCACATGCTTGCGGTGTCTCTGAGCAGCGATGTCAATGTCATCAAGAACACGGTTTCGTTCTGGCCCAAGGGCTTCAATGTGAAGATGTACGAGCTGGTGCTGGGAGACCCGAAGATCTGGACGGCCTATAAAAACACGCTGATCTACACCGTGCTCGGCACGCTGATCTCGCTGGTGGTTACGTCTACCGGAGCCTATGCGCTCTCCCGCCGGGATATGGCGCTGCGCAGGACCTTCACCATGCTGATCGTCGTCACGATGTTCTTCAGCGGCGGGATGATCCCGACCTTCCTTGTGGTCCGCTCCCTGGATATGGTGGATACTGTGTGGGGCATGGTGCTGCCGGGCGCGGTCAGCACCTGGAATCTGATTCTGATGCGGACCTTCTTCTCCGGCATTCCCAAGGAGCTGGAGGAATCCGGGCGAATGGACGGATTGAATGATATCGGGATATTCATGCGTATTATCATTCCGCTGTCGAAGGCTTCCTTCGCTACTATTGCTTTATTTTATGCGGTGGGCATGTGGAATAACTTCATTTATCCGCTCCTGTATCTGCGCACCCCGGACCTGTTCCCGCTTCAGGTGCTGCTCCGAAATCTGGTGCTGGCAGGAAGCGCAAGCTCCGGGGATGTAACCGGCATCGGAGGAGACAATCAGGTGGTTGAAGAGTCGCTTAAATATGCAACGATTATGGTCTCTACGCTGCCGATCCTCACGGTATATCCGTTTGTTCAGAAGTATTTTGTCAAAGGCGCCATGATCGGTGCAGTGAAGGGCTGATCCGGCCCTGAACCATAACTACTACTTAAGGGAGAGATGAAGAATGAACAAATGGAAGTCTGTAATGCTGCCCCTCGCGGCAGCGGCAATACTGGTGAGCGGCTGCAGCGGGGGCAATAACAATAATGCCTCACCTGCTGCCACGGCTGCACCGGGCGGAGAAGCTGGGGCCGCCACTGCGGGAGCGAAGCAGGCACATACCTTCACCGCACTCCTGGACAACAACCCAACCTTTCCGTATTCCAAGGACTGGCCGGTGTGGGGCTGGATCAAGGACCAGACCGGCGCCACCCTGGAGGTGCAGACCCCATCCGGGAAGCTGGCTGAAGCGCTGAACCTGGCGGTGGCCTCCAATGCGCTGCCGGATCTGATGTATATGCCCAACCGCAAGGAATCGAACAAGTTCGGCCAGCAGGGGGCACTCGTAGACCTGATGGAGTACATGGACAAGCTGCCGAATCTGACCGCCTGGATGAAGCAATACCCGGATGAGGCGAAAGCCGCACTCTCCGCTGACGGCAAAATGTACATGTTCCCGAACCAGGGCTTCGGAGAGACGAACCGGATGATCTGGATGTACCGCCAGGATGTTTTTGACAAAGAAGGGATTAAGGCTCCCGCTACCTATGATGAGCTGCATACGGCTCTGAAGACGCTCAAGGCGAAATACCCGGACAGTTACCCGCTGTCGGTCCGTTACGGCCAGATCCCGGATGAGATGAATGCGAATATGACGGTTAACTATAGGACAGGCGAAGGGGCTTACTACGATTTCGATGCAAAAGAATGGCGCTATGGGCCGACAGAGGACAGCTACAAGGAAATGGTCGGCATGTGGAAGCAGTTCTATGACGAAGGGCTGATTCCGCCGGACTTCCTCTCGCTGCAAACCAAGCAGTGGCAGGACATGGTGTCCACCGGCAAATCTTTTGTAACCGTGGATTATATCAGCCGGGTGGACTTCTTCAATAATGCGATGCGCAAGGAGAATCCGGAATTCAATATGCAGTTCATGGCTCCTCCCGCAGGGCTTGAAGGCGGCAAGCAGCTGAACCCTTACTTCCATTACATGGAGGGTGGCCTGACGGTAGCTTCAACCTCCAAGAATATCGAAGATATCATGAGTTATATGGACTTTTTCTATTCGGAAGAAGGCCGGACGCTCAGCAGCTGGGGTGTGGAAGGCGAGACGTATGTGAAGGAAGGCGAGACGATCAAGTTCAAGCCGGAATTCACCGATGTGATTGAAATGCGGAAGCAGACGGGACTTCAGACCAGCGGAACGTATACGTGGATTGACTTCAATGCCCATCTGTCCCTGTTCTCGGCTGACCTGAAGCATGCTTATGAAGAGGCTGTCAAGTATGATCCGGCCAACATGCAGCCGCGTCCGGCCTTCACCGAGAAGGAGAATGAAGTCATCTCGATCACCGGACAGGCGATCAAGAAGCACCGCGATGAGAGCTTCGCCAAGTTCGTGACCGGCTCCCGCAAGCTGGCGGACTGGGATAAATATGTTGAGGAGATCAATAATCTGGGCGTCGACAAGCTGCTCTCGACTTACAAGGAGGCGTATGACCGCGTTCAGAATATTCAATTAAGCAGCAAGTAATTGCAGGACAGAACCGCTGAAGCACAGGCAAGGCATTCAGGGTATTCGCTTGACCATTATAAGGAGGCGCCGCTTATGAAGCAATGGCTGCAGGGCTCTGGTAACCCGTTTGGATGGATTCTATCGGTGTTAGGTCTGATTGTTGTACTCTCAGCAGTGGCGGTCCCGGGCACAGCCCGGGCCGCAGGCACCATTACACTGGATGAACCGCCTGGGGGATACGCTTCCTCCGGCGGGCCGGTTGAAGTCAGCGGCACCTATACCGGACTGTATGATGTCCGGCTGTATGCGAACGGGACGGCACAGTTCGAGGCGCTGCTGGATGACCCGGACGGGGATGACAGCGGCAGCTGGTCTTATACGCTCGACACCTCCCGGTATAACGGTCCGGTGGAGCTGGTGGCCCGCGGGCTGGATACCACCACCCGCTACGGGGTGTGGAGTCCGTCTGTCACCCTTGAGGTGAACAACCCAGCAGGCGTTGCACCAGTGGTGACGATTACGGGTCCGGATGAAGGGATTGCTGTGACCGGATTGGTGACGGTCACCGTTCAGGCAGAATCGGCTACGCCGGTCTCCGCCGTGCAGGTCCGGGTGAACCGGGGCCCTTGGCAACAGGCTGCGTATAACGGCACGGAATATGTATATGCCTGGAATACGGCGGGCATCGGCGACCGCACGGTCAGCCTGGAGGCCCGGGCCGCGAATGCGCCGGGACGTTACGGCTACAGTCCGACCGTCTATGCGCAGGTCGGTGCCGGTACCCACGATCCGGCAATTCCCCTGCCGGATCAGGACCGGGCGATGTGGATCTGGGAGCCGGAGAGCTATAAGCTGCTGCTGAATCCAGGCTCGCGCGAAGTACTGGAGTCCTTCGTTACGGATACCACGACCTTCGGTTCAGAGCCGGTCACGACCCTGTATCTGGCCGTGGGCAACTACGCCGGCTACCGGGCGCTGGAGGAGCAGGAGGATGAGCTGCGATCCTTCATGCGCTGGGCGCATGAGCGGAACTTAAATGTTCATGCCCTTGTGGCGGGCGGAACCTCCCCGGCTTATATGGGCGCATACGAGCGCTATCATAGTCATGCCATCCGTGAGATCGAGCAGATTATCAACTACAATCTTGCAGCGGCCGAAGATGAGAAGTTCGATGGAATCAATGTGGACATCGAGCCGTATATATCCCCGGACTTCAAAGATCCAAGCAAATTTCTGCAAAAGGAATACCTGGATGGCCTGCGTAAAATGATTGACCGCCGGGATACAGCCGGTATCCGGCTGCCCTTTGGCCCGGCTGTGCCTAAATGGTATGACTCCTCTGAGCAGGGGGCGAATATCCAGTGGAACGGCACAACGAAATGGCTGTCCGAGCATATCCAGGATATCTCTGATTATATCTCCATCATGGATTACCGGGATTCCGCAGACGGAACGGCCGGTATCATTGCCGGAGCTGCCGGTGAGCTGGCCTATGCCGAAGCCATCGGCAAGCCGAATTCTGTAGTCATTGGAGTGGAGACGCTGGATATTGCCAACAGCGGCGACCCGGAGACGATCACCTTCCTGGAAGAAGGGCTCACGCATATGGAAGCCGAGCTGGACAAGGTCTATGCCGCTTCCGGGCTGAGCAGCGCCTTCGGCGGAATCGCTGTCCATCACTATGATTCCTACCGGGCCCTGCCTTCGTATTGGGGACCGGGCGGCGTTTTCTGGACAGCACCGGAAGATCATGAAGCCCCGTCCGCCCCTGCGGGTACGCCAACCGCTGTTGCCAGTGACTATCAGAGCATAAGACTGAATTACGGAATGGCTACTGACAATTTAGAGGTAGACCGCTACGTTATCTACCGCAGTACGGTCCCCGGCTTCACGCCAACCTCGGCGGATATCGCCGGACTTGCCCGGAGCCTGAATTATCAGGACAAGGGACTGCTCCCGGACACCACCTACTATTACCGGGTGGCTGCCCGCGATCTGGCGGGCAATATCGGCCCGTTATCCGGTGAAGTGTCTGCTGTCACCGGCAGTACGGCGCTTAAGCCGTTGATTGTGACGGATATGCAGCTCTCCTACACTGGTACCGCTGCGGCAGCTTCGATGAAGGTGCGCGATTATGCCACAGGGGAAGTGCTTACAGGAGCTGCAATAGAAGGCCGCTTCACGTATTCGGCGGGCCGTTATGCAGCGGCAGTTACGGGCGCGGATGGACGGGCAGCCTTCACCTCGGAGGCGATTCCGACCGGCCGTCAAGCCGGGTTCGAGCCGAGAAGAGTTCAGGCTCCCGGTTATTACTACGCCAGCGCCCATGACCTGCCGCACACCACGGCGCTGCTGCCGCATGGCGGGCTTAGCGGATTAACGTTATCGGCAGGAGTGTGGGACAAGCCTTTCGCGGCGGGTGACAAGGCCTATACCGTAACAGTCAACAGCAATGTATCTTCGTTACAGATCACCCCGGTTACCGCCAAGGCATCGGATGCAGTACGGATTAACGGGATGACTGTGGCATCGGGAACGGCCGCGTCCGTTACGATCGGGTCAGAGCCTGCTGATGTGCCGGTCTTAGTCTATCACAAGGATGGAACCGTGGATCTGTATCTGCTGCGTATCGAGAAAAGTGCTCTGGCAGATCCGGTGGTTCCGGTGACCATGGATGCTTATGTCCATGAGCATCAGCCCTCCGTTAATTTCGGGCAGGAGCCTGTGCTGGAGATTGCCGATCTGCCGAATGCACAGGGCGGAGGGGACCGCATCGCCTTCATGAAGGCTGAACTGAATCTCTCCGGGACAGCGGTGCAGACCGTAACTATGAACGTGTATGTCACTGCTGCCCCGGCTTCTCCGGTTACCCTTGCACTGAAAGGGTACACTGGAGCGCAGTGGACCGAGAACGGCATTACGTGGAATAACCGTCCCGTCAGCGGCGGAACTAACCTCGGAACGGTCCGGGTCACCGGGGCTGGGTTGTACAGTGCGGATGTAACTTCTTATGTGCTTACGGCAACGGCAGCGGGGCTTACACCAACCTTCCAGTGGAGTGATCCTAATACATCGGGAATCGTTGTAACGCTGGCCAGTTCAGAGAATTCGGATAACAAGCCTTATTTGTTGGTTAATAGCGGAATGTAAAAGAGAGGGGGCGGTCTTTCCGCCCCCATAAGGAGGAGGGCTCATCATGGAAGAGAGGTTCATTCCGGCAGAGGAGCATTTAGTAGAGCGTATTCGTGTTCTCGTCTATAACGAGCGCAGCCAGATGGGAGCAGCGGCCGCAGGAGCGGTCGGGCGTAGCATCAGAGACTTGCAGAAGCAGTCCACGACTCCGGTCCGTATCGTATTTGCAGCGGCTCCGTCACAGAATGAGTTGTATGAAGGGCTGGTGAAGGAACAGGGGATTGACTGGTCCCGGGTACACGCTTTTCATATGGATGAATATATCGGCCTGCCGGAAGACGCCCCCCAGCGCTTCGGCAACTACCTGCTGGAACGGTTGTTCAGCAGAGTTAATCCCGGACGGATCGAGCTGCTAGGCCGGTCGGGCAATATTGAAGAGGAGTGCCAGAGATACGCAGCGCTGCTGAATGAAGCGCCTATTGATATCGTCTGTCTCGGCATCGGGGAGAACGGGCATATTGCGTTCAATGATCCGCCTGTAGCCGATTTCGCCGATCCGCTTGTTGTTAAGGCGGTCGAATTAGACGAAGCCTGCCGGACACAGCAGGTAAATGACGGCTGCTTCGCCAGCCTGGACGATGTACCTACCCATGCGCTGACGCTGACCGTGCCTGCCCTGATGGCAGGCCGCCATCTGTTCGCCATTGTTCCCGGCTTGGCTAAGAGGGCCGCGCTTCAGGCTGCGCTTCATGGTCCGATAAGTACCGCGTGTCCGGCGAGCGTACTGCGGACACATCCCGCCATTACGCTGTTCACGGACCGGGATGCCTTCAGCTCATGAACGGTGTGATTTCGGGAAGACATTACAGAACCGGCCTGCCGCTTGAGGTCCACGTTAACGGTGGAGTTATTGAAGCGGTTCATACGCTGGCCGAGAACCCGCATATGGCAGATTGGCCCTGGCTTGCGCCGGGGCTGGTCGATTTGCAGGTGAACGGCGGCTGGGGCCTGGACTTCAATACGCTGCCGCTTGTACCGGAGACTGTAGCCGGACTCTCACGCCGCCTGCTGGCCCGGGGAGTCACCTCGTATTGCCCGACCCTTATAACCAATGGGCCGGACCAGCTTACCCTGGCGGCGTCCGCGATTGCTGAAACCGTGCGGACACAGCCGGATATCGCCGGGCTGATCGCAGGCATCCATCTGGAGGGGCCTTTCCTGTCGCCGGAGGATGGTCCGCGCGGGGCGCATCCCCTGGAGCATATCTGCCCGCCTGACTGGGAAGCCTTCTGTCGCTGGCAGGAAGCGGCGGAGGGGCTGATCCGGATTATCACTGTGTCACCCGAATGGCCGGGGGCCGCAGCCTTCATCTCCCAGTGCAGCGCCACCGGCGTCCGGGTATCCATTGGGCACACGGCCGCGTCGCCGGAGCAGATCCGGGAAGCGGTGGCTGCAGGCGCGGTGATGTCCACTCATCTGGGCAACGGAACACACCTTACACTCCCGCGCCATCCCCACTATCTGTGGGAGCAGTTGGCTGCCGATGAGCTGTACGGCTGCATAATTGCCGACGGCTGCCACCTGCCGGATGCGCTGCTGAAGGTGATTCTGCGGGTCAAGCAGAGCCGGGCGATTCTCGTCAGCGATGCCGTCTCGCTGAGCGGCATGGCACCGGGGGCTTACCGGCTGCATATCGGCGGCGACGTGGTGCTGACGCCGGAAGGGCGGCTGCATCTGGCCGGCCATCCGCGGCTGCTGGCCGGTTCGGCCATGATGCTGGCGGACCAGGTGGCCTACCTGGCCCGGGCCGGGCTGGTGCCGCTTGCGGACGCGCTCGATTGCGCTTCGCTTCATCCGGCCCGGCTGCTGGGCCTTCCGCAGGCTGCCGGACTTACCGCAGGCAGGCCTGCGGATCTGATCGGCTTCCGCAAGGGCGGCGGTGGAGACCTGGAGATCCAAGCGGTATGGAAGAACGGCCGGCTTGCAGCGGCCGAGAAGCATTAGGCGGCGCGGTAGCCCATTGTAATCGGAAAACCGATTACAATCAGACTGTGAGCAGCGCGTAGGCCCAATGTAATCGGAAAACCGATTACAATCAGACCGTGGGCGGCGCATAGGCCGATTGTAATCGAAAAACCGATTACATTCGGACTGTGAGCGACGCGTAGGCCCAATGTAATCGAAAAACCGACTACATTCGGACTGTGAGCGACGCGGTAGCTTCGCCTTATTGATCCGATCCATAAATTTAACCAGACGAGGTACTAGGAGGAGAGAGAGCGATGCTTAGCTTAATACCCGAGCCGAAGCAGATAAGGATGACAGAGAAGGAACCATGGCGGGCAGGCGGGGAAGTCCGTCTGCGGCTGGTCATGGAAGTGGATGACCCCCGGCTGGTGCTTCATTGCCGGCGGGCTTTTCCCGGCCGGGAAGTCACCTCTGCCGCTCCGGAAGCAGGTGAGGGATACTCGCTGCTGATTGAGGGGTTTGCAGAAAGTAAGGAAACTGAGAGCATTGGGAGTACTGAGAGTACTGAGAGTACTGAGAGCACTGAGAGTACTGGGAGCACTGGGATCACTTCGGCGCACACTGAACCCGGAGCTTCCGGGCAGGATGCCGCATGGGCAGCGCCTGGAGAAGCCGGATGGAATAACGTCAGGACTTCAGCTCCTGATCTTAATGAGGCGGACCTGTCCGCGCTGAAGGGCCGGACGGAAGGCTACTGGCTGGAGGTTAGCGCAAGCGGTGTGATCATCCGCGCACTGGACGCTCCAGGGCTCTATTACGGCTTGCAGACGCTGCTGCAATTGCAGAGCCTGCACGGTGATAGCGATATTCCGGCGGTGTCCATTACGGATTGGCCCGATACGGAGCTTAGGGTGATGAATTTCGATCTGCGACAGACCTTCTCGAAGCCGGAGCGGCTGACCCTATATCTGGCTGATTTCTCACGCTATAAGACAAATGCGGTGCTCATTGAATACGAGGACAAATTCCCGTTCAGCACGTACCGGGAATTCGCCCATCCGCAGCATGCGCTTAGCCGGGAACAGCTGGAGGCGCTCCAGGCTGCGGCCCATGAGCATTATATCGAGATTATCCCGCTGCAGCAGAGCTTCGGCCATCTGGAGTATGTGCTCCGCCATGATGCCTGGAAGCATCTGCGGGAGACCGAAGAGTCTACAGGCGAGATCTGCCCATCCCATCCGCAGACATATGAGCTGATTACCGGCCTGCTTGCGGAGATGATGGACGCCCATCCCGGATCGCGTTACATCCATCTCGGCTGTGACGAGGTGTACAGCCTGTGTGAATGTGAAGTGTGCAGCAAGGAGTTCGACGGTGTGCGAGAGCGTGCCTTCATCTCCTTCCTGAATCGTCTGATCGAATTCACGGCCAGCCGGGGACGGCAGCCGATCTTCTGGCATGACATGCTGGACAAATACCCGCCCGCAGAGCTGGCGAAGCTTGATCCGCGCAGCGCAGCGATGATCTGGATCTATAACGGCCGCAACATCAAACATGAAGTCACTTCCCTGACCCATAAGTTCAGAGCGCTTGGCATTGAGGTGATGGGTGCTCCTGCGGTCCGCAGCTTCGACTGGGCGGAGCATCAGAACTACCCGGTGATTGATAACCGGACCGACAATCTGCTGCAGTGGGCAGAGACCGCAGAGCAATTGGATATCCGCTGTATGGTGGCAACGAACTGGACGGGTCCCTTCAGCCTTGGCGTTCCTTATGGCGTGTTCGAGACCACCTGGTACCCGATGCTCCTTCATGCCGATCTCGCCTGGAACCGGCGTGCGGATGCCGATACGTTCATCGACCGCTTCCTGGAGCTGTTCCATGGTATCTCACCCGAGACAGGCCATGCACAGCTTGGCAATTACCTGTTGGAGGATTACTACGATATCATCTGGAAGCTGCTTGATAATGTCCAGAGGAATAAGGATTACGCCGAGCTAATCGCAATTATGCATGATTTTGAGGTGGCGACCGACCGTTCCAGGGCAATCCACAAGTATGCCTACCGCTGGGAGCTGTACCCCGGCGACAGCGCGGAATGGCGCTCTCTGCTGAACAATTACACACGTAACCATAACGGACGCGAAGACGTCCGGCCCCGGATGCTGGAGGCACTTATGCAATACCAGCCCCCGGATATGGCTGAGCATTTCGTCACATCGCGTTTCTATCTGCATGATTATCTGGAGCGGACACTCTATCAGGAGCTGGGACTTGTCCACAGCGAGGGTTAGCCAACAAACCGACAGGAGGATGGAGCAGTTATGCAGCTGAATAAAGTGAATACCCCGCAAGATCCGGCAGCCATGAATCTGGAGGACAAAATATCCCTGATGTGTGTGGTCGGAACCCCCTCCACAGCAGCGGAGCCGGAATTCCGTGAACGGATGTCCGGGAACCGCTTCGGCGGGATCGGCCTGTTCCCTCATAATGTTAAGGATGAGCAGCAGACGCTGAAGCTGATGGCGGAGGTTCAGTCCATTACCGGAGACTCGGGCCTTCCGCAGCCTTATTATGTATCAATCGATGAGGAGGGAGGTACGCTCTCCAAGTTCAAGACCTTTTATCCGTACATCCCTGGTAACCGTGCCGCCGGATTAAGCCCGGATGCCGAGACCGCTTATCTCCAGGGTAAAATCATCGGCAGCCAGCTCCACGCGCTCGGCATCCCGATGAACTGGGCACCGGTGCTGGATGTGAATACGAACATAGACAATCCAGTTGTAGGGGTGCGTTCCTTCGGCGAAGACCCTGAAGTAGTAGCCGCCTTCGGCAAGGCATATATCCGAGGAATGCATGAGGCAGGTGTAGCAGTCACGGCCAAGCATTTCCCCGGCCATGGACAAGTCAGCGGGGATTCCCACGTTGTCCTGCCAGAGTGCGAACTCACAATAGAGGAATTAATGAATGGACCGCTGCTGCCATTCATCGCTGCCATCGAAGCCGGGGCCGATTCAATCATGATGGGTCATCTGGTCTTTCCGGCTATTCCCGAGTCGCAAGGACTGCCTGCTTCACTCAGCCCGTTCTTCGCCGGAGAGCTGCTGCGCATGCGTCTGGGCTTCGAGGGTGTCATCTGCACGGATGACATTGAGATGGGCGCGATCAAGAAGAATTTCAACCCGGAAGATGTGGGAGTACTGGCTGTGCTGGCCGGCAACGATATGATTCTGATGTGTCATACGCCGGAATTCCAGGAGCGGGTCATCGCTGGTATCCGACAAGCTGTTCTGGACGGCGTCATCGCCGAGTCCAGAATTGACGAATCGATCAACCGTATCCTCCGCCTCTATGCGAAATTCCAGCAATATCAAGCGGCAGCACAGCCCATTCCGCGCGGGAGCTGGAAAGAGGCGGCCCTACAATACGCGCGACGCACGGTCAAGATCAGCCGTGACCCGCAGCAATTACTGCCGCTGTCTGCAGAACGCTCCTATCTGCTGATCTTGCCGCGGCAGGAGCAGCTCACCATCGCCGACAACTCCGGCGGCCAGACCATCGGCTTGGCCTCACTGCTGGAAGCGCAGGGCTTGCCCGTGCAGGTAGAATATTGCAGCATGAAGCCTGAAGCTGCTGAGATTGCGGGCTTATGCGCCAAGGCTGCCGGACATATCGTGATTCAGGGGACGCTGAATGCCCATCTGTTCCAGGGACAACTCGAACTTGCCGCGCAGCTAGCAGCGACGGGGCCCCTGCTGAACCTGGTGCTGCGCAACCCGTATGACGATGCTTACCTGCCGCAGAACGCCGGAAGCATCCTGCTGTGCTCAACCTCTGATTATTCGCTTCAGGCGCTGGCGGAAGTATTGAGCGGCTGAGCGTCCAAATGTTCACCGCAGTGACGATTACGCTTCAAGTTCGGATTTTATCCTATATAATTCTATCCAGAGCAGACTCTCATCATGAATGAGGTCTGCTCTCATTTGTGTTGATAGAGAAAAAAATAGTACTATGGTTAAAACATAGAATCCCAATTCCTGGAGGGAATACAACACGACACTGAAGGAGGAGACACAGGATGAATAGGAAACGCACTATCTCGATATTAAATCTTTTTTTTCTAATCCCAGTCATCATTCTAAGCTTCTACACCTGGAAAGACTACAGAAATTATCTAGCGAATGTGAAGGACTACTTCCCCGCCATGGAACAGATCTTTCTGCTGGATGGGGGCAAGCAAATGCTAGGCCTGTCCAAGGAAGAAACATTTGATGAGAAATACGACGTATATCTATGGGACACCGCAACCGCAGCGCTGATCCGGCAGACCACCATCCCCACCAGCTTCCAGAGCGAGCCGGGACCAGTCACCTATCAGCAGGATGGTATTCTCATCCCGATCTATACCAAAACCTCTGGACTGATGCTGAATCTCATCCGGCCCACAGGCGAGATCGAGGAGCTGTCGCAAGGTACGCTCCATATTCCGTTCTCCTTGAGTTCGAATGCGTTCTCCTGGCGGGGCAGATTGATTGCCGCCGGGAATGTCACGGACTCCGAATGGGTGATTGCCCAGGTGAAGGACGGCAAGCTGGAACGGGTGATCCTGGATAAGCAGAAGCTTCTCCCGGCCAGACCGGTCCGGATGTCTGAGTTGATAGGCAGCTTCCAGAATGAACTGTCGGTCCCATTATTCTCGGTCAGCTTGAAGGATAACCGTTCAGCCTTGGTCAGCGGAATTCTGGACAAGTCAGGCCAGCCTGCCGTGCTGGTGGGGCAGGAGGATGAAGCCTCATTCGCTCTGCAGGACCAGGCCAGCGCACAGTTCGCTAAGGTCTTTGGCTTCAATAACGCCAAGCTGGTCCGGGTGCATGACGATTATCCGGGCATTGCTGCCTTCTACAACAGAAACGAGAAGGAATGGGGAGCCGCTGTTCCAGTGCCGAATCCGGTCTATCAAGCCCGTGTCTTCCTGCTGAATGACGATGAGTTGCTAATTGCCGGATCTACGGCAGAGGATGAAGTCGAAGGGCAGGTTACCGGATATATTTTCAATGAACGGACCGGACAGTTTCAGGATGCCTCATCACTTCTGAAGCAGTTATCGTATGACCATATCAAGGATACGGACACCCGGTTCTATAAGCAATCAGGCAGCAGCACGCTATATTATAGCAGCGGCAAACTGGAAGTAGGGGTGGCCGATCTGGAGATCGGGAAGTCCAAGGTATACACCAATCAGGAGGTGGAAGGCTGGCTCATAACTGACAGCGATACCCGGGTCTCCCTGATAAGCTTCTGGAATTATGCCAAGCAGGGCGGAGGACTTATCATCAACTGGGCAGTATGGGTCGTGATTACCCTGGCTATGCTGCTGGGCTTTGCCATTATTCCACGGAAGCTGATGAATGCCAGAAGCAAACAGATCCAGTCAGGCCAGATCGTTCAGGGCCACATTAAGAGTATGCAGGAGACAGGTCTCTATGTTAACGAACAGCCGATGGTCCGCTTCGTGGTAGAGTTCGTGGATGAAGGCCGGCTCAAGGAGGTTGAGATTAAGCAAGTCATCTCCTTCCTAAGTCCGCTTAAGGTAGGTGATCCTGTCCGCATCAGCTACAACCGCAGGAAGCATAAAGCCGTGTTCATCACCGAAGAGGATCTGAGGCAGCAATGATTTTTCGCCCGAAGCGAACTTGACGCAATTAAGCTGTATGGATCAACTTTATATTCGTATCCATCATTGGATTAAGAGGCAGGCTTCTTTATAATTTCATTGTGCAATCAACGTCATTCCATGAAGGAGCTGCAGCAATGAGAGAATTGAAAGGCAAACAGGTCATTCTTCAAGATCATGATTTAAAACGCAGGGAAGAGGCCAACCGCCGGTATCTGATGAAACTGACAAATGACAATCTCTTGTTCAACTATAAAGTAGAAGCAGGAAGATATGACGGCAGGGATATTCCAGCGGATGCACACGGGGGGTGGGAGACGCCTGTCTGCCAGATCCGCGGACATTTCCTGGGACACTGGCTGTCTGCGGCAGCGATCCGGTATCATGAGACCGGGGATCTGGAAATCAAGGTGAAGGCTGACCTTATCCTGGACGAGCTGGCAGAATGCCAGAAGGACAACGGCGGACAATGGGCTGCACCGATTCCCGAGAAATATCTGCACTGGGTAGCTCAAGGCAAGGCAATTTGGGCGCCGCAATATAACATTCATAAGTTATTCATGGGACTTGTGGACATGCACCAGTTCACTAGCAGCGGCAAGGCGCTTGACATCGCCAATCGTTTTGCCGACTGGTTCGTCGACTGGAGCAGTACCTTCACCAGAGAGAAGTTCGATGACATCCTGGATATGGAGACAGGCGGTATGCTGGAGGCTTGGGCGGACCTGCTTCAGATTACAGGAGATACCAAGTATACGACCTTGCTTGAACGTTATTACCGCAGCAGATTGTTCCGTCCGTTATTGGAAAATAAGGACCCGCTGACTAACATGCATGCCAACACGACCATTCCTGAAGTACTTGGCTGTGCCAGAGCTTACGAGGTCACCGACGAGCAACGCTGGATGGATATCGTTACGGCCTACTGGAAATGTGCGGTCACTGAGCGGGGAATGCTGGCTACCGGCGGCAATACAGCGGGTGAAGTGTGGATGCCGAAGATGAAGATGAAGGCCCGTCTTGGAGACAAGAATCAGGAGCATTGTACCGTGTATAACATGATTCGTCTGGCTGAGTTCCTGTTCCGGCACACCTCGAATCCGGCTTACGCGCAGTATATCGAATATAATATGTACAACGGGATTATGGCGCAAGCTTATTACCAGGAGTATCATCTGACCGGCAATAAGCACAGCGACCCCGCAACCGGACTGCTCACCTACTTCTTGCCGATGAAGGCCGGGCTGCGTAAGGATTGGAGTACGGAGACGGATAGTTTCTTCTGCTGCCACGGAACGATGGTCCAGGCCAATGCGGCGCTGAACAGAGGCATCTATTATCAGGAGCAGGACGACCTTTATGTCTGCCAGTATTTCCGTTCGGAGCTGACCACCGAGATCCACGGAGAGAGCGTGCGGATTCAGCAATCCCAGGACCATATGAGCGGAAGCATGCTGAACTCCTCGAACACGGCAGGACAGCAGGAATTGAATGAGATTACTGCACTTCATGAGAACATGCCGGATTACAGAAAATATGACTTCACCGTTCATACCGGCTCTGCCAGCGAGTTTGCCGTCCATCTGCGGATTCCAGACTGGATCATGTCAGAAGCTGTGATCTATGTGAACGGCGAGCTGCACGGGAAGTCTGCGGATCACTCCGCCTTCTATACAATACTGCGGAACTGGCAGGACGGCGACCGGATCAGCATCATTCTGCCCGTAGGCATCCGCTTCATTCCTCTGCCCGACGATGAGCAGACCGGCGCGTTCCGCTATGGCCCGGAAGTGCTGGCCGGTATTACGGAGAATGAGCGGATTCTATACACTCCGTTAGCCGATGCAGCCGGTGAGATTATCATGGAGAACGAGCGGGAGTGGGGGAGCTGGCGTTACTTCTTCAAGACCACCCGTCAGGACCCGGGCATCCAGCTCAGAAGAATCCGTGATATCGGGTATGAGCCTTATCAGGTGTATTTCCCGGTGCGAAACGAATAGAGGTTAAAACGGCCACCTGCATCCTTGCAGGTGGTTATTTTATGCGCAAATATATTTTTAAACGATCGGTCGTTAAATTATTGACAGGTCATTAGACTATTCCTTATAATGACATTAATTCAATCGAAGGGAGCCTGAGCGTTATCAAGAAAAAAGAGATTACATCCAGTTACATCATCCAGGCCGCATTTGAGCTTTTTGCTGAGTGTGGCATAGAGAAAACGAGTTTGGGCTTGATTGCCAAAAAAGTGGGAATCACCAAATCCTCTATTTATTATCATTTTGCGACGAAAGAAGAGCTGATCAGCCGGACCTTTGAGCATATTTTCCGGGACCATCATTTTACGGCGTACTTTGACACCGAATCCGCGAATAAAGACAATTTTGCAGAAATCCTAATCAACGGTGGTTTAAACATGCTGCCTAGCGGCGAAGAAGAATATCGTTCCACTTTAAGGGTGCTCAGTGAGTTTGCGATGCTGGCTGAGCGGGATGAACAATTTAGAGCTCCATTCCTGAGCATCCAACAAGATTTTGTAACCGGTTTTGAGCAACTTCTGGCGAAGGGCGCTGAATTGGATCTTATTGCTTCTTTAACCATCGGGGTTAACGCAGCCATACTTGCCCTGCTTATAGATAATTTATCCAGATGTAAGATGATGAAGATGGACCTCGAGTATCAGATGATTTGGGAAGAGGCTGTCCGAAAAATAATTCTTCGTGAAGATAACCAGTAACTTACAGGGGGCAGATACACTTGAAACATATTATTATTACAGGAACATCCAGAGGAATCGGCGAATCCCTCGCTAATCAATTAATCAACCCGGCCCATCATCTGATATGCATATCCAGAACGGCTAACGAAGGACTTCTGGCGCGTGCGAAGGAACTGGATTGTCACCTGGATTATTTCAATTATGATTTAACGGATATCCGTGGTATCGAGCAGCTTTGTGAAGAAATATTCAGCAGAATTGAGCTTCGTTCAAACGATGAAGCCGTCTATCTGATCAATAATGCCGCTATGCTGACTCCTGTAAGCCCGATTGATCAGTTAGAGACAGAGCAAATCATAGAGAACCTCCACTTGAATCTGTTAGCACCGATGGTGATTACCTCCAACTTTTTACGGCTTACTAAGCATATGAATGTGGATAAAAGAATCCTGAATATTTCCTCAGCTTCTGCAAAGTACATACTACCCTCACAGAGCGCCTACAGTACTGCGAAAGCGGGTTTAGACTCTTTTACCAAATGTATAGACATAGAACAGAAGCTGGCTACCTATCCGGTAAAAGCAGCAGCAGTGTATCCCGGTATGATCGACACAAGCTTGCAATCGGAAATACGGTCCGTTCCTGCTGATCTGTTCCCCTATGTTAATGAATTCATTCAGCTATCAGAGGAAGGGAGACTGCAATCGCCGGAATACACAGCATCTAAATTAATTGAGATTCTTGTCAGTGAAGAGTTCGGAAAGAATGTTATTATTGAAACCATAGATTAATGTTGAGAGAGGTGATGAGCATCAGTCCCTCCAGAAAAGTAAGCAGCTTCAGCCAGCTTGACGATTTCATGCGATCCGGCGGGTATATGGAAATCCCGGAGAATCGTGTACGGACGCTTCAGGAGCTTATACTTGACTGTCAAGCCAGCTACAGAAGTGAGCACGGCCTCAGCTTGGAATTTGAGTTCCGGCAATGCAGTTTAACTTTAATCTGCACTACTAAAGGCTATTTCGGTTCGCAGCTTGACTTCAACCGCAGAGGACGGAAAGTTACGGGGGTTGACATGCACCTGTGGCAGAACTTCCCGAAATACCTGGCAGAGCTGGGGCTGACCACCGTCAACTGCACGCAGACCAGCAGGAGTATTAGAGCGCAGTTAAGCAACGGATTGACGGTCATTTTCAAACACTCTGCGGAACATAACGATTATCTGCTA
The DNA here is from genome assembly GCF_038051945.1 of Paenibacillus sp. FSL H3-0469. Lineage (NCBI taxonomy): Bacteria > Bacillati > Bacillota > Bacilli > Caryophanales > Paenibacillaceae > Paenibacillus > Paenibacillus sp. FSL H3-0469. The sequence continues at coordinate 764,549 of NZ_CP150302.1, forward strand.
GATCGGATCAGTAGCCGTTATAGCAATCAGAGACAACTGAACCGCATCATCGCTGAGCCAATGATCCTGAAGATGGAGAGCATGGGCTGTACGGTCAGCGAATACCTGAAGCAAGGCGGATTCTTCAAGCTGCCGGGGCAGAAGGAACACCCGTTCACGGAACTGCTCACGCTGTGCACCACCAAAGAAAGCCACAGCAGTATCACGGGCACTATATTGGGATTTCAGTTTAAGTGTTGGCTGCTGGAGATTTTTTATGATGAGGAGTTGCAGTTGACAGGCGAGAATATGAAATTCATCGGGGAACACGAAGGGGATGCGAAAGAGGAAGGGCAGCAGGATAACGAATTCCGCACGTGGGGGGATTTCCAGACGTTTGCCCGGCATAACGGCATTCAGATCATAGAGCAATGCCGCAGCCTCGATGTCATGATCGTGTTCCTGGATACGGGGGCCAACGTACATTTTAATTATTCCGAAGAGCTCGGGGATTATGTTGTCACTGTGTTAGAGGGTGACGGAGCGCGCTTACGCGACAGCTATAGGAGAGTCTATAAGGATTAATGCGTTGTATTGATAAAAGGTAAGTGGAAACGGCTTTGCCGTCCTTTTAAGGACGGTACCGTTTCAGCGAGAAATAGAAGGATAATTTATCATGTGAAACATATAAATTCTTATATTTTAAAGAAAAACCACCGTTGAAGGGCAATCCCTTATCCGGTGGTTTTTTGCAGACTGCCATGGAAATTCAATTGCCATTTTTTTGCGCATCTGCACGTTGATTTGAGTATTTCCATTCATCTACTTCACGGGGATCAACGCCAAACAAATGACTGATTAGAAGCGCCAATGTAACATTCGGGAGGACCACACCGTACTCAATATTCTGGTAGTTGCGCAAGGTGCATTTCATGGTGTCATTAATCTGATGTACGATGGATTCTTGGGTATACCCTGCGGCTTTACGTGCATCCTTTATCCTCAAAATGCAATATCTCCCTCAACTTTTCGGTATGTTTTTATGATAGGGGAGGAGACCTGTTAATTTAACGCTTTATAATACACGAAATATATTGCGTATATTGTTTTTAGGTATATAATAATAGATGTAAACGGATGAAATAGTAAAATATCCCTTTATACTGACCGCCGTTGATTCAGCCTTAGTATCAACTATACGTATGCTTTTAATCCTATTTTATGGAAGGAGGTATATTGGTTTGGGATCGGTAAATTCTATCCGCGAAGAACTGCTCGCGTATATGAATAGCAATCAAATGATACATTCCCATTTTGCGGAGCTATCGGGCCTCAATTCAGGTACGCTCAGCCGGATCTTAAAAGGTAAACATCCAATCTCCATGGCACAGCTTGCGGCGATTACTGCTGGAATGAAGCTGCCGGAGGACTATTTTTTTGAAGACTACATAGAGGAATGCTTTTCTTTTGTAGTCTCCATGCGGCGGATACGGCCCTTTATTTTCCGCTCAGCTGAATTAGATCGTCTGGATTGCCTTGAACAGGTTGTGAACCGTCTGCTGGAGGATTTGTCTTATGCCTCTTTACTGTTTGAATTCGCTGAACTTTTGAATAGAGACAATAAACACCAAGCTGCAAAGATTCTGTATCGGGGTGTGAGCGAAGCCGAGAAGTACCAGCATTCCGAACGGTTAGCGTTATGCCAGTACCGGATATTTCGGATTGAAATAGAAGAACAGCACGATCTGGAGGAGAAATTACGCGCAGCTGCTCAATTTGAGTTGTACGTAAACCGCTTAGACGCAGCCGATCAGCTCGATGCAATGCAACAGCTTATGCATATTTATGGTCTGGTACACAAGTGGAAGAGAGTGGACGAACTCGCTAAGGAAATGCACCGGGTTGCATCCGCTCAATATGAACTGGAAAACCGCCGTACAGACACTATAGAAGAAGGGTTGAAGCGTCCTGAGCGTCCTTTCTACTATTATATCCTGTATGCATACTTAGGCAGAGCTACAGCCAGCGAAGCGTGCGGTGATTTCGGGCGGGCCTTATCCTTTGTACAGCTGTATGCAAATGCCGGGCGCTGGGTACAGGAGAACGATGATCAGTCCCGGCAGATCATTGCACAATTTACGGAATGGGCCGTTGCGAACACCTATCTGTACCGGTTAATGTCCGGAGAATTGGAAGTAATACATGAGTATGCAGACTTTATAGCGCTTCAAGAGAATGAAATATTTGTGGCAGTGCGTTATATCGTTCAAGCGGCGAATGTATTCAAGCTTAATGTCGACAGCATCTTAGAGAGGTTCGCGCCATACATACACTATCCATCCAACAAGACAGAGTCCGGCGGTTACAAGCAGGCCATTCTGCAAGAGAGCTATGCGCAATTCCTCATCGAGCTGGCCATCTATCTTTTCAATCACAACAAGAGTAAGGAGCAGGCATTGAACACTATATTGAATGGCTTGGAAATATCTATTGCCATGAACAGCAGCCGAAATATGCTTGCTTGTATGACACTTTTTGAGGAATATAGGGATTTCGCAGATCAGGAACTGCAGGAAAGGTTCAAAAATCTATCAAGTGAGGTGTATCAGCTCCATGCGAAAAAAGATCTTATTCATCTTGACGCTCTGTAGTGTTTCGATTGTTATTTCGACGACGTTAACCTTGGTGACTACGATGGGACATGGCTGGGGAACTTAATCATTTTCACAAAAATATACAAGGGTGCTCCTGACATCTCGGGGGCGCCTTTTTTATATGTTCCGGGGTCCCCGCAAAGTATCTGATTCTACATCGGGGCAAGCTCCACTTTGTGGGGTTGTTTTATATGTTCCGGGGTCCCCGCAAAGTATCTGATTGACCATCGAAGCTAAAACCTCACTTTGTGGGGTTATTTGTGCAATCAAATAGATATCCTATTATCTGTCATAAAAGCCTAAGATAGCATAAAGGGAGGTTTCTATAGTGAACAGAAATATGCTCGTGCAGGTCCGTATTGAACGCGCCCGGAACCGGCTTCATATTCTGGCGGAGAAACATCATGATCTTCAGCATCCTGCGGTCCTTAAGCAATCCATGGTATTGGATGAATTGATTAACCAGTATAATATGAAGGGAGAGCAGCAGAGATTAATAGAGAGCAGGAAATCACTTGAGAACAAGCATACTTTATATTGAAGATAATGAGAAGATCGGCACTTGGGTAAAAGAGGAGCTGGAGCAGCGGGGATATTCGGTCCAGTGGCTGCTATCTGGTGAAGGTGCCGAGGCTGAGGTCACACAGGTTGATGTCGTTATTCTGGATATCATGTTACCAGGGTTAGATGGATTCACGATAGGCAAAAGGTTAAAAAAAGCGGCACCTGCCATCCCTGTACTGCTGTTGACCGCCCGGACCTCTGTCGACGATAAGGTGGAGGGCTTACAATTCGCGGATGACTATGTCACTAAGCCCTTCCATACCGATGAATTGGTGGCCAGGCTGGAGGTGCTAATCCGCCGGAGCGGCGGAGTCTCCCCGGACCGTATTACACTGGGCACTCATATTGAAGTGGATATGAAGCTCCAGACTCTGTATGACAAGCGCACAGGAGAAGAGATTATATTGACAGGGAAGCAGCATCAGATCCTGATGTATTTCCTGCGCCATCCGAATCAGGTTCTGCCGAAGGAACAGCTCTATGAAGCTGTCTGGGAGGAAGCCTATATTCCTGGCGACAAGACCTTACTGGTACATCTCCACCGGCTTCGGCAGAAGCTGGAGCGTGACCCGGAGACCCCGGAGATTATTGAGACGCTGAAGGGAATCGGCTACCGGGTGAAGCTATGAAGCAGCCCCGTTCCTTGTTCCGGCATTTTCTGAAGCTGCACTTTCTGTTCATCCTTCTTCCGCCCCTAGTGCTGATTGTCTTATCATCGTTCTTCGGGACTTCCGGGCCAGAAGCAAGGTTCAATACGCTGAATCTGTTTTACATTACATTACTTATGTTCACTGGTATCATTGTGGCGTTCGTTGTTCTATCCTGGCTGTTCTTCTGGAGACTCCGCAAACGTCTGACCCGCTTACAGGAAGCTATGTCCGCTACTCCCGCTGCTACCGATTCATGGCCTGAGCCTGTCCTGATTCAAAAGGACCGTATGGATGAAATAGACCAGTTAGGCGGTTCCTTCAACCGGATGATCCGGCAGCTGGAAGACAGCCGCAGGCGGGAGCAGGAAGAGGCCGGGCTGCGGCAACGCCTCATTGCCAACATGTCCCATGATATACGGACACCGCTGACCATCATGAGGGGACATGTCACCCGGCTGAACAATGAACCTATGAGTCCAGAAGGACAGAGCTCCTTAGCCGAGATCGACCAGACTATTACCCGGACCGGCGAGCTGATGGATGATTTGCTCTCGTACACCTTGCTTACCTCTGGAAAATTCCCCTTCGAGCCTGCACCCACAGATATGGGCCGTCTGGTAAGAGCCTCGGTTGCTGCATGGTATCCGGTATTTGAAGAACATGGCATTGAGGTTGATGTTGATCTGCCCGCAGAAGAAAGCTTCCACTGGACAGCAGATCCCAAATGGATGACCCGGGTGCTCGATAATCTGTTTCAGAATATCATTCGCCATGCAGCGGACGGGAAATATGCTTACATCGGCGTGGATGTGCAGCAGGAACGGATTCTTGTCGCTGATCGAGGCTTAGGGATGGATCACTCCGCATACGGTGGCGGGGCAGGAATAGGGCTGTCAACTGTACAATACATGCTGAATACAATGAATCTGAAGGCTGAATTCAACTCAAGCGGGCAGGGGACAAGGGTAGTCATTAGCAGAATGTAACCTGAAGTTAACCCGGAAGTAAACGGCCTGCCCACCGGGGTGTAACCTTGCATCTGTATACTTAGCACCATAACGAAAGGATGTGTTATGGTTGCTTACCATCAATAACTTAGTCAAACGCCGCGGTAAGAAGGAAATTCTGTCCGGGATCACCTTCGAAGCCAGACCTGGAAGAGTCACAGGATTCCTCGGGCCGAATGGGGCCGGCAAAAGCTCTACACTCCGTATCCTGCTCGGACTGGATCATGCCACCTCCGGCAGCGCCTTGATTCATGGCAAGCCCTTCGCAGAATTACAGTATCCGCTGCGAACCGTAGGTGCTGCACTGGACGGATCTGGAGCCCATCCGATGCGGACAGGACGGGCACACCTGCGCTGGATTGCTTCCGCCGCCGGACTCCCCCGCTCCCGTGTCGAGGAGGTGCTGGATATCGTTGGTCTTACTAAGGCAGCCGGCACTAGAGTCAAGCGATATTCTCTCGGCATGGGGAGAAGACTGGGGATTGCCGCAGCGCTGCTTGCAGACCCGGAGATTCTGATTCTGGATGAGCCTGTGAACGGACTCGACCCGGAAGGTATCCGCTGGATTCGGACATTTCTGCGGCAACGGGCTGAGGCCGGGAATACGGTGCTGCTCTCCAGTCATCTTATGGGCGAGCTGGCCGAGACGGTAGACGATGTGGTGATCATTAAGCAGGGGAGAATCGTTGCGGATGGCACACTCGAAGCGGTGACCGGCAAGTACTCCACGCTGGAGCAGGCTTTCTTCGCCCTGACCTCGGGACAAGCGGGTGAGCTGCGATGAGGGCCGTTCATGCGGAATTGTCCAAGCTGTTCTCCCTGCCGGGCATCTGGCTGGCCTTTCTTATAGGAGTCTTGGGACCTGCCGCCTTTGCCGCTCTGGACTGTATCGCGCAGAAGGAGGATATTCTGGCTGGTATTACCACACGGCTGCCGGAAGTAGGGTTTCTTGGATTAGGCTTCGGGGTACAAGGCGTCATTCTTCTGGGGGTGCTGGCGGTCAGCAGTGAGTATGCGACAGAGAGTAGTGAGACCGGACACGGGCAGCAGATCATAACAAGCTTAACGGCGGTATCCTCCAGGCTTCAAGTGCTCTTGGCAAAAGCCGCAGCGGTGAGCCTAATCACCCTCCTGCTGTGCATCATGGCTATAGCGGCTATTGTGCCGGTAACGCGTCTGATTCTCGGAGAATTCGCCCCGGCCATGGAGTGGACCAGACTGGCCGGAGCCATGGGTTACTGGATGTTCACTGCGCTGATCGCCTTCAGCTTCACGGTTCTGACGAAGAACGGCATGATCCCGCTCACAGTGCTTATGATCAATTCATCGCTGGTATCCTTCAGTGTCCTGCTCGCTAAGGTGACGAAGCTGGCCTATTACTTACCGGACAGGGCGGGCATTGACATGTTCATGTCTATGAGCGATGCCTATCACACCCCGCTGGCAGGCGGTCTGGTGATGCTGGCCTGGGCAGCCGTTCTTTTCGCTATTGCAGCAATTGTCTTCCACAGGAGGGATGCCCGAGCATGAATATCCCGGCTGGCAGGAAGTTCACAAGAATCCTTGGTGCAGAATGGGGGAAGTTAGTCACCCTGCCTGCGGTATGGCTCATTCTGGCAGGGACATTCGTCGCTCAGTGCGTAGTGACTGCGGCTTATACTTCTGTGGCTCTGCAGGAAGGACCAGGAATGTATACGATCCTGAATGCAGGACTGGCTTCAATGAAGTATCTGCAAGCAGGCTTCATGATGCTTGGAATAACAGCCACAGCTTCAGAGTATACAGGGGGACAGATAAGGACAACGCTCACTACGCTCCCCTGGCGCGGGCTGCAATTGTCCGTGAAGCATCTGGCATTGGCTATGATTGCGGTGCCTGCGGCCTTCCTTATGGCCGGATCTGGTGTACTGTATAGCTTAACGATGCTCAGAGACACTTCCGCAGACATTGAACCAACCCTGATGGCCGCGAGCTTGGCAGGGGCCACGGGTTATTTAACCTTAACCGCTCTGCTGGGTGCAGCGGCAGGCGCTATTTTGAGAAGAACCGCTCCCGCCCTGGTCATCCTGCTTGGTTATTATTTCATTGTCAGTCCATTGGCTGGAGCGGTTCTGCCTGACTATCTTCCAGATGCCGCTGGCTATTACATGTATGCGCCGCCTTCCCCCGATCCCCACAATACTCTTACACGAATGCAAGGGACAGGCATATCCATATTATGGACAATGCTCTTCATAACAGCAGCGGTTGTGCTACACCGTAAGCGGGATGCTTAGGTTAAGAACTCATCTTTGGATGATGTCTACAATTTGCTTCAAGGCCTTCTTGGCTTCAGGAATAGGGAACACTGGAAACACATGATTCATCTTCGGATACTCGTAATAACAGATGTTAACGGAATTCAGGGAGGCCAGCTTTCTGAATTTCCGGGCATCCGGCAGGAAGAATTCATGCGTCCCGATGAACAGCGTAATGGTTCCCAGATTCGTAAGCTTTCCATAGATGGGACTAACCAGATAGTGTGTCCCCGGAAGATCCCCTGCGTATCTTTTCCCCGCTTCCACTAACGTTTCCCAGTCCAGCATGGGTTCTGCGTCCAGCATATTTGCGATTTCAGGATTGCTTAGGGTAATGTCAAGCCATGGAGACAACAGAATGATGTTGCCCGGCTGCGGCAAGCCTTGTTCAGACAGATATTGAGCGAAGGCCAGGGACAGCCCGCCGCCGGCGGAATCGCCCATAATCACGATATTCTCAGGCTTCCCGTTCTCCAGCAGATGCTTATAGACACTCAGAACACTCAGGACTGCATCCATGACCTGATAGTTCGGAGCCTTCGGATATACCGGTACATAGACTGTGCAATTTAACTGCCGGGTTACCTTGTGCAAAAAATGCCAGTGCCATACCAACGGCTGTTCAACATATCCTCCGCCATGGATAAAGAGAATCTGCTTGGCGTCCGCCTGGGAAGCGGATTTCAGGATATAGGTGTCTACCGGAAAACGGTTGTCCTGGCTGATCTTATATTTGGACTGGAGCTTCACGGGCAATTCATAGGGTTGACTGTTTATCACTCGGCGCTGCTCCATGTACTCTCCGGCGTTAATTTTCTTTTTATTCAGGAATAGCAGCCGCTCTACCAAGAAGCTTCGTATACTGCGCATGTTATCGACCTCCTTCCTTTAGAATACAGGATGATTATGATAAAATATATTTAAATATATTTTAGTTATCTAAACAAAAAATTAAGGATGGGACCGATTGCATGAACATTTCACAGCTGCAATATTTGATGTCGGCGGCAAGTCTGGGCTCATTTACCAAAGCGGCCAGCGTGCATCATCTGACAGTGCCGACCATCAGCCAGTCCATTAAACAACTCGAGGATGAGATGGATACCGTTATTTTTCACCGCACCAAAAAGGGAGTGGCCCCCACCAAAGAAGGTCTGCTCATCCTGCAGCATGCGGCAGCTATCCTTAAAAATATTGAATCGATGCACACCGAATTATCCGGTCTTAAAGAAGAACATGTAGAGAGCATCACCATATCGGCCATTCCCGGCCTGGTTCACCAGGTGGTTCAGGCCACGCTGGAGCTGATGATCAAGTCTCCGTTCCTGAAGGTGCAGATGATCGAAGGGGATACTGAAAGCGTCATGAAGCATGTGCAGGAAGGGGAGGCGAATATGGGAATACTCTCATACAGCCGCGCCCAGCAGAATGCTGTATTTGAATGGCTGCCCCTTGTAGAGGGCACTGCAGTGTTAATCGTGAATGCCGCTTCTCCATTGCGCTACTATACAACTATCACCCCGGAGGATTTGAAGAATGAAGTGTTTGTACTCTACAAGGATGAGCATATCGGGAAGATCGCCCGCCATTTGATGTCTGCACATGCGTCGAACCGCATTGCGCTGGTAACCAACAATACAGATGCCTTATGCCAAATGGTCGTTAAAGCGAACGCGATTACCATCGCCCCGGACTTTATAGTAAATGCTTTATCTTCAGTCTACCATGAACACTTGGTTACTATTCCGTTACAGCAGCTTGCGCTGGATCAGGCCATTCTGGGAAGAATCACCCGGGCCGGAGAACCGGTTTCAGCGAGGGTTGAAGAATTTACAGCTAAGCTAATAGGTTTTGTGGACCCTGGTTTGCCTGCTCCTTAACATCCTGAATTACAAAAAAACTCTGACTGCATACATGCAGATCAGAGTTTTCTTTGTTCTCCATTCATATCCTTAGAAGGTTTGGGCAAGATCTTGTGCACGGCGGATGGCAGCTGCTTTAATCTCCTGAGCCTCAGCCGGAACTTGATTATGACCTTCAACGAACAAGCCTTCGAAGGAAGGGACGCCGAAGAAGTTCATCATCACCCCGAGATGGCGGTGGCCCATTTCAAGCTCTGCTGCAGGTGCTTCAGAGTAGAACCCGCCGCGTGCCTGGATGTGTAGTGCTTTTTTGTCTGTCAACAGCCCTACAGGCCCTTGTTCCGTATACTGGAACGATTTCCCTGCCACCGAGACTGCATCAATATAAGCTTTCATGACTGGCGGGTAGGAGAAGTTCCAGAAAGGCGTTACAAATACATATTTATCAGCCTGGATAAATTGATCCGACAATTCAGCGAGGCGTGTAACCTTAGCCTGCTCCTCAGTGGACAATTCGCTGAATTCTGTGCCTGAACGGAGTTTGCCCCATCCGCTGAATATGTCTGCATCGATATGAGGAATATGCTCTTTATACAAATCAACAGCAATGACTTCGTCCTGCGGATGTGCTTGCTTGTAGGCTTCAATGAACGAGTTGCCGACAGCCATGCTGTAGGACTGCGTTTCATCATGCGGGTGAGCGGTGATGTATAATACTTTTGCCATAATTAGTACCATCCTTTGTAATGTAATTTTTATCTTGTAACCATGTCTGTTACATGTGATTATAATAGTTACATGTCGTACATTTGTCAATACGAAATTATATATTTAACTTAAGGCAGTCCATTGATGCGAAGGAACATATTCCACTATGAGCAGCTGCTGGCCGATAATGTTCACATAGTAAAATTTACCGGATATGCTAAGATGGGAGGGTGTGACATTACATAGCTAAGGGGAAATTCAGATGAGAAAAGTTTGGTTAGCCACGCTGGTTATTCTGCTAACGGTGCTGGGGAGTGTGCCAGGTAGCAGTGTATCCGCAGCGGCAGAGAAGCAGGTGCTGCGGATTGGTATGGATGAATTGCCGATTCTGCTGGACCCGCCAAGCATTGAGGCCGGAGACCAGGATAAGACAAGCGTCATTAAGGCATTGTATGAGGGGCTGGTCCGGCTGGACAAGAACGGCAAACCCGTTCCCGGTGCAGCCCAATCCTGGACGGTAGGAACGGATGGTAAGACCTACACGTTCAAGCTACGGACGAATGCCAAATGGAGCAATGGCAAGAAGCTGAAGGCCGCCGATTTCGTCTATGCCTGGAAGCTGGCGCTTACGCCGGGGCGGGAAGCTGGATATCTGTACAAAATGTACTATGTAGCCGGGGCAGAGAACTATCATACCGGCAAGATGAAGGATTTTGCCAAGGTTGGGGTGAAGGCCATCAATGACAATACCCTCCAGGTCACGCTTAAGGCCAAATATGCCTATTTTCCTACTCTTCTGGCGGAGCCGGAGTATTATCCGGTATCGCAGGAGGCCAAGGAAGCTGGAAGCATCTCGAGTGGACCTTTTCAACTACAAGCACGGACCAATACGGAGATCAAGCTGGTTAAGAATCCTAATTACTACGACGCTGCGTCCATCCGTCTGAGCGAGGTTGATCTGCTGTCTCCCCTGGGCCTGAATTCGGAGAATGCGACAGCGGCCTTCGTCAACGGACAGGTGGATTGGGTGGGGGGCGGAAATACCCCGGTTGATTTTGCATACGAAGCTCAGATAAATGAGGATGACTACACATACGCTCCTTATGCTTCTACCTACTATTATCAATTCAATCTGGGGCAAAAGCCCTTCAGTAACATAAATATCCGCAAGGCGCTGACCTTGGCTATAGACCAGGACGAGATGCCGATGCCCATACCAGCCTATGGCTTCGTTCCTTGGACCCTTTTCGGTTCTAAAGCACAGTACCGTGCAGAGGTCAGCGATACTGCGTTTGACCGGTCTAATGTGAACAAGGCCAAGGAGCTGTTAGCCAAGGGGCTTAAGCAGGAGGGGCTGACCGCGCTTCCGCCGTTCACTATTAATGTCAATGAAGGTGAAGCTCATGCGGCAGTGGCAACAATGGTTATACAGCAATGGAAAGAAAAACTGGGCGTAACCGCCACGATAGAATCGCAGAAGTGGGGGAGCTACCTGGCTAAGCGGTTAAGCGGGAGCTACCAGGTTACCCGCGCCGGCTGGTCCGCAGATTATAATGATCCGGCTTCATTCCTGAATTTCTTCCGTTCGGACAGTGCTGACAACGATTCGGGCTGGTCGAACAAAACGTATGATCAATTCGTAAAACAGGCAGAGCAGACCTTCGATTCAGCGAAGCGAATCCAGCTGTATGCCAAGGCTGAGCAATTGCTGATGAAAGAAGCAGTGATCATTCCGGTGTATAACTATGTAGCCGATATTCTGCGCAATCCCCGGATTGCCGGTGTGTACATCGATTATGACGGCTCCATCGCCTTCAGCCGGGGGTATTGGAAGTAGGCTCCCTTAATCATTCATAATAGTCAGAAGCCAGCGATTCCTAGCGGACGCTGGCCTATTTGGTTGTTTAGGAAATCCTGCCAAAAGTGCAACAATCCTGCTCCTTACAAGCGGCCGGTGAGAGAAGACACCCGCATCCTTCACCCGCAGGGTGATTTTATTCCGTTTTAATGATCCTATAATTTGACAGGTGATTACCTATTATTAGACAGGTTAACTTCATTTTCCCTGTCCGGTATGCTTACATAAGCTGCGCTCTTTGAAGGAGGTTTTGCGGCTTATGAATCCGACCCGTACGTTGATTAAGGAGATATTGTCTAATAGTAAGGGAATCCTTGTTATGATTCTATTCTTCAATATAGTAGCCGCATTTGTCTCGACGCTTCAGCCCCGCCTGTTCAAAGATCTGTTCGATGACATTCTGCCAGGCAAGCAGATCGGTACGGCTGCATTCTCCATGCTTTTGCTAATTCTTATTCCCGTGGTTTACGCCGCCTTGAACAGCGTCACCACTTACTACAATAATGAGCTGGGCAACCATTTATCCAAGAATCTGCGCCTGCGGCTGTTCACTGACATACTCCAGACCCGGCCAAGAAACATGGACAGTATCGGCAAGGGGGAAATCATTAACCGGATCACCTTACAGGTGGGGATGCTGTGTGAAATTTTCGTGGTGGATACCCTGATGTCCATCGTCTCGAATACGATCCTGCTGATCGCTACCCTATGGATCATGTTCTCAATGAGTACGGAGCTTACGCTCGCGGCCATCCTCTCGTTTCCTCTATGTATGTATGGCTTCAGACGTTTCAGGAGTAAAACAGAGCGGCTGGATAAGGAATACTATTGCCTTTTGGAGAAGGGCATCCATTATTTGAATGATTTCTTCACGAATCTGAAGGCGGTCCACCGATGTAACGGACATCAGGCGGAGCAGCAGCGGTGGAGCGACTGGAATGACGAGATGTGGAAGAACTCCAGACGGTCCAGGCTATTTCATCATGTGGTGTTGAACCTGGTCGCGGATACGGTCATTTCCATCATTACGGGTATCATATACGGCTATAGTCTGTTCCTGATTCTGAAAGGGCGCATCTCACCAGGCACATTGCTGGCCTTCATTATAATCCTTCCAAGGCTTTATAGCATTTTCAAGTCGCTGTTTACGCTGAACGTTGATAGGAACCGCATGAGGGTCATTATTAATAACCTGAATGACATCCTTGAACTGGAGAAAATCTCATCAGGAGCTACAGCTCCCGGCTATCACCGTGTCCCTCTCCTGGAGATGAGGAATGTCTCCTACCGGTATGCTCCGGCAGATTCTTTTGGGATCACCGGCTTTAATCTGGACATTCAGCCTGGAACCTTCGTGGGGATTGTTGGATTAAGCGGCTCAGGGAAATCTACGATATTCGAGCTGATACACAGGTTCATAGAGCCGGATGAAGGGGAAATCTGCCTGGGCGGGGTTCCGATCCAAGAACTGGACATCCATGAACTAAGAAGATATGTTGGCTATTCCCCGCAGAAGGGAGTGTTATGGAACAAGTCCATTATGGACAACATCATTTATCCTCTGCAAAAGGAAGACATGAACGAAGAAACATGGCGCAAATTCAGCACTGCTGTTGAGCTTGCCCAAGTGAATTCATTCGTACAAGCCATGCCAGAAGGGTATGACAAGCAGGTGGAGAACCATGGAGACAATCTCTCCGGCGGCGAGGTCCAGCGGATTCTATTAGCACGGGCATTCATGAGTGAACCCCGTATCCTCATGCTGGATGAGTACACCTCGGCCCTGGACGCCTTGACGGAAAGTGACCTGAACGATACCTTGCTGAGCCTGAAGGGGAAGCAGACGATTCTGGTGATCGCACACCGGCTGTCCACTGTGAAGAATGCAGATGTTATTCTAGTCGTGGATAAGGGCCTCATTGTTGAGCAGGGCAGTCCGGCAGAATTACTGTCCCAGCAGGGAGTGTATTATAGGATGGTGGAGAAGCAGAAGATTTAGCGCTTCAGCAGATTAATCTAGCCTTAGACCGACTCAATTATCACCTTTTGGTGACTATATCACAAAAAAGTGGGTACTGTTTTTCTTGTAACTTTTCCCCCATACTAGCGTTCATAGGAACTACAAACCATAAAAGGAGTGTATAATAGTATGGGCAGATTTGACGGGAAGGTAGCAGTTGTAACCGGAGGGACAAGCGGCATCGGGCTGGCGGCGGCACAACAGTTCGTACAAGAAGGGGCTTACGTGTATATTACAGGACGCAGACAACGTGAGCTGGATGAAGCCGTTCAGCAGATTGGCAAGAATGTTACAGGCGTTCAAGGGGATGTCTCAAAGCTGGAAGATCTGGATACCTTATTCGACACAGTAAAGCGGGAAAAGGGGCACCTGGACATTCTTTTTGCCAATGCCGGACTAGGGTCATTCCTGCCGTTAGGCGAAATTACGGAAGCCCACTACTACAAGACTTTTGATGTCAACGTCAAGGGAACTATTTTCACCGTACAAAAGGCATTACCCTTATTCCCTAACCAAAAAGGTTCCATTATCCTGACAGGCTCTACGGCCGGCTCGTCCGGGGTCCCGGCGTTCAGTATCTACGGTGCCTCCAAAGCAGCGATCAGACAGCTCGTCCGCAACTGGATTCTGGATATGAAAGGGACGGAGATTCGGATGAACGTCCTTAGTCCGGGTTCAGTCGTCACACCGGCATACGATGAATTGTTTGGCTCCGAACTTGAGAATTACCTCGAACAGGCCAAAGTTGATATCCCGCTCGGCAGAGTTGGGCAGGTAGAAGAGATCGCAAATGCTGTCATGTTCCTGGCCTCTACGGAGAGCAGCTATTTGAATGGCATTGAATTATTCGTAGACGGCGGAGTGGCTCAAATCTAAATCAGCTTAACGTGTGTGTATCAACCCGGGAGATGATGGATTGTTATGAAAATCTTTCACTGTGAACTGGAAGTAACGCTAGAGGTGATCGGAGGGAAGTGGAAGGGGCTTGTTCTGTATTATTTAATCAAAGGACCCAAGCGGACAGGGGAGCTTAAACGGCTTGTTCATAATATCTCGCAAAAGATGCTAATCCAAACGCTCCGGGAACTGGAGACAGACGGGTTAATCCGCAGAACCATGTACAATCAAGTACCGCCTAAGGTGGTATACTCAACGACAGAGCTGGGGCAATCCCTCGAACCCGTTCTGAGATTACTCTGTAACTGGGGAGAGAATTACGCCGAACAATCCTATGCTCCGGGTGAGATTGAGATTTTGAATTTGGAATAAGTGTTGTCTTTTTTATCCGGACATTGTTAAAGTGGCTGTGTAAGCTGTCACGGCGCGCAATCCGGCATTACAGTATAATATAGGTAACCGGAAGAGCCTGCTGTCAGCAGGCTCTTTTTGACTCGCGGCACAAAAATCATGGATTTTATAAGTTCATACTGTTAGCATAATAGCTATGTCAAAAAAATGAAAAGAAGGTCTGTGCATTGAATCAGCATTCGATCCGCAAACAGCTGGATACTTGGTTTGATTTCAAATTCCGGCTTCTGGCAGGCGGCATAGCCGTAGGCATACTATCAGGTACGGTGGTTGTTATGTTCCGTTTTGTGCTGGAGGAGTCACTTAAGCAATCTTTAATTTTTTATCAGTATCAGAGAAACCATCTATGGGCGGTCCCATTCTGGCTGGCGGTTCTGGTTCTGGCTGGCTGGTGTACAGGAATGCTTGTTAAGAAGCAGCCCGGCATTTCGGGAAGCGGCATTCCCCAGGTAAAGGCCGTGCTTCAGCACCGGCTCCAGCTTAACTGGTGGAAGGCGGTCACCGCCAAATTCGTTGGCGGTGCGGTCAGCATCGGAGCCGGTCTCTCCCTGGGACGGGAAGGACCATCGATTCAGATCGGCGCTCTGATCGCCGAAGGATTCAGCCGTGTGTTCCGCAAATCGAAGACAGAGGCGCACATCCTGATTACATGCGGGGCCAGCGCGGGACTTGCAGCCGCCTTCAATGCGCCTATCGCGGGTGTTATTTTCGCCCTGGAAGAGGTGCACATGAATTTCTCCCCGCTGATTATGATCTCCGCCTTGACCTCGTCGCTGGTGGCTGATTTTATATCCAAAGAGTTCTTCGGACTCGCCCCCGTGTTCAACTTCTCTGGGATGGGATTGCTGCCGCTGTCCAGTTATTATCATCTGGTGCTGCTGGGGATGCTGGTTGGCATATCAGGCATCGGCTTTAATAAGGGCTTATACTTCTTTCAGGATCTGTACGCCAGAGCGAAGTGGATGCCGGCACAAGCCCGGCCGGTGATTCCTTTCGTGCTGGCTGGTGTGCTTGGACTGACATTCCCGGCAGTTCTAGGAGGAGGAAACGGCTTAATCAACGATTTGGTCGCAAGCCCCTATCCTATAAAGGTATTGCTGCTTCTGCTGGTAGTGAAATTCCTGTTCACCCTCGTCAGTTACGGTTCATCTGCACCCGGCGGGATCTTCCTGCCAATGCTTGTTCTCGGAGGGCTTATCGGTACCCTATACTGTCAAATTGCCAACGGCCTGCTGGGAGGCCATACGCTGGATGAAGGTTATTTGCTGATTGCCGCCATGGCCGGCCTGCTGACAGCAAGCTTGAAGGCTCCGATCACCGGCATCATTCTGATTACGGAAATGACCGGCTCCTTTACGAACCTGCTTCCGATCGGTATTGTATGTCTTACCGCTTATATGACGGCTGAATGGTTCCGTTCCTTGCCCGTCTATGAAGTGCTGTTGGAGAGATTCCTGCACGGGAAAGACGCTGTGGATCATACAGATGTAAATAAAATCCTTCTGGAGATCCCTGTGCATCAAGGCTCGATGCTGGATGGAACCGGCATAGGCCAATACCAATGGCCGGACCATTGCCTGATCGTATCCGTCAAAAGAGGAACTGACGAAATCATTCCTACCGGAAGCCTCGTGCTTCAGGCAGGGGATACCCTGGTCATTCTGACCAACGACAGCCATTCCCCGATTATTCTGGATACCGTTCGGCAAGTGGCCCATGTCAGTTCCCTGGTATAGCCCTAGTAGCAACTTCGATAATCATCCGGCTGATCGGTCTGGGAAATTTAGGATGCCAAATGGAACGAGGCCTAGTATAATAGGAGCAGACGGATTCCAAGGAGGAGGTGGTTGTATGAGTGCAGGCGATATTAGCGACATTAGCGGTATTACTCCGATGTTCCAATTGAATATGAAAAGGAGAGGCTTTCATGAGCTACAACCCCGAAATCCCGAGAACCCGGTATGACAACTATGGTGACCGTGAATGGACACGGCTTACGAAGGATGGTCCCGGCGAGCTTTTGTATCAGGTGCATCTGGATATTCTTCAGCGTTACATCCATCCTACAGATACAGTGCTGGAGATTGGCGCAGGTTCAGGCAGGTATACCAAGGACATCGTGACCATGTGTTCTGAGTTGACCGTCGCTGATCTGTCGGGCCATCAGATTGAATTCAACAAGTCCAAAATGCAAGAGCTGTCCCTGGCGGACAGAATCAAGGCATACCATGTACTAGATGTGCTGGATATGAGCGTGTTTGAAGAGGGTACGTTCGACACTGTGGTATGTATCGGCGGTGTCATTAACTATCTCTTGGACAAAGAGTCAGATGGTATCCGGGAGCTCCTGAGAGTACTGAAGCCGGGCGGGATACTGATCCTGGGATCGATGAGCTTCATCGGTGCTTCCATGTATTATCTGGAGGGCATCCGCTATGAGAAAGACCAGTTCGGGATTGATGCTACAAGATGGATCATGAACACAGGAATTCAAGATGAAGAGCATTATCCCGTTCCGAGCAAGCATTACATCCACATGATGAGAAGCTCTGAATTAGATGCTTTATTAGCCCGGTTTCCGGTTAATATTCTGGAGAGAAGCTCTGCCGGACTATATACGCAAGCTGGAGACGCTGCCTTAGAGAACGCCCGGGCTGACCAGGAATTCTGGAAGCTGATTGTCGAACAGGAAATTGCGTTCACCAAACTGCCGGGCACGCTAGATAGTGGAATGAATCTCATTTATGTGGCACGCAAGTTATAAGGCTGCCGCTCAATAAGTATGGCTAAGTCAAAATCCCGTCTGCCACAAACAGGCGGGACTTTTTATATCCGAAGGAATGGGGGATCACGGGAATGGGAGTATGGACTAGCTCAATGAATGGTGCACCTTGGACAAGAGGTAAAATGGATCAGGCGGTGAAGGAGCTCAGACAGCGGGCGCTTATTTCGTATGTCATCGATGTGGACAAGCCTCAGGATCTGCTGGACTTAGATCAGCATGTATTTGCCGAGCGCCCGGATCTGGTCTTGTCGATTAGCCAAGCGGACAAGAAAGTGCGCTATCCGGAGGAATTGCTACAGACTCTAGCGGAACTACGGCACATAACAGCCATAGAGTTGAATCTGTTTCATACTGTGGATCTGAGTGTGCTTGGCAAGTTGGCGCGGCTGCAGTTTTTATCCATTACGGCCAAAAAACCTATAGACCTAAGCTTCCTCGCAAGCTTCAAGCAGCTGCAATATCTCTCGGTCCATGGGCAATTTCAGGACTTAACGCCGATAGGCGATGCTTCCAGCCTGGATACCTTAGTCTTGCGGACTACGATTCATGAGCTGGAGTTTCTCCGCCGGTTACCGAAGCTGCTGTGCCTCTTCATTCATGACTCCATCTTGAAAGGGTCACTGGATACGCTTGCAGATTCTACAGTCCCCATGCTGAGTCTGGCGGCTATCCGTAACTTAACGGAGCTAGATGCCCTGGAGTCCATGAGCAATCTTACATACCTGCACTTATCTTTGCCGAAGGTCGAGGCTTTGTGTGACTTCTCTAATATGCCGGGGCTTATACAGCTTGAACTCGATAACATGAAATCTCTGGAGGATATTGACCCTTTATGGACCGCAACGCAGCTTGAAATGTTACAGCTAAGAGAGATTTCTGCAGCCGTGACTGCGAAGGAGTTAGAGCCTTTGACCGCAATGAAGCATCTGAAGCAGGTGGACTTCCAGTACCTTGATCTCAAAAAAGGAAGGATTGCAGCCTTACGTGAGTCGTTTGCCCAGGCCGGCAAGAGCCAACTATTGTATGAGAATATCACCGAAGCCCAGCGGATCAAGCCCATGTCGCTAGTGCATTTGCGCAAGCATATAGGATAAGTTCAATAAGTTAGTTCAATAAGACAGAAGATAGGGGTGGATACAATGATTGATTTACTACAACTTCAAAAGAGAGTGTATCAGAACAAGCTGGAGAAGGGGTTCAATGTTACTGATATTTATCAGGAATTCTGCCTGACCCACGGCGAACTGTCAGAAGCCTGCGATGCTTACCGGAAGAAGAAAGACGACCTCGGCGAAGAATTGGCGGATGTTGCCATCTACCTGATTGGACTGGCGGAGATTCTGGGGATTAACCTGGAAGAAGAGATCATGAACAAAATCGTCAAAAATGAAAAGAGGAGCTATGAGAATAAAGATGGCGTGCTGTTAAAAGTGACGGAATAATCAATCTTTTGTTCCTCCTTAAGTCCTAATGCAAAGTAATTCATGTTAAAATCATTAAAGTGTGAAAACAATCCAAGTGGTATATTCACTACAAAAAGGAGGATAACAGCTTGATCAGTCCATCCCAGTTCATCCACAATAGCCCTCCTAAGTCTCTGTCGGCCCGCAAGGGCTATCACTGGCTTGTCGTTTCAACCGTATGCATCGGCGCATTCATGGCGGCGCTTGACGCAAGCATCATCAATCTGGCTCTGCCGTCCCTGGTTGCGCAGTTGAATGTATCCATGGCAACGGTGGAGTGGATCAGCCTCGTATATCTGCTCACACTAGCATCGCTTGTCATTCCCTTCGGCCGGTTAGCAGATATGCTGGGCCGCAAATGGATGTACACCGGCGGATTCACAGTATTCCTGATCAGTTCATTACTCTGCGGGCTGGCGCCAACCTTTGGCGTTCTTTTGCTTGCCCGGGTGTTGCAGGCTGTAGGCGCAGCGATGCTCCAGGCGAACAGCGTAGCGATCATTACGGCCGCGACCCCGCCGCAGCATCGGGGCAAAGCGATCGGAATCCAGGCCAGTGCACAGGGCATCGGTCTCAGTCTGGGGCCGGTTATCGGCGGCGGACTTTTGGCCATGGGAGATTGGCGCTGGCTATTCTACATTAACATTCCTATCGGGATCATCGGGACGATTCTCGGGATTCTGCTGCTTCCGCAAGATAATGCCAAGAAGAGGGAATCGTTCGATCTTTGGGGGATGATATTCCTCATTCCGTTTCTGGTTTTTCTGGTCTATATCCTTAATAACGGAACCGCTCTCGGCTGGGCTTCACCGGTTATATTAATCGGGTCATTCAGTGCATTGCTGGCCTTGACCTCGTTCATCCGGGAAGAGCAGCATGCGCCCGTTCCGCTGATGGACCTGGCGTTGTTCCGCAGCAGCATCTTTATCCGTGGAAATCTGACAGGGTTCTTAGCCTTTACCGTCATGTATAGCGTGCTGCTGCTCAGTCCGTTTCTGATGGAGGCTGTCTTCCATGCCAATTCTATCCGTGCGGGACTGTATCTGTCGTTTGTTCCGATCGGGATGACGCTAATGACGCCGGTCTCGGGCTATCTCGCGGACCGGTTCGGCATCCGGCTGCCCGCTATTACCGGTATTGTTGCGCTACTGATAGGCTGTGCCGCTCTGGCGTCGATTCGCAGTGATGGCGACATTGCCCGGCTCCTGCTCGGTTTGGGGCTGGTGGGCGGAGGCATGGGCCTGTTTACGCCGCCCAACAACAGTAATGTCATGGGCAACGTACCGGCGGCACGGCTTGGCGTGGCTGGAGCAACGCTTAATATGAGCCGGACCATCGGCATGGGCATGGGCGTCACGCTGGGCGGGACACTTTACCGTCTGGCCCAGAATATTTTCCCGGAGGCAGGACTACTTACCGCGTTTCGGGCGTCGTTCGCCTGTATAAGCGTTATGGGACTCGCAGCATTGGCCGTTACCTGTATTCCGCAGCCCAATCCGACGAAGTACGATGAAGCCCATATCGAATATTATATTTGACGGCCGGCCTTGTGCTTTACCCGAACACTTGAAGGAGTGAGAGCCTGCAATGAGCGGGCTCTTTCTTACTGGGTCTTCCTGATTCCTTATTGCTTCATAGAGTTAATGAATAATTGGAAAGATCCGGGGTCTAAGTTTTCGGAGAATTTCGTGCATAAGCACAGGGGTATAATGCAAAAACTTATATAGTGCAAATATACAAGAAGATTTGATTTCTCAGGAGGTTGGCACAATGACAACTCAGGACCCTAAGGAGCTTTTGAAGCTGAAGCATGAGCAGGATGAGGAAAAGAGACAGTTCAGTAACTTTGCCCGGGCTGTATCCGAAGGCGGGGAAGTAGAAGCAGGTCAGGAATTCAGCAATGACCGGGTGCCTGACGACCAGAACCGGATGAAATCGGTGGAGAACAGACAGAACTGAGCAGGACCCTGAAGGAAAAGACAATGGATAGACCCTCAGGAAGCCTCTAATGCGTTCTGAGGGTTTTCGTTCTGCCCATTATACATATATAATCACTGGAGGTTCATTTATGGTTTTTATCATCTCAATTACCATTGTAGCGATTTTTGCAATATGGGGAGCTGTAGCGCCTGATCAGATGGCAGCTGCAGCTAATGCTGCGTACAATTTCTCCATTCATAATTTCGGCTGGTTCTATTTGCTGGCGACTTTATTTTTCTTAATCTTTACTTTCTACTTAGCCTTCAGCAGGTTTGGGGGGATTCGTCTGGGAGACGACGATGATGAACCGGAATATTCCACGATATCCTGGCTGTCGATGTTATTCAGCGCAGGGATGGGGATCGGGCTTGTCTACTGGGGAGTGGCTGAACCGTTGTCCCATTACTTATCTCCGCCGGAGGGCGTAGCGGGAGGGACGACAGAAGCAGCTCGGATCTCCATGCGGTATTCTTTTTTCCACTGGGGACTGCATCCATGGGCCATCTATGCCGTCATCGGACTGACGCTTGCCTATTTCCAATTCCGCAAAGGGTATAAAGGCTTGATCAGCTCCGCCTTCATCCCTTTACTGGGGGAGAAGCTAGTTTCCGGCTGGCTGGGCAAAACAATCGATATTTTAGCGGTGATTGCCACTATTTTTGGAGTAGCGACCTCTCTTGGCCTCGGGGCTCTACAGATTAATGGAGGGTTGCACTATTTATTCGGGCTTCCGAACACGGTAGGCGCTCAGATTGCAATTATTGCTGTAGTGACCGTGCTGTTCCTCATCTCAGCTACCAGTGGTCTGGACAAGGGGATCAAGATCCTCAGTAACACCAACTTAGTCATCGCCGTTCTGTTGATGCTGTTCGTATGGATCACAGGTCCGACCTCATTTATTTTTGATACATTTACAACCACATTAGGCAGCTATCTGCAAAATATCGTCAATATGAGCTTGAGACTAACGCCTTTTTCCAAAGGGACCTGGGTCGGGGCCTGGACCTTATTCTATTGGGCCTGGTGGATTGCCTGGGCACCCTTTGTCGGAACGTTCATTGCGAGGGTATCCAGGGGAAGAACCATTAAGGAGTTTGTCATTTGCGTGCTGATTATACCGAGTCTGTTCGGCTTCCTCTGGTTTTCGGTATTTGGCGGAACCGGCATGCAAATGGAGTTGTTCGACGCTGTCCAACTGGCCGAAGCCGTCAAAGGAGATACTACGACAGCCCTCTTCGTCATGCTGGAGCAACTGCCCTTAGGCACCATAGTATCGTTCATAGCTACGATCCTGATTATGATCTTCTTCATTACATCAGCCGATTCGGCTACCTTTGTACTGGGCATGCTGACCTCAGACGGCAAGCTTAACCCAAGTGCAAGAGTCAAATTGACCTGGGGGATTCTGCAATCCTCCATCGCTGTAGTCCTGCTGATTAGCGGCGGGTTGGGCGGACTTCAGACCGCTTCCATTGTAGCAGCGCTGCCTTTTGCCATTGTCCTGATCGGCATGTGCTTCTCCCTGCTTAAGGCACTCAAGGAGGAGGACAAAGAACGCCGTCAACGGGAAAAACGCCAACGCCAGAAGCTGAAGCAGCTGCTGGAGGAACATGAAGCAAGTGATATCAAGGAGCTACTACAGTAGTAACGCTTAATTAAAAAAAATTTCTACAGGCCCTGCCCCATGAACAGGTGGTGTGTGTTAAAGATTACAACAGATAACCTGATACAGGAACCTACAGGGTTGCAGCTGGTTGTAGAGTACTTAACCAAAGGCTTTGGCGATAAGCCTGTATTGACTAGTGCAGGCAGCGATTGCAGACCGGGGCGACGATATAGACGCGCTGTTCGACTTAATGTCTATAGAAGAGAGTGACCGTCACAAGCTGATTAAGCATTATTCGCACGTCGGTACATCATTTACTGCTGTATTACCTCCTCCAGCCTTATATCCCGGATATGACAACGAGTAACCCTTTGTTTACTTGGCTGAATAGCCTGGGTTCGATTGGTTTCCTTGTAGCCTTCTTGCTGCGTCCGGACCCCTGGAGCTTAGCTGTCGTCATTGCCTTACTGGCTGTAGTGTATTTCATTAGTGTAATTCCGCTTGTCTCACGGTACTCAGGCAGCCGGTTTAGCCTGAAATAATATATATTGGATGAACCCTCAGAAACGCTAACCTAGCGTCCAGAGGGTTTTTTCGTAATCAGCCTTCATTCAAAATTCAGATTAATATCTTATAAGAAATTCTTGAAATCACAGAAATTCATCCATACAGGGGGATGCTATTATACCCATATAAACAAAGACGAGGTGATGAGATGCAAGCAAAATTGGCAGCGGACGCCATTCCCCTCCCCAAACAGCGGAATTCATGGATAAGGACGATAAAAAAATATAAAGTGATGTACGCGCTCTTGTTCCCGGCACTAGTATACTTTGCCGTATTCAAATACATTCCTATGGCGGGAATCGTGATTGCGTTTAAAAACTATAACCTTGCTTTGGGCCTATGGGATAGCCCGTGGGTGGGATTTAGAAATTTCACGGATTTTATGAACGGCGTTTATTTTTGGGACATCATGAGAAATACGATTATCATCTCGTTGTATAAGCTATTGTTCGGCTTCACTGCTCCTGTCCTGCTTGCTTTGCTGCTCAATGAAGTGTATACCCAATGGTTTAAGAAAATCGTACAAACGATTACTTATTTGCCCCATTTTCTGTCGTGGGTCATTGTGTATGGAATGATGGTGGCATTATTAGCCCCAGGTGATGGTCTGATTAACATGATTATGAAGGATTTCGGTGTTGAACCCATCTCCTTTCTAACGGAGCCTGCCTGGGGCAGACTGCTGATCATTTTATCTGAAATATGGAAGGATATTGGCTGGGGAGCGATATTGTACCTTGCCGCATTAGCAGGAATCGATCCTAGCTTATATGAAGCGGCCCGGATGGACGGCGCCTCCAAGCTGAGACAGTTATGGCATGTCACACTTCCCGGTATTCGCGGAGTCATGATCCTGATGCTGATCCTTAAGTTAAGCCATATTCTGGATGCAGGCTTTGACCAGATATTTATGTTCGCCAACACCTTTAATCAGGAGAAGATCGACATTATCGACACCTGGGTATACCGTGAAGGGCTTGAGCGGCTTAAGATCGGGCTCGCTACCGCTGTGGGATTGTTCAAAGCTGTCATCGGATTTGGTCTAGTGTTGGCAGCGAATAAGCTTGCAAAAAAATTCGACGGGCAAATTTGGTGAGGTGGTATTCAATATGATTCATATGACAACCGGGGAAAAAGTCTGGCAAGCTATCGTTTATTGTCTTCTTATTTTGCTATCCTTACTTTGCTTACTTCCCTTTCTGTATGTGGTTGCTGTGTCTATGACGCCAGAATCGGAAGTGTTAAGAAGAGGCATTGTTATTATTCCAGAGACCTTTACCTTTCTAGCCTATAAAGAAGTATTCATATCTCATGGGATCGGGCAGGCGTATAAAATCACCTTGTTCCGAACGATTGTCGGCACCCTGCTGAATGTGGTTTTTACGGTAATAGCGGCTTATCCGTTATCCAAAAAATATTTACCGGGGCGAAGCCCATTTTTACTATTCATTGTCTTTACGATGATGTTTGGGGGAGGTTTAATTCCGACCTATTTATTAATCCGCTCGCTGGGACTGCTAAACAGTCCGTGGGTATTGATTATTCCGCAGCTCATCAGTGCATTTAATCTGGTGATTATCAAAGGCTTCTTCGAGCAATTGCCTGCTGAAATCGAGGAATCCGCGAGGGTAGACGGTGCAAGTGAGCTTCAGTCGCTATGGCGGATCATTTTACCCTTGTCCATGCCCGTTCTCTCCACCATTTCCTTATTCTACGCAGTCGGTCACTGGAACAGTTATTTCGACGCTATTGTATATATCAATGATTCCAGTTTAATGCCGCTGCAAGTGATCTTGCGCAACATCCTGCTTAATGTCGCCACCCAAAGCGCTGATTCGCTTGCCAATTCCGGGGCGGTTAGTACGTTCGCTGTGCAGATGGCCGCCGTTGTTGTGACGACGATTCCAATTTTGATCGTGTACCCATTTATGCAAAAACACTTTACAAAAGGTGTGCTCTTGGGATCAGTTAAAGGGTAAAAGGCAATCCAACCTGAGTTGTTACGGGGAAACCGTGATAATATAGAAGCAAAGGAGAGGTCATTATGAAGCGTAGAGTCATTACATCTGCTATTCTGACAGCAATCGTGGGGGTGGGAACGGTATTGTCTGGATGCGGGGAACAAAAAGAAGTGAAATCGACAGCCGAGAGTAATTCGCAAGACGAGTCGAATCCCTATGGAACCAAATTAAAAATCTCGATGTTTAACCAAGGCACCTTCAACGCGGCTGCTCCGATTCCTCCCCGTGATGAAGATATCCAGCGCCAAATGCTGGAAAAAGCAGTGAATATCGACCTCGAAATGATGATTCCGCAATCCGGGCAAGCAACGACTAAATTAAATACGCTGATTGCCGGAGGAGATATTCCAGATTTGATCTTCTTAAAAAGCCGGGCTGATCTCGCGCAATATTATGATCAAGGCGTTCTTGCCGATTTGACACCGTATCTGGATCAATTTCCGGCACTACAGAAACGATTCAGCGACGACTCCTGGGAAGCGATGTCCTATCAAGGCAAAACCATCGGCGTTCCAGGTTATGATAATGTAAATGGGATCAGCCGCAGCTTCTTTATCCGCAATGATTGGCTTAAAAAGCTGAACATGGAAGTGCCAACGACCCCTGACGAGTTATTTGAAGTTATGAAAGCCTTTACAGAGAAGGACCCGGATGGTAATGGCAAGAACGATACGTACGGCTTCATCGGCGGTATGAATAAAGAAGGCAATCTGCAAACCTATGGCTTCGATAGCCTGATGTGGATGTTCGGCGTCAATCCTCCTTCGGCCATTGATGTGAAGGACAACCAGCCGGTGTTCCTGTTTACCGATCCCAAAATGAAAGAAGCGCTCGCTTATATTTATAAAATGATGGAGGCCAAAGTGGTAGATCCGGACTGGGTGACGATGAATACTCCCGAATTGCTGGACCAAAAGTTATTTAAGGGCAAAGTCGGCTTCATGATCAGAGATGCCCGCAGGCTGGAGCCGGATTATCAGCAGAAAATGAAAGAAATCAGCGGAGAAGTCCCGGAATGGATCGTCATTCCTCCAATGACAGGTCCTTATGGTGATCAGATTGTAGAGAGAAAATCGTTCCAGGGTAATTCATGGGCCATCTCCAAAAAAGCGGATGAGGAACAAATCATACGGATCTTGGCCATGCTGAATTATCTCTTTACGGACGAGGAAGCCTATCCGAACTTCGCCTACGGAATTAAAGGGATTCACTGGGATGTGATAGATGGTAAGATCAAGAATAAAACCTCCGAATTATCGAAGGAAATGAAAGAAAAATATCTATGGGTTGATCATTACAGAATGCCGCGTCATGGCGATGATGCTGAGTACTTCAGCTTCCAAAATCCTAAGACGGCTGAAGCTTTTAAGAACAATCAGCAATACGTAGCGCCTACGTTACCCGGGAATTTATTGACCGAGGACCCGAACGATACATTGGCAACAGACCGTCAACGTTTTATTAATGAAAGCCTGGTTAAATTTATGACCGGCAAAGATCCGCTGGAAAACTGGGATGATTTTCTCAATACGCTGGAGACCAAGTTTGACATGCAGAAATATAAGGACACAGTCATCAAGCAATTTACTGAAGCGGGCTTAATCAAGTAGAATGCACGAAGCATATACATTCTTATCTTTTAATAAGAGAGCGGCTATCCTTAGCCCCTCTCTTTATTGTCATAGGCTATGATTTCTTTAATCCGGATTTCAAAGGAAGAGGACCGATGCGAAGAAGAATCAGCTTGCCCTTAAAATTATTTTTACTCGTGTTTGCTTTTGTATTAAGCTGCATTATCCTGATCAGCCAATTGTCTTACCGCTATGTCCAAAAGGAAATAAGAACCTCTGACCTGTATTACACCAACCAAATACTTGACAAGGTAGATCAGTATTTCACCGTTAATTTTTCCTCCTTCCAGACCATACTGTTCTCAGTCGAGTCATCGGTGAAAGCCAATATTGGCAATCTGGATGTGATCAAAAAGCAATTAAGAGAGCTGTATGAACTCAACAGTAATTACGTCAGTAATATTTATCTGATCAAAAGCGATTTATCCATTCTAGGCGGAAGTGCGCCTACCCGGATATTCGATGAATCTTTAGCGGAAAGAGAGCCATTGTTTGACGCGGCTGACAAGAATAGAAGGATTACCTTTGTCAGTGATCCTTACAAATCTAAATATTCCGGCTGGACCGTTACGATGGTCCGTTATCTGAACAACGCTCCGTTTCCTATGGCCATTGCGGTAGATCTGGATCTCAATGCCATTGAAGAAACCTTGTTCAAGATTAATACTCAAGAACAAATGAATCTGGCTCTGCTCACCGCATCGGGAAAAATCATTGCCGGATTTTCAGAAAATAAAGGACCCGTAAATATTCAAGATCATACTTTTTCAATCGGTGATACATCAGCGGAGCAAATTCTGGATACTGCAGAAACCAGCCTTCAACTGCATACCAAGGAGGGCCTGCCCGTCTCTCTGCTGAAAAAACCGACGGAGAAATTCAACTGGACACTGATCTCGATCAACGATGAATCCCGCTTGAAAGCTGCGTTGTCCCGATTGGAGACCTATTATATCGGGCTTCTGGCTGCAGGCTTTGTGTTAAGTCTGTTCATCTCTTTGTTGATAGCCAAGTATATAAGAACCCCTCTCCATGCGCTCAAAACAAAAATGAAGCGGGTGGAGCAAGGTATCCTTACAACTCCAATCCCAATTAACCGGAACGATGAGTTTGGAGATCTCTCCCGGGCATTCGATCGTATGCTGCAGCAGATTGTAGAGCTGATCCGGGGAGCAGAGCTTCATCATGAACTGGAGCGGAAGCTGGAAATTCAAGTGCTTCAGTCGCAAATAAACCCTCATTTTCTGTATAACACACTGGGTTCGATCAGCAATGTCATCCGGCTCGGACGAATAGAGAAAGTAGATGTGGTCATCGAGTCGCTCATTTCAATATTGGAATATGGGATCGCCGATGCTGCGGAGAAGGTCTCCCTGCGTCAGGAATTGCAGAATGTAGCGGACTATATCGCGATCCAGAACATCCGCTATAACCGAAGCTTTCACTTGATTGAAGATATCGAAGCAGGATTAATGGGTTTCCCTGTTTTCCGGATGTTGCTGCAGCCCCTTGTGGAGAATAGTATCTTCCATGGTTATAACGGAGGGGGGATCGAAGGCCCTATTACTATTCATGCCTTCAGGGAGGGCAGCACCGTCATCATAGAAGTCATTGATCAAGGCGAGGGAATTTCAACCGGTATCCTGGAGCATATTCTGGTTTCAGAACCGGGTGATGTGGAAGTAAGAAGGAAAAGAATCGGATTAAACAATATTCATGACCGGATACGGCTTCACTACGGAGAACAGTTCGGGCTCCAAATCATAAGCATACCGAAGCAAATCACCCGTGTTCGCGCCGTATTCCCGGCAGGCTTGTGTAAAGGAGATGCATGATGGTGAGAGACTACACCTGCTTCATTGTTGACGATGAGGATTTAATCATTCAGAGATTGGAATTGTTTTTTGAGGAGCTCTCTCATAGGGATAGACGATTCCGGTTAGTAGGAAAAGCGAATAATGGGGTGGAGGGGTTAGAGGAGATCGTAAAGCTTAAGCCGGATATCGTGATCTCTGATATCGTTATGCCGCGAATGGATGGAATTTCTATGATTGAGCAGCTAAAGCCAAAGCTTTCCCATACCCAGTACATTCTTTTGACTGCCTATTCATCCTTTGAATACGCGCAGCGGGCCATTCAAGCCAACGTATTGGAGTACATTGTTAAGGTTCCGCTAAGGGAAGCGGATTTGGATCGCGCTTTAGCTAAGGCAGCCGGGATTCTAAATGAGGTGAAGACCAAAGAAGCGGAATTTCAATCGTTACACATATCCGTGCTGGAAAATAAATATAGAGTCCGCAAGCAGTTTTTTAATGAGCTGATCCGCGGGGAAATTCCTACTCACCGGGCATCGGATTTTGCCAATCGTATGCAATTCCATTTCTTTCAAGCAAGCTATTGCTGCTTCATTGTGGAAATGAACCGGTATGAGAGCTTCCGGAACGATTATTCAGCTTCAGATCAGAACATCTTGAAATATGCAATTACGAATATCATCGAAGAAACGGTGGTGAGTGGGGGCCGAGGCGTAGCTGCGGATCTATCCGATAATCGTTTTATCGGCTTTCTGTCCTGGGAGAATCATCGCAGCGAGATGGACACAGAATATGCTTGCCATGCATTGGGAAGTCAAATCATCTCCCATTTACAGCAATATATGAATCAAAGGGTATCTGTCGCTTTTGGAGGCCCTCACCGGGGCTGGGAATCCATCAAACAAGCTTACATGGAAGCTAATAGCGTGAGTGAGGATTTCTATTATCATGAAGAGAAGACCGTCACAACACCCATGCATCGCTTACATTATCATAATGACAAACAAGAGGATTTTCAGCAGAAACTGGATGGTTTCCTCCAATGGGTGCAACGAAAAGTATCCAAGGAAGAGCTGGAGAAAGAACTCTCTGATCTGAACCAATGGGTGACGAACTATAAACTTCATAAGTCCATCATGGCGCCTATGCTCCAAAGCTTGTACAGAGATATTACAGCGAAATTCAAATCCCGGAATGCGGTGACTACGGATGTATCAGAGCTTCCGATAAAATTCATGACCTTTCAGGAGCAGCTTGCCTATATTGGCGACTTCACCTTCGAATATGTGCATGCTGGCCAACTTTTACACCGTATAGAAATTATGAGTGCTTTGCGGTATATAGAGCAAAACCTGAAACAGAGAATAACGCTGGAGGCCATTGCCGAGGAAGTGAATTTAGCCCCATCGTATTTCAGCAGCTTGTTCAAAAAAACAATGAATGAGGGCGTGATCAGCTACATCAACCGTAAAAAAATCCAATTAGCTCTAGAGCTGTTAAATATTCAGGATTATTCTTTATTGGAATTGTGTGAGGAAGTAGGAATCGTGAACGAAGGCTATTTTTGTAAATTATTCAAAGATTACACGGGCGTTACCCCTAAGCAATACCGGATCAAAATGACACGGTATGAATCCAAATAAACCTGTAAATTTCTCGCGAAATCCTATAAAAAAAAGGGCAGCTAATGGCTTACCATGATAGCAGGATCTAATCATGGAGGTTATCAAAATGGAGCTAATTAATGCAGATGTAACCGTCGTAGGCGGAGGTATTGCCGGGGTATGCGCGGCCATTGCTGCCGCACGCCAAGGGCTGCAGGTCTCACTTATTAATGACCGGCCGGTGCTTGGAGGAAATGCTAGCAGCGAGGTCAGGGTTCATATCAACGGGTCGGCATATCTCGGAAACAGTCCATCCTATTATGCACGCGAGGGCGGATTAGTGGAAGAGCTCAAGCTGAAGATTTTTCACTACAATCCGTTATACAACAAGAAGCTGATGCTTTCGCTTTCAGACATGGTCTTGCTCGACATGGTTTATGCGGAGCCTAACCTTTCTCTATTTCTAAATACATGCGTGCATGATACGGGCATGGAGAACGGCAGAATTAAATGGGTGGAGGGCCTGCAATTGGCTTCCGAGAGAAAATTCCGGTTCGCAAGCCGAACCTTCATCGATTGCTCCGGTGATGGAGTGGTCGGATATCAGGCAGGTGCGGATTTCCGCCGGGGGAGAGAAGCGAAGCATGAATACAAGGAAGAATTGGCTCCTGAAGCGGCGGATCATTACACCATGGGCGATACGATCCTCTTTCAAGCCCGTGATGTAGAATATTACGTTCCATACACAAGGCCTGACTTTGCCTATGACATTACGAAGCTGGCCTTTTTCGACAGTATCAGACAAGGTTTAAACCACCGGGCAGTACCCAGAAAAATCAATGGACTTGGCGGATTGTGGTGGCTGGAATACGGCGGACAACTGGATACGGTCAAGAATAATGAGGACATCGCATTGGAACTGCGGAAATTGGTGTATGGGATTTGGGATTATATCAAAAACAGCGGCGAATTCGACGATGTAGACAATCTCATCTTGGATTATGTATGCCCGATTCCGGGAAAGCGGGAGTCTAGGCGGTTCATAGGGGACCACATGTTGTCCCAGAACGATCTTACAGCCAAGCCGCATTTCGAAGATGCTGTCTCCGTCGGTGGATGGTATATGGATTTACATGCAAATAAGGGAGTCTACGATGAGGGGCCGGCTACAGCATGGAATTTCGTGCCTGGCTTATACAATATCCCTTTCCGCAGTTTATATTCAAGCAATATTCCTAATCTCATGTTTGCCGGCCGCAATATAAGCGCTACCCATGTGGCTTTCGGATCTACAAGGGTCATGGCCACCTGCGGTTGTATGGGGCAGGCAGTTGGAACGGCTGCTTCGTTATGCGTGAAATATGAGGCAGACCCTGCGGTCATCGCCGAAGCTCATATGGAGGAGCTGCAGGCGCTGCTGCTTCGGGACGGCCAAACGATTGTAGGGCTTCAAGAGGAGTTGAGTCCCTACTTCGCTGACGGATTAACAATTCGTGCCTCGTCTCAGCGCAGTTATGACAATCCTCAGCCAACCGAAGAGCTCTCCCTGGAGAACGGATTATGTTTGGTCTTGCCGATTCAGACATCCGTTGCGGAAAGTGTACGGGTCAAAATTAAAAACAGGTCCGGGCATCCGGAAACCTTGCATGTGAAGCTGTTTGGCGGAGAACGCAAGGAAAACTACATTCCCGCCAGCGGGTTGAACGATTACCGCTTGGAGATTGCAGCCGGTCATGACGACTGGATTACACTGGGCCTGGACTGCAAGAAATCGGCTGACGACAAAATCTACATTGTCTTAGAGGGCTCGGCTAGTCTTGCCGTATACGGCAATGAAGAGAAACTGACCGGAGCGGTCAGCTTCCATTATCGGCCGGAAGAGCCGTCCAGGCTGAAAAAAATCAATAAGAGCATTTGCTTCAAGGACCTGCTCCCGGCTCAGAGTATGTATGCTCCCGAGAATGTTGTCAACGGCTTCTCCAGACCTTATGGCCTGCCGAATGGCTGGATTTCGGAGCGTACGGAAGGACAGGAATGGCTGGAATTCTGTTTTGCAGGACCCAAAAATATAGAGGAAATCCATCTTGTGTTCAATTCACAGCTCGATTTAGAGCATTTCAACGACCCGATCGAGTCCCTTGTGCAAGATTATGAGTTGATCCTGACTCTAGAAGATGGAGCCGAGAGGACCATCCTAACACGCGGGAATTATCTCACATTGAATAAACATCAGGTGGACGCGGAACGTGTAACCCGCGTTCGGATGAATTTCAGCAGAACGTATGGTTCGCCTTATTTTGAAGTGTTTGCAGTAAAATGGTTTGCTCCGAAAATCGATAAATGAGGCAAGGTGATGTCACGATGAAGGAACTATACCCTCGTAGAGGGCTCCCCAATATCATTCAGAAACTGGAAAATGGCGATACCGTAACCCTCGTTTATTTCGGCGGCAGCAATACCCGTTCGGAAGGCTACAGAGTCATGACGGCGGATTGGCTTCGTGAGCAATACCCCCAGGCGGATATCCGTACGGTGAATGCAGGCATTAACGGGACCGGCTCGGATCTGGGCTGTGCCCGTCTGGAGACCGATGTACTGCGTCATCATCCCGATCTGGTATTCGTTGAATTTGTCGGTAACGATGGCGGAGATCCCGAATCCAAGGCGCGGATCGAAGGAATTGTCCGCCAGATCCGCAAGCGGAGCCGGTTTACCGATATCCTGTTTGTGTATACGGTGAAGGAGCGGGATGTGGCCGGATTTCAGTTCGGAGAATACCAGAAAGGGGCTATCCTGCAAGAGGAAGTGGCTGACTATTATGGTATTCCTTCCATTCACCTGGGCGTAGAGGTCTGCCGCCTGGTTACTGAGGGGAAACTCGTGTTCACCTCAAGGGAAGAGCTATCCATTCCCGGAGCTGTTATTTTTACGCATGATTCAATCCATCCGACCATTCCCGAAGGACACCAGATATACACGGATACGATCACCCGGTCAATTGAGACCATGCGCGAACTCAGAAGTCATCCGGGAAGGCTGGTACATCACTTGCCCCGAAATCCGTTGATTCCGGCTAATCCTTGGGAGTATGCGACCATGCTGTCACTGGATAGCCTTCCTGATACTATTATCACCGCAGGCTGGTCTTACGTAACGCCCGAGGAATCTGCTGTAGCGCGTGAGTACAATTGGCTGTTCCCGGGCCTATGGCAGGCAGCCGATCCTGGAGAGGCGATCACGGTTCAGTTCGAAGGAACCCGTATCGGGTTATTCGATATCGGGGGGCCTGATTCCGGCAGATTGAAGGTGTCGGTGGATGGCGGGGAACCCTTTATGATTGACCGGTTCACCCTATACAACGATCATAATCGTAATCAGTATGTATTCCTGCCGGAGCTCCCGAACGGGAAACATACGGTTCGCTTTGAAATCGATCATGAGAAGACAGATAAAGCAGCCGTGTTCGAGGCAGCTGGCAATGAACGAAGTATGGAGCATATCCGGCAGCATCCAGATTGGTATGATCAAATGGTGATCCGGCTTGGGAAGCTGTTACTGGTGCAGCCGCCATTATAATGGATGATTAGACATTGGACAATGGATGAACCCTCAGGAACGCGACCCTAGCGTGCTGAGGGTTTTTAGCTTTGGATGCATTTCTTTTGTCCGTTCATATTCAGTTCATATTGACGTCACGGGGAGTACACCTTCATTGGTTAAGCTTACATTTTACCAGAAGAAGTAGTAGTAGAAAGAGAGGGAGTAAGATGAGATTATTTGAGGTACTTTTAGTTCTATTCTGTTTCGCGCTGCTCGCAGATCTATTGTTTATCAGAAGAAGTGCAAAGACAACAGGACTGGTTTTGGGGATAGGAAGCAGCGTTATATTGGCAGTTCAATTATGGGTAGAGGGATACAGATGGCAATTGCTTGTAGTATATATCATGACGGCGCTGCTCATACTCATCGTTATCCTCAGGCATTTAGGTAAGATGAGGAATATACAGAATATAAAAGCAGGGAAGCTGTTGAAATACAGTTCATCTTCCATAATCGTCATTCTGCTTATAATATCTACCGCCCTGTCTGTATACTTGCCAGTCTTTCATTTGCCGAAGCTTGAAGGTCCGGAGAAGGTGGGGACTCAAACCTTTCATTTTACGGATCAGAACAGAGATGAAGTCTTGACTGAAGATCCAAGCGATAAGCGGGAACTAATGGTTCAAGTATGGTACCCTACAGCAAATAGCAGCAACAAGAAGAGTGAAGCTCTTTTTCCAAAAGATAAAGCAATGTTCAAAAAGTATATCCAGACCTACTCTAATTCATTAAACCTTCCAGACTTTGTCTTCGATTACTGGAAATATAGTAAAACCAACTCTTATGACAATGTAGAACTATTGCCTTCTACAAGCCCTTATCCGGTGGTACTGCTATCGCATGGTATGGGAACCAGCAGAGTTCTACACGCCTCACAGGCCGAGAATCTGGCTAGCCATGGGTTTATCGTGGTCACCATCGATCATACGTATAGCACCTTTGCTACTATTTTTCCGGATGGCCGGGTAACGGACTATACCACCAAGATGACTACCGTAGAAGATCGCAGAAGAATCGGTACTATATGGACGAAAGATGTGGAGTTTGTAATTAACGAAATTGAAAGGCTAAATTCAGGTGCAATCGAAAGCCAATTTAAAGGGAAAATCGATCTAAATCATCTAGGCGTAATGGGGCATTCCTTCGGGGGGGCCACAGCGTTTAATACAACTTATTTAGATCCTAGAATCAAGGCCGGAGTCAATATGGACGGGTCACTGATTGAAGTGGACAATAGAGAGGATCTAAACAAGCCGTTTATGTTCATAAGATCGGGGGCGTTCAAAGGCTGGTTAACCGATTTCAAGAAGGATACCCATCCGGATAACGAAGTCACTAAACAACTTGAAGAAGAGCTGCACATTATTAAAAATGTGATCAATCAGGGAGGGCCTGCGATTTATATAGAGGGTACCCAACACTTCAATTTCACAGACCTTCAGTTCTATTCTGAGCTGATTAAACTGACTGGAATCACAGGAGATATAAAGGGTAAAAGAGGATCAGACCTCGTAAATCAATATGTCCTCGATTTCTTTAATAAGGAATTGAAAGGAGAAGGGGGACAACTGCTTAAGGGTCCAAACGACAGTTATCCAGAGGTGAAATTTATAAAGCCGGAAGAGCTTTAAGATGAAATCATATACGATTTTGACATAATTACAAACGATTTCGGGAGCAGCCTCCCCTTCTTTATACTATTCTGAGAATAGAAATAAGAAGGGGGGGGCTGCTTATGATACTTCAGGTTGCGATAGGAATTCTGTTGCTTCCATTTCTGTTTTTCGGTATACGGGCTATAGTGCATTCTAAATGGTGTGACAAACTAGCCAGTCAGCAGGATGAACGGTTCACTCATTATATCAGTCAAGAATACGTTGACGGCAAGGAGTGCGGCCGTTAAGTACCGTTGCCCGCAGCAGCAGATTGCTTGCGGAAGTCTTGCGGAATTTGTCCTAATTGTTTACCGAAGACATACGAAAAATAACTTGCCGTTTGAAATCCGCAGGCCATGGCGATCTCTCCCACAGGCATCGTTGTCTCTTTCAGCATCTCACAGCTTTTTTGAAGACGATAGCGGGTTAAATAATTATTAGGTGTCCAGCCAACATGCTTTTTGAATAGCTCACAACATCTGCTTCTGCATACTGAACCGGCAGCGGCAATCTCATCAATGGTTAGTTTAGCGTCATAATGCTGATGAATATACCCGGTCATTTTACGGATCGTCATCCATACCTGTTCATCATTCGGATTGCCCGGTGCTTGCTGTATATGATCAGCTATACCCGCACATATGGACACAGCCTGGGATACTAACCGGAGCAGGTTCCCTTCATGGCTGTGCACTTCATTATACAACTCAGTTAGTGCGAGCAGTATCTCATGCTGCCAAGACGTTTGAGAAGATAACAGTAAAAAATCATCGGTTCCGGAACCGAATTTATCTTCAAGATATGCTTTTCCCGCAAGCGTATTTTCGCCTAGAAGTGCAGGATGAATGACGATGACCAGAAAAGTACAATCGCTCTCCCTAGCAGAGAAGCCATAGTGGAGGCGTTTACTGTTAACAAAAATTCCATTCCCTTTACCGAGCTGGACTGTTTGTCCGTTCACATAGTAATCCATTGTCCCGTCCAGCACCAAAATAAACTCCAGATCCGGGTGCCAATGATAAGCGGCCGCGAAGCGGTCGAATTGATGCAGGGCTCCTTTTTTAGCATACAGCGGGAAACCCGGCAGATTATAATTCAGTCTTTCAGATAAATCAGAGAATACCTCGAGAGCGAATTTTTCCATCGCTACACCTCATTCATGGATTATACGATTTTGATACAATAATAACTGATTGAAGAGGGGAAAACAAAAAAAATGTCATAAGGAGCCAAGCTTACTTAGATTAAAATAGGGCATTGGAAGAGACTACGAGCTAACGTATCTCTAACTCAAAAACAAGGGGTGTCTTATAAGCCATGAAATGGCTTATAAGACACCCCTTTTATTCTAAGAAAACCGCACAGCCAATAACGAACATCATTCTTGACGAACACTGTTCGTTATGTTATAAATGTATCAGCTTAACTAATTCATACGCTTATGTAAGGAAAGGAGGAGAGCGTGTATGTCAGATACAAATAGCAGCCAAAGTGTGCAAGCAGCCTTTTCCTTAAAGCAGATTTTGCCCATACTTCTAGCTGTTGCTTCAGGAATGTTCCTGGTGATCTTAGACAGCACCATCATGAATGTGGCCGTACCGAAATTAGTGAATGCCTTCGATACCAATCTCAGTACGATTCAGTGGGTCATTACGGCGTATACCTTATCTTTATCGGCAGTCATTCCGTTAGCCGGCTGGTTCTCTGACCGGTTCTCACCCAAACGGATGTTTATGATTAGCATTGTGTTATTTGTTCTCGCTTCTGTACTGTGTGCAATAGCAACCACTCCTGGTCAGCTTATCGTTTTCCGCATCATTCAAGGTTTGGGCGGAGGCATGGTGGCTCCGATCGGAATCGCCACGGTATTCATGGTCGCTCCACCTGACAAAAGAGGATCTGTCATGGGCATCCTCGGTATCCCGATGCTGCTTGCTCCCATTCTTGGTCCCTTATTATCGGGCTGGCTGATCGAGTACATCAATTGGCACTGGATCTTTTTCATCAATGTACCGGTTGGCATCTTGGCTTTATTCATGGCCTGGAGATACTTGCCTGCATCGGGTGCAAAAGCTAACAACAAGCTGGATGTGACAGGCGCGCTTTTGGCTCCGGTTGCCTTTACTTCAATTGTATTTGCCGTACATCAGGCAGGAGAGAAGGGGTGGTCCAATCTATGGACGTTGGCTCCTCTGGCTTGGGGCCTGGTTACACTGGCCATCTTTATCTGGAATGAGCTGCGGCACAAGCATCCGCTATTGGAGCTGCGAGTATTTCGTTCGCGCACTTTTGTGCATGGCATTTCTGTCGCCTGGCTGAATCAAATCGCTTTATTCGGAAGTATTCTGTTATTCCCGCTGTATTTACAGCAAGTAAGGGGGCTAACCCCTCTTGAGGCTGGGTTATATGTGATCCCGCAAGCCCTGTTATCTACGGTCGGCATTAATGCTGGCGGCCGGTTGTTTGACCGTTTCGGTGTTCGCCCGGTAGCCATCATGGGTATTCTGTCACTTTGCGGGTCCTTACTTGCTCTGACGCAGATTGATGCCCATACCAGTACGTTATACATCATTTGCAGCTTTGCTTTTGCCGGGCTTGGGCAAGGATTAACGATGATGCAGATCAATACACATGTCCTCAGATCAGCTCCCAAGGAATTAATCAGCCGTGTTACACCCATAACCACTTCAGCCCAGCAGATTATGTCCTCCTTCGGCGTTACCATCACGATGGCTTTTCTGGCCAAACAAATCAGGGGACTTCCCGCACAGCATTCACCCGATCAATTAGGTCATGCCTTCGGCTCAACATTCTGGATTACTTTAGGTTTTGCAGTTAGTGCATTGGTTTTATCTTTGTTTTTTGCAAGCAAGAAGCACGATTCCTGAGAAAATAATTTTCAACCAAAAGGAGATGTTTGTACATGACAACAAATAATTCTACAGAACAACGCCAGATCGCAATTATTGGAGGTGGACCAGGGGGGCTAACGCTTGCCCTGATTCTGCAGCAGCATGGTATTTCCTCGACGATTTACGAACGTGAGCACGAGGACCTGAGCCATGAACGCGGAGGCTCGTTAGATATCCATGAAGAATCCGGGCAGCTAGCGTTGAAGGAAGCCGGATTATATGAAGCTTTTCTGCAGGCAGCACGGTTTGAGGGCGAAGACTTCCGGCTCATGGATAAGATGGGGAACATATACCTGGATGAAGTGGCCGACGATGAGAGCGCGGAAGGGCAGAGACGCCCGGAGATTGACCGCGGTGTGCTTTGTGACTTGCTGTTAAACAAATTAGATCCGTCTACCATACAGTATGGTTATAAACTGGAGAAGGCTGTATCCCTTGGGGAGGGTAAAACGGAGCTTCATTTTGAGAATGGACATACCGCTGTGGCTGATCTTGTCATTGGTGCAGACGGTGCCTTTTCCCGCGTTCGTCCTCTGCTTACGGATACAGATGTGGAATATTCAGGTCTGACTATGCTGGAGCTTAACGTTATTGCCGCCGATCACCCGGATCTGGCCGCCTTCAATGCACGCGGCAAAATGTTCGCACTGGACGATCATAAAGGGATTCTGGGCCAGTTGAACGGCAACGGACGGATCAAAGTATATGCGAGCTTCAAGGTAGAGCGGGACTGGTTAGACGAAATTCGAAATGATAAGCCACAGGAGATAAAGGCAAAGCTGCTTGAGCTGTTTCACGATTGGAGTGAACCGCTCAAGAATTATATCCGGTATGCAGAAGATGCGGTTGTGCCCAGACGGATCTACATGCTGCCAGTCGGATTTCGCTGGGAACGCAGCGCTGGTGTCACGTTGATTGGAGATGCAGCGCATGTAATGTCTCCTTTTGCCGGAGAAGGGGTGAATCTTGCCATGCTGGATGCGCTGGAGCTGGCTCTGGCCATAGTAAGGAACAAGGAAATATCTGTGGCGATTGAAGAATATGAGGAGAAAATGTTCCAGTATGCCTCAGAGAAAGCAGATGTGTCTAACGAAAATCTCATCCTCAGCTTCTCAGAGAATGCGGCTCCCAAGTTTGCAGCTCTCATGCAATCTTATCAAGACCTGTACGAGCAGCAAGGCTGATGTTATCTTCCGCGGGTGTATTTACTATTGGCTTCCGGCATGTTATAAGAAAAGTATGATGAAACCTAAACGTGAAATTGTGAGCCGCCGCAACCGGCCAGCCAAAGAACCCCTCAGTCATGAAATTATTATCAAGACCGCGTATCAGCTGCTGAAGCAGGAAGGGACCTCCGGCATGAGTATGAGGAAGGTTGCGAAGCAACTGGACACCGGACCTTCCTCCCTGTATGTGTATGTTAAAAATCTGCAGGAATTGAGTTCTTATGTGCTTGACCTGGGTCTCGGTGAGTTGAACCTGCCGGAGCTTACGGACGATAACTGGAAGGAGCAGTTATTTCAAGCACTCCATGCTTATGCAGAGCTGCTTATCGGGCAGCCCGGATTAGCTGAGCTGTCACTACAGACGATTCCTATTGGGAATAATGCTTTTCGTCTGAATGAGTATTTACTTACCGTCCTGCAGAAGGGCGGAATCACCTCTACGGCCGCTGCCTGGGGAACGGACCTGTTGCTCCTGTATGTGTCTTCTATTGCGTTGGAGAAGGCGAAGAGAGCAAGTGAGTTGATGGAAACCGCCCAAAGTTACTATAATGAAGCAGATCCGGTTCGTTTTCCGTTGATGAATAGTCTGAAGACCGATTTATTCTCGGGGGATACCGCCTCCAAGGAGAGGTTCTTCTGGGCCATTGAGGTGATACTCCAGGGGATATTGCATAAGCAGTTGGGAGACAATGGTAAGTAACCGAGCGACGAAGATCATGAGAGAGGTGTCTATTGAAATGGAAGAGAACCAACCGACGAAAGTAACCGTACAAACCGTGGTACAAGCCCCTATCGAGAAGGTATGGCGGTACTGGACCGAGCCGGAGCACATCACGAAGTGGAATCAGGCGTCCGAGGACTGGCATGCGCCAAGAGCCGAGAACAATCTGCGGCCTGGCGGTACCTTTCTGACACGGATGGAAGCGAAGGATGGCAGCATGGGCTTTGATTTTGGCGGCGTATACGATGTCGTGAATCAGCATGAGGTGATCAGCTATACCATAGAAGACGGAAGAAGAGTGGAGATTACGTTCGTCGATCAAGGAAATGAGACAAAGGTCATTGAAACGTTCGATGCGGAAAACGCCAATCCCGTTGAGCTCCAGCAAGCAGGCTGGCAAGCGATCATGGACAATTTCAAAGCCTATACAGAGCACAACTAACTACCAAAGAAGACGCCGGGGAAGATGCCCGGCGTCTTTCTTTTGAAATCCGAGTACGAGTATACTCTTTGTTACCCTCAACCCTGTGCCGCATCCATGTTCATATAGTTAACCGCCCACAGATGGCCGTCCAAATCCACAAAGCCCCAATGATACATGAACCCATGATCTTCAGGTTCAGCGTGCAACTTCCCGCCTAAGGAGAGTGCGGTGTTCACGATTTCATCGACCTTGCCCCGGCTCTCGAATTCCAAAGCAATTGTCATCTGCGCATACTTACTCGTATCAACAGCTTCCTTCTCCGTGAGAGTATGAAAGAAGGCTTGATCGATCAGCATGACCTGCAGGTTGTCGCCGATCAAGAGGGCTACCGAAGTCTCATTATCTGGATATTGCGGATTGAGCTCAAATCCAAGTCCGGTGAAGAACGCTTTCGATTGTGCTACGTTTTTTACAGGCAGGTTGAGGCTCGTGAATGCGGACGTTAATGCCATTAGCAAAACACCTCTTTGTCAAATATTTTCAAATATTTCTCATGATTATACCACATCAAAGTTCATCTAAAAGAAGAAGAACAGGCACATTAAAATATGTCATTAGATGTCATGATTAAGTTTTATAATGATATTAGATTAGAGAGAGGAGCAATAAATCATGAGCAGAAGAATCATATTAGACTTGGCAGTAACCTTGAATGATTTCTCCTCCGGACTTGATCAGCTTATATACCATTGGGATGGTGAGCTTGGTGCACGCTAATGATATTGTCATTAAAGGCGCGAGAGAGAATAATCTGAAAAACGTGAATGTCCGTATCCCGAAACGAAAAATCACGATCTTCACTGGCGTCTCAGGTTCAGGCAAATCTTCGCTGGTCTTCGACACCATCAGTGTCGAAGCTCAGCGGCAGCTTAATGAGACGTTCTCCGCATACATCCGCAACCGGATGCCCAGGTATAGTCAGCCAGACGCCGATCTCATTGAGAACTTGTCTACAGCCGTTGTCATCGATCAGAAAAGACTCGGTGGCAACTCCCGTTCAACGGTTGGCACGATCACGGATATCTATGCGATGCTCCGGCTGCTGTTCTCCAGAATCGGCAAACCGCAGATCGGCAATTCGCATGTATTCTCCTTTAACGACCCGGCCGGTATGTGCTTGGAGTGCTCCGGAGTGGGACAAGTGGTGCAGTTCGATGTAGAGAACCTGCTTGACAGGTCCAAGTCGCTGAATGATGGCGCGATCCTGTTCCCCGCTTTCAAAGTGGGGGGCTGGTTGTGGAATACCTATGCCCAATCCGGACTGTTCGACAACGATAAGCAGCTCGCTGACTACACACAGGAAGAAATGGATATCCTCCTGCATGGCAGAGAGAGCAAGATCGTCTACAACACCAAAGGCGGAGCCATCGAATCGGATTACGAAGGCCTGCTGTCCAAGCTCACACGCCTGTATCTGAAGCGGGACAGCAGCGAGCTGTCCGAAGCCAAACGTGAATCCATTGACCGGTTCTTGTCCTACAGTGAATGCAGCCTGTGTAAGGGCAGCCGGCTTAATCAGGAAGCCTTAGGCTGCCGGATTAACGGATACAACATCGCAGAGTGTGCGGAAATGGAGATTGGCGGGCTTATTCGTATAGTCGAAGCCGTTCAGGACCCCGTTGCCGGGCCCATGAAGGAGGGAATCCTGACCCGGTTGAATCATCTGGTCTCGATCGGGCTGGAGTATCTCAGTCTGGACCGGCAGACCTCAACGTTGTCGGGCGGGGAGTCGCAACGTATTAAGATGGTACGCCATCTAAGCAGCAGTCTTACCGACATGATCTATATTTTTGACGAGCCAAGCGTCGGGCTGCATCCGCGGGATGTTCATCGTCTGAACGGCATGCTGCGCCAGCTCCGGGACAAAGGGAATACGGTACTTGTTGTTGAACATGACCGCGAGGTGATGGAAATCGCCGATTATATTATTGATGTAGGACCTCATGCAGGTGCCCGTGGGGGTACAATCGTCTATGATGGTGACTTTGCAGGCTTACTCCGTGCGGATACGTTAACAGGACGGTACTTGAAGCAAAG
The DNA here is from genome assembly GCF_038051945.1 of Paenibacillus sp. FSL H3-0469. Lineage (NCBI taxonomy): Bacteria > Bacillati > Bacillota > Bacilli > Caryophanales > Paenibacillaceae > Paenibacillus > Paenibacillus sp. FSL H3-0469. The sequence goes on from NZ_CP150302.1 coordinate 807,562, forward strand.
TCTGCCCTTAAAGACATCTGTCAGAGTGCCAAAGGGACAAATGAGCATAGCCTGCACCAGCCTGCACAATCTGAATGAGATAAGCGTTGATATCCCTGTTGGAGTACTGACTGTGGTAACGGGAGTTGCCGGCTCAGGCAAAAGTACGCTGATAAACGGAGCCTTCCTGCCCTCACATCCGGAAGCCATCGTCATTGATCAGTCGGCTGCGGGCACATCCATCCGCTCTAATCCGGCTACCTACACGGGAATAATGGACGATATCCGCCGGCTGTTCGCGACCGCCAACAAGGTAAGCGCTTCCCTGTTCAGCTTCAATTCCAAGGGAGCCTGTGCCAACTGTCAGGGTCTAGGCATGATCTACACAGATCTAGCGTTTCTTGAGCCCATACGGACGACTTGTGAAGTGTGTGCGGGCAGACGGTTCAGTGATGAAGTATTGGCATACAAGCTGAATGGACAATCTATCAGCGACGTCCTTGCAATGACGGTACGGGAAGCTTCGGAGTTCTTCAGCAAGAAGGAGCTGCTCCGCAAGCTGCAGACGCTGGAGGATGTAGGGCTTGGATACGTAACGTTAGGCCAGCCCTTGAGCACCTTGTCGGGCGGTGAATGCCAACGTATCAAGCTGGCTGAGGAGCTTCACAAGGAAGGCAGCCTCTATGTTATGGACGAGCCGACAACCGGACTGCATATGTCCGATATCTCTGGTCTGATGGACATCATGAATCGCCTGGTCGACGGGGGCAACTCCGTGGTGGTCATCGAACATAATCTGGATGTAATCAAGAGTGCAGACTGGATTATTGACATGGGTCCCGAGGGCGGACACCGGGGTGGGCACATCGTATTCGAGGGCACACCTGCCCAGCTTGCCGCTGCTGAACATTCTATAACGGGAACGTATCTGCGGAAGGCTTTCCATTCTGATTTATTCTGATAATGATCTCAGGAATAACTAGCAGCAGCGCTATTGAGCCATACACACCGATGGTGTAGCTAATAGGGTAACCGTACCCGATTCCCTGATGAAACAGGGAGGTAATGAGATGGATCAACATGTTCGTGAAGCAAAAAGCGTAACTGCGAATCATCCAGTGGCGGTGTTGGCTGATTCTTTTCCTCTTAATTTGAACGAGCGCCGTAATGGTGATCACCAGCCAGAGCAGATTCAGCAAATTGAATCCTATACTGCTTATTCTGCCGCCTGTTGCGTAAGGGGCCATATATCCGGAAGTTAGCACGACCAGCAGAACGGAGATGATGTATACATAGCCGTTGATGCGATGCAGCCTGCGGCTTTTTTTTAATATCCGATTCGAAAAGTTAATCAACCCCGATGCCATAGCCACACAAGCGAATGCAACATGAACATACATGACATTCAGCCAAACCGGGAGATTGAGTTCGCGCTTCAGCCCGGTCTTATGGCTTAAAAATCCCGAAGCCCCTGGATCGATCCAATAGTTTTTCACCAAGGTGTGTAGTATAAATAGAATGCTGACACAAGCCAGCAATAGATATAACGATTTGCTTTTCTTCATCCGTTCGCAACTCCCTAAGCTAGGAAATTCGATTTCCTGTTAATTTGGATGCAGGCAGAAGACCCGCTTTTGCAATACCAAGGATTTGATCTCCATTGACACCAACTTCAAATTTGAGATTCAAGCGCATCGGTTTGGTAATTCGCAGTGACCAGCTCAGCTTGTTATCTTGGAGCACCGGGTTCATAAACTCGCTGGTCTCATCTCCTTGCGTCGCCGTGCCGTAGATCTTATTGTTTCTTGTGGAGATGGAGAGCTTGACCCCCAGCTTCCCGATGGGCGTAGCGAGCGTAGTATCCCAATTTCCATCAAAAAGCGATGGCCGCGTGTTATTGCTATGTAGCGTGCCGGACGCGGGGTTCATCGCTGTTTTGTTCACCGTGGTGCTTAGTTCATCGCTTGCCGGTGAGTTATTTACGCTTGGATTTATGCCGGTATCCTTCCAAACTGTGCCTCTACGTTCATACTCGAATAATTGTTCAACCGCGTGCGCGATACGGGGCCCAAGCTCCCGTTCCACCAGATATAGCGCTACATCCAGTCCTGAAGTTACGCCGCCGCCGGTCACCAGATTGCCGTCGTCCACAACGCGAGCCGGGACGGGAACTGCACCCGTTGCACCAAGTAAGTCCATGCCCAGATGATTCGTTACCGCCGGTCTGCCTTCCAGAAGGCCGCCCATGGCAAGCACCAGTGAACCGCCGCAGACGGTAGCGATTATCCTGTCGTCGTGCTGGAGAGCCTGCCCGATCATGCCGGTCAATTCGGTCTCCATGGCCCGGCGCAGAAGAACCGGAACCGAATCGGGCCCATCCCCCTCGGTATCCCCGGACGCGCCAGGTACGAGAATGATGCCCGCCCGTTCCGGGTCCAGTCTGCTGCTGGCTTCAATCCTCAACCCGTTAATGCCGCTAGGCACAGATCTCGGTCGCTCGGCGGTGACCAATTCTACATGTAACGAATTCTCAGCATACATAGCGGCAGCACAGAAGACCTCGTAAGGGGCTATCGCATCCAGAAGGTCGAAGCCGTCAAACAGCACAATTTGAACATTGAGCATCTATAAATCCTCCTTGACTATAATTTCACTATTGGCCATAGCAAAGCATACCAAACGAATATCTCAAACAAAGCTGCAGAAAGGTCACAAAAGTATAAACAAATCATCACAATCCATAAGCACACGTTAGTTCCAGCCGAAAAAATGATAAACTATGAAAGCAAAGGTGGGATAAACGTGAGCGGATCAAAGACGATTCTGGTGGTAGACGATGACCCGGATATTGTTGAATTATTAAGAGACTTTCTGGAGAATGACAACTTTCAAGTGATAACCGCTTGCGGAACCGATCAGGCGTGGGACATTTTTAAGGAAAACCCGGTGCATGGTATCGTTCTTGACATTATGATGCCGGGACAAAATGGATTTGAGTTTTGCCGCCGGATTCGTGGGGAGAGCCAGGTTCCGATCCTGTTCCTGAGTGCCCGCAGCGATGATGTGGATAAGATTCGTGGTCTGACGCTCGGAGGCGATGATTACATCGTCAAAACGGCTTCGCCGGGAGAGATCGTAGCCAGAGTGAAAGCCGTATTACGGCGTTCCGCTTCCCCGCAGCCATTGGACGACAGAGTCCTGGATTACGGACGCATCCGGTTAAACCTGTCCACAAGAGAAGTAGAAGTGGATGGAAATATTGTCGCGCTCACACCCAAGGAATATGAATTGCTGCGTTTTTTTGCCGAACACCCGAGACATGTATTTTCCTATGAACAATTACTGGCGAATTTCTGGAACGGGGTCGGCGACCGGCATACCATTCGGGTCCATCTTAGCCGGCTGCGTGAGAAAATCGAAGCAGATCCGAACCAGCCTCTATTCCTGGTCAACGTATGGGGCGTAGGTTATCGATTTGAGGGAGGGTAATATGAGGTCAATCCGCATTCGGACGTTTACTATGCTGTGCTTCTGTTTTATCCTCATGTTGCCGTGGATCTTCTATGTGATTGCCCACTTTATGGAAACTAAGACACTCAGCTTCGAGCAAGGCCGGCTGCCGAGCGAGTCCCTGCAGCGCAATATATCTGAAATAACGCAACGAATTGAACAGGGCACAGACCAATGGACGGATCGGGATTGGCAAAACCAATTGTATCCCGCGCTGGATGAAGCAAACATGGATGTGCTTATTCAATCTGCAGCAGGACAGGACATTTATCGTTCCAATCCCGAGCGGCATGGCTCCAAGCGGTCAACCGAGCGTTTCTCCGTCATCGAGGAGGGTCAATTGCTGGGAAGGGTTATTCTGTACTACCCTCAATCCAATCCAATTCAAGTGATGGCGGCTTTTGCCGGACTGCTGCTTGCGCTCTTTGTTGTCGGAATGGAAATGAGGCGATTCGTGCTCAAACCACTAGAGAAGCTGGGCAATGCAGCAAGACAAATGGCAACAGGGGATTGGGAGGTTCGGTTACCCATATCCAGAGTCACCGAAATCGCTGAAGTCCGCGATGGCTTCGAGGCTATGGTCAAGGGAATGGAGCAGTCCTACCGAATACAGGCTGAACTGGAAGAGGAGCGCCGGTTCGTCATCGCGGCTGTTGCGCATGATTTACGGACCCCGTTGTTCGCTTTGCGCGGCTACCTGGATGGTCTGGAGCAGGGGATCGCACAAACTCCCGAGAAAATGGCACAATACGTGGCGGTTTGCAAGGATAAATCCGCTCAATTGGACCGTTTGGTAGAGGATCTGTTCACCTTCACCAAAATGGAGTATATGGAGCCGGAGCTAAACACGGAAACGGTTCATTTGAACCGGGTAATCCGCAATTCGTTAGACAGTCTGAGCCCTCAGGCCAGGCGGAGAGGAATATCCATCGCATTCCATGAAACAGATGGCTGCACCATCCGCGGAGATATACATTTATTAGAGCGGGCCATGAACAATCTTCTGGATAATGCCGTAAGACACACAGCGGCGGGCGGGGATATCGAGATCCAATGTAACCAAGCAGGGGATAGGGTCATGTTTAAGATACGCGATACCGGGCAGGGCTTCACTGCGGAAGAACTTGAGCGTGTTTTTGAACCCCTATACCGAGGGGAAGCATCCAGAAGCCGTTCAACCGGCGGCAGCGGATTAGGCTTAACCATTTCACAAAGGATTATCAGGCAGCACGGAGGCGGACTTGCCGCAAGCAATCATCCGGAAGGCGGAGCAATGCTTGAAGGATGGTTACCTGCAGCAGCGTTCAAGCAACAATAATCGTTAACACAGGCCTTACACTTCGCAATGCAACAGTCTGTATAATGGGTGATATGAAATCTCTAGGTAGTTGTATGAATCATCCGTACCGACCTTGCTAAGGAGTGAAATCGCATGAGCGCAAGAATTAAAGATGTAGCTGAACGGGCCGGTGTATCTGTTACTAGTGTGTCCCGGGTTCTGAATAGTGAGAAATATATTAGCCAGAAGATTCTGGATAAGGTGAATCAGGCGATCAAGGAATTGAACTACACCCCAAGCCAGATTGCCCGCAGTTTAAAAAAGCAGAAAACGGATACCATTGGTGTCATCGTTCCCGATCTGACAAATTATTTCTGCTCAACAATATTAAGCATTATTGAAGAGAGTGCCAGTGAGTATGGCTATAATCTGATCGTCTGCAATATTGCCGAGAATCTGGATAAGGAATTGAAGTATCTGCACGCCCTGCAGGAGATGAGGGTAGACGGGATCATCATCATGCACCAAAAGTTTGACGAACGGATCCTGTCTTTTATAGAATGCGCCGCTATGCCAATCTTATTTTCTTGTGTCCGCTCTCCGCTGCAGGGCAGGTTCTCTGTGCTAATTAATGACTATCAGGCGGCGCTGGATGCCACGGAATATCTCATCGGATTAGGCCATCGCCGGATTGCCTTCCTGGGCGGAGATCTGGAGGATATAACGGCTGGCTACAGCCGGTATCAAGGATATTTGGATGCGCTGAGCAAATCCGCTATTCCGCTTAATCCCGATTTTATCAGGTTCGGCAACTATAAGCAGGAGAGCGGACGATTAATGATGCAGGAGCTGTTAGAGCAGCAAGAGCGGCCTACTGTTGTTTTTGCCGTCAGTGACGATATGGCAGTAGGCGCGATGAACTGTATCCTTGATTACGGGCTTCGCATTCCTGAAGATATCTCTGTCATGGGATTTGACGACAGTCTCTTCGCCGAAGCCGTGAGGCCCATGCTTACTTCAATGCAGCAGCCTGTCCGGGAGCTCGGAAGAACTTCACTTGAATATCTGCACAATTTAATTCAAAACGGGAGTGAACCTGACTGTAAAGAAGTATACCTGCCGCACCGGATCATGGAGCGGGCCAGTTGCCGCAGAATATAATCTGAAACCAATGTATAAGCTCATCGAAGCTAAAGCCCCACTTTGTGGGGTTATTTTTTTTGTAAATTATCAATTAAGCCCCCAACATACTTTTAATATAAATAGGCTGGAAAGAAGGATTTCTATTAACAAGCAGTGAGTATGCTAGTGAAAGATTAATTTTCAGGTATCGATACCATATAGGTGATTAAAGGGGAAAGAGGTACAGGCTATGCATAAAGATATCATTTGGGTTCAGGGAAAAATCACGCCGAGCAGCTCTAAAACGCATATTGCATACCAGTTTCATTTGGAGCATTCTATGACTTCCTTGGAGATTGACTTCGGTTATGCCCCCAAACAATTCTTGGATCGGGAAGCATCGAAGCCGTTGATATTAGAGGCGATTGAGAGATACTCCGAACCGGCTTCGGCCGAACTGCATAAGAGACAGTGGGAGAATTACTACCCCCTGCAGAATCTGCTGACCTTATCGCTGGACAGCCCCTCGGGCTTCCGCGGTTCTGCACACCGGCATGCTCCAGAGCAGAAGCATATCATCTGCCCGGATTGGAGCAAGACTTCTCCCGGCTTCATCGCCGGAGATGTTCCCGCTGGCGTATGGAAGGTAACCGTCAGTGTACATTGCGTGGTTACACCGGATTGCAGCTATGAATTAACCGTGAGGGGGACCGGCAGATGAAATGGCTTCCATTCGAGCTTCACACCCACACGCCGCACAGTGACGGGACACATTCTCTGCTGGAGATGTGCCGGACAGCCTCAGAGCTGGGACTTGCAGGTATTGCGCTTACAGATCATAACACTGTATCGGGACTGGCCGATGCCGAAGCCGTTAGCAGGCAGACAGGCATCACGATCATTCCCGGCATGGAATGGACGACGTTCTACGGCCATATGCTGACCCTTGGGGCTCCGTACTGTGAATGGAGAGATCTCGGCCCGCACGATATTCATAAGGGCATATCGCGTGTTCATGAGCAGGGAGGCATCGTGGGCATTGCCCATCCCTACAGCTTAGGCAGTCCGATCTGTACAGGCTGCCACTGGGATTACACAATAAGTGACTGGAATCAGATTGATTATATCGAGGTATGGCATGAGATGATGCCTTCTATGAAAAATCATAATGTACCGGCATTTAAACAATGGACCGGTTTGTTAAACGAAGGATACAGGATATCCGCTACTGCCGGCCGGGATTGGCACAGATCTGAGCCTGCGGACAAGCTGGCAGCATATACGTATATTGGTCTTCCTGATAGACCCATACAACGATCGATCGCTGACATTATTGCGGCAATCAGGCAGGGGCAGCTCTGTCTGAGCATGGGTCCGTTACTGGAGGTCAGCCTCTCTCTTGGAAATGAGCGATACGGGCTTGGAGATCAAGTTCCCCTCGCTACCGTTGATACCTCTGCCATTGCCGGATTAACTGTACAGATTACACGTTCAACCCAGCCGGAGCGTCCTTGGGGAGCAGAGGAGGGGAACTGGATCATCGTAGATTCCAATCAGGGGGAACTCGCCAGATTACCAGCCTCTGAACATAACGGACGGCCTATTATGCTGCCTACAGAAGGGTTAATGTGGCTGCGGGTACGGCTTTTTGGCATCATCGACGGTGTTCTGACAACAATAGCCTGCACCAATCCGATTTATTTCTCAAACGGACTTCTGGAGGAAGAATAATACAAAAGGAGGGAATGCTGTGCAATACCCGAAACTGATTGCCCATACAGGCTGCGAGAGTACAAGCTACAATTCGCTTGCCTCCTGCGAAGCCGGGATAAAGGCGGGGGCATCGATTATAGAAGTGGATGTGCGTGTAACCAAAGATCATGTTGCTGTTCTCCTGCATGATGATCAGCCCCCTGTCAGCCGCTTGAACTATGAGCAGCTATTAGGGTCAGGCGAGGAGCCGGAGACACTGAACCGGATACTGACAAGGTTCAGTCAGCTTCCTGCCGCTTTTAATCTGGATCTTAAAACAGAACAGGCGGCGCAAGCCGCCATAGCCGAAGTAACAGCCACCTCTACCTGGAGTAAGGTATGGTTCACCGGAGCTACAAGACTGATAGCAGAATTCGGTTATCCGGGACATGTAATCTGGAATTTGCCTGATGAGCTCTCTGAGCTGGATGAAGCAACCTACCGGGAGCAAGCGGAAGAGCTGTGCCGGCGGGCAGCTGAAGCGAAGTTCGGGGGGATAAATGTTCAATATGAAGGCTGCCGGCCTCATATGGTGCAGCAGGCCCATCTTCACGGGCTGCAGGTTTGGATATATACCTTACCCTATGATCTGGAATTGTTCTATACCTATGTGAATATGGGGGTAGATGCCATTACTGTTTATGAGGTCACCAAGTATGTTCATGCAGGGAGGGATAAGTACCCTTGTCCGACCATATGACAAAAGCTACGACACTAGGAGTCTTAGACCGGAAACTTCTGCGTAACCGCAACAAAATAATCCGGAGGCAGCCTACACTGGCCTGGTACCTGTTTCTCCTGCCCACCTTGATTGGCATTGCGGTGTTTATGATCTACCCGCTGGCAGAGTCACTACGGCTTAGTTTTACCAAGGGGGCTGACGAGCATTACGTTGGACTTGAGAATTACGCCAGTGTACTAGAGTCAGGCACCTTTTGGTATTCCGTATATAACACGCTCTACATTACCGTCTTCCAGCTTCTGATTGCCATACCGGTTGGTTTCATCATTGCTTGTCTGATCAACAATTTACGCCGTGGCGCCAACTTCTTTAAAGTATTGTTTTATCTGCCCAATGTCACTTCTATTGTCGCAGCAGCCACCGTTTTTCTGGCCGTTCTTCATCCGGATGGGCCGCTCAACTATGTGCTGCAATTGCTGGGATTCGAGAAGATAGTCTGGCTGTCACAGCCTCTCTCTGCCAAGTGGGGCGCGATCATCCTTTCAGTCTGGCATTGGTTAGGCTTTGTTATCATCATTAATCTGGCTAATCTGCAGGCCATATCAAGCGATTACTATGAAGCAGCCTCCATAGACGGGGCTTCGCGATTCAGACAATGGCAGTATATCACCCTGCCGAATATGCTTGGAAGTCTGACTGTTCTGTTCATTATTGGCTGGATCGGCGGCCTTCAGCGGTTCTCTGACGCTTATATGCTCGGCGGACTGCAGGGTAGTCCGGCCCGGTCGCTGCATACTGTAGTCGGTTTTATCTTCGAGCGGGGGTTCGGCGGTAACGAATATGGCCTGGCCTCGGCTGCGTCCTATATTTTGTTTTTCTTTATTCTTGTGTTCACTTACATCAATACCAAGGTCACGAAAATGAAAATATAGGAGGGAAACCTGTGACATGTTGAGCGCAACAGGAAAAAACAAACTGTTGAGTGGACTGCTGTTCCTGCTCCTGCTTGGATTGGGTGCGTTGATGTTGTATCCCTTTCTATGGATGGTAAGCGTCAGCCTGGAAAGAAGCAGCAATATTGCCGTCCCGTTTCCTCCCCGGTTAATTCCAGAGCAGTTCTCCCTATTCAACTATAAGCTGGTTTTCGAGAATGGGGTTCTGTTCAAGACCTATGCCAACTCTGCAAATATTGCATTGTTTAGCGTCATCCTCAGCGTGTCTTCTGCCTTGCTGGCCGGTTACGCCTTTTCCAGAGGGGAATTCAGAGGGAAAAAGCTTCTATACTTCGCAGTACTGGCTACCATGATGATTCCATTTGAAGCCAGACTGATTCCAATGTTCACGATGTTCAATGATCTTGGAATGATCAATACGAAATACCCCCTGATCTTCCCGGCAATCATTAATGCGCTTGGCATCGTGCTGGTGAAGCAGTATTTTGACCGTCTCCCTGAAGGGCTGCGCGAATCTGCAAAGATTGATGGAGCCAATGAATTCACCATTTTTGTGCGGATATTTGCTCCCCTTACGGGACCGATTACAGCGACATTAGCCATTTTGGCCTTCCAGGATAGCTGGAATTCCTTTCTTTGGCCGCTTGTTGTTATCAACGATCAGGACATGAAGACCGTACCCTTGTTTCTATCCAGCTTTTCTTCCGAAAATGGCAATAGGCTGGTGGGCGTTACGATGGCTACTGCAGCCATGAGTATCCTGCCGATCGTACTGGTGTTTCTATTTTTACAAAAATACATCATTCGCAGCATTGCCCTCAGCGGCTTAAAGGGGGAGTGATCACCGGAACAAGCAAGGTCCAGTGTAATAAATGTATAAAAAAAATGGAGTAGAGGGAGCTAACCATGTCTAATAAATCAACCTTGAAGATGACAGGAACGCTGCTGCTGGCGTCCACTATGATTTTGAGTGCATGTAATAACGGGAATTCGAATCAGACAGTGAAGGCAAACACTGAACCGGCTGCAACAGAAGGCGCAAGCAATGCAGTGCCTGCTGCTGAGAAACCAACAGGAACACTGAAGGTGCAGCTCGTAGGCGATTTCTCGTTGGAGGACAAGACCGATCCAATCTCCGGCAAAACCTCTAAAGGTGTAAAAGTGCTTAAAGAGGAGTTCGAGAAGCAGTATCCTGATACATCCGTCGAGTTTGTACTTATGGGTTGGGATAACTATAACGAGAAAACTCAGACGATGCTTCAGTCTGGAGCAGCAGATGTATATCAAGTCCCGGGGATTACCACTTTTGTTGAACAGGGGTTGCTGGAGCCTCTGCAGCCGTATATTGATAAGGACAGCTATGATCTAGGGAAATACTTGAATGGACAGGTGGAAGGCTGGAAGGTAATGGGACCCGATGATCAGGAACCGCAGATTTATGGCCTTCCGTTTATCGGAGATGCCCGGGTAATTGTATATGACCGTCAACTGTTTGACGATTGGGGAGTGGACTATCTGTCCGAGTCGCCGACCATCGAGGAAGTCCTGGACAAGGCCTCCAAGATGACAGGCAAGAATCCCAAAACAGGAGAGCAGAACTATGGTCTGACCTTTAAGGGGAGCGATGCTGCCGATTCGGTAATGAACATCAATGAATCGCTCGGCGGGCAATGGGGCACAGGTTTTCTGTGGAAGGATATGAAGCTGGAATTCAATAGTGATACTATGGTGCAGGCCCTTGATTTAATGAAGGATGCGATAAAGTATGCACCCGAGGGTGTAATGGCCGGACAAGGTGCCGAAAATTTCCTGACAGAAAAAAATAATATTGCGATCAATCTGCGTGAATCCCCGGGGTTTATTAATAACCTGGCTAACCTTGGGCTGGAGGACCGTTACGAGGCTGCCTTGTTATTCAAAAATCAGAAAACTGGAATGGGTGGTATGTTCGCGGGAAGTCCGTTTGCCATTGGAGCCTCCAGCAGTAATAAGGACCTGGCTTGGGAATGGCTGAAATTCAGCGGAAGTGAATTCTTCCAGCAATATATGTGGGAGGAACAGCGTTCACAGAGTATGCCTGTTATTAAGGCGGCAGAGAACTGGTCTTCTGTGCAGGAGATTAGACAGATGGACACCATTGTGAAGCAAATGGGCCAGTTATGGACACCACGTTATCCATATCGGTCCGGTCAGCCGCGCTATATTCTATCTGAGAATGTGGAGCGTGTCCTATTAGGTGAGCTGAGTTCAGCCGATGCGCTGAAGAAAGCACAGGAGGAAGCCACTAAGTGGCTGGCAGGTCAGCAGTAATCAGCTAATCATCAAAGAAGACGCCTGGGCAGATGCCCGGCGTCTTTCTTTTGAAACCTTGATGGCTGTCCAAGTCTCCTGATTATATCACCCTCGAACGGGCATCCCATATCAAACGTATTTCCGTTCCCTCTTCGGGACTGGAGCGAACCTCAATTCGCCCTTGCATCGCCTCGATCAGCCCTTTGGTTACCGCCATGCCCAGGCCTGAGCCGACATCGGGTGCCGCTGTATCTGTGCCGCGATAGTATCGTTCGAACAGCTTCCACACCGTCTCCTGATCCATCCCGCGTCCATTATCGGCAAATTTAACGATGAACTCGCCCGCCCCTGTGCCTACCTGCACACTTACGATCAGCTGCGCGTCCGGCGGATTATGGAGCAGGGCGTTGGCGGTCAGATTATCAACGATCCGTTCAAAGGAGGGAATGTGTACATGTCCCAGTACCTCCGCCGGGGCAGGCTGGAACGTAATGCGGCCCTCTCCATAAGCTGGGTTACGTTCAGCACGCTGTACCAAATCCTGAAGCAGGGCATTGATATCCGTTAACTCAATAGGGGGCTGGTACCCGCCACTGCGCAGACGATAGGTCATGGCCAGGTCGCTTACCAGCCTGTCCATGTACATCGATTTGTCCAGCATAATGCCAGCGAATTCGCGTACTTCATTAGAAGCCCACTCGTATTTCTCTGCTTCCAGCATATGTGCATAACCCTGGAGAGAGGATAGGGGTGTTTTTAAATCATGGGTGATTCCAGCAATCCATTCCTCCCGCAGAGAGTCGGTCTGTTTGCGGAGTTCCTTATCCTGTTTCAGGGTATCGGATAACGTCTGTATAGAATGTAACACTTCCGTATATACCCGATAGTTCCGCCGCCATTTCCCGTTTTTCTTCCGGCTAAGCGGCCTGCCGCGGGGGCCGGCCGGCTCCTCATATTGTCCGCGTTCAAGCCGCTGCAGCCATTGGAGCATATGGAGCATGGGATAACCGAACAGGTTGGCATACCAGACAGCAAGCAGGATCAGCAAGCCGATAATGGATACCAGAAGTGCAATCATGGCAGGTCCAAAAATAAACCCGAAGGGGTTCACGTTGCTCCCCGCCGGATTGCCCGCAAGAGGAACACTCAGCATCCAGGTGGAATGGTTCTGCTCATCATAGCTGGTCACTGTAGTCATTCCATACCGGGAGGGGTAGCGTGTACGCAGAATCAGGTCCTGGATGCTGTAGCTGTCCGGGATGCCGCTTGCGGGTTTGTTGAAAGAAGCCATCTCCTGTCCTTGTTCGTCCAAAATCTGAAGATAGGCATCCGCCGCGCGGATGATGTCCTGCTGTCCGGACGCCAGTTCAAGCTTGTTATTGGCATAACGTCCCCCGTTATATGCTTGATCCAGCATGGTTACGGCCTGGTTGTTCTCTCCGTACAGCAGGGTGAAATTGATCCCTTGTCGTTCCCGGATAAGCAGATATAGCTCGTAGGGAAAGGGCTTTTTTCCTTGCCAATAGGATATAAGCTCTCCAGATTTATAGTGATCCGGCACATCGGGAGGGGTATGGAAAGCATCCAGCACACGGCCCTGCTCATCGAGAATCTGAAGCCAGCCGTTGTTCTCTTCGATTCGCTTCAGCAGTTCGGGATCATACTTAACACTGCCGTCCGGCAAAATATCGGCTGTACTGATTAGCTGGTCGAGCCCGACAGTGGCAAAATCTTCAACCAGGTTAGCCTCATTCAACTGCTGAATGACCCAGTAAGCTATACTTCCGCCGATAACCAGGATCAGGACCACTGTACCCGCAAGCAAGCCAATGAACCTCGTCATCAATCTGCGTCTTACACTCATCGCCCAGGCACCATGCCGGACTGAATGAGCTTATACCCTAGCCCGCGAACGTTCACCAATCGTTCAGGGTTGGACGGATCAGCCTCAATACGCTCGCGAATCCGGTGAATATGTACCATGACGGTGTTGTCATCCGAAATGGCCTCCGATCCCCATACCCGCTCATACAATTCCGCCTTGGTGAAGATACGATTAGGATGTTTGCAAAAGAATAGCAGTAACTGGTATACCAGAGCAGGGCAATACACCAGTTGACCTTCTACTCTGAGTTCACCGGCTGGCTCAATGACCTGAAAGCGTCCAAAATCATAGATTCCTTCCTGTGGCAGTCTTTCTGCTTCTGTCTGTCTGGGCAAATATCGTCTCAGCAGGGATTTGATCCGTGCAACTACTTCCAGCGGGTTAAAGGGTTTAACGACATAATCGTCTCCGCCAACCGCGAAGCCGGTCAGCTTGTCGTAATCGGTTGTTTTTGCAGTCAGAAAGAGAATAGGGGCATCGGTCATTTGACGCAGGAAAGGGCAGATTTCCAGCCCGCTTCGGCCTGGAAGCATCACGTCCAGCACGATGCAGTGATAGGTTTTCTTTTTACATGCAGCAATCGCATCTTCACCGCTAGTGACCGTATCGATATCCAGGAATTGCTCTTTGAGCAATACCGTTCGGAGCATATGCAGAATCGCCTGTTCATCATCAACAAGCAGGATTGATACTTCATCCATGACGAAATAGAACCTCCCAGCTTTTTATATAGGTATCATACCATTCTGCAGCACTGTGCTGCGTGCCGGCAACCTTAACGGATGCTTAATTTTGGAGAACCAGCATGCCGCAAAGTTAAGATAGACGTAAGAGTAGGTTAGACGGCAGGTAAGATTGATTTCGTACACTGAACTAGAAAAATACCGTTCTAGCAAAGGAGTGCAGGGAAATGACTAGAGTATATTCGAAAAGCTGGAAGGGGCTTGCCGCAATGCTGGGTACGTGTGTGATGTTGTCTGCCTGCGGCACCCCGGAATCAGCTGAACCACAAGAGCAATTACCTGTAGAACAGACAGCCAGTGCAGCCCCAACAGAGGAAGCTGCGAATGAAGCCGGGGAGGGCGCAAAGATTACACCTGACAATTTCATGGATACCTTAATGAATGGGCCGAAGGAGGACATTTACGAGCAGATGAGTCCGGAGCTACAGAAAATCATAACGCTTGACGAATTCAAGACGACTGCCGATAGCTTTATGGAAGGCGTTACTTCATGGAACAAGGTTACGGAAGTTAAACTGAACAAGCTGGTTGATCGTTCGTGGAAGGATCAGAGTGGGACTAAGGGGATTCAGGCCTCTTTTGCTGAAGATCACCAAATTGTGGGGCTCCTTATTCAGCCGCTTGAAACACATGAAGCAACGGATAAGGCGTTGACCAAAACTGAATTCCAGTTTCCACTGAAGGGCGAATGGTTTGTGTTCTGGGGCGGGAATGATGTGTTATCCAACTATCATTATGCTCATGAAACCCAGCGTTACGCTCTCGACATTATCCGCACTCAGAATGAGGCAAGCTATCAAGGAGAGGGAAAGGACAACGAGGACTATTATGCTTTTGGTGAACCGCTCTATGCAGCAGCAGAGGGCAAGGTGGTTGAAGTCAAGAATGACATCCCGGATAACACTCCGGGCGTGATGAACGCTGAAGAACCGGAAGGGAATGTTGTGGTCATTGATCATGGAAATGGGGAGCACAGCATCACAGCACATCTCAAACAAGGCAGCGTAGCCGTCAAAAAAGGAGATAACGTCAAGCAGGGAGATCTCATCGGACATCTAGGTAATTCAGGGAACTCCAGTGAAGCACACTTGCATTTTCAAGTATCGGACGGGCCCGACATCTTCACTTCACGTTCGATTCTGATCCGCTGGGCCGATCAGAGTCAGAAGCTGACACGGGGGAAAACGTTTCAGGGACTGCACGATTAATTGCGTCAGTTTTTGCCGTTCCAAGTAACGTGCATGTGCTTCGGCCTTCCCAAGCGCAAACTGCGCGCTGTCGTGGTCAAAGTAAATAGGTGCTGCTGCGCCGAGGGATGGGTCCCATGCTTCACTGCCAGTACATTTATAAAAAATCCTGCAAATGTGCAACATTGCTACTCCTTACAAGTGGCCGGTTATAGATGGCACCAGCATCCTTCACCCGCAGGTGAGTGACTATAGATCATGGACAATTTTAAAGCCTATACCGAGCACAATTAACAATCAAAAGAAAGACGCCCGGGAAGATGGAAGATACCCGGCGTTTTTCTTTCAAGAGTGAAAATAGTGTTGACTTGCGGCTTCCTTTAAGGAATATAATATACCTACTTATAGGAAAGGAAGATGAAGGAATGTCCATGTCTCGGCCGAATACCGGAATTAAAGCAATAGAGCTTCGAATGGGATCTTTTATTGTATATCCGACATTGTTGTGGGATGAACGGAATCTTGTACTTGTGGATACTGGCATTCCCGGGCAATTGGATAAGATTCGAACGTTGCTTGAAAGGGAAGGCTTTGGACTAGATCAGCTGACGCATATCATCATTACGCATCAAGACAGCGATCACATTGGCAGTCTGCCGGAGCTAGTTCAGGCCAGGGGGAACGAGTTGACGGTGCTCGCACATGAGGAGACTGTACCCTATTTGACGGGAGCCATTCCGCTTGTTAGAGGTAGAACTTTTGCACCGTCCGTGCACGTTCATACGGCACTTAAGGATCGAGACATTCTGCCCCTGGCCGGTGGCATTCAAGCCGTTTTCACCCCAGGACACACGCCAGATCATATGTCGCTCTATCATATCCCGACGCAAACGTTAATTGCCGGCGATGCATTAAACTCAAAGGACGATAAGCTCCTGCCCTTCGACAACTATTACACGTTGGATCATTCTACTGCGCTGAAGTCGATTGCCAAGCTGCTAGACCTGGATATTAAAAAAGTGATCACCTATCATGGTAACGAAGCTACTCATCGAATTAAGGAAAGTCTCCAGAATATAGTAAATACAACAGGCCAATGATCTTGAGGATCATTGGCCTGTTATTCTGTTCTTAGTAGACGCCTACCGCATTGTAAGCTTTAGTTACAGCAGTTACTTGAGCCGAGCCTGCTCCAAACAATTCAGTAGCCGATTGAATGATTGCTGTACGTGCAGCAGAGAAATTAGATGAGGTTGTAAGGTAATATACAAGTGCATTGTAATAGATTTGAACAGCATCCTCACGGCCGATACCTGTGACCGTTACACCGTTAAACGTACCGCCCTGAGCAGCCAGATAGAAGGCTTTGTTATTGATGCCGCTGTTCGTATGCACACCGCCTTCGTCAGCGGTGCCGGTATAACGGTCGCTGTATTTGTCAGGCTGGCCGTACAATGGCGGATTAGCCAGTGAGCGTAGTGCGTCCCCCGCTATGCCCGGTGTATAAATTTTATCACCAATCAGCCAGTTCGCACCTTCAATTGAATTTCCGATGATGTCGGAGAAGGACTCATTGAGTGCCCCTGGTTCTCCGTAGTATTCAAGATTGGATGTTTTCTCAGTCACGCCATGCGTCAACTCATGGCCTATCACATCCAAATCACCGGACAGCAGAGTAAAGGTAGACCCATCCCCATCACCGAAAACAATCTGCGCACCATTCCAAAAAGCGTTGTTATAGGAAGTGTAGTAATGGACGGTTGAACGGATCTGCAGTCCGTTGTTGTCCAGGCTGTTGCGGCCGAAATGCTGGAGATAATAATCATAGGTTCTCTCAGCATAGGTGTGGGCATCTACAGCGGCTTTGTCTGTCCAGATATTGTTAGTGCTGGTTAAGAGCGTCCCCGGAAGAGAGGTCTTGTTCTTGGCGGTATAGGTCACAATGCCCTTGCCGCGGGTGCTGTCGTAGAGCTGGTAGGTTGAACCCGAGAGGCGTGTCTCGAACGTTTTGGTATCTCCAAATACTCCAGTACCCGTACCCGTCAGGTTCTCTAAGATATTATATTTGAACACTACGCTGCCATTCTCTGCAGAAATGAAGTACCGTATCCGCAAAGGCTCGGGTTCCAGAACGTTCACTTCTGTTTTATAGACTAATTGAGGTTCTCCGTCAACGATAAAATAATACAAATCCGCTGTAGGAGTAACTTGGGGCTCACCAAGCGGTCCATGTTCCAGCGTAGCATCCTGACCGGCTGCCGCGATGGCATCTGCTCCGGATATGGTTTGGAGTTGAATCAGCGGCTGCGGAATGGTCTGGTAGACATCTTCAACTACACTTCCCAGCAGGGAGGTAACATTGCCGGCTTTGTCGATATGCAGGGTCTGATCGGCTCCATATACCGGAATCCCCGAGATATACTGGCTTAACCGGTAATGCTGGCTGCCTGTTTTGCTGTTTGTTTCTTGCTCTGTGATTTTAAATTTCCCCCGAATGTCCCCCTTAGCCGAAAGATGCAGGTTCCCTTTAACACTTTCAAGATATCCCCATACCTTGTCCTCAGAAGCAGAGTCTGCTGGGGTTTTCCAGGCTTGGTCCGTAATTGAAATAGGAGAAGAGCCTGAGAAGAGCTCTACAGGATTACTCTCATTGTTTTCAGCGGCACTGCCCATCGAGGCAAAGGACCCAAGCGCCACAACCCCTGCAAAAAGTGTAACTACAGTCTTTTTCATAATCATTACTCCTCCGATCAAATTGGTTGGTTTAAAGATGTGCCTGTGCACTTTCTCAAGCTGCGATCTGAGGTGCAAGGACTACGGCGGCAAACAACCCTAATGTACGGAGGGAAAGTGTGGAGACGGCAAGACCCCTTTCATGAAATTTACAACTACATACTTGTTTCACAGAGCCTAGAAATGGATATTTATGTTAATAATGTAATTATAGTGTTTTCAGTATATTCAGGTTTTTGCATATCAACTATGATCAGAATCACAATTAATGCAATAAAAATAATTGCGCAACAAGCAGTTATATATGCAAAGTAAATTTTACTTAGGGAATCAAGAGATTGGAGAGCGGTTGTTCAGCGAGGGGAATTTTCACAGCCATGCCGGTCATCAAGTGCTTACACGTTACATTGCCAAGACGGAATTTCTGCTCGGCCTGAGTATAGTCTGGACAAATACAAGGCGATGATTGATGAATTTCTGCACCGTGGGGAAACCCGCTGATTCTATAGCCGTGACTCATTCTTGCAAGCCGCCTTTGGCGGTTTTTTTGTTAGTTAAAAACCCTTTATGTTATTCATACTTTTTAAACATTAACCTTTACAAAGTAGAAAGGGTATTGTATATTTAGATCATAAAAAGGGTATTTTTACCATTACACTTAACTATTATGGAGGTGTAGGAGACAAACAACAATCAGATTGGGATTTTTGACAGGCAGCACAGGGCGTTGACGATTGGTATTATGCTGGTTCTAACCACCGTAGCTTTCGAGGGGCTGGCTATTACGACAATTGCTGCGAGAATGGCACAAAGCTTGCAGGGTATTCATTCATACGGTTGGATTTTCAGCGCATTTTTGTTATCTCAGCTGATTGGAACCTTGGTTATCGGTCAAATGGTTGACAAGCGCGGCGTTTTCACCTCGTTGCTCGTGTCGTTTAGTATTTTTGTGCTTGGAACTGTGGTTGCGGCTGTTTCTTTTGATATGCACATGCTTATTGCAGGAAGAGCCCTTCAAGGTTTTGGGGCGGGAGCTCTGATCACATGCATTTATACCTGTGTAACGTTGCATTATTCGGATGCTCTGCGCACTCAGATTTTAGCGGCATTCTCCATGGCATTTGTCCTGCCTTCCTTAATAGGACCTTACCTGGCAGGCCTTATTGCCTCCTATATGTCATGGCGATTTGTTTTCTGGATGGTTGTACCCCTGATTGGATTGGCATTGAGTCTCACCTTCCGCTCTTTCCGTGAACTGCAACTTCGGCAAGTACTGACGGGTCCAGCCCCAAAGGCAGACTCGAAGACTCTTCATGCAATCCTGCTTACCATTGGAACGGGGCTACTACTCACAGGACTCGGTATGATAACCGATTGGACAGGAATTGTACTCACTCTAGGTGGTTTAATCGTCATGATCCCACCCATGCGGATACTGCTGCCTAAGGGCTCTTTTGCGGTAAAAAAAGGATTGCCTGCTACATTGGTTTCCAGGGGGCTGTATGTGGCTTGTTATTTTACAACGGAGAGTTTTGTGATTTTGGCGCTAACCGAAGTAAAGGGCTTATCAGCAGATCTTGCCGGCCTCATTGTCGCAGCAGGTTCCTTGAGTTGGTCCGCCGCAGCGTGGTTGCAGGCGAAGCTTGATGTACGAGATCAAGGTTATGGCCGAAAACGCAGAGTTATGGTAGGTATCGGGATTATGATCGCTGGGACTGTACTTGTGATCCTGGCCCTTATGCTGTCGGAAGGTGGAATCATACTCGTCTTACTCTCGCAAATGATTACCGGCTTCGGTGTTGGATTGGCTAATCCTACGACCGCAGCCATTGCTCTACAACATGCGGCGCCCGGGAAAGAGGGAGAAATGTCTTCGAATCTGCAGTTTGTGGATTCCTTTTATATGGGCGTAAGCATAGGAGTGGGCGGCGCTCTAATCGCCTTATCCGATACTTTACAGTGGGGCATATCGACAGGAGTGGTGATAGTGTTAACACTCCAATTACTATGGGTCTTATTAAGTTTCTTGGCATCTCTACGTATTACCGAACTCGTTCATCAAGAACATCATCCGATCAGCCAGTCGAAAGAGAAC
The DNA here is from genome assembly GCF_038051945.1 of Paenibacillus sp. FSL H3-0469. Taxonomy (NCBI): domain Bacteria; kingdom Bacillati; phylum Bacillota; class Bacilli; order Caryophanales; family Paenibacillaceae; genus Paenibacillus; species Paenibacillus sp. FSL H3-0469. The sequence continues at coordinate 827,774 of NZ_CP150302.1, forward strand.
CTTCCCATGTAAAGGATGACCATCGCGTAGCTACATACATCACGAAGAACGGAGGAAAAATTGCATTGGGAGGGAGATAGAATGGCACGTGTATTAGTGGTCATTACTCCGGCTGAAGGCCATGTGAATCCGTCGTTAGGATTAGTTACCCAGTTGATTGACAGTGGAGAAGAGGTTGTCTATGTGTGCGTGGAGGAGTATCGTTCCCGAATTGAACAAACCGGAGCCTTGCTCATAACCTATCCATTTCCGCAAGATGCCTTTTCTCATGATCCCGTGTTGAAACCGCAGGAGTACATTCATCCTTATCAATTCATTTATATGATGGTAGGCGGTATCATTCAGAGGATTATACCCGAGGTGTTTCGAGTGATCGGCAATCAAAAGTTCGATTATTTGATTTTTGATTCACTGATGGGCTGGGGAGGGACTATTCTTGCAGAAAAACTAGGGATTCCCGCCGTATGTACGATTGCTTCCTTTGCTTTCGTTGATCCGTTGGGGACTGGCGAAGGCATGAATGAGCAGGAGATGGATACGAATACGATGGAGCTGTATGAGGCTACGATGAAGATAACACGGGAGTTAGCGCAAGAGTATCAAGTGAGTCTTCCCGCCATGGAAGAAATCCCGGCACATACAGGCCGGTTAAAGCTTGTGTATACAAGCCGTTATTTTCAGCCGCATGCAGAAAAACTGGACAATCGTTTTATTTTCACAGGTCCTTCGATCATACCGCGTCAAGATGCTGAGACTTTCCCGTTTGAGCTGCTTCGTGAACGTTACCCGCATACCGTGTACATTGCTATGGGTACTATTTTAAATAAAAACTTGGATTTCTATCAACTTTGCTTTGAAGCATTTGGGGATATGCCGGTGAATGTGGTTCTATCTTCAGGGAGATATACGGATATGGAGCCGCTGGCTGATCAAATTCCCCCTAATTTTATCGTCGTGCCCTATATTGCACAGCTCGATATGCTACAGCATACGGATGTTTTCATCACACATGCCGGAATGAATAGTACGAGTGAGGCGCTATATTACAACGTTCCGTTAGTAATGATTCCATTAACGTCGGATCAGCCTCTTGTAGCCAATCGGGTACAGGAGTTAGGGGCGGGTATCTCTTTAAATAAACTCAACCTCAGTGCAACGGATATGAGAGAGGCATTGTCAGAAGTCCTAAGCAATCCATTCTATAAACAGCAGGCTTGCCTCATCGGTGAATCTTTACGGCAATCCGGCGGTTATAAGCGGGCCGCCGAAATAATTATGAGTCACATGGCTGTGATTACTACTATTTGACCTGCATTGGACACGCTCTATATAATGAAGAGACGAGAGTGACAGGGGGGCATCGAATGGGAGCATGGGGAATCAAAGCATTGGAAAGTGATGAAGGGCTGGATCTGGTGGCGGCGATCGAGGACTTGCTTCCTCGTGACACATTGGATTTGGGTGAGTTGATGGCGAAGTTTGGTGAGGATGACTTCCTTTATGACGGAACAGTGCTCGCCCTCGCGGAGCTGTATATCGAGTTTCAAGAGAATGGCAGTTTGGATTACGATCATGAGGAGGAAGAACGCACCTGGACGCAAGTACGGGCGTTCACGGCCGATCATTCCGCGCTGGGGACTTTGCTGGAGCATTTGAACGTGATTTGGACTGACATTGAGGGGGAGTGCGAGGGCGATTTGGCGGAACTGTGGCGGGAATCGTCAAGCTGGGACGAATGGCGGGCACATGTACAGCAGCTCATTTCCAAGTTGGAGGCGCGGCTTGCCAAATATTAGTAGTAGGATGATTGAATGTAAACAAAAGCGCTGCAATCCGAATGATAGGGTTGCGGCGCTTTTGTTTAGTTGATTTTCCGATTCGCGGCTGATTTGCTTCTGATACTGTTTTTGTTTGTTATAGCCTCCGTTGGGCCTGTTCTGCGGCCTCCTTGACAATTTCGCCTAACGTTGGATGCGGGTGGATGGTCATGGCTATATCTTCTACGGTTGCCCCCATCTCAATCGCAAGGGAAAGCTCCGATATAAGCGTAGATGCTTCAGCGCCTACAATCTGTGCACCTAATACAAGTCCAGACGCAGCATGAGCAACAATTTTGACAAATCCTTCGGTTTCCTTCAGAGCCAGCGCACGGCCGTTAATAGAGAAGATAGATTTTCCAACGATAACAGGAATGGATTTGTGTTTACAATCCGTTTCGCTAAGACCAACGCTCGTAATCTCCGGGTGAGAAAACACAACCAGCGGAAGAGCTTTGTAGTCGATGACAGAGGGTTTACCCGCAATCGCTTCTGCTGCAATTTTTGCTTCATATGAAGCTTTATGGGCCAAGGCAGGGCCTTGAACAATATCTCCAATGGCATAGATATTCGGAATGGATGTTCTGCACTGCTTGTCAATCTCGATCAAGCCTTGCGGAGTAGGGGACAAACCAATCTTTTCAAGACCCAAGGTTCCATCTGTATTCGGTTTTCTGCCAACCGTAATTAATGCATATTCAGCTTGAACAACATGGTGTTGATCCTGACGCATATATTGTAGATCAATGTGACTCGTATATGGGTCTGCTCCTGTAACCTTAGCTTCCGTTAGGATTGTTATCCCGTCCTTCTTCAGTTGACGAACGACAGGTGCAACAAGCTCTGCTTCAAATCCGGGTAAAATCTGTCTACCCCCCTCGAGTATCGTAACTGCGGTTCCAAATCTCGCAAACATCTGCCCCAGTTCCACACCAATATAACCGCCGCCAACTACAACGAGGCTCTTAGGAATGTCGGCCAGCGATAGCACCTCCGTGGATGAAAGAATCCGTCCGCCGAAAGGAAGCGCGCTGATTTCAATCGGACGGGAACCGGTTGCCAGGATGAGATGCTTAAAGCCCATTCGGCGCTCAATCTGTTCATTGTGATGAATTTCAACGGTATTCGCATCTATCAAGCTGGCTTCTCCTTCAATAACAGTCACACCTGCCGATTTAAGTAAAAACCGAACCCCTCCAGACTGCTTATCCACCACAGCTTGCTTAAACAACTGCGCCTCCTGAAAAGAAGAAGCTTCGTCAACAGCGTACCAGTGTCTGCGCAAATGAATACGCTCCGCTTCAGCAATCAGCGCTTTGGAAGGAATACAGCCTACATGCGTGCATACCCCTCCGATCTGGTGGCGCTCCACAAGGACTGTTGTCATGCCCAGTTGTGACGAACGTAATGCAGCCACATAACCGCCAGGTCCCGATCCAATAACCAGGGTATCTACAGCTTCTAATGAGTTCATGATGGGTACCTCCAAGTTATAATATGTTAATCATAATATATTATAGTCATCATATTTTAGAAGAGTCAACACTCCATTACCAATTGACATTAAATAATATGATAAATATAATATTTCAAAAGACATTCATAGATACAGACTTATACAAAGGGGAGGGAGCAGGATGCCTTATCCGAAAGGGCACAAGCTCAAAGTTCGGAACCATATCATTACCAGCGCAGCCAAAGCATTTCGCACCCACGGCGTGCGGAATATCAGTCTTCCGCATATTATGAAAGGTGCTGGACTGACGCACGGAGGATTTTACTCCCATTTTGAAAATAAAGATCAGCTTGTGATGGAGACCTGTCATTTCGCCATTAGTGACACCATTGAAATGCTGCAGAGAATTGCAGACCATAACAAAAACGAAGATCAGACGCCGCCGATTGAGGCCGTCATTGATTTTTACTTAAGCCCCCTGCATCGGGATCAGACGGAAGCCGGTTGTATCTTACCTGCTTTATCGGGGGAAATTTCCCAGCTATCGGCAGATATCAGGCAAGCCTACACACAAGAGCTTCAACGTTTCATCGCATTTATTACAAATATGGCTGGGATCGATCCCTCAAATGGTTATGCATTGGTAAGCAGTATGGTGGGTACCGTTGCACTGGCACGGGCAGTTAGTGATACGCAGCTCAGTGATGCTTTGTTACAGGCCAGTCGTATGCAGGCTAAGCAGATGGTAAACGCCGGCTCCAGGTAACTCATTAATTGACGAAGCAAGCGGATTGTGCTAGCATTGCTTTAACTTAAAACGAAAAGGCTATGATGAGAAATAGTAACTATTAAGGATCTCACAGAGAGAAGATGGTTGATGCGAATCTTCATTGATCTAATAGTGAAGCAGTCTCGGAGCTGTGGACCGAACAGAGGAATCTTAGTAGGCTTCAACGGAGTTCCACCGTTATTCAGGAAACAGTATCGGAGTAATCCCGTACTGATAGAGCGCAGAGCAATCTGAAGTTAGGTGGTAACACGGACATAATCGTTCGCCCTAAGTTGACAAGTAATATGTCAGCTTAGGGCTTTTTTGTTTTAAGCATAAATAATATTGGATGGAGGTATTAGAATGACGCCAGATGAATTGAGACAATCCTATGTTGATTTTATGAAAGGAATAGGGGCTAGCCAAGTGCCTTCTTCTAGCTTGTTACCGGAAAATGATCCCTCGACCTTGTTTACAGGAAGCGGCATGCAGCCGATGGTTCCCTTTTTATTGGGGGAAAAGCATCCGGCCGGTAATGAGATTGCTAATATTCAGAAGTGCTTGAGAACAGTGGATATTGAGGAAGTAGGCGATACGTCGCATCTGACATTTTTCGAAATGATCGGCCGGTGGGAGTTCAAAGCAAATGAACATAACTATAAGCAAAAACAAATCGATGCCATTTGGAATTGGCAGATCATCGAATTAGGAATGGATCCTGCCAGGCTGTATATCAGCGCTTTCGCAGGAAGTGATGAACTGAATATACCGAAAGATACGGAAGCCATTGAGCTCTGGTCAGCAAAATTCAAATCCGTCGGGATAGACCCTATCATTGAAGAGGATCCCTGGCAATACGGGGCATCTAGAGGCGGGAAGATTTTCTTATACGATGAACAAGAAAACTGGTGGAGCCGGGCCGGAAGTCCGCTTCAGATGCCGGTTGGTGAACCGGGTGGGCCTGATAGTGAAATGTTCTATGATCTTGAACCGGACGGTGATTCACTGGACCATCCTGCTTCTGAAAGCGACAGATTCCTGGAAATTGGGAACAACGTATTTATGTGTTACACCAAAGGAGACACAGGATTTGTTAAAATGCAAAATCCCAATCTGGATTATGGAGGCGGATTAGAAAGGGTGGCTACAGCCCTTAATGGGGACAAGGATATATATAATACAGCTTTCTTCCATAACCCCAAGAAAAAATTGATGGAGCTAAGCGGTAAATCCTATACGGACGACTTAAAGTCCTTTAGAATCATACTGGATCATGTGAGAGCAGCTACTTTTCTCATTAATGACGGTGCGGAGCCAGCTAATAGTGATGCAGGATATATAACAAGAAGGCTATTAAGAAGGGCAATTCGTGCAGGTAAAAAAATAGGGATACAAGGAAGCTTTGCGGGTCAGTTGTCTGAAGTTTATATAGATGAAGCTACAGCTTATGAAGATTTAATCCGCAATAAAAAGAAAGTCATCGAAATCGTAAATAAGGAAGAGAATCTTTTCTATAGAACGTTACAGCAGGGAGAATTTGAAATACAGAAACATCTGAAGAATAAGGGTAACGTTACGGGTGCAGATGCATTTTATTTTTACGAAACCTATGGATTCCCCTTGGAGTTGACGGAAGAGTACCTAACAGAAAGTGGATATGGCATGGAAGACAAGGCGTCTTATACTGAGGCAGCAAAAAAACATGCTGAAATGAGCAGAACTGCTTCTGCGGGTAAATTTAAAGGTGGCTTAGCTGAACATTCCACAGAAACAACCGCGCTGCACACGGTATCTCATTTGTTGCTTGCTGGTTTAAGGGAAGTGCTAGGTGATCATGTCCATCAACAAGGAAGTAATATTACTTCCGAACGATTACGGTTTGACTTCAACCACGATGATAAACTTACACCCGGGCAAATAGCTGAGGTGGAGAAGTATGTGAATGATGCGATTGCATCGAAAGCAGTTACCTCTATTGCAGAGCTGCCTAAGCTTGAAGCGAAAGAAAGTAATGTGGAGGGTAACTTTTGGGATAAATACCCGGATATCGTTAAGGTATATACTATCCAAGATCACGAAGGGAAGGTGTGGAGCCGGGAAGTATGCGGAGGACCTCATGTAGAAGATACCACAAACTTAGGAACGTTCCGTATTACAAAAGAACAATCTTCTGCTGCTGGAGTCAGAAGGATTAAAGGAGTCATTGTCAGTAGACAATAACATAGTGCGGCCTATGCTGAAATCCTGCACGAAATGCAACAAATCCAGCGCTAACTGGCTCTCTGCAACGGAATTTGTGCAAATAATGCAACATTGTACCGCAGCCAGCAACAGTTATAAAGAAATCCTGCAAAATGTGCAACAATACTCTCCGCTACCCTGCGGTTGTCTGAGTATTGTCCGCTAAAGAGCTTACTCAAGTCGTTGAAATAGATGAAAAAAAGTAAATGTTTGAACATGGACAATGTACTGCTTTTAACACCACCACATATTTTACAGAAACTGTATTAGTCAATTTGGCTAAACCGTTGAATGTTCATGAATGGGGTGGTGGGCCATGGCAGTTAAGAGCGGCAAGGAATATATCGAGCGTATCGATCGCCAGCAGATCAAAATATGGTATCAGGGTAAAACCATCCAAAGGGCTTTATCCAGCCATCCCGCCTTCAACGGATTAATGAAGACCCAAGCTGAAATGTATGATATGCAGCATCAGCAGAAAACCATCGAACAAATGACCTTTCAAACCGGGACGGACGGGGAGCGCTACGGACTTTCCCTCCTGGCCCCGAGAAGCAAGGAAGACCTGGTCCGCCGGAGGATCATGATGGAATTGTGGGCCGGGAAGCACCACGGGTTTTTAGGGAGATCACCCGATTATATGAACACGACGCTGATGTCTTTATATACCGCTGCGCATCTGTTACAAGAATACAATCCGGAATATGAAGATAATCTTAAAAAGTACTATGAGTACTGCCGCAGCCAGGACATTACCTTATCCCACGCATTTATTCAGCCGTTTGCCAGCCGGTTGTCCGAAGTGGTGGACGAGGTGGAGGATTCCATTACAGCTAAAGTTGTCGAGCACAAGGAGAACGGAATTGTGGTAAACGGTGCTTTTATGATGGCTACGCAGGCAGCAACCTGTGATGAAATACTGGTGATCCCTTCACCTCTCCCTTCCATGCTGGAACAGGATAATCCATATGCCTTTGCTTTTGCCGTTCCCAATGATCTGGAAGGGATGACCTTCATTTGCCGTGAGAGTTACTCAGGCTCATCTCCATATGATCATCCGCTGAGCAGCAGATTTGAAGAAATGGACGCCATGGTGATCTTCGATCACGTCTTCATCCCACGCAACCGTATCTTTTACTTAGGGAATCAAGAGATTGGAGAGCGGCTATTCAACGAAGGGAATTTTCACAGCCATGCCGGCCATCAGGTGCTTACACGCTACATTGCCAAGACGGAATTTCTGCTCGGCCTGATCTCTAAATTGTCAGATGAACAGAATATCGCTCTCGAAGCGGTAACGATGGAGCGGATATCCCGGATTTTGACCATGCTTGAGAATTTAAAAGCTCTTCGCCTGGCTTCCGAAATGATGGCAGAACCGGATGCCAAGGGTTATTATGTGCCGGCCCACAAGCCGCTGATTGCGGCTACGATGCAGTATTCCTCTTTTTATCAGGAGATGCTGGGTATGCTCCAGGACATCAGCTCCAGCAATCTGGTGATGCTTCCTTCCGAGACAGACCTGGGATCTGATGCCGGCGGCTTTATCCGTCTCTATCTTAAAGGACAGGAGTCATCCGCTCGCGACCGGATTTCTCTTTTCCGGCTGACCTGGGAACTGGCGGTCAGTCCTTTCGGCGGCAGACAGAAACAGTTTGAACGCTTTTTCTTCGGAAACACCCGCGCCCTTACTTCCCGGATGTATAACGTGTACAGTCTTGATAAATACAAGGCGATGATTGATGAATTTCTGCAGCGTGGAGAAACCCGGGTCTTTTAAAGACTCTGGGTTTCTTTTGTATTCCGAAAGAAGCTACTGCTTAAGGGTGGTCAGCATACTTTGAATATGGCTTTCCATTAGCTGCCGTGCTGTTTCGCTTTGCCGTTCCTCGATGGCAATGGCGATCAGAACATGGTAATTGGAGGCCTTGGTCCGCATATTGGGCAGCGTATTGGTTTGCTTGCGCCCTTCAGCCAGCAAGGGGAGAATCGAATTCAGCATCCGCGCCACCACCGGATTGGCTGCCCCTTCGGCGATTAACTGATGAAAGGCGAGGTCGGTCTCGAAGAAGGATCCACCTTCCTCCATTTGCCGCACCATTCGATCTGCCAGTACCCGTAGGCGCCGGATCTGATCCTCATCGGCCCGCTGCGCGGCTAAAGCGGCAAGCTCAGGCTCAATGAGCAGTCTGGCTTCCAATAGGTCCACAATCGAAATGTTATCTAATTCCTCTAAAGCAACCGCCGGATCATCGAGCAAGAGCGGATCGTTTCGTACATACATCCCGCGCCCGTGCTCAATGCTGACATTCCCCTGACTCTCTAATATCCGCAGCGCCTCACGTATTGTAGTGACACTCACAGAGAAATCAACGGCTAGCTGCTGCAGCGTAGGGAGCCGATCCCCTGGAGCCCATTCCCCATCGAGAATTTTCTGCTTCATAATCTCTATTGTTGCTTGAAACGCGGTTTGTTTATTCTGTTTCATGTTTAGCCGTCCCTTTGACTTAGAATACATTCATTCTAGCATAAGAGCTTCGTGACGATAAACAGATACGTCTGAGTCTTGATTTAGTATTGACTAGCGAAGAACAAGATAATATGATCATACCGTAAAGATCATATCTATTTCAAAAAAATGATAATAAAGATATGATCTTTGTGAAGAAACACTATCAGCGTAGAATCCAAAGGAGGAGGGGCAATGGAGGTCGTAACCTTTGGGGAAACCATGGTACTTCTGGCACCGGACCGGATGGTTCCCCTGGAGTACGTGAACGGTTTTCACAAGCATGTAGCAGGAGCCGAGACCAATGTAGCCATTGGGCTTGCCCGTATGGGGCATAGCGCAGGCTGGTTCAGCAAGCTCGGAAATGATCCATTTGGACGCTATATTAAGCAATTCGTAAGAGGACATGGCGTTGATACTTCCGAAGTCAAGGTTACTGCTGATGCGCCGACGGGAGTGTTCTTCAAAGAACAAATATCCCCGGACAAAATACAGGTGTACTACTATCGCAAGCATTCCGCTGCCAGCCTGATGCAAGCGGATGAACTTAATGAGGCATATGTGGGAGGTGCCCGCATTCTGCATGTTACGGGCATCACACCGGCGCTTAGCCCCGAGTGCAGGAAATTAACCTTTCGCGCCCTCGAAGCAGCCAAAAAACACGGTACGGCCATTGTGTTTGATCCCAATATCCGTTGGAAGCTGTGGAACAGAGAAGAGGCTTATCGTGTTCTTAACGAAATCGCGGCGCTTGCTGACTACGTAATGCCCGGCATCGATGAGGGGCAGTTTCTGACAGGATGCAGTGCGCCTGCAGAGATCGCAGACCGGTTGCTGGAATCCGGGGCCGGTGCTGCCGTAATCAAACTGGGCGCGGACGGTGCTTATTACAGTAACGGACACAGCTCTGGAAATGAGCCAGGGTTCCCCGTGAAAAGACTCATTGATCCGATGGGTGCCGGTGACGGTTTTGCCGCAGGCTTTATAAGCGGCTTGCTCCAGGGGGAGGACCTGCCTTCTGCCGTGCGGCGCGGTAACGCTGTAGGTTCCATTGTTGTCGGGGTAAGCGGCGATGTGGAAGGTCTTCCGACCCGGCAGGAGGTGGATTTTCTCTTGGCAGGGGGAGCTGGCATGGAGGATATTATCCGGTAGGTGAGGTACATTCCAAGGAGGAGGAAGGACATGGACAAAGATAGACAGATTGAGCAGCTGATGACCTCCGGGCTGGTCGCCGTCATCCGCAGACCAGCGCCTGAACGGGTGGATGCAATTGCTGCGGCACTGGCAGACGGCGGTGTTGGAGCGCTGGAGATTACAGCCGATACCCCGGAGGTTTACAGGCTGATCGGGGACATGAAGGCGAAATATGGAGATCGCCTGCTGGTAGGAGCAGGTACCGTACTGAAGCTGGCGCAGGCCGAGCAGGCGATCGCGGCGGGAGCCGATTTTATTTTCTCCCCAAATTTGAATGAGGCGATTGTAGAACTGACCTTACAGCATGGGCGAATCTCGATTCCAGGTGTAATGACACCGACCGAAGCGGTCAGAGGGCATGAAGCGGGTGCAGACCTGCTTAAGGTGTTCCCGGGCGGTTCACTCGGTGCCTCCTACATCAAGGAATTGCAGGGGCCACTTGGCCACATCCGCATGATGCCGACAGGAGGCGTGACCCTTGCGAATGTCGGAGCCTTCATTGCCGCCGGAGCCGTTGCCGTCGGTTTGGGAAGCGCTCTCGTAGATCGGGAAGCGGTGGAGCAGGGCGACTATGGGAAGATCACAGAGACGGCCCGCCAATTTGCCAATGAAGTCAGCAAGGCCAGAATGAATAACACAATAGGAGCCAAATAATCAATGAAAATCACCGGATTTGAGACCTTTATCGTTCCTCCCCGCTGGCTGTTTCTGAAGATTGAAACCGATGAAGGCCTATCCGGCTGGGGGGAGCCGGTGGTCGAAGGCAAGGCACATACGGTGCAGGCCGCAGTGGAAGAACTGATGGATTATGTCATTGGGCAGGACCCCCAGCGGATTGAAGACCTATGGCAGCTCATGTACCGGGGAGGCTTCTATCGTGGCGGGGCTATTCTGATGAGTGCGATAGCGGGGATCGATCAGGCGTTATGGGATATTAAAGGGAAAATCTACAATGCGCCTGTGTATCAGCTGCTGGGCGGCGCTTGCCGCAATTCCATGCGGGTGTACTCCTGGGTAGGCGGAGACCGCCCCATCGATGTTGTCAAGGCAGCTCTGGAGAAGAAGGCCGCCGGGTTCACGGCAATTAAGATGAATGCCTCAGAAGAGATGCAGTTCATTGATACACATGACAAGATTTATGCTATCGTCGAGCGGGTCGCCGCCATCAGGGAGGCCTGCGGACCGGAATTCGGGATTGCCGTTGATTTTCACGGACGGCTTCACAAACCGATGGCACGCGGACTGGCCAGAGAGCTCGACCCCTACCGCCTGATGTTCATAGAAGAGCCGGTGCTGCCGGAGAACAATGAGGTACTGCGGGAGATCGCACATCATACCAGTACTCCAATCGCCACAGGTGAACGAATGTACTCGCGCTGGGAATTCAAAAATCTGCTGAAGGATGGGGTGGTTGACATTATTCAGCCCGATCTGTCCCATGCAGGAGGGATTACGGAATGCAAAAAAATATTCGCCATGGCCGAGGCGTTCGATGTCGCAGTCGCTCCGCATTGCCCGCTTGGGCCGATCGCTCTGGCCGCCTGTCTTCAGGTGGATGCAACGTCTTACAATGCGGTCATTCAGGAGCAAAGCCTCGGCATCCATTATAATCAAGGCAATGACCTGCTGGATTATATCACCGATCCTACCGTCTTTGCCTACAGTGACGGTCATGTCCAGATTCCTTCCGGACCGGGTCTTGGCATTACCGTGAACGAGGAGTATGTGCGGAAGATGGCGGAGGACGGCCACCGCTGGAGAAATCCGGTATGGCGGCATCGCGACGGCAGCATTGCGGAGTGGTAGGCTTAAGCAAACCCTAAGCAAATATAGTTCTATTGAAGCCGCTATTTAGCGGCTTTTTTCTTTTTAAGGTACCCATCCCTTGTCCTTGGCTTAAGACAACAACTATAACGGATATTGCATCTTGATGTAGGGAGAGTGAAAGCTTTTCTTTTGTATTTTCACTTTGCATATAAGGCTAACAAGCAGTACAAGCAAATATTAAAAGGTTAATCTAATCGCACCGAAAGATAAATGAACGATTCCAGTCTAACATTTTATTATTCAAAGCTTTACGTTAACCGCGCCAATCTTCATCATAGGGTTGTCAGGAAACCTGCCATCGGAGTAATATGATATACAGAAAGTTAACAGGTATAGTTCATACTTAATATTAACTAGGAGTGGTAGCAGTGAAGATTCTTGTAGATGATTTGAGCGGGGGACAAGTGATTGGATTAATTGCAGAACACCTGCAGGGAATGGCCGAGGACTCTCCGCCAGAGAGCATTCACGCCCTTAATCTGGACGGGTTGAAGCAGCCGGAAATAACCTTCTGGTGTGCCTGGGAGGATGAAGAGCTTATGGGCTGCGGGGCGATAAAGGAATTGGACACAGAGCATGCAGAACTCAAATCGATGCGGACCGCTAAAAAGCATCTGCGCAAAGGTGTAGCCAGAAATATTCTTGCTCATATTATCGAAGTAGCCGTAAGCCGCGGATACAAGCGGATCAGCCTGGAGACCGGGTCCATGGATTCATTCATCCCTGCCCGCAAGCTGTATGAAGATTTCGGCTTCACCTATTGTGAGCCGTTTGCCGATTATATCCCGGATCCGAATAGCAAATTTATGACGAAGGAATTGTAGGTTTATTATAAAAATACTTGAAGAATAACCCTCAGGGATGCATTAGAGCCCTGGGGGTTTTTGCATAACTGTAAGGTTGCTGTAAGGTTGGGATGATCATGGTGTAAGGTACGCTTGTTACAATTGGATTTGTCTTCATCAATTTAAGGAGTGACACCATGACAACAATACTGCAAGCCCAAAACGTTACCAAAACCTTTGGCGCCAAAGGAAATAGCTATACGGCGCTGCAAAATATTAGTCTGAGCATTGAAACAGGGGAGTATGTCGGGATTATGGGCCCGTCGGGCGCGGGCAAATCAACGCTGCTGAACATTTTTTCGACCATTGATACGCCGACTTCCGGCGAGATTACGATTGACAACCAAAACATTGTCACCATGAACGAGGAGCAGCTGTCTGATTTCCGCCGGAACAAGCTTGGCTTTATTTTTCAAGACTATAATCTGCTGGATACCTTGACGGTTAAGGAGAACATCCTGCTGCCACTGGCCCTATCCAGGGTTCCCGCAGCGGAAATCGAACAACGGGTTGAGGATATTGCCGATACGTTCGGCATTCGAGAGATCCTCGATAAGTACCCCTATCATATTTCGGGCGGCCAGAAACAGCGGGCTGCCGCATCGCGGGCTATCGTGTCGAAGCCCAGCCTGATCCTGGCGGACGAACCAACCGGTGCCCTCGACTCCAAATCGGCGGCCGGTCTGCTGGAAAGCTTAAGCAAGCTAAATCAGCATAATCAGGCGACAATCTTGATGGTTACGCACGACGCCTATGCGGCGAGCTACTGCAAGCGGGTCATCTTCATCAACGACGGCCAGCTGTTTCAAGAGCTCCATAAGGAAGATATGACGAGACAAGTATTTTTCGGGCAGATCCTTGAGGTTTTGGCGAAGCTCGGAGGAGGTCATCATGACGCTGTTTAAGCTCGCCGGGAGAAACATCCGGCAAAATATCACGAGCTATTCTCTGTATTTCGTCTCAATGGTATTCAGCATTGTCATCTATTTTACGTTCGTATCCCTGAAATACGACAGCACCATTCAATCCGCCTCGGACAGCTCGCAGAAGATCAGCTCGGCCTTCAGCGGAGCGGCGGTCGTACTGATTATATTTGTGGCGGTGTTCATCTGGTATTCCAATTCATTTTTCATGCGCAAACGCAAAAAAGAGGTCGGGCTGTATTCGCTGCTTGGCGTCCGCAAAAAACAGATCGGCCGGATGCTGTTTTATGAAAATTTCCTGATGGGCATCCTGGCTCTGATCGCCGGGATCTTACTGGGAGCGGTGCTTAGCCGTTTTTTTGTCATGATCCTCATGAAGGTGATGGGGTACGCGGTCGTGGCGGATTTCTCCATTTCCCCGGCTGCGGTCTTGAATACGTTACTCGTGTTCATGATCATCACGCTGATCACATCGGTCCAGGGCTACCGCCTGATATACCGGTTCAAGCTGATTGAGCTGTTCAGGGCGGAGCAGGAGCATGAGAAGGAACCGCAGGCCTCCGCAGGCATTGCTGTATTATCTGTCGTCCTTATCAGCTTCGGGTACTGGCTTGCGCTGCAAAATATGATGACCTCCAAGGCGTGGGACATCTTAGGCTTCCTGTTAACTCCGCTCCTTATTATCGCTTCGGTTATTCTGGGCACCTATCTGCTGTTCAACACGTTGACAGTCAGACTGCTGAAGCTGGCCCGGAATCACAAATCAAGCTATTGGCGCGGCTTAAACCTGATTGGGACGTCCCAGCTGCTGTATCGGATGAAAGGTAACGCCCGGACGCTTACAGTCATTGCAGTACTGAGCGCAACAACGCTGACTGCGGCCGGGACGGCCTACAGCATATATTACAACACCCGGGTGAATGCGGCGCTTGCGAATCCCAACAGTTATATGTTTATTGGGGTGGACAGTACGGTGACAGAAGCAGCCAATAGGGCGGTTGCACAGGCTGAAGGACACAACCTGCTGTACCATGAATCCATCCCGTTCCTTGAGGTGGATGCCGACACCTCCGGGCTATATAAGGATCAAGGCGCAGAGGCGCAGGTGTATACCGTTATATCCAACCGCGATTTCAACCATTTGGCCAAGCTGCAGGGGAGAATTGACTCCTTAAGCCTTGAAGGCAGTGAAACGGCAGCGCTGGAACCAGCCTATCTGCAAGGCCTCTCGCCGGAGTATGCCGGTTCGTCGATCATACTGAAGAGCGTAGGGCTCCGGTCCCCCATCCAATTCAAAACACTAAAAAAATACAGTGTGCTGAACCCTGGAACGGTTTACTCCACTATTGTCGTCAGCGATGACCTGTTTGCAGAGCTTAAGCCGAAGGCCAAAGCGATGACTGCCGAAGCCTATGGTGTCACACATCAGGACAAGGCAAAAGAGCTGACACAGCGGCTGCAAGAGCTTTTACCGGAGGATGCCCGGCTTGCAAGCTATTACAGCGATTATTCAAAGGGCATGGAAGCCTCCGGGCTCCTGATGTTCATGGGCGGATTCCTTGGCCTTGTGTTTCTAGCCGCAACAGGCAGCATCATCTACTTCAAGCAGCTGACGGAAGCGGGCAGCGACAAAGCGCGTTATGTGATTCTGCATAAGATCGGCGTGACCAGGCAGGAAATCCGCAAATCCGTTGCCAAACAGGTGCTAATCGTTTTTGCCCTGCCGCTTGCTTTCGGAATCGCTCATTGCGCAGTCGCGCTGTCCGCTCTGTCAAAGCTGTTGATGGCCAATCTGACCGTGCCTGTCATGATCTGCATGGGGATCTATGGAGGCATCTACCTGATCTATTACTTCTTGACCGTGCACGCGTACTGCAAAATCGTTACCCATACAACCTAAGGAGTGAATGAATATGAAAAAAGGGATTATCGCTATAACGGCCGTTGTGATTGTTCTGGCCGGGCTGGTCGTATTCCTCCAGAACATAAATTTGAACCGGATCGGCGCACAGCCATACTACGTGCAGATTAACCAAGCGGGAAAGAAGATTGAGGAGACATTAAGCAGCGGGCAGAAGTATGTTTCCTACGAATACACCCAGCAGGGCTACGATTCTAAAGGCAAAGAAAGGCTGCTGGTCTTCACCGCTGCGAAAGAGCTGCGCAAGGATGCTTACCTTCGCATCTATGTGAAAAACAATGACGTCAGCTCCTATCAGGAAGTACAGGGCGGAGAGCTGCCCGAACCAGCGAAGCAAAAGCTTGAGAGTGCCCAAAAATAACAGTTACCGGGGAGAGAATCCAATGTATCCAAAAATAATTAGATCTGTATTTCAGAAAACGCTGGTTTACTCGCTGGCGGTTGCACTGGCTGCCTGTCCGGCGGGCGGAGCGGTCCAGGCGTCTGCACAACCTGCTGCCGCATTAACGGAAAGTGCCGCAAGGGCGCAAGCGCAGGCCCAGGTCCAGTACCGGATCAATGCAAGGCTGGATGAGAAGAATATGCGTATTCAAGGTAGCGAGACGGTCACTTACAGGAACGATTCCCCTGATACGCTGGGGGAGCTGGTCTTCCATACGTATGCCGACGCCAACCGGTCCAAGGCCACGCAAAACTCGATGTTTGAGCAGGATAACGAAGAGATCGGCAAGGATAACCCGCAGAAGAAGCCGGAAGACTTTCTTGGCGGCATCGACATCCGGAGTATTACAGCGGAAGGGCAAGCCTTGTCCTTTACGAACAGCCATCAGGCGTTGAGGGTGAGCTTGCAGCAGGCGCTTAAGCCAGGGGAGACGCTTACGCTCGATGTGAACTTTGAAGTAAAGATCCCTTACGGCATGCAGCGCCTGTCCTATTACAAAGACATCATCAACGGCGCACATTGGTTCCCTGTCATGTCGGTGTACGACGGTGAGCAGCATGCGTGGAACACGAAGCCGTACAGCACGTCCTTCGAGAGCGATTATTACGATTCATCGGATTTCGAGGTGCATTTTAACGTGCCGGAAGCCTATCAAGTACTGATGCCGGGCCACTTAACGACAGAAGCCGATCTGAAGGAAACGGGCCGTAAAGTGATAACCGCCGTAGCCGGGAATACGAGAGAGCTTGTCTTTTTTGCCAGCCCGAATTATAAGGTGGAGCGCGTCACACGCGGCGGTCTGAGTGTAGAATACTATTATTTCGACAACATGCCGGATAAGAGCAAAATCGTTAATCAGTATATAGATACGGCGTTTAAGGCCATTTCCTTTTTCAGTGAAAAGTACGGGAACTACCCTTACCCTGAATTCCGGATTGCTGAGTCTTATGTCGAAGGGGTGGCGGTCGAATTCTCGCGGGTCATTCAAATGGGACTCATCCGGCAGAACAGTGATCCGGCACATGATTATGTATTCGTGCATGAAATCGCCCACCAATGGTTTCATGCCCTAATCGGCAACAATTCCGAGACGGAATCGTTTCTGGATGAAGGATTTGCCGATTTTTCAATGGTATATTTCGCGGAAAAGCAAGGGGATGCTATCAACGGGTTCAAATCGATCCAAATGGATGATTTAACATCAATAGACAAGCCTATCGCCGCAACCAATACGGAAGTGGAGGACTTGGCGAATCCGACGTTCTACGGCAAAGGACGCCAGGCCCTCTACCAGCTCTACCGCATGGCGGGTGAGGACAAATTCGATTTGTTCATGCAGGAATATTTCAAGCGGTTCGAATATAAAAATGCGACGATTCAGGGGCTTCTTCAGACCATTCAGGATACGCTCGGTGCTGAGATGCGAAAGGAAATGGACAAGATTCTGCATGATCCGCATTATGTTCTGAAGCCGGAATATCAATTGTCCGGGGCGGAGATTGCTGCGATCCGGCATGAGCAGTTCAAAGAGCTATACCAGTTCTCCCTGGCCCAAGTCCCTGATCTTCCGGCGGAAACGATGAGCCGCATTGAGCACAAGGCCCTGCAAGGAGAACCGCTCACCATTGTGTTAAGCGAGCCGCTAGGTGCTCTGGCTAACAAACAGCAGCAGACCTTATTAGCGCAGCTGGAGGGATCGCTAAGGATTATGAGCATCCCATACGAGGTCATTTCCAACCGGCAGATGCTCAAGCGTAAGCTGAAAAAGGAGCTTGGCTCCAGCAACCTCATCGCCATTGGCAATGCCAAAGCGAACGGACTGATTCTGGCGCTTAAGCCCGGCATTATCCAGAAATCGAAGGCCATCGGCTTCGACTGGAAAACTAAGATGAACCTAAAAGCAGCTTCGGGCGCATACGTCATTAAGCATCCGTACAATCAGAACCGACTGCTGCTGCATTTATTCTGGACTGGTGACGCCTTGAGCCGCGATGCGTTTGAGCCCTATGCAAAGCAAATGCTTACTGCATCCAATTTCAGCAGTGATTTCTACCAGTACTACATGTTGGATCGGGCAGGCCGCATCGTTTCAGACCAAAAGACCGGCAACCCGCTGGCGAAGGTTTTCGGCGAAGAATAACCCCAGCCCCTCTGGTCAATAAGGCTATTTCAATATATGGTTATACTCATAGAAAGGGGGCTGAACCCATTGGCGCCAAGTCAGAACATATTGATCGTGGATGACGAGGAGGATATCGTCAGGCTGCTGCAAACCGTGCTGGCCAAGGAAGGCTTCGAGCATGTCTACGCAGGCTTCACCGCCCAAGAAGGCTGGAGGCTGTTTCAGGACATGCAGCCCGACCTCGTCATTTTGGATATCATGCTTCCAGACGGCGAGGGCTATGACGTATGCCGGAGAATTCGCAGTGTTTCAAACGTGCCGATATTCTTTTTGTCGGCCAAAACCGAGGAAATTGATAAAATACTCGGTTTTGCCATAGGCGGTGACGATTATATTACCAAACCGTTCAGCCCGAAGGAAGTGGCTTACCGGATCAAAGCCCGTTTCCGGAGAACGGAGACTGATTTATATGAGAAGAAAACAGAACACCTGCTGAAAGCCGGCCCGTTCGAGCTTGACGAGGATAGACTGGAGCTAAAGAAAAACGGTAAAATGATTGAACTCAAACCCAAAGAGCTGGGTCTTATCAGTTATTTACTGAAGTACCCCAACCGGATCATCAGCAAGGAAAGCCTGTATGACCAGGTGTGGGGGGAAGACTCCTTTGGTTATGACAACACTGTCATGGTGCATATCCGGCGGCTTAGGGAGAAGATCGAGGACAACCCCTCAAGCCCGCAATATCTGGTGACCGTAAAGGGGCTTGGCTATAAGCTTGCCGTGGAGGAGGCGGGACGGTGAAATGGCGGCTGACCGGCAGATATCTGGCTTCCGTCGTGCTTATTGTTATCCTCGTCACGTTCATCAATGCTCTGATGATCATCGGGTTATTCATATACCAGAATTCTGCGACCAACAATCCGATCCGTGAACAAGACAATTCTGCCGAGGCCCTGACCCGCTCGTTTGAACAGCAAATTGTGTTATCCGCATCGGGAATGGATATCACCGCACAGGGGAAGGATGTGCTTGAACGCAATCTGGCCTGGCTTCAGGTGCTGGACGATAACGGCAATCAGGTCTATGGCTTTCATGTGCCGCCGGAGGCCAAGACCAAATATACACCGATGGATATCGTCCAAACCTATAAGTATATGGAAAAGGAGCTGATGTCGACTGTATTTGTCGGAGAGAAGCAAGACAACGGGAAGCGTTACAGCTATTTGATCGGCTTCCAGAACCTTGATCTGGAACGGACTATCCTTACCTATGATACCCGTAAGGTCCGATGGCTCCTTCAGATCGGATTCCTCACCGTGATTGGGGTCGACGGTATCATTGCACTTTGCATCGCTTATCTGTTCAGCAAAAGGTTAACACGGCCGCTTGCCGTGCTCGTTGACGGGATCAAACAACTGGCCCATAAGAACTACCAGGTACACTACGTAACGAAGGACATTTTCAAGGATGTGTTCCACAATGTCAACAGGCTGGCTGAAGAGCTGCGGGCTAGCGATTTGGAACGCAAACGGCTGGACCTGATGAAAGAGGAGTGGATCGCCAACATTTCGCATGATATCAAAACGCCGCTCGCTTCGATTCAAGGCTATGCGGAAATGATGCGGGACAAGGATTATGATTTTACAGCCGATGAAATGAGGGATTACGCGGAAATTATTGAACGGAAGTCACTGTATGTAAAGGATGTAATTGAAGATCTGAACCTGTCAACCCGTCTGAGAAATAAGGGGATTACGCTTAATCTAATGACGGTAAACATGGTCAGCCTCGTCCGGAGTGCTGTCATAGACATGCTGAACGATGCCCGTTACGGCAACCGGAACATCCATTTTCAGTACAGCGATGAAGTTATCCTCAAGAAGGTTGACGACATCCTGATACGACGTGCGGTCACCAACTTAATTTATAACGCGGTAGTGCATAACGCTGAGGATGTTTTTATTCATGTAAACGTTGAAAAGATAGGCGGCGATGCGGTCCGGATCGTTGTAGAGGATCATGGAAAAGGAATCCCGGAGGAGGAGCTGGAACGTATTTTTGACCGGTATTTCCGTGGAACCCATACGGGGGAGCTGCATAAAGGCTCAGGCCTCGGGCTGGCTATCGCCAATGATATTGTGCAGGCCCATAATGGAGAAATACAGGTTAAGAGCGAGCTTCAGAGCGGAACAAGCATCGAAATCTTGCTCTAAAGAAATTCAAGGCCTACACCGAGAACATCAATGCGCGATCAGGATGGAGGGGCGAAAACATGCCTGAAGTTACGTTTTACCTGGAAGATCCTGTATCGCTTTCACAAGTTGGGCGAGCGATTGATCTAGATGATCTAGTCGCTCTCCTATGGTTTGTAATACATAATAAGGAAGCGGGCAACGCCGTGATAAATGGCGTTGCCCGCTTTTTTATGCATTAAAGCAGCGTATATCTTATAGATGAGGAAGAGTGAGTAAGCCTCATACAGGAAGTGCAACGGAAGCAAATATCTACTTGCGAGGCGCATCTGTAAATCCGCTTGTTAATTTTGCTCCTGATATTGATTGGGAATACAATGTAATGGAGATCAACGTAAATGCAACAGCTTAGGCATCATAAAATAAAGCTATCTGAAATACCCTTAAGTGTGAACTACCATCCACCTAAGAGGTGGTGGCTTCTTGGTCAATGAAGCTACTGCTCCAAGTTTACCCAAGCTCAAAGGCTAGTCCCTAGCCCAATCATTGCAATATCACATGGCTAGTTTCAGTAGGTTTTGAGCAGCATTTACATCCCGATCATGATGCGCGTTACATTCTGGACAAGTCCACTCTCGCAAGGCGAGATTCTTCACCTCTGCGTTCTTATAACCGCAACAGGAGCAAAGCTGACTGCTTGCATAGTGCTTTGGGGCAATAATTAGTTCTCTGCCATACCATTGAGCCTTATATTCAAGCATCGAACGGAACATACTCCAAGATACCTCACTAATCGCTTTTGCAAGTTTGTGATTCTGCATCATATTCTTTACACGTAAGTCTTCCATCACGATAACTTGGTTTTCGTTTATCATTTTGGCAGACGTTTTATGCAAGAAGTCTTTACGCTGATTCGCTATTTTTTCATGGTGCTTGGCAACTTTCAGCCTAGCCTTATGACGGTTATGGCTTCCCTTCTTCTTCCGCGATACATCCTTTTGCAGCTTCGCTAATCGCTTTTCAGACGTACGCAAGTATTTAGGATTGGATATGATTTCGCCATTTGAAGTAATAGCAAAGTCTTTCAGCCCAAGATCAACGCCAATCTTCGTATGCATGTTGGGCAACTGGACGATATCCGTTTCAACCAATACGGAAGCATAATACTTTCCCGTTGGTGTTTTTGAAATCGTGCATGATTTGATCAGCTCCACGAATGGGCGGTGCAGCTTGATTTTGATACCCGTTTTTAGCTTTGGAATCTTGAGATATCCATCCTCTATAGCCACTGTTCCCTTTTGGTTATTCGTTGTGAAGCTATGATTATTCGTCTTCTTGCTCTTGAATTTAGGAAGTCCCGTTTTCTTATCCCGAAAAAATTCTTATACGCCTTGTCTAAATTTAGTTGTGTATTCGCTAAGGCAAGGCTATCGACTTCTTTCAGCCAGTCGAATTCCTTTTTGTATTGTGCGGGTGTATTCCTCAGCATCGTTTCCGTTTGCTTGTAATGTTCAATTTTATCTGCAAGCATTCTGTTGTAGATGAAGCGAACGCATCCGAACACTTTAGCGAAGTAGTGTTGTTGCCCATGGCTTGGATAGATACGGTATTTGTAGGCTTTCAGCAATGGCGATCACCCTCTCACACCTTGGTTTTCGATGTATTTTTGAATAACGTCTATTGGCGCTCCACCCGTTGTAAGCAAGCAATAGGAGCGTGACCAAAAAGCCTCTTTCCAAAGTGATTTTCGGAGGGTAGGAAACTCCTTTTTGATCAGCCTAGATGATGCACTCTTATAAGCGTTGAGAAATTTAGAAATGTCGGTATTAGGATGAGTTTTCATTAGAATATGAACGTGATCCCTGTCATGATTCCATTCCTGCAAAGTCACATTGTAAGTAGGCTGAATGTATGCAAATATCTCTTTCAGACGTTCGGATATTGGATCTGTAATGACTTTCCTACGATACTTGATGACTAGAATAAGGTGGAAGTGAAGAGAGAACACTGAATGGTTATTTGAGTCTAATTCCATTAATTTCACTGACCTTTCCAAGATACGACTGAATACTTTGATTATAGCATCTTAGGCGGTTAGAATCCATGTAGATTAGACCGTTCCCATTCATCCCCCACTTAAAGAAGATGGGAGAATTCTGTCAACTGAGGGTTAAATACACTTTAAAGGAGAATAGTCATGCGGATTAAAACACTGATTGTAGGATTATTATATGGTTTCTGTGCCAGCATAGTTATTGGTTTCCTTATAGCTATTTTCGGAAACGGTATTGCAGGAGGAGCAGGAAGTGATGGCTGGTCATGGTTTTTCTTGACATTATGTGTTCCATTATCCTTGTCTTTTGCGATATCCGGTTTTCACTTCCACCGTATCCAATTTAAAGGTGTCAAATTTATGGTGTTATGCATGATCATCGCTCTTATAAACGTGTTAATTATGGGTACAGCAGGGGCCATTATTGTTAGTGGTGAAACCAGAGGGTATGAGACCGTAAACATTGAAGGTTATTTGCAATGGGGGCCTGTTTATGCAGTTCTTTTCCTCCCATTATCTACTCCCTTGGTAGCAGGACTTTTACTTGGATTCCGAAAATCATTGAATGCGATACAACGTTGACCGTTTTTTTAGTCCATAATATTGAACTGCTTATTCTCAAGCAATGTCCTTGACGTAATGAAATATAATAGTTATTATAGATATCTAAAGTCTTTGTTCGGAAGGTTCGTTGTATGAGTAGACTCAAAAGGAGAGAGAGAAGATGGATGTATTCAAAGGTCAGTATGAAATGATCCAACGCACAAGGGAATCATTATTTCGTTATTGCGAAACGATGTCCCCCGCAGATTATGTTAAAGAAATAGAAACCTTTGGCGAAGTTTCCATTAGCAGTCTGCATGCTCATGTAGCGGATTGTTATCGGGTATGGTTAGGGATTCGTGCTCTTGGTAAATCACTTCCCAAAATAAACCCGGAATCCGTTGACAGTGTACAGAAAATGCGTGAGATTTTTAAGAACGCGGATGAGCTGGTTTATGAATTTCTAAATGACTTTAAAATCAAATGGGACCCCACCAAACCAGCACCCTGGCATAGTGACAGTGTAGAGTTAACCGAATTATGGTTATTTACGCATACCATCACCCACGAATTTCATCATAGAGGCCAAATTGTCAAAATGGGCAGGCAGCTCGGGTATATCCCGCCGAAAATGAACCTCGCTAAATGAACAACCAGAGCCGCTAATATAGCGGGTCTCGTATTATTGGGTCAGCCAGAGATTTCTGGTTGGCCTATTTTTATAACTGTCTCACTATAGTGGTAACCGGGAGAACGAGGCTGGCTTATCGTACTCTATGACAGAGCATACAAGAAATTGGAGGTTTAATTTTGAGACATTCTCCTATACCTTTATTGTAAGCGATTGCAAGGAGGCGCATCATGATAACCCAGTTCATAAAGAAACATACGTCCTGGCTGATTTTCGGCAAACGCTTCATGAAATACGGTCTGATATTGGCCATTCTCATGCTAATGATCATTCCGCTGTATTTCAAATCCTATACGCTTGCCAAGCAGCTGACACTGGATAAAAGCGAATCCAAGCTGCTGGACGGCGTGGAATCGTTAGAGCAGCAGGTGCTGCGGGCCCAAACCATTACCAGCCTGCTGCTCCAGGAGGAATCGTTCATGCATTTGTTTTTTCTACAAGGTGTTCCGTCCAGCGGATACTACATGGATATCAAAGTGTTACAGGCCAAATTAAAAACCCTGGCGCTGACCCAGGATATGTATTCCAATGTATATATCCGCTTCAAGGACAATCCGGTATTTATCTCCAACTATATTTCATCGGACGACTATGAAGATGTGTATGCCCGGTACTACCGTTACGGAAACCTCTCGGCGGAAGAGTGGCAGGATCGGCTGTTCGGCGAAAACTACACCATGAAGCTGTTTCCGGCCAAGGAGGTATTCTCTTCTTACTACAGCCGTAAGCCGTTCGACGGCATTACGGCCGTCATTAACAATTCCTATTTCAATGCCATTGAGCAAAAAAGCGTCCTGGCCATCGACATGGACCGTGAGGATCTTGTGGGCAAACTGCTGTATGCGGATCAGACGGATGATCATTTCGTCTACATTGCAGACAAGGAAGGCCGTATTTTACTGTCCCATAATTACGAAACCGGTGATCCGCTGGAAACGGCGGAGACGCTTGGCGAAATTGAGATTTCGGGCAGCAAGTATATCTTGCTTACGCGTTCAAGCGAACGGCTGGGACTTCAGGTCGTAGTCGGCATCCCGGCGGAAGCCTTCGCGGATAATGTTAATTCCTTGCTCGAACTTGTAGTACTCTACGTCCTAGCGGGTATGGCACTTACCATGCTTCTGGCATTCCTTTTTTCGATGAGGGAGACGAACTCCTTGAAGAAGCTGGTAGAGACGGCGGCAAGGTCGACCCAACAGAGCTTTACGCTCCGCAACGAATTCGAGTACCTTGACAATGCCTTTACTGAGATTCATACGCGGAGCGAACAGCAGCAAGGGCGGATCGAGGCATTGAACGATTCCATTAAATATTCCATTGCCAAGCATATGCTAATTCTGGGTGCCTTTACAGAACGGGAAAAGGAAGAAACGGAAAGCTATTTCGGCTCCGCATTCGAGCGGTTTGGTGTGGTGAAGGCCATATACAAGGTGGACGGCCCCCATGCAGGACTGAAAGCCGTGCAGCAAAATATCGGACTGCAGTTGGAGGAACGGTTTAACGCCGTCATGCGCCATCGTCCGCTTGCACTCAATTTTCATACCAACGAGACGGTTTTTATCCTGTTTTTCGATCCGGAGGAAAATGCGGTAGGGCGTTCGGAGATCAAAGTCCGGCTGTCGGAGCTGATCCGGTCGCTCAATGCCGAAACGTCACTGGCGATGACGGTAAGTATCGGCGTCAGCGAAATCATGTCCGGTCCGGAGCAGGCCAAGGCGGCTTATCAGCAAGCGAAATACGCGCTAGGTGTCAACGAGAACGAGGTAGCCAGCGGGGTGTATCTGTTTGAGCTTCCTTCTGTTGATTCCGATATTCGTCCTTCTTTCGACAATGCCTTGCTGCTGAAGCTGCACGATGCCCTGATCGCCGGCGAGACAAGCCTGGTATCGCAAATATTGGATGATTGTCTTGGACTTCTGGCCGACTACTCCCTAACGGAGCAGGAGCAGCTGCAGATCTTTTTCTCCGTCCGGCAGACGGTGTTCAGCGCCCATAAGGTGATCGGCGGAGACAAGAGTGGTTCGGGTGAACAAACACTGACGATTCCGGCTTACGACCAGTCGCAGGATATGATCCGGCTGGCTGACCGCCTGCGGAGGACCGCGTTCGATTTATGCGACATCGTGATAGGCAACAAGAAGAGCAACAACAACAGGCTGAAAACCGACATTTTAAATTATATCGGGGCGCATTATGGAGATGCTAGCCTTTCTGCCGGCAGTATCGCCAGTGAGCTGCTTATTTCCGAAAAATATGTCTTTTCCTTTGTTAAGGAGCAGACCGGTAAAAGCCTGGGCAAATATATTGAAGAAATTCGGCTGCTGAACGCGGAGCAACTGCTTTTAACCACTGATTATTCCAACAACCGGATTTGGAAGCTGTGCGGCTTTGGCAGCGAAAATACATTCTACCGGGCTTTCTCTAAAAAGCACGGTGTAACGCCAACCGTATGGCGGGAGAACCAGTCCAGTCTTACCGACTGACAATGAGGGGAGAATTGCCAGCCCCTCTGATCTTACCCGGTGACAGCGTATAGGAGAAGTAACGGTTTTCACGGTGGAGGCTGCGGGAATACAATCGACCTGTAAGCGATTACAAAAACATTGTGGATCACGCGATCACAAAAGGGAGGAATACCGTTTGACTCAACAGATCAGTAAAGAAAGGAAGGCGCTGTCGGCAGGCTTGCTAGTTCTTCCTATGCTGGGAGCGCTGCTCTCGGCTTGCTCGCAAGGCAATCAACAAGCGAACGAGAGCGGAGAGGGAGGACGCCCCGTCATTACGGTTGCCGTTCAGGCTAATCCGAATGTAGAGGACTATGAAACGAACCATTATACGAAGCTAGTCGAAGATGCGATGAACGTCGATCTGAAATTTCTGGAGCTGCCCAGCCAAGCGGAAGAAGCGTTGACCAAACTTTCGCTGATGGTCTCCTCAGGAGCGGAGCTTCCGGATGTCGTCAACATTTATTTAAATGAATCGACGGTGTTCGATTATGCTGCCAAAGGCGTGTTCGTTCCCCAGGACGATTATTTGAATGATCCGGAGCTTGCTGTCAATTTCAACAAAATACCGGAAAAAGAATTCGTTCGCAGCTCCATGAAGCTGCCTGACGGCAAGGTGTACGCACTGCCTAGATACTCCCCTCAAAAATGGAATGAAGGCTCCAACCGTGCCTGGATCAACAGTGAATGGCTGGAGAAATTGAATCTGGACATGCCGAAAACGACAGATGACCTGTACAACGTCTTGAAAGCGTTTGTAGAGCAGGACCCGAATGGAAACGGCAAGAAGGACGAGGTCGGTTTTGTAGGCTCGCTGAACGGCTGGTCGCAGAACCCGCGCATCTATTTGATGAATGCCTTTATTTACGCTGATCCGGGCAAGAGCTACATGAATGTGAAAGATGGCCGGATCTTCCCGGCTTTCACTCAGCCGGAATGGAAGGAAGGGCTGGAGTTTATGAACAAGCTGGTTAAAGACGGCCTGTTCTCGCCCTTGTCCTTCACCCAGGATGAAACCCAGATGAAGGCGCTTATCAACGTGCCGGGCGGCATGGCTGGCGTGGTTACGGCCGGCAGCTACAGTACATTCGGTCCGGAGCTGAACAACACAATGACGCTGCTGCCCCCGGTCAAAGGTCCTTCCGGCCTGAGCGCGACTCCGTACAGTCCGTCCCTGCCAACCCAGCTGTGGTTCATCACGAAGGACGCGAAGGATCCGGAGCTTGCCTTCAAAGTCGGTGATTATATGCTTAACCCTGAGCTGTCTATCGTCAGCCGTTACGGCGAGAAGGGCGTCGACTGGAGCGATGATCCAGCCGTTGTCGCCGAGTATGTCGGCCCGTTTGAAGACTTGGAGGGAGTACCTGCAGCCATTGCTGAGCTGAATCCGTCCATTTGGAACAACCCGCAAAATAAACACTGGAACGATGCCAATCCCGCTTACCGTTCACTGGAACTGGGGAAAACGGTATCCAATCTCAAGAAGGACGCGGACGATGTACTGCCCAACTGGAGACCTGCATTTGAAGAAGGGTATGTACCGGCTTTCCCGGAAGAAGTCATCGTCAAGCTGAGCTATCTGCCGGAAGAGTTGAAGCAAATTGCCAACAGCAAAACGGCGATCGACAACTACGTGAACGAAAGCGCCGTTGCCTTCATCACTGGCAACCGTCCGCTGTCCCAGTGGGACGATTATATTGCCGAACTGAATAAAATGGGCCTTGAGCAGTATTTGGAAGTCACTCAAGCCGCCTATGACCGGTCGAAGTAGCCATGCGGGGATCCGTACTTAATTGGCTGAAAAAAGAAGTTTTGCCGAGCTGGCAGCTGTACCTGTTTCTCATTCCGGCCACCGTGTACATCATCATTTTTGCTTATGTGCCGATGGCAGGTGTTCAGATTGCCTTTAAAAACTTCAATTTCAATCTTGGAATCTGGGGCAGTGAATGGATCGGATTGGACAATTTCAGGCGGTTCTTCGATTCCTATCAGTTTACAACCCTGATTTGGAACACCATTAGCCTGTCCGTCTATAGTTTGCTGATTTCCTTTCCTTTGCCGATTCTGTTTGCCCTGGTACTTAATTCGTTTACGGGGCTGAAGTTTAAAAAAATCGTACAATCCGTTTCGTATATGCCGCATTTTATCTCAACGGTTGTCATCGTCGGCATGCTGGTTCAGCTGTTCAATCCGCGTACAGGTGCTTTTGGAGCGCTGTATACGTACTTTAGCGGTGAATTACTGGCGGACGCTTTCGCCAATCCGGGCGCTTTCCAGCACTTGTATGTCTGGTCCGGCATATGGCAGGGCATCGGCTGGAGCAGCATCATTTACATCGCCGCCTTGTCTTCCGTTGACGAGCATTTGCACGAGGCCGCTCAAATCGACGGGGCTTCGCGCCTGCAGCGGGTGCGGCATATCGATTTTCCGTCCATTTTACCTACGGCTACCATCATGCTGATCCTTGCGGTCGGCAATATCATGGAAGTTGGATTCGAGAAGGTGTTCCTCATGCAGAATGAATTGAATATTTCGAAAAGCGAAGTTATCTCCACTTATGTATATAAGGTAGGGTTGACTATCGGTTCAGGCGATTTCTCTTTTGCGACTGCGATTGGGTTGTTCAATTCACTCATCAACTTTGTATTGTTGATTATGGTGAACTACGCCGCCAAGAAATTCAGCAATACCAGCCTGTGGTAAGGAGGGAGACCGGCAATGAGCCAGACCAAATTTTCAACGCATCCGACTTCGGATAAAGTGTACTACATCATTTCCGGCTTTATTTTAACTTTTATTCTAATCGCTGTGTCCTATCCGCTTATTTACGTGCTTTCGGCCTCATTCTCTTCCGGCAATGCCGTATCGTCCGGCCAGGTTCTGCTGTGGCCTGTGGATTTCAGTCTGGAAGGTTATGAAGCTGTATTCAAAAACAAAGATATCGTCAGAGCTTACGGCAACACGTTTCTGTATACCATTCTGGGAACGCTGGTGAATGTCAGTGTCGTTATGACCTGCGCCTACGCGCTTTCCAGACCGGGGCTGAAGGGCAGAGGCGGCTTTATGTTTCTGTTCACGTTCACGATGTTTTTCAGCGGCGGCCTGATTCCGTTCTATATATTAATGAAAGACCTCCATCTGATCAACACCATGTGGGCGATGGTACTTCCGGGTGCGTTATCCGTGTACAACATGATTATAGCGAGAACCTTTATCCAGTCTTCCATACCGGGAGAATTGATCGAAGCAACCAGCATAGACGGCTGCAGCGATGCGCGCTTTTTCTTCTCTTTCGTCCTGCCGCTGTCCAAAGCCGTCATCGCGGTCATCACGCTGTTCTCGGCGGTGGGCCACTGGAACGCCTATTTCAATGCTTTGATGTATCTGAATGACCGCTCGCTGTACCCGCTGCAAATTATTTTGCGGGAAATTCTGATCATGAACCAGGTGGATGTGAGCATGATTATGGACCCTGAACTGCAGGTGGCCAAAGCTCAGGCGGCGGCCGTGCTGAAGTACTCCCTGATTGTCGTGGCGACGGTCCCCATTCTATGCGTGTACCCGTTCATTCAGAAATATTTTGTCAAAGGGGTAATGATCGGTTCGCTGAAGGGCTAGGTCTCCCAAAGAAACAGGCAAGGAGTTGAGCCACAGGAAATGAGTCCATTACGAGATTTGCAGCCGCTGTCCGGCGCCGATCTGTATGCATATATCGACGCGATGGAGCGGCCGGCGGCTTTCGAACCAACCGGTTTCTCCAAGGATATCTATCTTGATCTGATGGAAGGGTCGATTCAGGAATACGGGCTGGAGCAGGCAGACAAGAGCTGGGGAACGGACCCGCAGGGGCGTCCTGAAGATCTTCAGACCTATTGCCGCGTGGTCTCTGTTGTGGCAGGGTTGATGGCGGGCGGACGCAAGCTTGAGCTTTTTCCGCTATGGGAGAGCATGATGGACACGGGCTGCCGGGAACTGCCGCGAACGACAGGCAATCAGATGGCCGATTTCAGTACCAAGGAGCTGCTGCTGGCCTATAAGGCGATGAAGCCGCATGTTTCCGCAGAACAATCCGTAAGATGGAAAAATGAATTGGCCCACATTGAGCCTGCGGTCAATTATGTGTATACACTGGCTTCCGTATCCAGACCTGAACAGCTGCACAATATCAATATTTACAACATGGCCGGCGAGTATTTACGCGAAACGGAGGGGATGACAAGCGCCGCCGGTTATTTGGCCGAGCACTGGCCGGTGCAGCTGCGGAAATTCGACGGGAACGGGATGTATATGGACCCGGGCTGTCCGCTGTTGTACGATCTGGCGGCCCGCTGCCACATCCAGCTGATCTTGGTGGCCGGGTACCGTGGAGCGTTTCATGAAGAACTGAACCGCAAGCTGGCGGCCGGCGGAATGATGACCTTGTTCATGCAATCCGCCGCCGGTCAGTTTCCCTACGGAGGGCGCAGCAGCCAGTTCCAGTTCAATGAAGCGCTGGCGGCAGCGTGCGCGGAATTTGAAGCCGCCCGGTATCGGCGGCTGGGCAGGCACAAGCTGGCCGGCGCTTTCAAACGAAGCGCCAGACTGTCGGCGCAGGCTATCTTGCGCTTCGTCCGTGATAGCACGCCGCCGCGCCATGTCAAAAATCACTACGGCATCCGTTCCGGTTACGGG
Organism: Paenibacillus sp. FSL H3-0469; assembly: GCF_038051945.1. Taxonomy (NCBI): domain Bacteria; kingdom Bacillati; phylum Bacillota; class Bacilli; order Caryophanales; family Paenibacillaceae; genus Paenibacillus; species Paenibacillus sp. FSL H3-0469. The sequence goes on from NZ_CP150302.1 coordinate 858,494, forward strand.
ACGGAATCCTACGGATATTATGACAAGTATATGATTACGCTAGGCAGCTTCGCTTACATGGCCTATCTGTCCGCGGAGGATGATATTGCCGAAGAGCCTTGTCCTGCCGAGTGCGGGGGATATGTGCTGGCGACCTCGGAGCATTTCCACAAAGTGTTTGCCTCTGCCGGAGGCCAATCCGTGCAATTGGATACTGCCGCTGATCACCATTACGACTCCACGGGACTGGGAAGATATCACCGTCAGAGTGTTCCCACGGAACTGGCATTGTCCAGTCCGCTGTGTGCCGCGCCTGAATACCGGCTGCCCGGAGGGGTCAGGTCCCTGAACGTTGCGATTGGTCCGGGCTGGGAGCGGCAGGACGGGACAGTAGTATATCTGGCAGATTTGAGCGGCGGGCTGGAGCATGAACTTCAGGTCATCCGGCAAAACAGCGGCCGTGTGGAGTTCAGGATCACTTATCGCGGTCAGGGTCTGCCGGAAGACGGACGGGTGACGGAACGATACGCTTTGTCGGAGGATGGCTTGGAGATTGTTTCCGAGCTTGCTGTGCAGGATGCGGGACCTATTCTTTACCGGGTGCCCCTGTTCTGCAGTAATGGACAGGAATCGAGCGTGATAACGGCGGAGCGGCATGCCGTAAATGTCGCGCTGGGCCCCTTCCGCTATACCGTTGGCGCAACCGGCTGCTCCTTCGGGATAGAGGAAGAACACTACGGAAACCGGAACGGGGAATACCGTCTGGCAGTGATCCGGTCGCCCGGCCCATCCCTGAGTCTTCGGCTTAAATTATGGACGGAAGATAATAGAAAGATATTGGATTAATAGTATTGACTTAGAGTGCGCTTAAACTCTTATACTGGTCACGGTGCAAAAAAGTGGGAGCGAAACCGGTAGTGCCGAAAAGCGAAAAAATGGAAGGCTTAGGCCGCCAAGCGATTGAACTAACCATTCAGCAGGCTGCTTAGATGACGGGGTTAAGCGTACATACCCTTCGTTATTACGAACCAGTTCATCCAGGATTAGTCTCCTGGAGTTCATACATTACCTTTATCAAAACAACTCTTTATGAGTTGTTTTTTTCTTGCTTTAAATATATGTATGCGATATATTGCATATAAGGAAATTGAGAAGTGAGGAAGATAACTATGCCAGTACCTAAAAATTTTGTCTCACCTGCACGGATGTCTGCGAAAGAAAGAGCCTTCTCCCAGATTCAACGATGGATTATCGACGGTACACTGCAGCCCGGGGAAAAACTGCTTGACGCCGAATTGGCTGAGTCGCTTGGTGTAAGCCGCACACCGATCCGGGAAGCCTTTCAGCTACTCGAAGCACAAGGGCTCGTATCTACTCATCCTGGTAAAGAAACCAGAGTACAGGAGATTGAGAAGGATGACATCTTCAAGATGTATTCAACGATGGCGGCTCTTCAGGCTTTAGCGGCTGAAACTACCGCAAAAATTATTATTCCAGAACAAATTGAGCAACTGCGGGCACTTAATTTAGAATTTGCCAGTGCCATTAATAGCGGTCAGCCTTACCAGGCCATGGAGGCGGATGAACAGTTCCACAATCTGATTGTGGAGCTGTCTGATAATCCCTATATCGCTTCATTCAGCGCATCCCTTCAGATTCATATCCGGCGCTTTAAATACGTGTTCTTAGAGCGGCCGATTACGGAGACACAGGCTTCAGTCGATGAGCATGGTTTAATTATTGCAGCGTTCGAGAAGAATGATTCTGATCGTGCTCAGGCAATGATGAGGCAAAATTTCATCCGTCCGATGCAGGAACTGCACGGATTACTTTAAGCAGACAGGAGCGGAGACAAATGGTGAACGGAAAAGATCTGCGTATTAACAGCAAGGTAATCAGCGAGGGTGTCAACCGGGTGCCGAACAGAGCGATGCTGCGTGCTGTTGGTTTTACAGATGAGGATTTCAAAAAACCGATGATTGGCGTAGCCAGCACCTGGAGTGAGGTCACCCCGTGCAATATGCATATCAATGAATTGGCTGTTCAAGCCAAACAAGGGGTGCGTAACCATGGTGGTGCTCCGCTTATTTTTAATACGATTACAGTCTCTGACGGTATTTCAATGGGGCATGGGGGCATGCTGTTCTCACTGCCAAGCAGGGAAGCCATCGCGGATTCTATCGAGATTGTAACAGGAGCTGAGCGCTTTGACGGCCTGGTGGCCATCGGTGGCTGCGACAAGAACACGCCTGCCTGTCTGATGGCGATCGGGCGGTTGAATGTCCCTTCCGTGTACGTATACGGCGGAACGATTCTGCCCGGAAAGCTCGACGGTAAAGACGTCGATATTGTAACGGCCTTCGAAGCGGTAGGCCAATATCATGAGGGGAAAATAACCGATGAACAGCTCCATAAGGTAGAGTGCAGCGTTTGTCCGGGTCCAGGCTCTTGCGGCGGCATGTACACCGCCAACACAATGGCCGCGGCGGCAGAAGCCATGGGCATGAGCCTTCCCGGTTCGTCCTCTACGCCGGCCGTTTCGCCTGATAAAGCGGCAGAATGTGCGGCGGCGGGCAAACAAGTCATAGCGCTGCTGGAGCAGGAGATTTACCCGAAAGACATCATGACCAAAAAAGCGTTTGAGAACGCCATTACGGTCGTTATGGCTTTGGGAGGTTCAACCAATGCGTTCCTGCATTTGCTCGCTATTGCGCATTCGGCAGGCGTAGATTTAACCCTGGATGATTTTGAGCGGATTCGCCTGCGTGTTCCCCATTTGGCAGATCTGAAGCCAAGCGGCCAATATGTAATGCAGGATTTGAACGAAATTGGCGGTATTCCCGGCGTGATGAAGCTATTACTCGCTGAGGGACTTCTTCATGGTGATTGCCTGACAGTCACAGGTAAAACCTTGGCAGAGAATCTGGCGGAAGCAGCTCCGCTTAGAGACGATCAGAAGATTATCCGTCCATTGAAGCAGCCGCTGAAGCCAAATGGACCATTAGTTGTACTTAGAGGTAACCTTGCCCCTGAAGGCGCCGTAGCCAAAATGTCAGGCATGAAGAAGCTCCGGTTTGACGGGCCGGCCAAGGTGTATGACAGTGAGGAGGCCGCAACGGAAGCGATTTTAAGAAATGAAATCCACAAAGGCGATGTACTGGTTATCCGTTATTGTGGTCCAAAGGGCGGTCCAGGCATGCCGGAGATGCTGTCTGTTACTGCATTAATTGTAGGTAAGGGTCTTGGCGGGGAAGTGGCCCTAATTACGGATGGAAGGTTCTCAGGTGGCTCGCATGGATTCGTAGTCGGACATGTCTCACCTGAAGCGCAGGTAGGTGGACCGATCGCGCTACTGAGAAGCGGAGACCTCATCACTATCGACAGCGAAACGCAGCAGATTAACTTTAACGTGACAGAAGAGGAGCTGAGTGCCAGGGCTCAAGCATGGGTACAGCCTCCGCTAAAAGTTAATTCAGGCGTGCTGGTCAAGTATGCAAGATTAGTCTCCTCTGCATCTAAAGGGGCGGTGACTGACCAAGCATAGATAGCGATCAGGCGGGAGAGATGAGCTTGATATAGTTCATCTCAAATCCGAAAGAAAAGGTGCTGCACTCTTTACTTAGAGGACAGCACCTTTTCAACTTAACAAGCGCTTAAAGCTTTCTCAATTCCTGCTGAGTATCGTCTGGATCGAACCGCTGCAGCAGGATCGTTGTGCACACCGTTAACTAATAGCTCACATATCCCAACCCGAACATGAATTCGGGTTGTTTTTTGCGTGAAGTTGATGAGTTTGGGTGTGGAATATGGTTGTTCCCGGCCAAGTGGTCAAGAAATTCACCTAAAAGGTCATGCAAATGCCCTTAAAGCAAATGCCAAACGGCAGGTACAATGAGGATGTCACACGGATAAGAGATTATGACTAAGGGTAAAGGAGGTATCCTATGGATTCAGATTTGGCAGCGGCGGATCGGCAGCCCGAGAACCATCCCCTTCGTACGGTCAAGCCGGCGCGGTTTCAGGCCCTGAAAAAGTACTGGGATTTATACCTGATTATGCTGCCGGGGCTCGCGTATTTTATCATTTTCAAGTATGTGCCAATGGGAGGCATCATCGTTGCCTTTCAGGATTTTAGCGCCTTTGCCGGCATCCGCGGCAGCGAATGGGTGGGACTTACGCATTTTAAAAATATGTTTACGGACAGCGAGTTTTACACGGTATTCAAAAATACGCTGCTGATCAGTTTATACAAGCTGATCTGGGGATTTCCGGGTCCAATCATCCTGGCCTTGATGTTGAATGAAGTCCGGCACATGCTGTATAAGCGCGGGGTCCAGACGCTTGTCTATTTACCGCATTTTCTGTCCTGGGTCATCATCGGAGGTATCCTGGTCAACGTGCTGTCCCCGGCAACGGGCATCGTCAATCAGCTTCTGGGCATGATCGGTTTGGAGCCGATCTTCTTCCTGGGCAGTCAGGAATGGTTCAGAACGGTGCTTGTGGTCAGCGATATCTGGAAGGAAGCGGGATGGGGGGCCATCATCTATCTGGCTGCGCTGGCATCGATCGATCCACAAATCTACGAGGCCGCTGTCGTAGACGGCGCGAGCAAGTGGAAGCAGTTGATCCACGTCACCCTGCCATCGCTCATCGGGACCATCGTGATCCTGTTCGTATTGCGCTTGGGAAGCGTTCTGGATGTCGGCTTCGAACAGATCTTTGTGCTCTACAATCCGCTGGTATACAATGTGGCCGATGTTATCGAGACTTATGTATACCGGACCGGAATCACGCAGGGTCAATTCAGCTTTACTACCGCTGTCGGGTTGTTCAAATCGGTCATCAGTCTGATATTGGTCGTCCTCGCCAACAAAGCCGCCAGAAAGCTTGGCCAGGACAGCTTATGGTAGAGGGGGTGAATCTATGAGACTTACTAGGGGGGAACATCTGGCATCGAGGCTTAATTACCTGGCCCTAGGCTTCATTGCACTGCTTGCGCTTCTCCCGTTCCTGCATATCGTGGCCCAGTCTTTCAGCAGCCATCAGGCGATAACCTCCGGCAGGGTGACGTTATGGCCGGTGGATTTCAGTTTCGAAGCGTATGTTAAGGTACTGCGCGAACAGGCTTTTTTGAATGCCTTCAAGGTCAGTTTACTGCGCACGGTCATCGGCACGATGTTGAATGTGGTGATCACTTGTATGCTGGCTTATCCGCTGTCCAAGGCTTATATTAAAGGACGATCAGCCATCATGTTCCTGATTGTGTTCACGATGCTGTTTAACGGGGGCATGATTCCAACCTTTCTGGTCGTGAAAGCGACCGGGCTGCTGAATTCCTTCTGGGTCTATATCATTCCTGGAGCGGTTAGCGCGTTCAATGTTATTATTATGAAAAATTTCTTTCAAGGCGTGCCGCCTGAATTGGAGGAATCCGCCAAGATTGACGGCTCCTCCAATATCGGAACGCTCATCCGGATCGTCGTTCCGTTATCCATGCCGGTCATTGCCACGATTACCTTGTTCCATGCGGTCGGACATTGGAACGCCTTCTTTGACACCGTCCTGTATGTGACGGACCGGAATCTTTTCCCGTTGCAGGTGTATTTGCGTGAGCTGATCATGTTCAATCAATCGAACATCAGCAATAACAACGGGTACTCCGCCAATATCGACAGCACCCTGCTGGCCTTGGAGTCCTTAAAGGCTGCGGCGCTGATTGCCAGCACGGTTCCGATCCTGATCGTGTATCCGTTTCTGCAGAAGCATTTTGTCAAAGGGATTATGCTTGGATCCGTAAAAGGCTAGAACGGCATGTAACATGAAAAAAGAGAGGGGATTGTGATATGAAAGTTTCAATCTTCGTAAAAAGATCCGTATCCATTCTGGTGGTGACTTCCATGCTGCTGGTGTCCGCGTGTTCATCCGGCACGAAGGAGGAAGGAGCCGAAGGGAAGGAAAAACGCCAGGCCATTGATATCGTATTAAGCAATGCCGGACGGAAGTTCCCGCCGGGCATGGACGAGAACAATAATCCTTATATTGATTACATCCGTGAGAACACGGGCCTGGACATCAAGCTGATCACGCCTCCTGCGGACGGTTACGGGGATGCCCTGAACGTGATTATGGCCTCCGATGATCTGCCCGATATGCTCCTGTCCTATGATGCCAATTGGTTCGAAAGCTATGTCCGGCAGAAGGCCCTTACCCCTCTGAATAATTTAATCGACGAATACGGACCGAATTTGAAGAAAAGTATCCCGGAGGAAGCCTGGAAGGTTGTCACTGTGGACGGAAAGATCTATGCGATTCCCGGCCTGAACCCGATCCCGGGCAATGAAATCATGTTTGCACGCAAGGATTGGCTGGACCGTCTGGGGCTCAAACCGCCGACAACGCTGGAAGAATACAAACAGGTGATTCGCGCTTTTGCGCAGGATGATCCGGACGGAAACGGCAAAAACGATACGTTTGGTCTGATCCTGCAGGAAAACCTCGGCAGAGTAGCTCCGTTTATCGGGGCATGGGGAATCCAGCGGGGCCAATGGACTGAACGGGACGGGCAATTGGTGAATTCCAGCACACTGCCGGAAATGAAGGAAGCACTAAGCTATCTTGCCGGTCTCTATAAGGAAAAGCTGATTGATCCCGAGTGGGCTTTAAATAAGATGGCCAATGTTGACGAGAAAGTCGCCAGCGGCAAAGTGGGTCTGTTCTCCGGGAACTGGTATGATACCCGCGGCCCGATCCTGACCAACCAGAAAAATGATCCCAATGCCGAGTGGATTACCCTCGAATATCCAACCGGACCTGACGGGAAGCAGGGAACCTGGGGCAATAGCTATGTTTCCGGATTTAATGTGATTCCGGTTACGAGCAAACATCCGGAGGCTGTCATTAAGATGCTTGATTTCATGATCGGAGACGGATACCGCACACTCATGCTCGGATTTGAGGGCGAGGTATGGAATATGGAGGACGGGAAGGTGGTTACGAACTTTGATGAGCACAACAAGCATATTTACCGGCTAACGCTCGGCGAAGCGATTGTACCGTTCAATTCTGAAGTATCCAGAGAACGTCTGGACTCGCTCGGTATGGAGTTTAAGCTGAATGAGATTGTCGACAAGATTAACAAGGTTGCCATCCGTAATCAATATCTGGGCGTACCGACGCCTGGAATGGGTAAATACGGGCCTAAGCTGTCCAAAATGGAGGTCGAAGCCTTCACGAAAATCATCATCGGCCAGCAGCCGGTAGACAGTTTTGATCAATTTGTTGAAGACTGGAAGAAAAACGGCGGCGAAGAAATGACGAAGGAAGTCAACGGGCAATAAACAGGACGGATAACGGGGTCTAAGCTATAATGAAGGCAGCATGTATCGTGGGGGAATCGTATGAAGTGGCTGACGCAATTCCGCAGCGTCTTGAAGCAGTCGATACAGTTTAGGCTAACCTGTTATTTTCTTCTCATCCTGCTGCCGCTGGTGGCGTTCAGCATGTTTGCCAATGTAAAGTCTCAGCGGATTTTGGAGCAGGAGCTTGGCGAGCGCACGCTCAGTGCCATGAACTCCGCTTTGGAGTTTGTTGACTTGACCTTAAAGAGCATCCATAATCTGTCCACCTTGATCGCAACCGATACTAATTTATCCACCCTGCTGTCTCATCAGGAGAAGACCCTGACCTCCGGGGCGATTATGGACTTCACGCGTGTCATGGAAGAGATTACGAATATAACCATGGTCAATGAATATTTAAGCGACGCCATGATTTATCATCGTCCCTCCAACTCGCTGATCGCAAGCAAGCTCGGGCTGCTGCACCGTGAATCCCAAGGCCCTGAACCATGGTACGATGAAGCACTGAAGGCAAATGGCGCAAGCATATACTACTTGTCAGAACGCCATGAAGAGAATTTGTCCGGACTCCCGGATCCTATCTATAACCGGAATCAGCTTATTATGATGAGACTTATGGATTTCTATCGCGCCGAAAAAGGCGAAAATGTTCTCATGCTGTCGATTTCGAAGAATCAGTTGCTCCGCTCGCTGTCCCATTTGCTGGCGAACAGCAGCTCCAAGGTCTATCTGTTTGATGCCCGGGAGCGGTTGATCGTATCGAATGCTTCTACAGAAGAAACGTTGTCTTTCGAATGGAGGGACGTCCAGCCAGGCAGTGTTGTTGTCCGGGTAACCCCGGAAACGGATGAGAAAAATTTGATTCTGCGGGTGACTTCTCCCCGAAGCGGATGGTCGCTGCTGCTGATCCAGCCCGAGCGTGAGATTTATGATAAGTCGAGGCCGCTGCAAATTTTTGCGTACTGCATTATTGCACTCAGCATCGTGCTTGCCGTCTGGATTGCCTGGTTTATCTACAGCGGAATTGCTTCTCCGATATCAAGACTTGTGTCCGGTATGCGGCAGCTGCGTAAAGGCAATCTGAATATCAGGCTGGAGAACGGGCGGCAGGACGAGTTGGGGTATTTAACGGATGCTTTCAACGAAACGGCGAGTCAGCAGCGTCATCTGATCAAGGATATCTATGAGCAACAGCTCAGAATGACCAAGACGGAGCTCAAATTTCTGCAGGCTCAGATTAATCCCCACTTCTTGTACAACACGCTGGATTCGATTTATTGGACGGCCAAAAATTATGAAGCGGAAGAGATCAGTACAATGGTGCTCAACTTGTCGAACTTCTTCAGGCTGAGTTTGAGCAAAGGGCAGGAGTCGTTTACGGTGGAGGAAACGTTCAAGCACCTTCATTACTATATTCGCATTCAGCAAATCCGTTTTGCCGACCGGTTTACGGTGGAGTACTGCGCTTCTGAGGATAGCCATCATTTGCATATTCTGAAGCTGCTGCTTCAGCCGCTGGTTGAGAATGCCATATTGCATGGATTGGAGAAACGAAAAAAAGGCGGAACCTTAAGCATCCGCACCGATGTGTCTAATGACCGGCTGATCATCCAGGTAACCGATAATGGAAGAGGGATTCCAGGGCCGAGGCTTATGCGGATTCAACAGGCCTTGGCAAGAATCAGATTCGGGGATTACACGACGCCCCCCGAGAAGAACTCCGAGTTTTTTGCGCTGCTCAATGTCCAGGCTCGAATCGCCATTTACTATGGGGAGACGGCGGAATTGAAGATCGTCAGCGGGGAAGGGAACGGAACGGTGGCGGTCATCGATTTACCGGCAGACCGCTGCCGGGAGGAGAGAGGGGAAGCGGAACATGAATCTCATGATTGTTGAAGATGAAATTCGAATTTTGAATAGTCTGGCCAACAATATACCGTGGAATGAGCATGGCATCGAAGTGGTAGCGCTTGCCGAGAACGGCTTGGAAGCGCTATCCATGATCGAACGCAGGAAGCCCGATATCGTGCTGCTCGATATCGAGATGCCGGAGATGGACGGGTTAACCTTGGCGAGAACGGTGCTGCAGCAGGAAACGCACATGAAATTCGTGATTTTAAGCGGCCATGACGATTTCCCGTATGCGCAGGCTGCTGTGGGGCTTGGCGTCATGAAGTACTTGCTGAAGCCGGCCGGAGACGATGAAATCTTGAAGGCTATTCTTGCGGCTGCGGAAGAGATCCGAGAGGAACTGATGGAAAAGCACAGTATGATTGAGCTGGAGCGGAAATGGCATGACCGCCTGCCTCAGCTCCAGGATGATTTTTATAGAAACTGGATACAGGGCCGGTATGCGGACTGGGAGCTCAAGAAGCATATGGAGGAGCTGAATCTGGAGCTTGCCCTCTATAGCTGGTTTGCTGTAGCCGTATGTGAAATCGATCCGATTCACGAGCAAGGAGAACGATTTACGTCTTCGGATCAGGCGTTGCTGCAGTTTTCGCTGGAATGCATAGCGGCTGAATGTTTGCAGCATGAAGACTGCCGGGTCTTTAATGATGCGGACGGAGCAACCGTGCTGCTCTTTTTGGGACAACCGGAGGAATCGGCTCCAGATATCATTCAGCGGATTAATGTTCACGTTCCCCGTCTCTTCAACATTGTTAAAGAGTGTCTGAAGCTTACCGCCAGTGCCGGACTAGGGACCCCAGGCTCATGGGACCATGTTTCGCTGTCCTATCGGCAGGCACGCCGTGCACTGCAGGAGCGGGCCATTTACGGACATGAGGTGTTCGTTCCTTACCTGGACGTAACCAACAAAGAGCAGCCGTTTCATTATGACGCTGAATTCGAAAAGCAGCTGGAGATTGCGGTTCATACGGATCACGCAGCAGCGGTTGCTGAGCTGATAGACTGCTATTTCAAGAACGTATACTCCCAGGCTGTCTCAACCCAAAAGGTATACGAGCATTTGCTGTATTTGAGCAGCTTATTTACACGTATGATTCAATCGCGGGGCTGGTCGATGCAAGAGGTGCTGCAAGAGGATTATTCGATGTTTCTGTCCTTTGAATCCCTGCTCTCCAAAGAGCAAATTGTGGAATGGTCCAAAAGAGTGGCCAGCCGCATTACCCAATACCGGGAACGCGAGCGAAAGCATTCAAGCCATCGGCTCGTTAAACAAATGATTGAGGCTGTGGAGGAAATGCTGGGGAAAGAAGAACTGACCTTGCACACGCTGGCCGAAAGATTATATGTCAATCCCTCTTACCTTAGCCGGCTCTTTAAGCGGGAGGAAGGGAAATCCATTTCGGAATATCTCCTGAAGCGGAGTATGGAGCACGCCAAAGAGCTCTTACACAGCGGCGTTAAGGTGTATGATGCAGCAGAAGCGGCAGGATACCGTGATGTCAGCTATTTTGCCAGAGTATTTCGTAAATATTGGGGCGTAGCCCCGAGTGAATTAAAGAAACAAGAGCGTTCGGTCTCACCGCGTTCGATGTAAGCTGAAGCTGCAATGGAAGAAATCAGGTGGAGGTGGTCAGAATGACCGATATGGCATTAACCGTTAAAATACCCGAGCGCGATATTCCTGTCTACACAGAAGTGGATGTTGTCGTTGCCGGAGGAGGACCGTCAGGAGTAGCGGCAGCGCTCGCAGCGGCAAGAAACGGGGCATCTGTATTGCTGATCGAGCAAAGAGGATACCTGGGCGGTATGGCGACGGTCTCTCAGGTTCCTGCATTTTGCCCGTATACCGATCAGGTCAAGGCGGTCATACGTGGGATTGGGCTGGAAATTCTGCTTGATATGAAGAGCAGGATGGAGGAGAGGTTTCAGGAAGCATGGAAGGACCGGCTGGATTGGGTGCCGATTGATGCGGAAATTCTAAAACGCCTATTGGACGAGAAGATGATGGAGGCTGGCGTTAAAGTGCTGTATCATACGTTCGTCGGTCAAGTTCTTGGGCAGGACGGCATCCTTGAAGCGGCGGTCATTACCAACAAGACCGGAACCCAGGCGGTGAAGGGGAAGATATACATTGATGCAACGAGCGATGCGGATCTTACCTATCTTGCGGGCGGGCAGTTCGCCAAAGGTGGAGATGATGGAGAGCTGCAGCCGGGGACGATGTGCTTCGTTCTAAATAACCTGGACCGGAACAAATTTCTCTCAAGTGCTGAGACGCACAGTCATGATCTGAAACATGCGATCAACAAGGCGAAGAGTGAAGGGCGGTTACGCGTCGCCAGAGATTGGGCCGGTATTTCCTGGATAAACGATCATACGGCAGGCTTCAATTTCGGGCATGTATTCGGAATTGACGGCTCCAATACGGATGATCTGACCCGCGGAGCAATCGAAGGCCGCGCACTTGTTGAACACATTACCGGTTGGCTGAGGGAAGCGATTCCCGGATTTGAGAACGCTTTCCTGACGTTGACGGGCGAACAGATCGGGATTCGGGAAACCCGCCGGATCATCGGCGATTATATCGTCACCGCCGACGATTTTCTGGCGTGCCGTTCGTTCCCGGACGATATTGCCCGAAATGCCTACTTTATTGATATTCATATGGCAAAGCCTACGAGCGGCATGACGATGGTACGTCTATCTCCGGGAGAGTCGCACGGCATTCCTTATCGCGCCTTGCTTCCGGCCGGTATTCAGAACGTAATCGTAGCCGGCAGAGCGATATCAACCGATCGAGCGGCCCAAGGCTCCACCCGGGTTATGCCGAATTGCTTTGCAATGGGCGAAGCCTCCGGTACGGCCGCGGCGATTCTGGCCGAGACAGGCACGCGGGAAACGCGCAGTATCGACATCACTGAGCTACAGCGCAGACTTGTCCGCCAAGGCGCATGGTTAGGAGAGCAGATCAATGAGCGGTACTAGGAAATAAGAAGGCTGAGCCCAAAGTCATATTTTTGACTTAGGCTCAGCCTTTTGCTGTTTCAAACCAATATGTACGATGTCTGAATAACAAAAGGCATAGTCCCGGAGCGATGGGTCTATCGATTCGAATTACAAATGTCGATAATATTATGTATTCCAATCAAAAAGGAAAGTTGAGGTTTTCGTTTTGAAAAAGAAGTTAATCAGTTTCACGGTTGCTGCCCTGGTTTTTGCAAATGTTGGTGGGGTGGTGTCTGCTAAGAATTATGAATCCTTACCAATAGCGGTTTGGACTCAAACACCGAATGAAGATTACATACCGATTCAACCAGAGAGTTATTATGTGCCGGGACAAGAAACGCTGTACTTACATGTTGGAGAAGAAAGATTCTCTGAGACAAAAGTTTGGTCACCTGATACAATCCGAGCCGTAGATCCCAAAACCGGAAAGGTGAAATGGGTATTCTCGTTTGCAAAGGCAGGATACGGATGGCCAAGTACAGAATATCCTTTTGCTTATGCACCAGACGGTACGGTATACGCCTATTTCTCATTTCCAGGAGTTCTTTATTCTGTGAGCCCTGCAGGGAAGGAGAATTGGAGTAAGCGTGTAGGACAAGATCTAGGGGCATTTGACGGCAAGTTATATCGCATGAGTGACGGAAACTTAATTATTGCAGGTCAGAAATCGAATACAATCGGTGCAGAAACGGTGCAACTACTCTCTTTTGATAAAAATGGCAAGCAGAAAGCAAGTAAGGTGGTATCCGGAAAGTTAACTACCGTGTCGAAGAACCAAATCGCCATAGAGATGTTAACCAAGCAGGGCAATGCTCAAAAAGTTGAAGTGTACAATTCATCCTTACAGCGCTCATTCCAATACACCTTCCCAAAGGGAGCAGGCGTCAGCTTTTATACTGATTTTGCACTCGATGATGGCACTTTTGTGTTTTCAGTACATCAAGCAAATACGCAGAAACTTATAGCTTTATCTCCAAAAGGCTCCGCTATCTGGGGAAGAACAATCGATCCACTTGGGTTTGCTTTCCAAGCCGGGGATCATTACATGGTATTTAATCCTAAAACCAAAAAATTAAGCTTGTTCAACCAGAAGGGTTTAGTAAAGGATAGAGTACTAGCGAATTTTAATATGCCTGAGGGTGACGGTCTGCCAACAGCGAAGAAAACGATAGAAGGAAACCTGTATGTCGATTTGCTTACCTCCCAGTATATTTTAGATGCAAAAACGTTGGCCTCTATTCACGAATTTTATGGAATAAAAGGAACTATATTAGATTATCGTGAGAATAGTGTCTTAGTATACGACTGGAATGAAGATAGGATCTCAAAGCATCTATTGAAATAATGACCGCAAAAGACAACACGAAACTATTGAGATCGGAGCCGTAAAACTCAATGAAAGACTGAAGACTGTGAGCGATTTTCAAATTTTTGTAAATCCCGCATTAAGCCCACAGCTTTCTGATTTTTGTAAACAGCTTACCTCCATCTCTCAGGCGGATGTGGATGCTGCAATGTATTTTCCGCAGGCAATAAGTCAATTTCAAGAGTGGATAGGCAATGAACCTCATGTCCTCTGCTCCTGGGGATTTTATGATAAAAACCAGTTGCAGAAGGATTGTGCACTACATCAAATCGCAAGTGAATGGACGGATAACCATATCAGTCTCAAGCATCAGCACGGGAGAATGATTGGTAAGGAGAGGGGAGTAGGCATGGAAAGAGCCTTAACTATGCTTAAACTGCCGCTTGAAGGTACTCACCATAGAGGTATCGATGATGCCAAGAACATTGCGAAAATCTTCGTTAAAATTTTTGACCAATTGAAGTTTTGATAATATAGGGTTCATACTGTTGTCTTTAAAAAATCAATCATTTTCCTGTTCATAGTTTCTGCATCCTTGCCAAGCCAGATCAAATGTCCCCATGATTCAAAAAGACAAAGCTCGGCTTGCGGAATGAGTTCAAAGGCTGCATGAGCGTGCGCAGGTAAAACGGCCTGGTCATATTTACTATGTATAATCAGAGTAGGACATAATATTGCAGGTAGACCGGAAGGTTCAAACGAAGCTAGCTGCTCAAGATCTAGTATAAATCCATGCCCTGAGCGCTGGCGTTGATTCATGGCAACAAATTGTTTAACATCTTCTTGGGTGAATTGTTGCATGACTTGGCTGGCCGGAAGGCTACTGAAGGAAGGAATCATCTGCTTCAGCATGAATTTCGAAAAGCTGCGGCTGAAGACGGAGAGCAGTTTCCAAGTATATTTTTCTGTCTTCGGATGGAACAATATTTTGGACACTTTATATGTTGTATCCTCATGGCTATGCCATGCCTTAGATACAGCAGACTGAAGCGTAAGGCTGTGAACCCGATGGGGATAGCGGGCAGCAAAAGTTAAGCCAGAGGGGCCTCCGGCAGATACAGCGATAATATGCACTTTAGTAAGATTCAAATGATCCAGTAATTGCTCATATGCTTTACAGGCAGTATTTAATGAGCTTCCAAGCTCTTTGCTTGTTCGGCCATAACCGGGCCGCGATGGTGTAATAATGGAATACCCGTTCTCCAGGAGAATTTTATAGCCAAAATCCTCCTGGCAGTTGGAATGTCCGCCATGAAGAATGAACACTGGTTCACCTCTTCCCGCAACTGTATACTCAATAACCGCTCCTGTCTCCAATTTAAATGTTTGGGCAATTCTTGGCATATTCCATTCCCCCAGCTTGCCAAATAGGTTAAATAGGCAAGTCTTTTTTATTAAACCAAAGAATTCCCACAGTATACAGCACAGCCGCCAGTCCCGCAAATACAGCCATCCCTATATATGCAAAACTATCACCGGCGAATAATCGTTCCGGGTCGAACAAGGCGAATAAAGAGAAATTTCCGAGCCATTCCAGCCTTTCCCCGGAATCACCTAGCATTTGCAGCAATACAAATGTGATCGGGAGGCCGGCCCCCAGTCCGAGGCTGTATCTGGCTTCGTTCGCCAGGCAGGAGGCCAGGAAACAGATTCCATTAATCGTGTAATACATCAGGAGTGCGTAAAGATTCAATAGTATAAATTGCTTGGTGTCCATTAGTCCGGGAAACATGACAGAAGAGGTGATTAGCGTCAGGACAGTGATCCAGCTGAAGATTGCAGTTACAGAGGTCAGACTAAATACGGCCTGAGTCACGGCGATCCGAATTCTTGAGTTGGAAGTTGAGAGCAGGTAGGCCATACTGCCTTTATCTACATGTACGGCTATAAGCCGGTGGTTAACAACAATGGACAAGATCATGGGGAATAGATACAGAAGGATACTGTATAACGTCCCTGACAGAAAAGTCAGCAGGGTTGACCCGAAATTCATTCCCATGGCGTTCATTAGCCCGGAAGGAAGCATATGTAGCATATCCTTCAATTCATCTGCGCTATCCGGGTTGAACATACTTAATAAGACCACGGAATAAAAAGAATACACGGCGACAATCAGAAGCCACAGAAAACGGTTAACTCGTATATTTGCTTTAAATAGAGCCCAAGACATCACAATTAGCGCCCCTTTCCATAAAAGTCCATAAAAATCTGTTCAAGCGTCTGGGGAGTTGACACCATATGAGCCACTTTACATTGAGCCAGTAGGCGCAGCATAGGGTCATAATCCTCTTTGATAAAGATCTCAACGATAAGAGGAGCTCTTTGTATATAATTCAGAGTACTGTTTTGGAGAAGGGCCATATCTTCCTTATCCTCCATGGTAACAACAAAGCTTTGCGGCAACGCTGCTTTTAGTAAGCGGATGTTCTCAACGGCAACAAGTTCTCCCTCCCGTATAATAGCTGCCCGTTCACAGGTCTGATCGATCTCTTCGAATAGGTGAGAGGACATCAGGACGGTTTTCCCCCGGCCGCGTTCCTCAATAATTAATTCTATAAAACGTTTCTGCATAAGCGGGTCCAGTCCGCTTGTCGGCTCATCCAGAATGATAACCTCAGGATCATGCATAAAGGCCGCAATTAATCCTACTTTTTGCTTCATTCCTTTGGACATTTTACGGATTTTCCCGCCAGGCTCCAGCTCGAATCTGTCGATTAATTGACTGCGGCGTATATGATCTTTACGTCCCCTTAACTCATCAATAAAGGTCAGAAATTGGAGTCCGGTCATGTAATCGTAGAACGCAATTTCCCCGGGTACATATCCCAGAGTCTTTTGGATCTGTGCAGCGTCTCTACTGCAGTCAAGGCCCTTGATCGTTGCCTTCCCGCTCGTTGGGTGAACGAAACCCATCAACTGGCGGAGCGTTGTTGTTTTTCCGGCTCCATTAGGTCCCAGGAAACCGAAAACCTCGCCTTCCTTCACCTCAAAGCTAATCTCCCGCACTCCTTTACCGTTGGAATAGAGCTTTGTTAATGCTTCAATTGTAATCAAAAGCTTGACGCCTCCCGTCAAAGTTATATAACAAATATGATTTCAGTTACATAATATTCTCATCTTGCTATGAAGTCAATAAATATATAACATAAGGGTATGCTGTTTCATAAATATCAGGATTAGGTGGAATTTATCATGAATGGCTTTGAAAAACGAAGACAACAGAAAAAAAAGCAAATTTTAGAATCGTTAACGGATATGGTCATGACGAGAAACTTTAAAGAAATAGGCGTCCGCGAGATTGCACAGCAGGCAGGTGTCTCTCCGGGATCCATCTATAATTTTTTTGGCAATAAAGAGGAGCTGGCCAAAGAAGTCTTTTACCATCAAATGGAGGAAGAGGGTAAAGATTTCATCCAAATGATGAACTCAGACCTGCCCTTTGAAGAAAAGATGAATAAGATGTATGAGGTATCGGTGAACAATCAGGAATCCATAACCAGCGAAGGGATGAAGAACTTTATCTTTACAGATCCGGCATTCAAAGCATATGTTGAGCAGTATGCCAATACTGTTGCCATCCCAGAAATCATGAAATTAATTGAACAGGGGAAAGCTGAGGGGAAAGTAACTGGGGGCGTATCTGCAGAAGCTATTATGATTTTTATGAACGGAATTATCACTATGCTAGGCAATCCGTCCATTGCTGAGAACTTAACTGTTGACTTAAGAAAAGAGTTAGGAAATCTATTTCTGTATGGGGTATTGGGCAAGAAAGAGTAGTGTTCTCCAGATGGAGAGGACAATATACGCCGTCAATATTCTTTACTTTCTCTCTTGAGAACTATATAATAAAGCCAATTGTATACTGAAGTACCCGGAGGAGCCTGCCAACAGCGGGCTCTTTTTGTGTTTTTACCTGGAAAAAATTAACTTACGGAGGATTTCAAATGGAAATGAAGCTGGAGAGTATTATGGTGTGTGTGCATTACGGGCCCCATGGACAACGGTTGATTCAGAGAGGCGGCGAGCTGGCCAGAAAGCTTCAGGCTCCGCTTACTGTTCTTACTGTAGATGCCAGCGGAGATGGTGAATATAATCACGAGAAGCAGTTGTACCTCTCCGCTTGGGAGCAGCAGACCCAGGATGCCGGAGGGCAATTTCTGAACCGCAAATGCAACGGGAAAAAGACAGCTCAGGTAATCGTGGAAACTGCTCAAGAATACCAAGTGACACAGATTGTGCTGGGGCAATCCAGCCAAACCCTGTGGCAGGAAATTACACGCGGCAATTTCATCAATGATCTGATGGAGCTGGTCGGCACCATTGATCTTCATATCGTTGCCGTTCAAAGGTATCCCGAGCTTCTGGAGCAGACACATGAACGGGGATTTACTGCCTATCTGGCCAAAAAAGGCGACCGCTATATTTTAATGGAGGAGAATACTGGCAGCGAGGCGATAAAGGGCACCTTCTTCCGGGAATTGGATACGGATTTTAATACAGGTCTCTTTAAAATGGTTACCAATGGCGAGGCACAATATTTAAGAATTGTACAGAATGAATGGGTCAAGCCGAAGTGAGCACTATAACTATAGATAGAAAGGGGTACTGAGCCGTGCTGCATATCATCATTCTTCTTCCGTTTCTACTATCCGCGCTGTTACTGCTGACCAGACAAACTGCGCGCTTCCATCTGGGATGGCTCGTTCTGCCCCTGCCAGCGGCGCTATTCCTGTATTTGCTGACGAGGATTCCTGTGATCCGTGCAGGTGATTCTATAGTAGACACCTTCGCCTGGATGCCGTCTTTTGGAGTGAATATCACCTTGATCCTGGATGGGCTAAGTCTGATCTTTGTCCTGCTGATTTCGGGAATGGGCGCGCTTGTTGTGCTATACTCCATTTTTTATCTCGACAAACAGACGGAGGGAATCCGGCGGTTCTATATGTACCTGCTCATCTTCATGGGCGCCATGCTGGGGGTAGTGCTGTCCGATAATCTGATCGTACTATACGGGTTCTGGGAACTTACCAGTATATCCTCATTCCTGCTTATTGCTTTCTGGTACGGGCGGGAAAGATCCGGTTATGGGGCACTCAAGTCTATGCTGATCACCGTGTTCGGCGGACTTGCCATGTTTGCCGGATTTAATCTGCTGTATGTGATGACCGGTACTTATAGTATCCGCGAGATTATTGCATTGGCAGGAACCATCACGGATCACGCTATGTTTATCCCGGCTATGCTGCTGATTCTGCTGGGAGCCTTTACGAAATCGGCTCAGTTTCCGTTCCATATCTGGCTGCCGGACGCCATGGAAGCTCCGACTCCGGTCAGCGCCTATCTTCACTCCGCTACCATGGTCAAGGCAGGGATTTATCTGGTGGCCAGGCTTACTCCTGTCTTTGCGGGGCAAGCGGAGTGGTTCTGGCTGGTGTCTGTAACCGGCCTGCTTACTTTGATCTATGGGTCGTTCAAAGCGATCCGGCAGACAGATCTCAAAGCCTTACTGGCCTATTCTACGATCAGCCAATTGGGCCTCATCATGTCACTCTTTGGTCTGGGATCAGCAGCCGGCTTTGCCGGCGGAAGACAAGACGCGATTTTTTATACGATGGCTACTACAGCCGCGCTGTTCCACCTCATCAATCATGCTGTGTTCAAAGGCAGCCTGTTCATGGTGGTAGGTATCATCGACCATGAGACCGGCACCCGCGATCTCCGCAAGCTGGGCGGATTGATGTCTCTTATGCCGATTACCTTCTCGGTCGCACTAATGGGGGCGTTCTCCATGGCCGGGCTGCCGCCGTTCAGCGGATTTCTCAGCAAGGAGATGTTTTTCACTGCGGTACTGAATATCCGCGAGTTCGATGTTCTGAATTCAGCATTCTGGCTGCAGCTCTTTCCTGTCATTGCCTGGATTGCGAGTGTATTTACTTTTGTATACAGTATGATTCTTGTATTTAAGACCTTCGGCGGTAAGCTGCATTCAGACAAACTGGACAAAACGCCGCATGAAGCTCCACTAGGACTCTTGCTGGCACCCGTCATTCTGATTTCTTTTACACTAGTGTTTGCCTTTTTCCCGGATCTGGTCTCGGTCACGCTGATTGAGCCGGCAATGGCCTCCATACACACGGGGATGCTCTCTCCGGGAGAAAGCTTTGAGACTTCTATTCATTTCTGGCACGGCTGGACACCCGAGATCTTCATGACACTTGGTGTTGTAGCCGCCGGAATTCTCCTGTTCAAAAGCTATACCCGTCTGCGGGTGCTGGACCGTGAAGCCAGGGGGCGGAATACGCTTAACCGGGTGTATGATGCGTCGCTCCGGCTACTGGAACGGGGGTCTGCGCGTTTGACAGATGCTTATATGACCGGCTCTAACCGCCATTATCTACTCTATATCTTCAGCTTTTTGATCGTGGCTGTGCTTAGTGTTCTCCTCCGGGAACCCGGGATCAGCTTTGGCATGAAGCAGTATGCGGACTTATCCTTCTATGAATGGGCCGTTATTGTAACGATGCTGCTGGCAGCCTTTGCTGTTCCTTTTGCCAAATCACGGGTCAATGCGATCCTATTCACTGGCGGTGTCGGGTACATGGTAACGCTGCTGTTTGTCCTTTTCCGGGCACCTGATCTTGCGCTGACCCAGATGATTATTGAGACCGTGTCCGTCATCCTGTTCCTGCTCTGTTTCCGGTACTTGCCGAAGCTGAGGAAGCAGAAGGAGAACATGCGCTTCAAGTTGCCTAACCTGATCATCTCGCTTGGTGTGGGTGTAACAGTGACGCTGGTCGCTCTGGCAGCAATGGGCAGCAGTCCGTTCGCGTCCATCTCCGAGTATTTCTTACAAGAAAGCTACGCTCTGGCGGGCGGAAAAAATGTAGTTAACGTCATTCTTGTAGACTTCCGCGGATTCGATACTTTGTTTGAGATCATGGTGCTGGGCATCGCTTCGCTGGGCATTTATGCCCTTGTCCATCTGAGAATGGAAGAGGAGCCTAAGCGAATTGATCCGCAGCTGGCTGTACCTCTGCGCAGTAATGATGTGATTCTGCAGACGATGTCCAAAGGAATTGTCATCATCATTCTGATCTTCTCCCTGTATCTGTTCTTTGCAGGTCATAATCATCCGGGGGGAGGCTTCATTGGCGCATTGATGACTTCCGCAGCGCTTATACTGATAACCATCGCGTTTGGCATGGATCAGATTCGTAAAGTGTTTCCTGTAAACTACCGTCTGCTCACGGCAGCAGGGCTCATGCTGGCTATTCTTACAGCTTCAGGCTCATTTCTCTTTGGTGTCCCTTTTCTGAGTCATTCCTTCGGACACTTCCATCTTCCTATCCTTGGAGATGTCGAACTGGCAACAGCTGTGCTATTTGACTTAGGCGTCTATTTAGCAGTGGTAGGAGTTGCGATGAACATTATTTTAACGATTGGAGGGGATAAAAGATGGAACTAGTAATGGCGATAGCAATAGGCATTCTGTTTACTATAGGGGTGTACCTGATTTTGTCCAAAATCCTCCTGCGGGTTGTCCTGGGAACCTCCTTACTGACGCATGGTGTACATCTGCTGCTTCTGACCATGGCCGGACTCAAGCGGGGGGCAGCTCCTGTGCTGGGTAATGAGGAGACTTATGTCGACCCGCTGCCGCAGGCTCTGATCCTGACCTCTATCGTGATCAGCTTCGGCGTAACTGCCTTCTATTTCGTGCTTGCTTACCGCTCTTATCAGGCCTTAGGTACGGATGAAATCGACAGTATCAAGGAGGCCAAGGAATGAATAACCTTCTGGTTCTGCCTATTCTGATTCCGTTATGTACAGCAGTGATTCTGATTCTATTCAAAGAGCAGATACGCCTTCAGCGGGGGATTAGCGTAGTTAGCGGTATCCTTACTATCCTTAGTACAGCCTTGCTGGTTACACGTGTACATGCTGATGGCATTCTGACCTTACAAATGGGAGGGTGGGTACCCCCTTACGGAATTGTATTTGTTGGAGATATGTTCGCTTTACTAATGGTGATGATGGCTTCCATCGTAAGCTTCGCCATATTGCTCTATTCCTTCAGCAGCATTGGAGAGCAGAGGGAGCGGTATTATTATTATACTTTCTTTCATTTTTTGCTGGTCGGGGTATACGGCTCTTTCCTTACAGGAGATATTTTCAACTTGTTCGTCTTCTTTGAGGTGATGCTGATTTCTTCATATGCCCTTATCTCCCTGGGAGGGACCAAGCTGCAGTTACGGGAGACGGCGAAATACCTGCTGATCAATATTGTGTCGTCAACGTTGTTTGTAGCAGCCGTAGCGTATCTGTATGCGGCTGTAGGGACGCTGAATATGGCGCATTTGTCACAGCGGATTGCTGAAGCGGGGCAAGGAGGCATATTGAACGTAATTGCTGTACTTTTTTTAATCGTATTCTCCTTAAAAGCGGGGCTGTTCCTGTTCTATTGGCTCCCAGGATCGTACGGCGCACCGCCTTCGGCGATCAGAGCACTATTTGGTGCTCTTCTTACCAAAGTAGGACTATATGCCATTATCCGCACGTTCACCCTGATGTTTGTGAATGATACCAGTCTCACGCATAGCTTGATCGCCTGGATGGCTGCGGCAACCATGATTCTGGGCAGCATTGGGGCAGTGGCCTACAAGGATATCACTCGGATTCTTAACTATAATGTCATTATTAGTGTCGGATTTGTGGCTTTCGGGCTTGCTGCAGGTACCGGGGATTCGCTGAACGGAGTCATCTTCTATCTGCTTCACGATATGCTGGCTAAAGGGCTCCTGTTTATACTGGGCGGATTAATCATCTCCGCAGCAGGAACAGATCGTTTGAGTGGTATGGGAGGCATGATCAAAAAATATCCGCTGCTGGGCTGGATGTTCTTCATCCTGGCTCTTGCATTGGTAGGGATTCCGCCGCTGAGCGGTTTTGCCGGAAAGCTGCTGATCATCCGCGGAGCTTTGGATGCCGGTATGCTGACACTGTCTCTGATCGGTCTCGGCTCAAGCTTTATGGTGCTGTATTCCTTAATCAAGATGTTCAGGCTGGCCTTCTGGGGAAATGAACCTGAGAGAGAACTGCCTGCTGTGAACCTGAAGAGAGCTTCTGCTGTCGCCGCTGCACTGCTTGTGCTTGTCATTGCAATGGGTATTGGAGCAGATGCTCTATATGCCTATGTAGCACAGGCCGGAGAGGTTCTGGCTTCACCTGCGGAATACATTCAAGCCATACTGAAGGAGTAGATATAATGGCTCTACAATTCTTGTTTAATCTGTTAGTTGCTTTATTGTGGATGGCAATCAATAATAGCAGCTCCGGCGCCACTTTTCTTATCGGGTTTCTGCTCGGCATAGGGATGCTGCTGTTATTCAGAAGATCCAAGCCTCAGGCCCGGCCATTTTATTTAAAACGCCTATGGTCCATATTCAAGCTGCTGCTGATCTTTATCCGCGAATTGACCATCTCGAACTTTGTGGTAATTTATCATATTCTTCGTCCGAAGCTGGCGATCCGCCCTGGAATATTCGCCTATGAGACGGCGTTAACCTCAGCCTGGGAAGTTACACTGTTGTCTTGTCTAATATGTCTGACTCCTGGCACGCTGACCCTTGATGTGTCGAGGGATGGGAAGACCCTATTTATTCATGCCATTGACATCAAAGATGCTGAGGAAATGGTGAAGCAGATCCGGGGTAATTTCGAACAAGTGATCATGGAGGTGACCCGCTGATGGTCTCCGTACTATTAACTACCGCATTGATCATTCTGGGAATGGCCATACTCGCGTGCCTGTTCCGGCTTCTGAAAGGACCTACCCGTTCGGATAGGGTGGCCGCCCTAGATACGATAGGCATTCATGTACTGGCTATGATTACTGTCATTAGTATGCTGCTGGATACCCGCAATTTTCTTGAGGTAATTCTGGTTATAGGTATTCTGACGTTTATTGGAACCACTGCACTCGCAAGGTATATCGAACGTGGGGTTGTTGTGGAAGAAGGAGGGGAACTGCATGACAGGTGAGTTGTTTAGCTCGATTCTAGTGGTGCTGGGCGCCATTTTTTGCGGCATCAGTGCCTTTGGCCTGATCCGGCTGCCCGATGTCTATCTGCGTTCACATGCGGCCACCAAAAGCGCAACGTTCGGGGTGTTATGTTTACTGGGCGGCGGCTTCCTTTACTTTTGGTTCAAAGATGGAGAGATCAGTGTCAAGCTGCTGCTGGCGATTCTTTTTGTATTCATCACTTCGCCGGTCGCAGGCCATCTAAATGGCCGGGCGGCCTACCGTTCGGGCGTTCCCTTGTGGAAAAACAGCGTACAGGATGATCTGCTGACCCATAAGGAAAGAAGTAAGGAGCAATCTGAGAAATGATATTTGCCGCTGAATTCCTGTAAAGGAAACGGGGGAACCAAAAGTTCCGGGGTGAATCTCGAGAATATCGAGTAGGGCTACTCAGGTCCGAATCCGTCAGCTAACCCCGTAAGCGTTCATGAGAGGGGAATCCTGCAGTGCCTATTGTTGATGTCAACGGAACAACCTTGTATTATGAGATATCGGGTAGCGGTCTGCCCATCGTTTTTATCCATGATTATTCGACCTCCCACCATCTTTTTGAACCACAGGCGGAATATTTCAGTAAGCGCGCGAAAGTAATTGTCTATGATCTAAGAGGAAACGGGCTGTCAGGGAAGATGAATGTTGAGATTGGCCGGATCGTAGACACTCAAGTTGAGGATCTAAAGGCATTATTAGATAAGCTGGATGTAGAAAAGATTGTAATTGTAGCCTGCTCCAGTGGAGCTATACTTGCCCAGAAGTTCGCCTATCTATTCCCTGAGCGGGTGATTACCATGATTTTGGTGGATAGTTATTTTCAAGGTGATTACTCTGCTAGCGGAAGTAAGTTGAAAGAAGCGTTGCAGTTCTGTGCCTGGATTTCTCATTATCTCCCTGCTGAAATGTTTATCAAGCCTTTACGTATCACCTATCACAGGTGGCTCTTGGCTTACCATATCTTGAGAAAAGAGCTTATGCATAAACGGACGACAGAATGGATTAAGCAACGCATGGCGTTGAAGTATTCGGACGGTTACGGGTTTGCGCTGCGGCTGCAAATTCCGGTGCTGATCGTGTCAGGTAATCACAATGAGCGGGTGTTAGAGCAAGTTAAAAAAACAGCGGCTAAGTATCCCAAAGCTCATTTAGCGATCATCGAGAATGCCATGTATCCTAGTCACCTATGTCAACCGCAATTATTTAACCGGCTTTTGCTCGATTATCTAAAGGATCAACAGTGTTTTCAACAAGAGCTACCTGGCTGATACTCTCACTGGACACACACCCTTGAAGGTGACGCAGCGCTGTTTATTTACGAAAAGAATCATTACAGGAGCCAGTGATATGTTTACAAAAAGGTACCTTTGGTTTACTCGAAAACTCAGTCTAACCTCATCAAGAATTATTCTTTTAGGTTTTGCTGTAACCATCATTCTGGGGACAATTATGTTGTCCTTACCGGTATCTTCATCCACCGGAACTAGTGTGGGATGGCTAAATGCATTGTTTACCTCAACTTCAGCTGTGTGTGTCACTGGATTGGTGGTGCTGGATACAGGAACCGACTTTTCCAACTTTGGACAAATCATTATCCTGCTCCTCATTCAAATCGGAGGATTAGGATTCATGACGTTCAGTGTTCTAATTGCCGTAATTCTGGGGAAGAAGATTGGGCTGAAGGAGCGTTTACTCATCCAGCAATCTTCGAACTCCATTGAAACACAAGGGGTCGTCCGGCTATCACTAAGCATTGTACTAATCTCATTTATCTTCGAAACTCTTGGGGCATTGTTGTTGACCATCCGGTGGGCGAATGACCTGGGTGTTGCCAAAGCCCTATATTATGGAATTTTCCATTCCATCTCGGCCTTTAATAACGCAGGTTTTTCATTATGGTCGGATAGTCTGAGCCGGTATGTTGGTGATCCGTTAGTCAATATTGTCATTTCATTTTTATTTATCATTGGTGGAATTGGATTTATTGTGATTCTGGATCTATACCGCAAGAGAAGCTGGAAGGCTCTGTCTTTTCACACAAAAATCGTGCTAATCACTTCAGGAGTGCTTTGTTTTGCAGGGTTTCTGGTCATATTTGTCTTTGAGCTTTTTAATACCAGAACATTTGGTACACTCACATGGGGGGGAAGAATCTGGGGTGGATATTTCCAGGGAGTGGTTACCCGCACAGCGGGTTTCAACTCCATTGATATTGGTGCGATGTTACCGGCGTCCCAGTTCTTTATGATCTTTCTGATGTTCATAGGAGCTTCATCAGGCTCGACAGGCGGGGGGATCAAGACGACCACCTTTGCGGTACTCATATTAAGCATCTTCTCAACCATCAAGGGGAATGCTGATGTGCAGCTGCTAAAAAAACGGATACCTCAAGATCTTATTTTCAGATCACTGGCTGTAATGACCATCTCCTTAGGCCTTGTTCTTGGAGCAACCTTTTTATTAACAATTACTGAATATACCCGCCATACGGATATTCTTGCTCTTTTATTTGAAGCTACATCAGCCTTTGGAACCGTGGGCATGTCCATGGGCTTAACCCCTGATCTGTCACCAATTGGTAAATGTATCATCATAGTTATAATGTATATTGGGAGACTGGGCCCTTTAACCTTAGCCTTTGCCTTGGCACAAAAAAGTGTTAAACAGAAGTACCGTTACCCAGAGGACAAGTTGCTGATTGGTTAGTAAGTAAGGAGTAGTTGGAACTGATTGAAAGGAGAAGTTCTTCCGTTTACGGGTAGAACTTCTCCTTTTTTATCTTCATTTTTATAGTAGAAGCTTCTCCATAATCATCACATCAATAAACGTTTTGTCTATAATCCCCTGCTTCTCCAATAGACCAACCTGCCGGTAGCCCATCTTCCGATACAACCCTTGACCACTCTCATTAAACGGGAAGGTAAAGAGAACGATTTTATAAAAGCTATTTTCCTTGGCCACCTTGTGCAAAGAATCCAGGAGCGAGTTGCCTACACCTTGGCCACGGAAGCGGCGATCAATGTAAACGGACAGGTCAGCTACCCCGTTATAAGCGCAGCGGAGGGAATAGGGATTCAGGGAGGCCCAGCCAATCACTTCACCTTCTCGTTCCGCTACAATAACGCTATAGCGGCCTTGATGATCTTTGAACCACGCCTCCATATAAGAGAAATCTTTCGTCTCTGTTTCAAGTGTAGCGATTCGATCCTCGATTCCCTGATTATAGATTCGGAGGATACTACCGATATCTTCTGGTGTGGCCTGACGAACAGTTAATGTAGTGATCAATTGAACATCCCCTTAAGATTGTTTTCTCGCTTTAATCACAGTAGAGACGATGTATTGCTCAACGTTCGCACCGGGAACCCAATCTTTGATAAATGTTCTGGATTCGTCTTTGGGCTCAATATGGATCTCAGTAAAGCCGCTTTCCTGAAGCATCATCTCCAGATCAGAAATGAAAGAGGCCCCGGAGATACAACCCGAATATAATTCGCCCAGGTCATTTTTGATCTCGGGGGGTAGCTCAGCTGTAGTTACAATATCAGAGATGGCCAGACGCCCTCCGGGCATAAGTACGCGATAGGCTTCACGGAATACTTGCTGCTTATCAGGCGAGAGGTTAATCACACAGTTGGAGATTATGACATTAACCGAATTGTCGGCCGCCGGAAGATGTTCAATTTCTCCCAACCTGAATTCGGTATTATTAAACTTACCTTTAATGGCATTATCTCTTGCCCGGCTAATCATCTCAGGAGTCATATCTACACCGATAACATGGCCTTGTTCACCTACCTGCCGGGAAGCGAGGAAGCAATCGAACCCGCCGCCGCTCCCGAGATCCATAACATATTCACCTGCCCGCAGTTCAGCAATAGCCTGGGGGTTGCCGCATCCAAGTCCTAGATTTGCGCCTTCAGGAACAGCAGCGAGATCTTCGTTTGAATACCCTAATTCAGCGGATATAGCATCATAATCAGCAGAGGAGCAGCAGGAAGAGGCAGGTTCGACCTTATTTACAGCAATCGTTTGATAACGTCCCCGTACATTTTGGCGGATTTGGTCATTCGTAAGTTTGTTCATGAATACACACTCCTTATCATTAAAATAACTTGCAAGTTACAAATAAAGACCAAGGGAAATCACCCTTTAACAGGTGCGCAGCAATTGCTGGATTTCCCCATAGCATCGTTGAAAAGCTTGATGGATCGTAGCAATGTTTCTACTTCAAACTCACTCATATGCGAGAAGGCTTCATTCAGGTATTCATTCATTTGTTGATCAATAGTTGCAGCCACCAGTTTTCCTTCGGAAGTAAGGGAAAGGGTATAGATTCTCCGATCGCTGGGTTCAGGTGTCTTTTTTACCAAATTCATTTTCACCAACGACTGGACTTGTCTGCTGAAGGTGGTAATGTCCGTGCCCAGTGCTTCGGCAACTTGCTGCATGGAGGGATTATGGCTCCGGGCGATCTCATAAAGCAGATGGCTTTGGGCCGCGGATAGTTTACATCCCCTTACGCTGCAGCAGTCCTTATTGAGCAATCCTAAACGCCGGGTCATGATTTGAAATAGTTCTCGTGGGGTTTCCATGTGTTCACCTCTTGAACTGGTTATACTGCAATTGATTGCAAAATGCAAATATTATTTTAATCTGGTTGCTAATTGGCCATTAAGGTCTTAGAATATAAGTATTGCCTTATATAGATGGGAGGAGCTTTTAAATGAATGTACTAAATGAACTTGCGGAAGATTTAAAACTCCTTGGAGATAAAACACGGCTCACGATTCTAACCCTTTTAAAAGAACGGGAGTGGTGTGTATGTGAATTCGTGGATCTTTTTGACATCTCCCAACCAGCCGTAAGCCAGCATCTGCGCAAATTGAAAAGCAGCGGATTGGTTAAGGAACAGAAAAAAGGCCAGTGGGTGTATTACTCTTTAAGCATTGAAGATAAGCCTCATGTTGCGGCCATTCTTCAGCTTACACCGGATACCAGCTTCATTCTATCCAGTTTAAACAAGCCGTCTGGTGCTGCCTGCTGCGAGTAATATTTTGATATTGAATATATAAGCATATAATTATATAATGATGTACGTTAGTATACTTAAGGATTTGAAGGGAGTGCTCTGGAATGTGTTATAGGCATGTATGTTGTCGTATATGGTCTAAGAAATGCGGGGCTTACCCATGTATTAGCTGATGTCATCCAGGCCGTTGCAGACCAAGGGTTGTTCGCAGCAACGATGGGGACGGGCTTTATAGCTGCGGTAATCTCCTCCATAATGAACAACATGCCTACTGTAATGATTGATGCACTGGCCATTGATGCCACGAACACTTCCGCACTGATTAAGGAAGCTTTGATTTATGCAAATGTTATTGGTTCTGACTTAGGTCCGAAGATAACACCCATTGGTTCACTGGCTACCTTACTGTGGCTGCACGTGCTTTCCACCAAAGGAGTAAAGATATCCTGGGGAACATACTTCAAAACAGGCATTATTTTGACGATCCCAACGCTGGTCATCACACTGCTAGGTTTATATATAACCTTGAATCTATTTTAAAATCAAAGGAGACTGCAGCTCATGAATAAGAAAACCATTTACTTCTTATGTACAGGAAACTCCTGCCGGAGCCAGATGGCGGAAGGCTGGGCCAAAAAATATTTGGGTGAGGAGTGGAAAGTATACAGCGCCGGCATAGAGGCTCATGGTCTGAATCCGAAAGCCGTTCAGGCGATGAGTGAAGCAGGTATAGATATCTCAGGTCAAACGTCTGATATTATTGATCCGCAATTGCTCAACAGCTCCGATCTAGTTATTACATTGTGTGGAGACGCAGCTGACAAATGCCCTATTACGCCGCCTCAGGTGAAACGTGAGCACTGGGGATTCGATGATCCAGCGAAGGCTCAAGGAACAGATGAGGAAAAATGGGCGGTGTTTCAGCGGGTTCGTGATCAAGTGGGTGAGCGCATTAAACGATTTGCTGAAACAGGTGAATAGTTTTTATATCCAGAAACATAATTATTGTGTCTGGACAATAACACAGTCCTATAAGATCCCGCGCCCAGCGCGGTTTTTTTGTTGTAAGGGGGAGACAAAAAGGCTGAGCCCAAAGTCATATCCTTGACTTAGGCTCAGCCTTTTGCTGTTTCAAACCCGTTCATCCGGGCCAGTTATTTACACGCGTTACGTCTATTCGGATTCAGAACGAGGAAATCCTCTGGAAGCTCGAACAGCTTGGCCACCAGTTCGTCCATGCCGGACTCCAGCTTGAATTCCATTTCCTCCCGGTACAGGGGAACCAGGAAATAAACCTGAACCTGATTGCCGTCTTTCGTATGGACGGTGCTAACCTCTTCCGGCAGAGCATAGAGGATCATGCCGGACAACCCAGTGTTAGACGCATAGGGCTCGTAATCCTCAGTGTTAGGGATCGTATGTCCATATCCAAGCCATGTCTGATACATATGCGGGAACCGGGCAAGCATCTTCATCAGCCGGATCGGCCAGTAGTTCTCCTCCGACTCAAAATCCTCCTGCGTAAGCGGCCAGTCCGCCGGCAAAAACATCATCAGCTCCGCGCGTTCCAGATGCTTGTACTCTTCACGGATCTCCTGCGGGAGCGTCATCGGCAGATCGCTCATCCCATTGGTGTACAGCACCCGGTATGGCTCATCAGGTGTAGCTTCCATAATATTCACATCAATATGTACGATGTCAGAAATCAGCTCATGGAACACGCCGGTTTCCCGGTTGGGAAAGACCCGATTGAAATGTTCGTTTAATTCTTCCATGTACAGAATATTGGAGGGAGGTGTAATCTGCTGCTCATCCAGAGCGTCATAACCATAAATGATGGTACCGTCTTCCGATTTGCCCATTTCATTGCCGCCAAACCATTTTTTGAAAAAGTTCATGTCTTTGCGCTCCTCTGTGTGGGTATATAATTAAAGTGCGAAAAGAAAATAGAAGGTTTGAAACCTCACTTGAAAGTATAACAAAAGGCATAGCCCGGAGCGATGGGTCTATCGATTCGAATTACAAAAGGAGTATTTATGAACTATATCATTTTTGATCTGGAAGCCACTTGTTGGGAAAATGACCGCAAAAGGCAAAACGAAATTATTGAGATCGGAGCCGTAAAACTCAATGAAAGACTGAAGACTGTGAGCGATTTTCGAATTTTTGTAAAGCCCGCATTAAGCCCACAGCTTTCCGATTTTTGTAAGCAGCTTACCTCCATCTCTCAGGCGGATGTGGATGCTGCAGTGTATTTTCCGCAGGCAATAAGTCAATTTCAAGAGTGGATAGGTAACGAACCTTATGTCCTCTGCTCCTGGGGGTTTTATGATAAAAACCAGTTGCAGAAGGATTGTGCACTACATCAAATCGCAAGTGAATGGACGGATAACCATATCAGTCTCAAGCATCAGCACGGGAGAATGATTGGTAAGGAGAGGGGAGTAGGCATGGAAAGAGCCTTGACTATGCTTAAACTGCCGCTTGAAGGTACTCACCATAGAGGTATCGATGATGCCAAGAACATTGCGAAAATATTCGTTAAGATTTTTGACCAAATATTATTTGCAGGAAATGATTAATCCTGGCAGGCAAATCATTTTAAGGTCTGAAAAGTTTCTCTGGAAATGTGCTCATACATTTGAAGAAGATACCAGGAATAGGTTCCAGAGAGTACTGCTGTTTCTTCCAGCATGGGGAATGTCTGTATTAGCCTTACCGTTTACTTTTTTGAGAAGGCTTGGCTAAAACCCATATTAAGAAATATTATTATTAAAACAACTCTAAGGAGTTGTTTTTTTCTGGCCAGAAGGGGACTTGTCGCCAATGGGGCCATGTTCTTGTCATAGGTTCAGCAATTATTGAGGAAGTTGGCATCTATTAAT
This sequence comes from Paenibacillus sp. FSL H3-0469, assembly GCF_038051945.1. Lineage (NCBI taxonomy): Bacteria > Bacillati > Bacillota > Bacilli > Caryophanales > Paenibacillaceae > Paenibacillus > Paenibacillus sp. FSL H3-0469. The sequence continues at coordinate 890,106 of NZ_CP150302.1, forward strand.
AAACTATAAACATTCGATAGCTTGTTAAACCCAATCCACCGAAAATCTAACGGACCGGAGAGATCTTATCCCCGCGAAAACGCCACTTTTTGCAGCGTAACGGACTCAGGCGACCTTATAGTCTCTCTATGAGACGTTTCGGAGCTGACGTGTAAAGGATAAGGCCTGTGGAGTCCCTTATTCACCCAATTGGCGACTTTCTTCCCAAATAAAAGCACCTCAGTCCGTTACGCTAAGCCAAACGCCCCTGAAGAACAAGGCCCGCTTGGAAAAAAGATGTAATTCGAAGGGGAATTGCGTCTGCTCCACCATTTTAAATCTGATGAAGTACTAGATTGATACTTGAATAAATTGTGAAATTCTACATAGGGTGAAATAACAACTAATTTATGGAGGAGGAAATCATGAAAGCGCTATTATATCCGCGCTGTTATATCCGCTGCGATGAAGTAAGCTGTTGAAGCCTTGGTGTTTACGATATGGGTAAGCCGTGGGTGCACGGATCGAAAAAAGGAGGATTTTCAATGATATCAAAACGATTTGGCAAAATGCTCGTGTTCCTATGTTGCTTGCTAATGGTGGCGTCACTAATGCCTGCCAGCTTTGCCGCCGCCACTGACAACAACGAGTATACAGAAGCACTTAATGGCGACAGCAGTTCTACAGATCTTACAAGCTTGCAGACAAATGAAACGCCTACCGCCATTTTTGGAACTCCCGAACTCGGGTCAAACGACCCGCTGTGGGCCCTGACCATGGAGCATCTCATCAACAAAAGCACGGTGCCCGGCGACCCCAGGCCCCATTCCACAGGCACAGCCAGGATCCTTTGGGACCAAGACTACCTGTATGCCCGCGTAGTCGTGGAGGACAGCAATCTATATCAGGGACCCGGCAATGATTATCAGTACGACGGCCTGGAGTTTTATGCCGGCGCCGGAACCCAAGGCGCGAATCAATGGCGCATCAGCGCGGCAGGCGTGTTTTCAGGGCAAAACGCTCCGGGCAGAGCTGCGTGGACTGAGATCACGGACACAGGATATATCGTGGAGATGAGAATCCCTAAAAGAACCTTGAACTTGCAGGCAGGCCCGTTTACCTTTGAAGTTTATATCAATAACTCGTCGGAAAAGGGCGGTGACCGCTATGAAGTCGTTTCCTGTTTCGGAATTCCGGACGCGGCTTACAACAATGCTGCTTCTTATACAAACAGCCTGAATCTCATTGCCGCTAGTGGAGCGGACGAGAGATTCTCAATCACCGCCACGGCGGAATCGGGCGGCCGAATAACGCCGAACGCACCCGGCAATGTTCTGAGAATAGCTAGCGGCTCAGACCAAACCTTTACGGTTACCCCCGATTACGGCAAAATTGTAGATACCGTAAAGGTAGACGGAGAGGACGCAGTTCTATCCGATGATGGCACTTATACCTTTTCAAATATTGTCGCTAACCATACCCTTCAAGTGACATTCAAAAATGATTCGACCGCGGAGTTGCTCCCCTTTATTGTATGGAATGACAACTTCGCGCGTGGCGAGTACACGACGGCTGTCATCATTGACTTAGGCGAAGGGAAGGCGGCGGAAGGCTCCAAGCTTAATCCGGACTTGTTTACCGTTTCGGCCAGGAACACGACCCTGAACGGCGACTCGGTAACCTTTGAAGGGACGCGCAAGATCACTAGGGTATACGCCAATGACGAACCGAAGGTACGCGGCTATCTGGGGACGGTAAGCCGTTCACCGGATTATCAGGAGGGACTGGAACGCGGCCGTTACATCGTAGTTGAGTTTGAGTTTTATTCAGAGAGCGGCGGCAATATAACACTGGATGGCAACATGAACTCAACCAAACAGGTTTACAGCGTCGTCCAAAACGGCGAGATCCCACTGACAGAAGGGGATCCGCTTAACTACGCGGTTTTTGAACAGAAAAAAGTTGTGAATCCGATCCTTGATCAATTTACAGCACCTACGGGCAATTCGGTCAATCGCGCGCTCTACCTTCACAAGGATGGAAACGGTGAAGTGTCGCGGGGCTTGCCGCTGTATGTCTATACCCACGGCAGGGGACGCGGCGGCACAAGCGCTGCGACTGACCCAAAAGCGGCGATGAAATCCGCCAACGGCTCGGTCGCTCTGATGAAGAAAATGGAAAAGTCCCCCGAGAAATACGCCAGCCATATCCTGAATATTTCCTATAATGGCACGAGTACTCCCTCCACAGCCAATGTTAAGAAGGTTATAGATGACCTGGTTGCCAGCGGTGCAGTAGACCCTAACCGTATTTACGCGGCGGGCTTCTCATGGGGCGGTCAGTATACGAACAGCTTAATTAACGCTTATCCCGGCTTCTTCGCGTCCGCCGCACCTATGTCTCCGGTAAGCGGCTCACCGAACGCGAACGCCAACTACGTTCACACCAACCTGGCCTATTGGATGTTTATCAATGAGTATAACGTTGGAGTATACCAGACTAACCTCGCTAACTTCATAAACACCAATATGCCAAAAATGATCAACGCGAAAGCTTCGCGCTTTGAGAGCAATGAGGCTCTTGTATGGCCTTACAATCAATTTGATCAGCCGAATCAGAAACCGAATCCGAACCATTCACCTGCCCTGAGTGATTCGGTGGCGCATGAAGTTGAAGCGGCTGTTCTTTACAATGACATAACGATGGGGACTTGGAGCATAGCGCCAACAGCGCAGTCCTCTAACTTGCCGGCTTGGAACAATGATTACACTGACGTCTTTGATTGGATGTTCGCGCAGACCACAGCAAACCATCGGCCTGTTGCCGGATACGGTTCACCTGTACTCAGCACTAACGACAAACTGTGGGAACAAGCTGCGGAGTTTGACATCAACAACAGTAGCGCACCCGACCAGAAGATAGGCCCCAAGGCTACCGGCAAAGCCAAAGTATTTTGGGACGAAGACTACCTGTATGCACGCGTTGTGGTTACAGACCCGAATGTGTGCTTCGGTCACACTCCTGGCACTGAGTACATGACCGACAGTGTGGAATTTTATGTCGGTGACGGAAGAAGCGGCTCTAACCAGTGGCGTATTGGCGCAAGCGGTATTTTCTCAGGTCAAACCGCTGCGGGCCGCGACGGTTCGGTTACACGAACGGACACCGGGTATATCGCGGAAGTGAAGATACCTAGAAGAACCATTGAATTCACGAGCAATTCCCCGATTACGTTTGATGTGTACATCAATAACTCAACGGGTGCGGGGAATGACCGTTATGAGGTGGTATCCGCTTTAGGTAAGCCCGACGCGGGTTATGGCAGTTCTGACAGCTTCAAGAATAGCTTGTTGCTGCTTGGGAGCTCCACGGTATCCAGGCACCCCGTTAACGCCACGGCAGGATTAAACGGCACCATCTCGCCATCCGGCTTGATTCGGGTAGCTGACGGCGGAAACCAATCCTTTACATTCACTCCGATCAGCGGTTATGTCGTGGATACCGTAACTGTAAATGGTGCATCTGTAGAGATTGCAAACAATACCTATACCTTGAAAAACGTGAACACCGATGACAAGGTAATCCATGTTACATTCAAACCCGATCCGGCCGCAACGTTACTTAACTTTATCGTATACAACGATAACTTTGCTACCGGAGAATTTACCACAGCTGTTATCATCGATCTGGGTGCGGGAAATGAAGCTGTGGGTGCCGACCTTAGTTCAAACCTGTTTACAGTCTCGGCGAGGAATACTCTGCTGGACGGTAACCTGGCATATCAAGGCACACGCACCGTCAATAGAGTGTACGTCAATGGCGAACCTAGACCCAGAGGGTATAAGGGTGTGAACCAGAACTCCCCTGATTATCAAGCTGGACTTACTAAAGGCCGCTACATCGTTGTAGAATTGGAATTTTGGACATTAACCGGCGGACAGTCCACTTTGGAAGCATCCAAATCCACCATCCAGAATTACAACATTGTATCTAGTGGCGATATCAAGCTTGATGGCAAGGCTGCCATTGTTAAGACGTCTTTCGCACAGTCAGGAACCGTTAATGAAATCATCGACAAATTTGAAGTGGGTCCCAAAATTGACAACGCGGAAGCTATGCAGTATGGACTCTATATTCATAAGGACGGCAACGGCGTTCCGGTAAAAGGGCTTCCCCTTTACATCTATGCTCACGGTTCTACCCGCGGCGGTACACAGGACGGGGATACCTTTGCGCCCATCAGGTCCGCCAACGGAGCCACCGCGCTTATGAAGAAAATGGAGAAGAACTCTAAATACGCTAGTCATATAATCGCTTTGCGGGCGCAAAACAACGTTCAGGCAACACCCGCTACCTTAAAGGCTTATATCGATGATCTGGTAAGCAAGGGACTTGTTGACCCCAACCGTATTTACATGGCAGGCTTCTCTATGGGATCCGCTTATACGAATACGTTCTTGACGACATATCCCGATTTGCTCGCAGCCGCAGCGCCTATGTCTTTTCCACCATCAATCAACGCGAAACAAGCCGAAACTCTTAAAAACTTTGCATACTGGTCATTCGTTAACACAACTGATTCTTCAACAATAAAAACAGGGGCGGAAACTTATATAGCGAATATAATGCCCCTTTTGGAAAACGCCAGGCACACGTTCATCGACAGAAACGAAATATTCGTTTGGCCTTATGACCAATGGACAAAGGCGGAAGCACCTGTTAATGGGACCAACTGGATTCCTTCCGGCCATGAGATGGAAGCTTCAGTTCTGTGGAACAATATTTCAGGGTACACGGATACTTTGTCCAATGTAGGTTCCAACAAGGAGTGGAGCCTTAAGCCTACGGCGCAGTCCTCTAAGTTACCGACATGGAACAATGACTACACTGACGTCTTTGACTGGATGTTCGCGCAGAGAAAAACGGGCGTACCCAATCCATCTGGTGGCAATACGGGCAATACCAGCAGTTCGGGCAATACCAGCAATACAGGCAATACAGGCAAAACCAGCACCGGGACAGTCACTGGATCGTTGAAGCCGACCTACACAGTGATCACACCGAAGGATAAGCCCGCGGTCACGGACAAGAACGGCAATACCACGCTGCCCGGCGGCGGCGAGATTACGACCAAGGGCGGAACGAAGATTAAGGTACCCGAAGGTACGACTATAGACTCAAAAGGTAAGGTGACCCTTCCGGCGGGCAAGAGCGCCGAAGTGACACTACACGGCGGCGCGAGTGCCGGCGTAGATAAAGGCATGTCGCTGAACATCCATGAGGGTACGGAATTTGTGTTCGATGACGACACCCCGCTGGGCTTCCTCGTGATGTCTGGCAATCCTTTCAGGGATGTCAACATGGACGACTGGTTCTACAGCTACGTAAACTCCGCCTTCACATACAGTCTTTTCAACGGCACGACGTCCACGACGTTCTCACCGGGCACCTCAATGACGCGTGCGATGTACGTGCAGGTACTGGCCAATCTGGAGAACGTAAACCGCTCCGGCTACACGAATTCCCGCTTTAGCGACGTGCCGGATGGGCAGTGGTACACGGCGGCAATCGAGTGGGCGGCCGAAAGCGGCATAGTCAACGGTATAAACGCAGACCTGTTTGAACCCCATTCCCCGATGACACGCGAGCAGATGCTGGTGATGCTGTACAATTACATGAAGTACAAGGGCTATGAGATACCTGAAAGCCAATCTAAGTCTTTCGCGGACGAGAGTCAGATCAGCCCATGGGCGTTGAAGGCTGTTCAGGCACAGCAGGGCATCGGAATTGTATCAGGCAAGCCGAACAACTTCTTTGCCCCCCAAGCCACCGCCACCCGCGCTGAAGTAACTGCTATCTTTATAAAGTTCATCGAATATCTCGCTAAGTAAAAGCGTAATCAGAAACATGCGGACCCTTTCGGCTGGGCAAGATCCAGCCGGAAGGGTCTCTTTTCAGTAATCCTGACTACAAGAGAAGGGAAAGCGTCGATATGTGGCGAAAATACCTAAAGAAGTAAAAAAATCTCACAGGAAAGGAGACCGCATGTTCATTGTTAATAAAGAACATTATGACCAGCATGAGCTGGAACGTCGAATAAACGCGATATACGCATTATTGGGTTCCTCGGTTTGGAAGGAACGGCGGACAGCTGTATGCATGAAGGAGCCGGCGAATATTCTGGCCGCCACGGAGCTGATTATTAGGAATGAGGGCTCGGTGCTTCTGATCAATGGCGATACCCCGATTGAAAGCGCTCTCCGTCAAGCCGAAGACGCAGGCTGTACGGGTCTGCTAATTGACACAGGAGGCAGCGCCGTCTTTCACCCTCTACACTCACGCCTGGATCGGATGAATGGGGAGCCGTCCTTGCTTCAATTCAGCTCCGGCACGACCGGCGCTCCCAAGCTGGTTGAACGGTCTTGGTCTCATGTGCAAATGGAAATCGAGGCCTACAACAAGCTGCTGCCCTGCAGCGGGGAGGATCAACCGATCATTCTGGTGCCCGTGTCCCATTCCTTCGGATTAATTACAGGCACGCTTTCCGCACTTAAGCGCTCCGTCAAACCGGTTATCGTGACGGACAAGAACCCTAAGTTCGCCCTGCATCTCATGCAGCAGCATGATCGCCATGTGGTGTATGCGGTGCCCTTCCTCTTTCAAATTCTGCTCAGCCTCATGAGAGAGAAGGTGCTGCTTAGAAAGATGGTATCCTCTGGTTCCCCGATGTCTGCAGAACTGCTGAACAGGCTTGCGGGTGCAGGGGTGGAGGTGATCCAGCAATACGGGTGCTCTGAGGCGGGCTGCATCTCGCTGGGCGACCGGCCCTCCGATCCTACGGATGCCGGGATGCTGCTGGAGCATATGGCAATGGAAAGGGCCGGAACCCGGGATCGGCCGGATGAAATAATCATTGTCACAGGCGGACGCCGGATTCCTACCGGAGATATGGGATATTGGCTCAGCGGCAGGCTTCATGTTCAGTGCCGGATGGATGATCTGATTAATGTATCAGGACTGAAGGTTGCTCCCTCCGAGGTGGAGGATATCATCCGGAGGCTGGACGGTGTTCAGGAAGCTGTCGTGCACAAGGCTCCGCATCCCGTCTGGGGGGAAGCTGTCAAAGCTCGAATCGTCCGGAAGGGCGATGCGCTGTCTCAGGAGGATGTGAAGAGGTGGTGCGCGCGGTTTCTGCCTGCTTATAAGGTTCCGGGCTTTATTGCTTTTACGGAGGACATTCCGAAGACGGGTACAGGGAAGGTTATGCGAAAACAATTGGTAGAAGAGGAGTATGGTATTCATGGATAAGGAACAAACGGTATCTCAATTGCGGCAGCTCATGTCCGAACAATTGGGGCTCTCACTCCCGGATGTCATTAAAGAGGAAGACCGGCTGTACGAAGACTTAAACGCAGATTCGATCATGGTACTCCAATTGGTGGTATGCATCGAGGAAGTGTTCAACGTAACTGTGCCCGAGGAGGAGATGGATCCTGCCGTCTTCCAAACGGTCGGTTCTTTAGTCGATTTCATCCACGCCCTTAAGGGGGAGCACATCGCCTAAGTGGAAATCAAATCTTAAGATCATAGGAAGGGATGGATACGATGATGAACGTGAATGAACAGGATATCGTACAATTCGTGATTGATAGGGTGGCCGATTTGACCTCCAGACCGGAGCTGGCGGAGGAATTGAATGGGGACGCCCCGCTAGAGGATGCAGGCGTGGATTCGGTGCTGCTGGTCAACCTGATGATGCAGCTTGAACAGCAGTACGACATTTTTTACGAGGACGACGAGCTTCTGCAGGAGAACTTCGCCACCGCGCGCTTGATCGCACAACGCATATTGGCCAAACGGGCCGTTAAAACCGGGGTTTGACGTGAAACAAGCCCATTGCTTTCTGAACGGACTCGGTTATGGCTTGGAACAAGCCGGATGGGATGAACGTCCGCTCTATATCGGTGCTTGGGACGCGCCATTCAGCGTTACGGAGGACGGCAAGCTGACCTATTTCTCAGCGGACATCACACCGGCCGAATATTTGCGGCTGTTCACCCGCCTGTACGGGGAAGGGGCCCTGGAGTGGTATGATTACGGGGCCGACAAGCTCGTCAACCTGAAGAAGTTTCTGGAGGTCCTGCGGCGTCATCCGGAGCTTCCTGTTTTGGTACAGCTCGACCTGTTTCATATGCCTTATCAAAAAAGAACGTTTCAAACTATGCATCAGCCCCATTTTGTCATCGTACACGGAATGCGGGGCGATCAATTCATGGTATACGACCGCTATTTTGAATGGGAAGGGTTTGTGGCCGAGAGCCATGTACACGATGCTTTTCTTAGCAATGAGCTGGGCGGGGGACTGCTGCTTCATCCCGAATGGCTCCATGCGCCGGACGCTCACGAGGTGGCGAGAATCTTCGAGGATACGATAGAGGCCGATCCGGGGGAACGGTCGCTAACCGGCATGGTGAGGCGGAGGATTATGCAGACGGTGGAGTCGCCCGATAGGTATCCGCCCGGGGCCTTGAAGGATGCAGTATCCCAGCTCGGCATCCTCGCCAAACGCAAATACAGCTACGGGCTGCTGTATCAATATTTTTCGGAAGCGCTTAATCAAGGTACGGAGCTGTATCAGGAGCAGCTGGAAGGATTCATAAGAATGTGGAGTACGCTCGCATACCTGGCGATCCGTACGTCCATGCCGGGACGAACCGGGGAAATCGGACTGCTGGTGGATAAGGTGGAGCAGCTGCACAGGACGGAGCAACAGCTGAAGGAGGAATTAATCGATGTCTATCATCGCTGGAAACCCCGATTTGCATGCGGAGTGCAGACCTAGGGTGGGCTGCTTCGACGGCCATTCCCCCCGGTTGAACGAACGGGTGATTGATGACCAATGGACAGGGTATCTGGCTGAATATACGGAGCTCATCCGCATTCCGCCGGTACGCTTTGCCAAGATCTTCGGGGGTTCGCTTCGCCAGTTTTCCAAGCAGCCGATGTCTTCGCTTCCGCAAGCCTCGGAGCGGCTGGCCCGATTATGCGAGGAATACGGAATCGATACGCTGTATGTGAACGCTCCTTATTTCATGCCTTTCTTAATGCTGGTTCGGAGCTTCGCCAAGCTTCCGCTTCGCTTCATGGTTATCGCCCATTCCGTCGCATCCGCCCGTTGGCTGACAACCTGGCTGTCCTGTGCGCCTTGGATTACAGAACAGGATTTGCTGCTTGCCAGTACGGAATCTTGCAGACAGGCGCTGGTTAATCTCTCACCCCGGTATGCGCATGCCCATAAGATCCCGTTATGCATCGACACCTTGCTGGCTGCGGAGCCGGTTCGGCCGCTTGCCGGTAAACGTCTGTTATCCATCGGCCGGCTGGAAGAGGTTAAGAACGTTCATGTGCTCTTAGAGGCTATGGCGGAAATAAAGCAGCGTGTCCCGGACACTGTATTGACGATTGCCGGAGAATATACGGGGTCTTTGCAGGAAGCGGACCGGTATAAAGAACGGCTTGAAGCCCTCGTAGCGGAATATAGACTGGAGCAAGCAGTGGAGTTTACAGGTCCCGTCCACGGGAGTGAGAAAGACCGCCTGTTCAGGGAATCCAGGCTTCTGGTCAACCTCTCCACCGATCCGGGAGAGACGTTTGGCTTCAACCTCCTGGAAGCGAAAGCCCACGGTCTTCCTGTGGTCTGCACCAACTGGGACGGCTTCCGGGAGCTGCTTGTTGACGGCGAGGACGGTTTCTTCGTCCAGGTAGATTGGTCCGGTGAACTTCCGAAGATCGATCTGGACGGGCTGGTTAGCAGCTGCACCGAGGTTCTGCTGGATGAGAAGCTTCACGGCAATCTCTCGCAAGGAGCGCGGCGCAATGCTCTAATGTACGACTATCGGACCATCATGCCGCAGATCAGGAGGCTCCTGAATGCTCCCCTTGGACAGATAGCGGGTGAGGCGGAGGAGACCGCCCTGCTGGAATCTTCTATGAGAACGCTTAACAAAATCTATCATTGCAGCTTATTGGAAGCGACAGGCTGTTTGAGTGAATCGCCGCTGTCGGTTCTGGATTGGCAGCCGCAGGGTGACACGGGGGAATGGATGCGCAGGGTGAAGCCGCTTATTCAACGTTTTGCCGGGAGGAACCATCATGCACACGTTTAAACTGTTCCGACGTCTTGCTCCCTACGTGAAGATCAAATGGAATTTAACCTTGATCGCTTATGTTTGTACGTTCCTGCAATTGGGACTCGTCATGCTTCAGCCCTTAATCTTCGCTTATCTGATCGACCACGTGCTGATTGGCGGAAACCGTAAGCTGATTGTCCCGCTGCTTAGCCTTTCCTTGGGAATAGGCGTTCTCTCCATCGTGTTCCTGTTTATCCGGGTAGGTCTGTTCCGCTATCTGGGCATCTGTAATATGCTGGATATCCGGAACGAGCTGTTGAAGCATGTCCGGCAGATTCCCATTCCGGAAATCCAGAAGGAAGGACCCGGGAAATTCTCGGCCTTGCTCGGGATGGATACAGCTACGATGGGAAATTTCCTCAACCACATCCTGGTCGAGATTACCTCACAGCTGTTTATGATGCTGATATCCCTCGGAATCCTGTTCTATATGGACTGGCGGCTTGGCATCGTTGCGACGCTTAGCATCCCCTTCCTCTTATGGGTGCCAGGGCTGTTCCGCAAGCCCGTGGCGCGTTATTCGTCCGACGTTCGAACCCATAATGAAGAGATCGGAACCTATCTCTATGAAGCGATCGAAAGTTCGCAGGAAATCCGGGCTTTAGGACTAGAGGGATGGGAACAGAAGCGGAATGAAACGATGTACAAGGGGCTGGTGAAGGCCAGCACCCGGGAAACGCTATATGCCGTTATGTCGTTTCAAATCAGCGGTTTCGTGATTAGCCTGATCCTGGCTGCCATCTATTGGATCGGCAGCGATCAGGTGCTCCACCAAATGATGACCGTTGGCATGATGGTTGCTTCCGTAACCTATCTGCAGAACGCTCTGAATCCGGTACAGCAGATTAACAACTTTTTCAGAGAGCTTCAAGGCGCGGAAGTTGCCATGGGCAGAATCGAGCAATTTATCCAGACCCCGATCGATCCCTATTCGGAAAACGAGAGGAAGCAGGCTTCGCCTGCAAGGAAGCCTCAGCTTGAAGCAACACCGTCCGATATCGAAGTGTGCAATCTGCGCGTCGGGTACGGTGGAACGGAAATCTTGAAGGATCTGTCACTATCGCTGTCTCCGGGCAAGGTTTATGCTTTCGTCGGGCGAAGCGGGTCCGGGAAATCCACTCTTTTCCGGGCGCTTATTGGGATGATGCCCGTTCTCGAAGGTGAAATTCGAATCGGCGGACAGAATCTGGAGGAGATGACCCGCAGCGCGATCAGCCGCAAGGTTGGCATCGTGTTCCAGGAGCCTTACTTATTCCGGGGTACCCTTATGGAAAATATTGCTGTCGGGAAGCTGGACGCAACGGAGGAGATGGTCAAGCAAGCAGCCCTGAATGCGCGGCTCGGATCTCTGCTGGATCAACTGCCGGAAGGACTCCACACGAAGATTGACCATAGAGGCTTCCAGCTATCCGGCGGACAGCGGCAGAGGCTGGCTATTGCGCGTGCCCTCTTGCACAATCCCGATATTCTTATCCTGGACGAACCGACCTCCGCCTTGGACCAGCTTACGGAGATTGAACTCATGGATTCCATACGCCAAGTCATGGCGGGCAAGACGGTTCTGGTAGCGACCCATCGCCTGCAAACCATTATGAACGCGGACCGTATTCTGGTGATGGAGAACGGTTGTCTGGTGGCGGAAGGCGACCACGAAGAGCTCATGAATCAATCGGCGGAGTATTATGCTATGGCCTCGACCTTCGAGCGCGATACATCTGTGGCCGGACAGGCCTCTCCTAAAGAGGGGGTGCTTGCATGAAGGGCATAGGCACCCTCAGAGAATTGTTTCAACGTGCACGAAGGCATGACCGGGGAATCACCTACGCGGCACGAAGCGGCGAGTCCGATTGGACAAGCTATGCGGAACTCGGAAACCGCATGGACCTTCTCGCTGAACGGCTGAAGCAGGAGCAGCTGCGTCCGAATTTTATCGGGGCCGTCTGGATGGCTCCGACGCCGGAGTGTCTGGCTGTCATCGGGGCCGTCATTTTGGCGGGAGGCATTCCGCTTCCCATCCACAGCTACATGCCAGGACAGGATATGCTTCGCCTCATCCGCAAATTTGAACCCGAAGCTGTGTTCGTCTCTGAAGAGAAGCTTCCCATCCTTGCGGAATGGAACATGCAAGGGGAAGAGTTGCCATTCTGCCTGTATGCAGGTATGGCAAGCGGACCGGTTACAGGAATAAGCGCAGCTCCGCGGCCGGTACGCCGGTACACGCCGCCAGAGGCCGCGCGTATGATATTCCTCTCCTCCGGTTCGACGGGAGAGCCGAAGGGGATCATGCTGAGCGACCACAACATGCTGTCCAATGTGGACGCGATCCTGGAGTACACGACTCTGTGCGACGAGGACATCGTTCTGCTCTCGAAGTCACTGGGGTATTGCTCGACCATTGTTGGGGAATGGTTCGCCGCCATGGCCTCTGGAGCCAATCTTGTTCTAAGCGGGGGCTTCGTGCATCCCTTCGAGATGATCCAGTGCGTCCGTAGGAACAAGGTGACCTTCTTATGCACTGTGCCGTCTGCGATTCTGCCTCTAATCCATTCTGCCAAATGGGCGGCGGAGGATCTGCTCACGCTCCGGCAGATGCTCATTGTCGGCGGCCCGATGCCTGCCGTCATGCTGCTTCGTTTGGCTGACCGTCTGCCTCACGTGAGGATAACGCCCTCCTATGGACTGACCGAAGCAGCTCCGCGCGTCTCGTATTTGCCCTACGCCCAGTTGAGGACGAAACCGCAATCCGCCGGGATACCCATTAACGGCGTCGAGCTGGCCATCGTTCAGGACGGAAGGGAGGCGGCAACAGGGGAGAGTGGTGAGGTGGTCGTTCGGGGGCCGAATGTGATGATCGGCTATTATGACGATCCGGATCGCACACGTGAGATCCTAGGCCCCCTCGGCCTGCATACCCGGGATACCGGGTATCTGGACGAGGATGGATATTTGCACTTGACCGGGCGAACCGATAACGCTCTCCTTGTCGGGGGACACACGGTGTACCCGGAAGCGGTCGAAAGCGTCCTATTAAGCTTGCCTGGGGTGGCAGACGCTGCTGTGTCGGCCGTAGAAGACCTTCAATGGGGACATCGTCTGATTGCCGTGGTAGTATCCGAGGCTTCCACAGAGCCTGTCAAGAGCCCGGAGCTGCATGCCTGGTGCGTAAAGCGGTTATCCCCGGCCTTGCGTCCCAGGGAATTCCGCTTCGTTACCGCTCTGCCCAGAACAGCCAGCGGGAAGCTGGATCGCAAAGCTCTGAAATCTATGGTGAAGGAGGAAGAACATGTCCATAGAGCATGAAGATCTATTCTTTAAGGTGAGAGAAACGATAGCCGCTGTGGCCAAGAGGCTAACAAGCGAGGTCGAGCTGGACCATGCTTTGGTAGATGATCTGGGAATCGACTCCATTCAAATACTGGAGCTGCTGTCGGCTCTGGAGGATACATTCGGCTTTGAGCTGGATGTGGACGATATTCGCCCGGAATCGTTCCGAAGCGTCCAGGCCGTATTGCATTTTGTAGAAGGCAAGGTGGCTTCATGAAAGTATTCACCCCGGGCCATTTGCAAGAGCTGGCCGGCGAATTGCGCCGGACGTACCCGTTTTATAACCCTTATACGGACGTTGATTTCCATCAGCTGCCGATGACAGACAAACACTTGATCGCAGGTAACCGCGCCCTTTTCGAACATCCCGATGCGGGACGGGTGACTGAATCGTTCACCTCGGGAACTACCGGAGTGCCGTTCCGCTGCGTGAAAACCCCGGAGGAGATATGGACACTCTCGCTGACCCTGTATAAGCATCGTAAAAAGTGGGGGCTGCCGGCCAGACACCGGATGCTGCTGCTGAGCAACCGTCTGCTGGCGGAGCCCAGGTCCCTTAGACATTATGCAGAACTGATAATCAGGGAAGATCCTCATTTTATCCAGGGGAGAGCTTCCGCTCTCTGCGCGTTGGCCGAATATATGCGTGACGAGGGATATTCGTTGCCGTCTTCCCTCCTGTTTACCCAGAACTGGGGCGAAACGCTGCATGGCTCCCAGAAAGAAAGGATCGAGGAGGTGTTCCGCGTTCCATGCGTAGACTATTACGGTTTGGAAGAGTTCTGGTGTATCGCGTTCGCAGGCCAGAGCGGCCAACTGGAAATTGATGAGTCCGCCGTATATGTGGAAATTATCGATCAGGCCTCCGGACTCCATGTAGAGGAGGGGGAATTCGGCGAAGTGTTGGTCACCTCGCTGATCATGAGGAGTCTGCCTTATGTCCGTTACCGGACAGGGGATATCGGAAGTATTCGCAGGGACCCTGAAACCGGCCGTCTCCTTCTGCAACTGCTTCCCGTTCGAACCTCCCAGATTCGGCTGCCTGGAGAGCAGGTGCATTCCGCCGTCTTCCGGTATTTGGACAAGTTTTTTTGGGAGCTTGCTGCAGCCAGAGGAGTCCGCCAATTTCAGATCGTGCAGCATACATTCACCTCTTTTTCCGTCCGGCTGGCGACTGAAGCCCCTCCAAGCGAGTTCGAGGATGTGCAGACCAAGCTATCCGCTTTTCTTCACCAAGCGGCGGGCAAGCCGGTGAAATTGTCCATAGAAACCGTCTCAAGGCTCGAAGCCGATCCTGTCAGCGGCAAAATACCGTCCTTTGTTTGCCGTATTTCCTCAAATGAAGAAGGAGAATGAAGAGATGACGTCTCGTACGGATACGCCGGATGCCAATCCGGACATGATGAAGCTGGCGGCGATGGAATGTGCAGCTTCCTGCATCTTGACCCACTTATACCGGTCCGGGGCCAACCCTGATCTGTTTCTGCTGGATTACTGGAATGTCAATTATGTATCGCGCATTATTACGGCGAGCCAGCATGTGCGATTGAACAAAAGCTTGCCTTTTCTGTACGGCATCCATCTGGTTTACAAGGGAACTGGACCTGAGGGGCTAAAGCAGTCTGTTCAGTCAGGAAACCGTGCGGTAGTGAAATGCCGCCCATCCGATCTGGATTTTTTCCCTCCCCATATGCTGATCATGGCGGAGAGTGGATTCGATCATTATATCCTCGCTGATAGCTTCGATGAAGCGCGTAACGCCTTCAGAGTATTCGATCCCATTGTCGGCTTCAACGGATTCCTGACCGGAGAAGAGCTAATGCGGGCATCGGCGGAGCCGGAAGAGGAGGTAATCATTTTCTACGAGCTTCAGCCGGATCAAGAAGGGAAGGGGAAGGTGTTCGAGTCTCCTGACAAGCGTGATATCTTCGCCTATGCAGCCAAGCGAAACTACGACATGTATGTCCGTTCTCAATACAGTTCGGGTACCGCCGCATTGGACAGCTTTGCCCGGGATTTGCAGGAATCTCTAGCTTTAAGCCCGGAACAAACCTCGAACTGGTTGAACCAGAACTCGATCGCCATTGCTTCCTTAACCAAGCTCCGGTCTTCCATATGGAATAGCTTTGCCCAGCTGGGCGTGATGGACAAGGGGCAGGCGCTGGAAGGAACGAACCGGATCAGCGGGATCGTGAAGTTATGGACGACACTGAATTTCCTGCTTGTGAAATACCGCAAGCACATCGGGGACGAAGCGCTGCTGCGCTCGGCTCTTGCCAGACTGCGGGAAGTCCGGGATGCGGAGCTTCAATTCCTGGCCTGGATGAATGGAATAGGCGGTGATCTGACTGCGGTATAATCTATGCACGATTTCTTTTCGACACGAGCTGGTATCCTTCCGGGAGCTGCTCCGTTATGCTCGTGATACGGGCTTCAACGGTATAGAACTGTGGGGCGTGCATGCCAAGGCTTTGCTTCGCCAACGGGGACAGGAGCTGGGAGGGATACTGGACGAAATGTTCAGCTACGGGCTCGAAATCAACATGCTGAGTGATTATATCCCTCTTCTGGGGAATATCCCAATGGACGTTCTGCTTAAGGAATGGCAGGAAACCGTACAGGCGGCCAAAGCGTTCCACACAGATAAGCTGAGGATTTTCGCCGGAAACCTGAGCAGCCAATCTCTTGATGAGAAGGACTGGGAGCTTTGCACTGAACGTCTAAATATCCTGTGCGCCGTAGCAGAGAGGGAAGGGGTCTATACAGTGGTTGAGACTCATCCGGGAACCGCTGCCGACGGCTTAGCTTCCACACTTCAACTGCTTAGGCAAACCGGCCACCCTGCCTTGAAGCTGAATTTGGACTTTCTGCACATTTGGGAATCGGGCGCTGATCCCCTTGCCGCCTACGAACGCTTGAAGCCATGGATTGTCAATATCCATCTGAAGAATGTGGAATCCCGGCAATGGCTCGAAGTATTCTCTCCTGACAATATATATTCTCCGAGCGGCAGCCGCAGAGGTATCGTACCCTTGGCCGATGGAGAAATGGACTGCCAAGCCATAATGAAGCGCCTTCTCATGGACCCTACCCGAGCCCCGGTATCTCTGGAATGGTTCGGAGCCATACCCTTTCAAATCTTAAAGTCGGAGCTAGGCTGGCTTAAAGGGCTGGGGTCCGATCACAGCCTGGGGAAAGTGGAGGTGACGGGATCATGAATAACGCATCTTATGTGGAGCATCTGACCGGAACGCGCGCACCGAGGCTCTGGTACTCCAATATTAATTGGGAACAAGGAAAAGCCGCTCAAGAGATTCGCTTACCCCAAATTAACAATGCGTCCGGAGACCGGCTCGTCTCGCAAATGGATCTCTACCAAATTTATTTGGCTGACCGGGAGGATCTTGTTCTCCTGAAAGAGGCTCCGGATCCTGAATTCCTATCTTATTTGGAAGAAGAGAACATAGCCATACCTTCAATCGCGATTGGCGAACGGTCTGAATATACGGGTGAGTTTCGCAACCGGATTGCTGTTCCTTACTTGATGGACGAGCAGGAGGAGCAGTTTCTCAAGGAAAACGGAGGGAGGTGGATCGGCCCGCCAGCCCGATTGTCCGTGGAACTGAACAGCAAGATCGCAACGCGTAAATTATGCGAAGAAATCGGCTTTCCAGTCAGCGACGGTAGGATATGCGAGGGGCTTGACGCGATCCGCCGTACTTGCGCCGAGTTGGAGGGACGGCATCCTGGAGCCCGGCTGGTTGTAAAAACCGCTTACGGTTCTTCCGGTAAAGCGCTGTTCCATATCCATAGAGGCCCGGATTTGGAGATGCTGCTCGGATATTTAGAGAGGCAGATCTCGCGGGGAGGCGGGCAACCGGTTGTGACGGTGGAACGCTGGCATCAGGTCGAGCGCCATCTGACGGCACAACTCTGGCTGGGGGGAACAGATTGCGAGATCCTGGCTATGACCGAGCAGAGGATTACGGATGCAGGAGTGTACAGGGGGAGCCGTCTGCACCCGGACCTGCCTGAATCCTTGATCGCGGCTTATACCGAACAGCTGCAACAGCTGGGTACATCTTTACATTCCCGGGGCTACGAGGGTTTCATCGGGGTAGACTCCATACTGGATGAAGACGGAACTTTAATACCGGTTATTGAGATCAACGCCCGTCTTACCATGGTCACGTATTTGCTGAAGATTCGCAAGCATTTGCTCGAACGCGGGTTTCCTAGAATGGAGACTCAATCCTATGATTTCAAGCTCCACCCTGGGGCCAGATTTGCAGAATTTGCCGAAAAGGTGACATCGATAAGAATCTCTGCCGGACAAGGCGGGGCATTCGTGTATGGTTTCCACCAGGATGGGGAATCGGCAGACCGCATCCGGCCTTGCAGGGTCTCGACTCTGAGCTGGGGTGTGGACGATGAAGCGGAGAAGCTTGCCCGTCAAGGGCTGGAGGAAGCAATCATGGAATGGAGGGGAGCTGTCATATGACTATGGCTTCACAACGACTGTCTACTCAGCAGGAAGTGGGCCAACCCTTTTGGCTGGAAGCAGTCGAGCCATTTGGATCACCCGTTTATGTATATGACGAGGGAAAGCTGGCCTCCGATTATTTTTCGCTGCGGGACGCTTTACCCAAGGATGTGACGCTATATTATTCCATGAAAGTCAATCCCAATCCGGAGGTATGCCGTCTCATAAACGGCTGGGGTTCGCCGATCGAAGTCGCATCGGTAGGGGAATATGAGATGGCCCGCTCTAACGGGGTAAATCCGCACAGCATCGTGTTCACTGGACCGGGCAAAAGCGCGGACGAGATTCATCATGTGCTTCGCCATGGGATTTACGCGATTAATGCGGAGTCCATCCCGGAGCTATTCGTCATTCACGATGAAGCGGTTGCGCTTGCTATTGCCGCTCCCGTTATGTTAAGGGTCAATTTGTCTACTGGAGCCAAAGGCTCGCGGATGGCATCGGTCGGACATGCCTCCCAGTTTGGCATCGACGACAGTGAAATTAATGAAGCGGTGCAAACCGCCATTACCCTTGAAGGGCTAGAGCTGATCGGATTGCATACGTACCAGGGCACGCAAAATTTCCACCTCGACTTTTATATGGAGAGCGTTCCGATGATGTTCGGTCTCACCCGGCAGGTGCGCAACCAATTCGGCCTGCAGCTTCGATGCTTAGGGCTCGGCGGCGGTTTCGGCGTTCCCATGTTTGAAGGCGATGAGCCGTTTCCTGTCGAAGCTTTCGGAGCGTATCTTGCCGGGGAGTTAGAGCGCAACCGGGATCTGGAACTGGAAATGGTATTCGTAGAATCAGGGCGGAGAATTGCCGCAACGATGGGGATGTATGCGGTCAGAGTGCTGTACACCAAGCTCTCCAAAGGCAAAGCCTTCGCCATTGTCGATGGGGGTACCCACCATCGGGCTTTTTCCAGTCTGATGGGACGAAGCTTCAAGCAGCCTCTGCCGCTTCAGCTTTGGAAGGCGGGGGAGCGCAAGCTATACGAATCCGGTGAAGGAGAGGGTCGAGTCCCCTACAATGTTTGCGGTAAATTGTGCACTCCCACAGATGTGCTGCAAGGCAGCGTCATGTTCCCCCCTCTAGAGCCGGGGGATTGGATCGCGTTTCCCCATATGGGGGCCTATGGCTTAACCTGCGGCAATGTTCATTTCCTGTCTCATGCTCTTCCGAAGGAAGTTATGTTTCGCCCTGACGGTACGTTAAATGATGTGAGCTGGCTATCCACCTAATAAGTGAGTTCATCATAGGGAGTTGACCATGTGACACCTACCCATCGAATTTTACCTTATAATGACATATGGCTTGATTGTGTCAATAATAACTTGATGTCGATTCTCATTAGTCATCATTCATCGTTCGAGAAGCTGCCGCTGACTTTTAAAACGCAGTACTGGAAAAAACTCATCAACCAGACATTCCCCGAAGACAATTTTGAAAGCTTGCTGCATCAAGGATTAATGCTGCCGAAGGTTCAATATGACACGGAACAGCTCTATCATTATCTTCGCTTTGAGGATCAGCTTCTTGAGCAATCTGATATCCCAAACCTGGATGAGATGATTCAAGGCGCTTTAGACAAGAAGAAATATGTCTTTCTCGATGTGGACCGCTTTTTTTATTCCAGTGGAAGAGAAGCCGGAAAAATTCATTTTATCCATCCGACCTTTATTCATGGAAAATGTGCGGGTGGGGATGCATACACAGTAATTGAAGATTGCTTATCTCCAGGGCGAATGCACGATTATCAAACTCCGCTTGAAGTCATTATGGAATCTACCCAATATCTAATGACAAGCGGCAAAAAAGTTAGATTCATAATGGTTTCGGTGCATGAAGGATCGATAAGAAATTTTAACCATGAATTTTCAGTACCGGACTCGTTTATCTCAGAACTCAGAAGCAATCTATTGGATGATAAAGTCGTTTTTCTTGAGCAATATGGTCTTCATTATCAGTTGGGACTACAAGCGTTGACCGATTATGTAGAGGAATTCGAAGAAGTTGTAGGCAATTTGAACGAAACAAGCATATTTGCCTTAAGAAGCAGTTCTTTTGCACAGAATCATAAGAAGAATAACAGGATTTTCAAGTTACTGGAAGATAAATCGTCCCATACAAATCTCTATAAGAAGTTAGCAGAACAAAGTGTGGAACTAAGTCATTTATGGGAAATTTATAGAACGACAGTTATTAAAATGATCGTATCTAATCATGTTCGTGATCAAGCTATCGTAAAGCTCGAAGAGATTGTGAAGAAAGAATATAACATGGTCCAGACGATGAAAATGGCAACTGAGGTTAGTAACTCTTAGAAAAAGGCCGCCAATTGGCGGCCACTGCAAACCCCGATCATATGTAGGTGGACAAAATAAAACGATCATTTCTTGACTACATGGTCAATAACTGATATATTAATCCCATGAGCAGACCAAGAGAATTTGATGTCGATCGTGTATTACACCAGTCTATGGAAGTGTTCTGGAATCAAGGCTTCAAAGCAACTTCTTATGAGGACCTTACGCGTATCACAGGAGTCAAAAAGCAAAGTTTATACTGTGTTTTTAAAGACAAGCGATCGTTGTTCCTGAAGGCGATGGCACTTTACCGTGAACAGGTTGTATCGAAACTGAAAGATATTGAAGCCCTGGATTCGTCTCCCGGTGATAAACTGGATGCCTTACAACATTCCCTTTTAGACGATGAAACTGGCTGCAAAGGGT
Organism: Paenibacillus sp. FSL H3-0469; assembly: GCF_038051945.1. Taxonomy (NCBI): domain Bacteria; kingdom Bacillati; phylum Bacillota; class Bacilli; order Caryophanales; family Paenibacillaceae; genus Paenibacillus; species Paenibacillus sp. FSL H3-0469. Next base: position 910,859 of record NZ_CP150302.1, read on the forward strand.
GTCTAATTGTGAATGCATCACTCGAATTCGGAACAGATGACGAGCAGGTCACACGCGAAGCTAAACTCATGGTAGAAGAGATGCAACTAGTATTAGAGAAGATCATAAGTAGTGGCCAGAAACAACAGTTAATTTCCAACCGGTATACGAGTATAGAGCTTGCATCTTACCTAAATAACACCATCCTGGGTGTGAGAGTTATGCAAAAATCAGGTTTATCCCGTGAACAGATCGAGACGGTTCTGCGTACTTCATTTGGCATGATCGTGTCTTGATCTTTTTTTTGTGTAATTCTTGACTGCGAAGTCAAGAATATTTAATTCGGATTAAGACACCACGAACCCTTGAAGGAGGTGGGGCTTTTCGTTAAAAAATCGTGGATTGATTCTTTTGGAAGCAAGTGAACAGAGGTATAAATTAAAAAACAAAATCCAGGAGGAATATCAATGAAATTATTAACGAATCGAGTTGCCTTGGTGACAGGTGCAGGAACGGGTTTGGGCAGAGCAACAGCAATACAATTGGCAACCGAAGGAGCCCAGCTTGTACTGGTAGGAAGACGCGAGAACAAATTAAAAGAAGTCGCTACTATAATATCTGAAAACAATGGTGCTTCATCTGTGATCATTAGTGCTGATGTTACAAATTTGGAAGATGTCAACAGAATTCGTGAACAGGTCATTGCAGAACTTGGGAAGCTAGATATTATGATCAACAATGCTGGAGGAACTGGCGAATTCAGTCCAATACATGATATGACTTACGATACCTGGGATCATACAATTAAACTTAACTTGTATAGTCAATTTTTGATGACTAATGCTTTCCTTCCATTAATGAGAAATCAACAATATGGACGAATAGTATCAATATCTTCAGTAGCGGCTAATGCTGCACTTGAAGGATTGGGAGCATATTCTGCTGCAAAAGCAGGATTAGAAGGGTTAATGCGAACCGTTGCCTTGGAAGAAGAAAAACACAATATATTAGTTAACATGTTTGATCCAGGCGTTCTAAAGACAGAACAACACCCTCTTGAAGAAACAGCCCCCGCAACAGTAGTACATAAAATTATCAAGTTGGCATCGTTACCGGAAAATAGTGAAAGTGGACAAGTCATTAGAGCTTGAATTAAAGCATCAATGGATGTTTATCATTCGTTCATGTGATCCATCGAATGAATATCCAAAAAAATATGAACTGATTAATTACGTTAGTTCATATATAAAGAAGCAAGATTATTAAAACAACTCACTCGAGTTGTTTTTTTGTGGCTGAAATAGGGGATTAATCGCCAATGGGACCAAGTTCTTGTCCTACAGGAACATCATAATATCGATCCAAAGGACCAAGTATCAACCTATATACATATGTACAAAATACGGGTTTTGTGAAGAAGTATGTTCAAATCATTTCAGGAATGTTCAAATCAGCTTATATGTTACATGTCCCGCAATCGATATCTTGATTGCAGGACTATTATGTCATCTCTTATCAAACTAGGTTTTAGCCAGGATTTCCTTGCCAGAATCTATTTTTCGTAAATAATCGGTGCCTTGTGGATATATGCGTCGTTTTCCAATGCGTCTACGGCGAATTTCGCTACATTCATACGGCTAATTATCAGAGCAGGCTTAGGGCCTCCGACCTCTGTTACCTGCAATGTTTTTGACTTGTCGCTGTTACTTAATCCCACAGCACGAACAAGCGTCCAATCGGTATCCGTATCGCGGATTTCTTGATCCACCCAATTATGATCATCATATGTCTTGCCTACATTGGTATATTTTTCCAACCAGCGAAGGAGAATCGGAGCTGTGGAAAAGGAATCCCCTACCCCGAGCGCCGAGATGATTACAATACGCCGAAGTCCTCTTTTTTCCATAGCGATCACCGTGCCTTTTACTGCGTTTGCCATAAATCGCGGTGGGCTAACCTGCTTTGCCCACGGAAAATCGGAGGTACGCACATTGTTCAGCGCCACGAGCACTCCTTGCGTACCCTCCATAGCATGGTCAATATCTTCGGGATTTTCCGGCGTTCCTTTGAATAAGGTCAGACCTTCTCGCGGTTGTATTTTGTCCGGGTTGCGAACCAGTGCGTTCACTTTATAGCCTTTGCGCAAAGCGTAGTCCAGTATAAGGCGTCCGGTACGACCGCTTGCGCCCAGGATGAGTATCTTTTTCATATTGCGCTCCTTGTATGTTTTCAGAAAAGTATCGTATATCTAACTGCAATACCTCACTTTTCTATCACCTATTGTTTTTACAACGGATGTTGTATATTTGGATTATATTATTATTCAAAGATTGTTCAACCAACGGTTTTAAACTTTTGTCGGATATACGACATATAAGTGAATATGTATAGAAAATTATAAATAGAAACGGGGATTTCCTATGGCTGAAGCAAAAATAGATCCACGTATTATTCGTACACGCAGATTAATCATGGATGCATTTATTCATCTTTCAACCAAAAAAAAATTTAAGGATATCACCATCCATGATATTACGGCAGAAGCAACAGTGAATCGTGCCACCTTCTATTATCACTTCACCGATAAACATGATTTAATGGAAAAAGCAATGAAAGAGGAATTCACGAACAATGTGTTTAATGAAATCAATGAGTACAAAGAACTGAATCAAACAACGATCATTAATGTTTTCCTGTCCATCACAAATTTTCAGGTCGCTTTATCAAAACAGTGTCGATACAGCTTCGAGACCTTCAAAGCAACCCTTGAAGCAAATATACAAAAAGAACTGGAAAGGATTTTTTACCAATTGTTGTTAAATGAACATTCCACTGTCAGCGATGAATCTCTAAGAATCGCAGCTGTCATATTAAGCTGGGGAATTTTGGGGGCTTCGGTTGATTGGCAACACAATAACACTGCGCCACCAGAAGAATATATAAAATTGGCTATTCCTTACGTTACGAACGGAATTAATTCCCTTCTTTCAAGATGAACGCCAACAAAATGAGTTCGAAATTCAGAAATTCTTAAGATTTTTCCTTTAATTTTCTTCAGAGTTTATCTCTATGATGGATACATTGATTATGCATTGAATCGATTTTCGATTATCCATTTAGGAGTTGAGCGCTTGAAGCTTATGAAACCTTCCAACAAATCCGCTTATTTATCTTTGCTGTGGCTTGCAGCGATTCCAAGCCTGAATATATTTTACGGCATTCTAAATCGGCCTGGAGTTCATGTCTATAGTCTTGCCACAACGCTGGATTCCATGATTCCTTTTATACCAGCCTTTATCATTCCATATATCCTGTGGTATCCGTTCATTACAGGTGCATTGATCGCACTCGCTTTTATAGACAGAAAATCTTATTTCCAAACGCTGACTGCACTTTGCTGTGGTCTGGTGATTTCTTACATTTTCTTTTCATTGTTCCAGACAGGAATTAACCGTCCGGATCTTCAGGGTCACACCAGCTTTCTCTATACGATGGTATCTTACGTCTATAGTAATGATCAGCCCTATAACTGTTTTCCATCAATCCATGTATTAACCAGTTATGTGATTCTTCGGGGAACCCGCATCTTCGGACTAGCGATATGGGTGATGACCTCTGCCCTCTCCATTCTAATTATCGTCTCTACTGTGCTGGTGAAGCAGCATGTGGCGGCCGACATTGCCGGGGGAATTGTGGTTGGAGAGCTGTGCTTCAGGGTGACGGGTCAAGTGCTCCATTCCCTGTCATCCCGTACGCGATCGGCCGGCTTGGAGCGATGATGAAGATAATGACTCTTCTGTCCTCGCTCTCCCGCCGCCAGAGTATTCGCACTCATATCGTCGTTCGTGCCTGTGCAAGCTTTCTGATTGCGTTATTTGTAACCTTTCTGTGTGCCCTGCCGCTTGCTTATCTGGCTGACCCCAAGCTCATTCACTTCTATTTTGTGTTTCTTACTGGCATCTTTACCATTTTACTTGTAATCTCTTTAACGATTCTAACTCGTCCGTGGCCTGGAGAATTCTCCTGTATGGAGACGGCGATCAGACAAGAGATTCACGAGCCGCTGGAAGAGGTTGTAAGAAAAATAAAGTGCATCCGCTCCAACTCTGCTACGAATCAGGAGGAACGGCTGATGATGATCCAGGATACCTGCGCAGAAATCATGCAAATTCAAGACCGGCTGAATGAATACATCCTAAAAACCCGCTGCTAATCAGAGACCGCTCATCCAATCACTGCAACAGCCTCCATCCGCTTTAAGCCTTGCCAACTAGTTGGTTAGGCTTTTTTTGTGAGATTTTTTATGAACATACTTATAGATTCTTTAGATTTTCTTCAGATTTATACTCATGAATTTCCTAATTTTTATTCTTTATGCTTGCTATATCAACCACTGAGGAGGCAAAAACAATGATCAGTCACACCCTCTTAGAGCTGTTTCATCAGTACGGATATCTAATTTTTTTCGTTGCCTTCTCGTTAGGGCCATTTGGCATTCCTATTCCGAATGAGATCACGATCATCAGCGGTGCCATCTTGAGCAGCACCGGTGCTTTCAATTCATGGATCACCTACTTCTGTATTCTCGGCGGACTATTAACGGCCATTACAGTTGCTTATTTTGCAGGCAAGCTATTCGGTCCCCAGCTCCGCCGCAGATTTCAGCATCATAAGCACTTTGTTAAGGCTGAACAGCTTCTGAAGAAGTATGGCAAGTATGCCATGTGCATCGGGTTGTTTATCCCGCTTGTGCGGTACGTTCTTCCCATAGTCATTGGACTGAGCGGCATACGTTACCGGAGATTTGTGCTCGTCTCCTATTCCAGTGCTTTGCTATGGACCATCACCTATTTTACAGCCGGCACTTATTTCGGCGCTCCTATATTATCAGCGCTTCAATGATTTCATTTGCAACTGGTTATATTACCAATACACATACGGAGGAACCCTACATGAATACCAATGAACCTATCCTATTCCTAAGAAGCTTCCTGCAGAATCCCAAGCATGTGGGCAGTGTCATGCCCAGCTCCCGTTTTCTTGCGAACAAAATGGTGAAACAGGCATCTTGGCCGGAGACAAAAGCCGTAGCCGAACTCGGCTCAGGGACAGGTGCCATCACCCGTTATATTCATCAGCATGCACAAGACTCCACCAAAGTGTTATTGTTCGAGATGAACGACACGATGAGGAATAATCTGCGGACCGCATATCCGGACTTCGCCTGTTATCCCGATGCCTCACGATTAGTTGAAGCCATGAAGAAGGAGGGCGTTCAGCAGCTCGATTATGTTTTTAGCGGCTTACCCTTCTTTAACTTTGAATCTGAAGTAAGACATACGCTGGTCGATCAGATTCATAAGGCACTGAAACCTGGCGGAGTATTCATCGCCTTTCAATATTCACTTCAAATGAAGAAGACACTATCCGCACACTTTGTCATTGAAAAAATAAAAGTAGTACCCGTCAATCTCCCTCCTGCATTCGTTTATGTCTGCCGCAAAAAGGAAACAATTTAAACATCCCAGGCTATCGTTTACACTGGAGTTATCCGCTCAAGGAAACAAAGTCCAAAAGGAGTTATTGTAATGACTACCATACTTGTTGTCGATGATGAACCGGATATCCGGGATGTCATTCATGTCTATCTGCGGAACGAAGGTTATCAGGTCATTGAAGCAGCCAATGGAGAAGAAGCACTAAAGACGATCCAAACCACCCCGGTCCAGCTTGTGATCCTAGATGTCATGATGCCTGTGATGGATGGAATTAAGGCCTGCTTCAAAATAAGAGAAATATCCGCCGCCCCAATTATCATGCTGTCCGCCAAGGAAGAAGACATCGATAAAATCACGGGTCTGACTACCGGGGCTGACGATTATATGGTTAAACCATTCAATCCGCTAGAGTTACTGGCTCGAGTTAAGGCCCAGCTGCGGCGGCAAAGTCTGATGGGCAAGGCTGAACTAAACTCCCTGCTGTTGATTAAGGAACTTGTTATTGATACCAGCAAACATTCGGTGAAGCTCAGGGATAAGGATATTTCCCTTACACCTCTGGAATTCTCCATCCTGGTGCTGCTGGCGAGCCATCCCGGACAAGTATTCAGCTCGGAGAAAATATACGAAACCGTCTGGAAAGAGCCTTACGGCTATTCGGATAATACGGTGATGGTTCATATCCGGAATCTGCGGGATAAGCTGGAGGTGAACACACGAGAACCTCAGTACATCAAAACCGTATGGGGAGTAGGTTATAAAATTGACTAGAGCCTCTAAGCCTAAACCACGGGCCCGGAAGAAAAAAATTCAGGCGAATATCCTGAACCGGATTATTTTGAGCACGGTAGTGGCTGTCTTTTTGAATAATATCATCATCTTAATTTCGCTGGAGTATTTCAATATCCGTAACCAGGATTGGATAGATAAATGGTTTACATTCGTCATCACTCCTATCTTTATTATCAATTTCGTTCTTACCTTTCTCTTCTTAACACGGCGAATGGTAAAAGATATTATTCATCTGGAACAAGGGCTGCAGGTGATTGCGGAGGGTAATCTGGAATACCGGGTTGCAGTTGACCGGCAGGATGAGCTTGGGCGGGTAGCTTCCAGCATTAATCATATGACAGAACAATTGCAGCTGCAGATGCAAAAAGAGCGTGATCTGGAGAAATCCAAGATGGATTTGATCTCTGGAATCTCCCATGACCTCCGTACTCCGCTGACCAGTATCATCGGGTATATTGAGCTGCTGCGGACCGATTCTTTTCAAGACAAGGCAGAGTATGACCGCTTCATTCAGAACACCTATAACAAGGCAACGCATCTGAAGAAGCTGCTTGATGATTTATTTGAATACACCCGGCTTACCTCGGCTGACACCCGGCTGGAGCTGAATAAGATCGACTTGAACCAGTTGATGGGTCAGCTGCTGTTTGAGTTTGAGCCCATTGCGAAGGAGAATGATATTCACATTGAGCGAAGGCTCGGAGATTCCCCTGTCCCGGCTTACATCGACAGTAACAAGCTCGCCCGCGCCATCGACAATCTTCTGATGAATGCTCTGAAGTACTCCTTGAAGCCGGGTGTGATTACTGTCCGGATGAACATTTATCATGACTTTATTACGGTCGAGGTCGAGAATAAAGGAAAACCGATCACAGGCGAGCAGATGGATAAACTGTTTGAGCGCTTCTATAAAGTGGATTATTCCCGAAGCAGCGAAGGCATCCAGTCAGGGTCCGGCCTCGGCCTCTCCATCGCCAGGAATATCGCCGAATTGCATCAAGGCACCTTAACGCTGCAACACGTGGATAACGTATTTACGTTTCAGTTAAAGCTGCCTCGCAGTGCCAAAACATAATGAGTTATACTAAACATACCAAACCAAATCAAACCAAATTCGCTATGGGAGGCGCAATAAAAATGAGAAAACTCGTTCTATTTCTGCATGCTTCGCTTGACGGTTTTGTTGAAGGGCCGAACGGCCCAATGGATATTAGCTGGGTTGCCTATGATGCTGATCTGGAGAGACACGCGAGGGAAATTCTGAGTACTGCGGACACGGTCATTTGGGGTCGTGGAACTTATCAGATGATGCACAGTTACTGGCCTGCCGTACCTTCGGACCCAACCGCTTCGCAGCACGAACGGGATCATGCGGAATGGATTGAGAAGACAGCCAAAGTGGTCTTTTCCACAACCCTGGAGAATGTTGAATGGAATAATTCCAGACTGGTCAAAGAGAACGTCGAGGAAGAGATCAAGCGCCTCAAAGAGCAGCCAGGCCAGGATATCGTCATTCTCGGCAGTCCCCGGTTCGCACACACTCTTATGCAGCTTGGCTTAATCGATGAATATAAAATTACGGTCTCCCCCGTCCTGATCGGCAGCGGCTTACCGTTATTCCAAGGTGTCCAGGAGAAAACTAATCTGAAGCTTATCGAAAATAAAACATTTGATTCTGGTGCCATAGGCCTCATATACCAGACCATTAAATGACCTCGTCACTATTCCGGTTCAGGCAAATGTACTGTCCAGCTTCACCAACCTCTCCACGAACACCTCATTCGCTCTGCTGGGAACATGACCGGTCAGCCGCACAATCGAGAAGTCTCTTTCAAGGCTCAGGCCTTGCACAGGAATTTCTATTAGCTTACCGGTCTCGATCTCCCTGCGGACCACCCACTTCGAGAGAATAGAAATCCCCAGTCCGTTAGCGACAGCCTCCTTCACTCCCTGACTGCTGTTGATCTCATACGAGCGCTTCATTCTTAGACCAGCTTGTGTCAAAAAATGATTGCTGAACGAACGCGTCCCCGAACCGCTCTCACGCAGCACCCATATCTGATCCTGGAGTACGCCCACCTCCACCGCGCCCGTTCGTGAGAGCGGGTGATTCTCAGCAGCGACGATAATCAGTTCGTCTTTCATAAAATGAACAACCTGCAGATCCGCCGCCTCGATGCTTCCTTCGATCAGCCCCACTTCAATCTTGTTCTCCCGCAAGGCAGAGACAATCTCCGTTGAATTCGCAATCGTCATCCCCATGTCCACATCGGGATATTGCTTGGCGAAGGATGAGAACAGCCGCGGCAACACATATTCGCCAATCGTAAAGCTTGCCCCGATATGTAAGCTTCCGCTCACGGTATCATGCAGCCGGGCCAGATCCAGCTTCACCGACTCGTAGAGATTCAACATTTCCTTCGCCCGTCTATAGAACAGCTCCCCTGCTTCCGTCAGCTTCACCCATTTGGGCGAACGGTTCATGAGCTTTACGCCGACTTCCTTCTCCAGATTACGGATCTGCAGACTGACCCCAGGCTGTGACAGATGCAGAAGCTCTGCCGCCCTGGAGAAGTTCCGCTGCTCCACAACCGTTACATAGACCACCAGGGATTCCAGCATGATAAATCGCTCACTCTCTCTCTTAAGATAAGTATTCGTTATGATATACATTTAAAATCCGTATTTCCCTAATCAATCATAACTGAATATAGTGTTTAAAGGAACTAAATTCAACCTATTGGACGTGACTTCGATGAATCTACACTTAGCTGTGCACATGGAAGAAAAGAAGAAGCTGGGCTTTGCGCTCGGTATCGCCTTGCCTCTAATGCTGGCCCTGTTCGCCAAATACGTATCCGCCTTCCCCTTCCTGTGCATTATGGGGCAATTAGTCATTGCTATTCTGCTCGGAATGATCTGGAGAGCCACGCTAGGCGTTCCAGGTTATGTAACCCATGGCATCTCTTTTACCTCCAAAAAGCTTTTGCGGTATGGCATCATTCTGCTCGGCATGAGACTTAGCCTGAAGGATATCCTTCAGGCGGGTCCCAAGGTGCTGCTGATCGCCTTGGTGTGTATTGGGTTCACAATCTGTACCGTGCTTGGTCTGGCCAGATGGTTCAAGGTAGAATCCAGACTGGGGCTGCTGACGGCATGCGGCACGGCGATCTGCGGAGCGGCAGCGGTTGTAGCCATCGCCCCACAGCTCAAAGCAAGCGACGAGGAGACGGCGGTCAGCGCGGCTACCGTTGCGATCTTGGGCACCCTTTTCACACTGGCGTACACCCTTCTCTACCCTATCCTTAACCTGACCCAACTGGGCTACGGTATATTCTCGGGAGCTACACTCCATGAAATCGCTCATGTCATTGCAGCAACCGGGCCAACCGGCAAGGAGGCCGTTGATCTGGCCGTCATCGTCAAATTAACCCGTGTCACCATGCTGGTACCGGTCGCTGTAATCATCGGAATCTGGGCCAACCGCAAGGAGCGGCAAGCGAACCCGGAGTCCGGACCCTCCAATTGGAGGGCTGTACCGGTTCCTTGGTTCATCCTGGGGTTCCTGCTAATGAGCGGAGTCAATACTCTTCATATTATCCCTGAAGCAGTCACGGATAAGCTTATCTTAGCCGCTTATTTCCTCATAGCCATGGCGATGGCCGGACTCGGCTTGAACGTAGATGTGGCTGCTTTTAAGCGTATGGGCCTGGGGGCCTTCGGAGCCGGCTTGATCGGATCGGTTCTGTTATCCGGGTTAGGCTTTCTGCTGGTGAAGGTTTTGAACTTGGGTTAAGGTACTCAATCCCATTCAAAAGCTCCCGTATATAACTGATAATATATCCCCTTCTCTGAAATTAACTGCCGGTGATCACCGTGCTCCTTAATCCGCCCCATGTCCATCACCATGATGGCATCGGAATTCCGTACCGTGGACAGGCGGTGGGCGATGACGAACACAGTTCTGTGATCCATTAGATTATCCATCCCCTTCTGTACCAGGGCTTCTGTCCGCGTATCGATGGATGAGGTCGCTTCATCGAGAATCATCACCGGCGGATTGGCAATGGCTGATCTGGCAATCGCCAGCAGCTGGCTTTGGCCCTGTGACAGTCCATTCCCGTTCCCGTCCAGCTGAGTCTGGTATCCGTCCGGCAAGCGTTCGATGAAGCTCGCGGCATAAGACAGCTTGGCGGCCTGCATAACCTCCTCGTCAGTGGCCTCCAGCCGGCCATAGCGGATATTATCGGCCACCGTGCCGGAGAACAGATGCGTGTCTTGCAGAACGATACCAAGGGACCGGCGCAGGTCCGCTTTGCGGATACGCTGTATATTGATGCCGTCATAGATGATCTCACCCTGCGTGATATCGTAGAAACGGTTCAGCAGGTTGGCCACGGTCGTTTTTCCGGCACCTGTAGCGCCTACAAAAGCAAGCTTTTGCCCAGGCTCCGCAGATAAAGTAATCTCCTGCAGCACCTGCTTCTTCCCGTCATACGTGAAGCTCACATCCTTGAACTCCACCTTCCCGGCAAGCGGCACTGTGGAACCATCCTCCAGCCTCCATGCCCATCCGGTGCCTTGCGGGTCTTGCTCCAGGCTAACGCGGCCCTGATCTTCTTCCGGCAGCTCGTCCATCAGGTTGAAGATCCGCTGTGCGCCTGCAAGCGCCACCACGAACATATTGATCTGGGAGGATATTTCAGCAATCGGCATCGTGAAGTTACGGGACAGGCTCAGGAACGCCGCAATGCTTCCCAGCGTCAAGCCTTCATTCCAGCCGGAGATCGACATGGCCCCACCCGCTATTGCCACCAGTACATAGATTAGGGTAGCCAGATTGGCATTCACCGGCATCAGAATATTCGAATATTTGTTGGCTGTCGTGGAGCTATCGAACAATTCTCGGTTCAGGTGCGCGAACTGTTCGATGGATCGCTCTTCACGGCCGAACACCTGCACGACCTTTTGCCCGTGAATCATTTCTTCAATATATCCGTCCAGTGCGCCAATAGATTCCTGCTGCCGGAAAAAGTGGTGTGTCGCCTTCCCTCCAACCTTCTTGGTAATCCATAGCATCACCAGTGCGCCTAATACCACTACAATCGTCAGCGGGACATCCAGATACAGCATCGTGCCAAGCACCACTATAACCGTCACAACCGTAGAGAGCAATTGCGGCAATCCGTCTGTGAGCATCATATTTAGTGTATCTACGTCATTCGTGTAGTGACTCATAATGTCTCCGTGCTCCTTGCGGTCGAAGTACTTAACCGGCAGCTTCTGCATATGAGCGAACAGATGGTCACGGATTCTTTTCATAATGAGCTGTGAGACTGTAATCATCAGCCGCTTGGAGATGAATGTGCTGAGGACACCGGCGGCGTAAATGACAGCAAGAATGGCCAGTGCCTGGAACAAGGCATCAAATACCGGATGCTGATCGCCCAGCAGGGGCGTGATGAAGTCATCGATGAGCAATCTCAGGAACGTAGCGGAAGCTACAGATACCGCAGAACTTACCAGCACCAGCAGGAGGGCCAGTGAGGTTCTGAACTTGAAGAGCTTGAAGTAGGCCAGGAGCCGCTTAATCGTTCTGCCGTAATTAATGTTGTTCATGCTGTGCTTCCTCTCCCTTCGTCTGTGTGTTGTAAGCTTCCTGATAGATCGTACTCCGGCTCAAAAGCTCCTGATGCGTCCCGGTATCCGCCAGCTCCCCGTCATCCAGCACAATAATCTGATCTGCATCTTCGACAGACGCGATCCGCTGGGCAATAATGATCTTGGTCGTATCCGGAATACTCTCCTTGAATACAGTTCGGATTAGTGCATCTGTTCGTGTATCCACTGCACTGGTCGAGTCATCCAGAATAAGGATTTTGGGCTTCTTCAGCAAAGCTCTGGCAATACATAACCGCTGCTTCTGCCCGCCGGACACATTCGTCCCCCCTTGATCCAGCCGGGTATCATATCCGTCAGGGAAGGACGTGATGAACTCATGGGCCTGTGCGGCCTTGCAGGCTTCGATCAGCTCTTCATCGGTAGCCGCTTCATTCCCCCAGCGGAGATTGTCCTTGATGGAGCCGCCGAACAGTACATTTTTTTGGAGTACCATAGCAACCTGACTCCGCAGCACATGCAGATCATAGTCCTTCACATTCGTTCCGCTAACAAGCACCTCGCCTCCGGTAACATCATAGAGCCGCGGAATGAGCTGGACCAATGTGGACTTGGCACTGCCCGACCCGCCGATAATGCCAATTGTCTGCCCTGATGGAATATGAAGGTTGATCCCCGATAATGCATCCTTCTTGGCCTTACTGGAGTAACGGAAGGACACGTTGCGGAACTCCACCTCGCCTGTATGCAGTTCAGTGACCGGGGAATCGGGACTTGTGATGTCCGGCTGTTCATCCATCAGGTCATGAATACGTCCGGCAGAAGCGCGGGCAATCGCCACCATCACGACCACGATCCCCAGCGTCATCAGACTCATCAAAATTTGCATGGAGTAGGCGAACACACTGGTCAGTTCTCCGGTTGTCATATTGCCGCCCACCACCAGCTTGGCTCCTACCCAGGAGATAATCAGCATCACCCCATACAGAATCACTTGCATAAGCGGCAGCTCAAATGCCAGGATGCGTTCAGCTTTGGCCATCTGTGCGAAGATCCTCAGCGACACTGCCTGGAACTTGGAGATCTCATGCTCCTCCCGCACGTAGGATTTGACCACCCGGATACCGCGGACATTCTCCTGTACGACCTTATTGAGCTCATCGTAACTGTCGAAAGCCCGTTCAAATACCGGGAAAGCAAATTTCAGAATCAGTATCATCCCTGCCGCAAGCACCGGAATAACGGCGACGAACCATGTAGCGATTGCGGGACTGACCCGGTAGGTCATAATCGTGGCAAATATAATCATCACCGGGCTGCGGAACGCAATCCGTATAATCATCAGAAATGCATTCTGCACATGCGTGATATCTGTAGTCAGCCGGGTGACGATGCCTGAGGTCGAGAATTTATCCATATTGGAAAAAGACAGCCGCTGCACATGACGGAACAGGTCTTCCCGCAGATTTCGCCCGAAGCCGGACATTGCGGTGGCTGAATGTTTACCGGCAAGAGCGCCGAATACCAGGGAGACCAGAGCGAACAGGATCAGAATCAGTCCATACTTCACGATCTGGTTCATCTGTCCCCCGGTGATGCCCTGGTCAATTAACTCAGCCATGAGCAAGGGAATCAGCACCTCCATGGCAACCTCTCCAAGCAAGAATATAGGAGTCAACCATGTATCCTTCTTATACTCCCGCACACTTTGCAGTAACTTCCTGATCATAAGCATTCTCCTTCTTTGTTGTGAACAAGTTGATTAACCGTAAGAACAGAGGTTATTATAAACTGTATAGTAACTATACAGTCAACCCGTCATTTAGAAGGAGATGAAGATGGCTAAACCTAAGACTGATTTGATGTCGATTAGCGCCTTTTCCAAGCTGTCCCGTGTACCGCGCAAGACGCTCATTTTCTATGATCAGATCGGCTTATTCAAGCCCGCCTTCGTGGCTGACAACGGCTACCGGTACTACATCCGCACCCAGTTGGATACCATTGGTGTGATTTATCTCTTCAAAGAGCTGGGCATGTCTCTGGAGGATATCCGGGAGTATCTGGAGCACCGTTCTCCGGCAAGCACCCTGGAGCTGCTGCGGAAGCAGGAGGAGATTGTGCAGCTACAGATTGCGAAGCTCACACAAGCCAGGCAGATGATTCTTCAGCGCGCGGGCAATATTGAACATACCTTGAATACCGACACCAGCCGTATGTCTGTTATCCACCAGGCCCGCAAGCCGATTCTGCGAAGCCGCCGTGTCCATGATTCGAGGCGGGAATTGAACGAGGAGCTGTGGGATGATTACCAGGAACGTCTGCATAAGGAGAATGCACCTGCCGGATATCCGGGCGGAGCGATTATCTGTAAGGAGGATCTGCTAAGGAGGGACGGAGATATAATCTCTTATATGTACAGCTATATGACTACACAGCATCACGAACAAGAATATATGCCGGAAGGCTACTATCTTGTGTCTTACACCCGGGCTGATTATGAGGATACCGAGAAGATTTATCCGCAGATTTTTGATTACATTGAGCAGAATCATTATGTCATTAAAGGAGATGCTTATGAGGAATTCCTGCTGGATGAGATCGTTATGAAGCATCCGGAGGACTATCTGGTGCGGGTGATGGTGCATATCGAGGAGCCGGTCAAGTCATAGCCTCTACTAAAAACGGCGACCCGCCCCGGTAGATCCAGGGCAACGTCGCCGTTTGTTTATTATATAGGATGAGTGATCGAATTAATTGCCAGTCATCTTCTGATAAGTGCTCTCAGAAATGGTTCTTCTGGCAGTAACATAGCGTTCCTTATAGTAACCTGATGACAGGCTGGTGATCGTAACGCCCTTATTGCTGGAGGAATGTGCAAATTTGTTGTCGCCCACATAGATGCCTGCATGCGAGATGCCGTTGCCCCCGGTTTCGAAAAAGACCAGATCTCCTGGACGTAAATCGGACTTGGCCACATATTCGCCTGCACTTGCCTGCGACTTGGATGTTCTCGGAAGATCTAAGTTGAACTTGCCAAATATGTATATTATAAATCCGGAACAGTCAAACCCTTCAGATGCCTTGGTGCCCCCCCATTTGTATGGAGTTCCCATCACACCATTAACCTCTTGGTCAAGCCTGGAGCTGTCATCCGCAGATGCTCTTTCAGATCCAAACGATAGCAATATCAGAATACTAAGCAGCCATACGATTCCTTTCTTCAAAAAGAACTCAGTCTCCTTTCTTGCCGGCTAATGCTGCCTGACAATTATTAATTTTTTGTAACTATTATGAATGATAGTGTAATATTCTCCGTTCGTCAACCCCTCCGGTGATTTTTGAAAGAGTTTACATCCCCAGGCGCAGGTTAATCTTCCGTATCTGCTCCAGTGCCACCTTCGGCTCGCGCTCCGCAGTCATTAACCCGTTGACCTCATCCTGAACGTCTGTAACCTGCGTATAACAGTACCCGGAGATGAAAGAAATGGCCTGAATCGCCCGGGTTAAGCTGCCGAACCGCTCCAGAAAAGCTTCCTCGCTATCCACCTGATGGCCATAGCCCCAGCCGTGCTCGCTCTTGAAGGCAATCCCCCCATACTCGCTGATGATGATCGGCTGCCCCTTATAGCTGTACCCTTCTGCAAAAGCAAACTTCCATTCGTTATACGTGCCGCTGCTGCCGGTAATAGAGTCTTTATCCTTGTAGGTTTCATATAGCGCTTCCCCCCGCTCCACATAATCATGCAGCGTCAGAATGTCGGACACGGTGTGCTCCCAGCCGTCATTCGTAATCACCGGACGATAGGGATCGATAGATTTGGTCAAATAATAGATCCCTTCCGTGAATGTCTGCTGCCGGACGTCATGAAGGATATTCTGTACCCCCCACGATTCGTTAAAAGGCACCCAGGTGATAATGCACGGATGATTATACTGCTGCTGCACGACCTCCAGCCACTCCCTGGTGAACCGCTCCAGCGCCTCGTCGTTATATTCATAAGCAGCCGCCATCTCTGACCAGACCAATAGCCCTTTGACATCGCACCAGTACAGGAAGCGGGCGTCCTCCACCTTCATATGCTTGCGGAGGCCGTTATAGCCCATCTCCATAATCGCTTCAATATCTTGAATCAGCGCTTCTTCTGACGGCGGAGTCAGATGAGTATCGGTCCAGTAGCCCTGGTCCAGGATCAGTCTTTGGTACAGGGGGATATTATTCAGCAGGATCTGGCTGCCCTTGATTGAGATATTGCGCATACCGACATACGAGCCGACCCGGTCAAGCTCCTGTTCACCCGCATACAGCACGAATTCGATGTCAAAAAGGTTCGGATTCCCCGGTGACCACAGGTTCTGCAGCCAAGGCCCGTTAATGCCTTCCATCATGCTGATTTCCACAGTCATGCTTGATCTGTCCACCGGCAGGCTAAGCTTATTTACTCTTTGGCCCTTTAACGTAATTTCGGTCTCCAGCCGGAGATTCCGGGCTTCGCTCAGGCCGTGTACACGGTAATCCAGGCGGAGCATTTGGCGGTTAATGTCGGGTGTCATCTTCACGGAATCCAGCCGGGTAGCGTGGACATGCTCCAGCCAGACGCTTTTCCAGATACCGGTGGTCTGCACATAGAATGAATCGTGGTTCCGGCCCGCCCAGCGCTGCTTCCCCCGGGGCTGCAGACAGCTGTCGCTGTCAGTCACCATCAGCACGATCTCATTCCCGCCCTCAGGGCGCAGCAGATCGGTAATATCGAAGGAGAACCGGGTATACGCCCCCTCATGCTCTCCGGCATAGCTGCCGTTCACCCAGCAGACCGTTTTATAGTCCACGCCTTCAAAATGCAGCACCGTCCGCTTCCCTTCTACCGCCGGGGACAGAGCCAAATGCTTGCGGTACCAGATCCGGGGGTGAAAGGTCTCATCGCCAATGCCGCTGGCCGCTGTCTCGTAGGAGAATGGAACATTGATGGTGTGCGTGGCCGGAAAATGGTCCATCCAGCGCGCCGCAACGCCTGCATTGTCATCATCGAAGCTAAAGTCCCATTCTCCGTTCAGATCCAGCCACTGGCTGCGGACAAATTGGGGTCTCGGGTAGTTAGGGGTATAGAATTTCGTAGCTGCTGCTCTAATCATATCGGTCGTAGCCCTCTCTCTCGTTACTGAAGTATTCTCCATATTCACTATCACAGAGTACTCCCTTGTCCCTTGAAAGAAAATGATTTATCCTATTTAATGACTGATCTATTATCTAAAAGGTGGAATTGTGTATGATCACCCTGAAGCGGTGCGGTGCGAATGTAATTCATCCGGAGGGCATGACCATAGACCGCCCGGAGGGCTCCGGCGATTACGTCTTCGTATTTTTTCGGAGCAAGATGGAGCTGAGGCTTCAGGCGCAGAGCGTGTATGCTGAACCGAATACTTACATTATCTATAACAGAGACAGCCACTACTTCTACAGAGACGCTGAGCTGCCGCTGGTGCATGACTGGTTCCATTTTGAGCTGGAGGGGGCGAATGCTTGGTTTGACCGCTTGAAGCTGCCGCTGGACACCTTAATGAAGGCCCATGATCCGCTCTATATCACCAGAAAAGTAAATGAGCTGCACTGGGAGAATCTCCAGAACGGCAGCTTCCGCCAGGAGATTATCGACTCCATTGTTCGCTGTCTGTTCATGAAGCTTAGCGATATGCGGCATCACGTGGAGGCCAGCCAACCGGTCAGCAAATACTATGATTCGTTCCTGAACCTGAGAAACGAGGTACTCAGCTCTCCCTCCACCTGGTATTCTGTCGAACAGCTGGCAGAGCGGATGAACATGAGCCCGTCCTATTTTCAGCAGATCTATAAGCAAATCTTCGGCATTCCGGCCGTCAGCGACATCATTCTTAATCGTGTGGGCCATGCCTCCTATTTACTGAAGAACACCACCTATACCGTCAGCCAGATCTCTGCGGGTTGCGGTTATGAGAACGATGTCCATTTCATGCGGCAGTTCAAGAAGTTCACCGGCCAGACGCCGAGTGAATATCGGGGGAAGGGCTGATCGCGAAGGAAGAGCGGACCGGGGTTATTGGCTTGGATGAGCGGGATTAAAGATTCCGTAATACACCAAATCTTCATAGGCGTTAATCTTATGTACTTGATCTTTCAAAGTGCCTTCGTAGGTCATTCCGCATTTCTGCATAATTCTTCCTGAGGCCGGATTAGAAGCGAAATGCCGGGCATTTAACAAAAAAGCAAAAGAAGCGGAGGGGAAATTTGGAACTGTAGGAGCGGTAGCGGCCGCCTTTGTATTTGGATTTCTACCGCGAAAAGCGGTTCTAATCAGGAAATCCAAATACAACAGCGGCCGGAGGGCCAAACATTCTCTGGAGTCACGGCAGTCCCATAACAGAAAAAATATAAGTTCAATCTATTCAGTTAAACAATCCACATGATCACAACAATAACCAAAGCAATAACACCCACCGCAATCAACAGATCAGAGATCTGCCGCCAGAATCCCAAAGGCCCTTCACGATGAAGCTTCTGTTCATTGACGTCATGATTGGCTTTGTGCCCGCCGGGGTCATTTGAATAGATAGAAGGGCCAGGGTGTCCACCGCCAGTAGGGAATTCAGTCATCAGAATCACCTCCCTTTTCATAATTATACACCATTTACTCTCATTTTTGGTAAACGGAATGGCTATGGTATAGCTGACATTTGAATTTTGGGCGGAAATATCCTATTTTAAAAAGACAGATATTCAGCAGTTAGCAGTTAACGGAAGAGGCGAACACAATATGGGTGAAATACATGAAATGATGTCAGCGGGAACCCGTGCTTTAATCGAGGATAACTTCCTCCAGCTCATGGAGCAGGAAGGATTCCACAAGGTGAGCGTACGCCAGCTGGCACTTAGAACACATATTAACAGGGGAACGTTCTATCTGCATTTTACAGATAAATACGATCTGCTGGAGCAGCTTCAGCGTGAAATATTGGCAGGTCTGGAGCAGGTGATGGTCGTCAAAATCGTACGTGAAGAAATGTCGGAGCATTATCTGAAGGGTCTGCCTTATCCGCCGCTGGTGCATATCTTGGAGTACCTGCAGCAGCACGGCGAGCGGCTCCGGTTATTTCTCGGGGCCAAAGGGGAGGCGGGATTTCCGGGGCAATTCAAGGAGGTTATCAAGCGCAGCTTCTACCGGAAGCTGGAGATGAATGGCGTATTTGCCGGCCACCCGGCGGTTCCTCCAGAGTATCTCGCTGCGCATTCCGCGTCTATTTTTCTTGGAATTACGGAAGAATGGTTACACAGCGGAATGCCTTATACTCCGGAGGAGCTGGCGGTGATCTATAACGAGGTCTTATTCATGCAGACAACTCTAATCGCGAAGGCTTAAATGGTAATCAGCACCTTACCACGGAGCTTACCGGCCTCGCTCATGGCATGGGAGGCAGCCAGCTCGGCCAGCGGCAGACGCTCAGTAATCCAGAGCTTCAGCTTACCCGTATCCACCAGCTCTGCAACCCGAGTCAGCAGCGTACGATCCTCTCGTGCGAACAGCTGATGTACCTTAACACCAAGCTGCGCTGCCAGCGCTTCGTCTGCAGGATTCACCGCCGAGATCAGCGCTCCTCCCTCTTTTAGCAGCGGCAGCCAGGTATTAAGTACCTCTGAACTCTCAGGGGACAGATTGAGGATCAGATCCACCTTGTCCTTCAGCTTGTCCGTGACGCTCTCCTTGGTATAATCAATCATCTCGTCAATCCCCAGCTCCCGAAGCTTTGGCATACTGGCCGCAGAGGAAGTCCCTATGACATACGCCCCATGCTGTTTGGCGAAGTGCACCGCATAGCTGCCTACCCCGCCGGCGGCTCCGGCAATCAGCACACGCCCGCCATGCGGCAGGTTACCATGATCGAACAACCCCTGCCATGCAGTTAAGACTCCAATCGGCAGCGCGGCAGCATCGGATAACTCTATGGAGACTGGCGCCAGCGCAGCATACTGCGCTTGGGTGACCACATACTCTGCGGCAGCGCCGTCCCGGGACATATCAAGCGCAGCATAGACTCTGTCCCCCGGCTGAAAGTCTGTAACCTCAGCTCCTGCTGCCTCCACTGTACCCGACACCTCAATGTTAGGAATGTACGGGAATTCATGCGGGAAAACGGCTTGCAGGTAGCCCTTGCGGATTTTGACATCTGCAGAATTAAACGCAGTCCCTGCCACCTTAATCAGAATCTCGTCCGCTGCGGGAGAGGGAATCGGCGCATCCTCATACCTTAGCTCTTCTATCCCTCCAAACTGATGGATCCGAACCGCCTTCATATGTGTAGCTTCGTTCATTGCAATCACTCCTGTAGATGAATTGGGAATCCGCGTACCGTTGAAGCAATAGGTGTACTGTTCCTGTAACTCATTGTAGGCTCCCGCTTAAGGGGATACAATCAACAATCAGGTCTGAAGTGTTCATTCTTTCTTCTTACGGGTAGTAGATAATTAAGGAAGGAGCAATGCCTATGGAACATATGGATACGATCGATCTCATCGCCATTCTGGCTCTGGTGCTGGCACTATTGCTTATGCTCAGTGTGTTCAGTCTGAAGAGACGTGTGAACGAGCTGGAGTCCCGGTTAGCGCAAAGAGACGCTTACGGCGGAAAATACTCTCCCCCAGCAATCGGCAGAGCTGCCGACATCCCGGCTCCCCTGTTCGTGCAGAACCCTGAGCTGGCACCGGACCTCGAGCGGAGAATCCGCCTGCTGTTAGCCGAGGGCAAGAAAATCCAGGCAATCAAGGTCATGCGTGAAGCGCGGAATCTGGGCCTCAAGGAAGCCAAGGACTTCGTAGAGGACCTGGAGCAGGGCGGAACCTTCCGCTAAGTGTATTATGTACGAATAATCAAGAATGACCTCAGACTGCCACTGGACTGTGGAAGCTGAGGTCATTCTTGTGATGGCTTATACCGGTAATGAAGCTAGATATCCTTGTGCATATAAATCCGCAGAGAGACTAAATAAGAAGCATAGATAATCACGAGATAGGCCAGGACGCTGATGGCAACAAGCAAGACATTATCCAATCTGCCAGTGCTAATCCATTCGGCAAGTGCCGGAAACCGTTTAGACAAGCTGGTAATAGCCGTGAAATTCAGCATGATCACCATTATAAAGATGAAGTTGACGACCTGCATCCCTTTTTGTCCCAGCCAGTAATACAGCGGCAGATAACATGAGGCCAATAAAGGGAACGCGGCAATAGCTATTCCCAGCTCTCTCCAGCGCAGCGGTTCATCCAGCTTGCCCATCGTAAAAGCAGCCAGATACAGCAGAATCGTACAGGTCAGGCTGAACAAGGAGAATGGAATCAGCGTCATATATTTAGCCTGAATCAGCCGCTGTCTCGGGACCGGGAGCGTAACCAGAAACTTCTGATTGTTATGCTGCATATCGATGGTACAGGAGTTAATGAGCAGCAGCATAGCCGGAAACAGCGAGAACACCGTATAGGCTTCAGCGTTCATATAACCCATAATCAGATAATAGGGAATCAGCAGGAGGATAAACTTCCGGGTAAGCATGAAGTCTTTACGGATCAGAGCTATGGAGTTATACATGTGCTTCACTTCCTTTTACCGTATAGTACATAATCTCTTCCAGTGTAGGGGTCTCGCAGATTGCGGTGTCCCTGAAATAACGTTCCCCTTCCGCACGGTTGCTGATCAGCCCTTCGAAGCCCAGCCCGTTCTCCCGCAGCCCCACGAACCACCGCCGGACATCCCGGTCCAGCAGCTCCTTCCCGCCTTTGACCAGCAGATAGCGTTCGCTCAGACTCTCCTTCATCTCATTGAATACAATCCGTCCCTCGTTAATGAATACAATATAGTCGGCAATCCGGTCCAGATCTGTGGTGTTGTGGGTAGAGAACAGAATCGACTTCTTCTCATCCTGGATATGCTCACTGAGCAGCTCCAGCATCTCCCGGCGGAAGATCGGATCTAGTCCCGAAGTAGGCTCATCCATAATCAGCAGATCAGCACCATGGGACAAGGCTATGGCGAGGGAGAATTTGATCTTCATCCCCTTGGACAGATCCTTAATCTTCTTGCCCGGCGACAGCTTGAACTGCTCCTGAAACTTCACATATGTATCATTATTCCATCCGGGATAGAACGGGGCGATAATACTCTTCATCTGCTTAACGGTCAAGTGCTCATAATAGATATTCTCATCCGAGACGTAACCGATACGCGCTTTAACAGCCGCCAGGTCCTGCTGGTTGTTCTGGCCGAACATCAGAATGTTGCCTTGGTCCGGGAAAATTAACCCCATGATCATTTTGATCATTGAGGTCTTGCCTGCACCATTCGGGCCGATCAGCCCTGTAATGTAGCCCTCCTTGATGGGGAGCGAAATATCCCGCAGCTCAAAACGGTCGTAGCACTTGGTCACATGGCCCAGCTCAATTACATTACTCATTCCTGTTCCTCCTCATAGAGCAGCTTCAGCATCTCCGCGAGTTCAGCGTATTCCATGCCCAGCTGCCTGCTCTCGTCAATAATCTCCTTCAGCTTGCCCTCCACCATCCGCAGCCGCTGTTCCCGGATATATTCCTGATCGGCCCCGGAGACAAAAGATCCCTTGCCGACGATCGAGTTGATCAGCCCTTCCCGCTCCAGCTCCTCATAAGCCCGCTTCGTGGTAATGACGCTAATCTGCAGCTCCTTCGCCAGTAAGCGGATCGATGGCAGCGGCGTACCCGAGACCAGCTCGCCTTGGAGAATCATCTGGCGGACCTGTCCCACAATCTGGGCGTAGATCGGTTCGCCAGATGTACTTGATATCACGATATTCATGCAGCAGCATCAGCTTCCTTTGTGTTTGTTGTAACTAGTGTATATATGTAATATATACACTATATTCAGTTGTGTCAATCCCTTAGTGTGATACCCTTAATTAGACGATCATCCCCTGAGATCGTAAAAAGTGGTAGACGATCTCGCTCTGCATTCTTACCCTGAAGGCATAATCCAGGCTCCAGCAGGTCTCTACGGTCACCGCCCGGGCACCGAGCAGGCGCTGGAAGGCCATCCGGGAAGTTCCTGCACGCTCCCTATGCCGTATGTTGAAGCGGTATGCTCTATTCGTGATCGTCTGATTCATCCGCATCACAATTTGCTTCGCCAGTCCATGCGCCCGGCTGACCGGGCTGATGATCAGGGTCTGGCCGACCCGCTTCGGATTCAGCTCGGACAGCCCGTTCGCCTCATGCAGATCTAGCACCCACGAGGGACGGTAGCGCAAGGCAAGCTGCCATACGGCTGCCGACAACGGATGACGGGCCGGGGCGCCTGGTCCGCGCGGGAAGGTACGGTTCAGGTCGGGCTGCCCGCGAATCCCCTTGCGCCGTGCGATTTGGTTCACCAGCGGGACGATAATCAGCTTCCCTGAGCGCAGCATCAGATCTCCCCGGCTGAACCTGCTCGCAATTCCCTGCGCTGCGCGGCTGCTCGCCGGCTCATTGCCGTGAACACCGGAGATGATCATGAATACAGGTCCGGGGACGCCGCTGCTAATGACATAATAAGGTGTGGCATAAGGCGTTCCCGCTGCCAGCGTATGCTTCTCTACAGACACTGTGGTTCACCTCGCTCTGGATGATATGGATCATGTGGTTGTTACTCTGTAATGTATGCGGATTACCTGCGGAGGATTGGACGAATAGGACAGCAAAATAACCCCACAAAGTGGAGCTTTAGCGTAAGTGATGACTCAGGTACTTTGCGGGGGCCCCAAAACATATAAATTCTCTCTAAAAAAGCCGGACAAGTCCCATATGGACTCATCCGGCTTCTGCTCTGGATGTGAGATGATGTTAGCAGGTGTTAATAAAATACGACTTGGTTCTTCCCGGCAGACTTCGCCTCATAGAGTGCCTTCTCCGCCTTGGCAATGAAGTCCGACGGGCGGTCAGAGGGAACTGGCACCTTCAACAGGCCGCCTATGCTTACAGTGACCACACCTTCCTCTTCAAACCGGTCACGGGGAATCTGCAGATCATAGACGCCTTGACGGACGGATTCGGCCAATTGCTCTGCCTGGGAAGAGGAGGCTCCCGCCATCGTAAGGATGAAGTTCGCCCCGCTGAACCGGGCCACGAACGTGCCGTGCGTGATGCTGATGATATTCAGCACATCGGCTACCGACTGGATGCAGAGATCGCCGCCCTTCAGCCCGTGTACCGCATTATAGGAATGGAAATCATCGATATCAATGGACAGCAGCAGCAGGGGTTCCCGGGTGTTCAGGGAATCCTCCCAGCGCTGATCCAGCTTATTCTCAAGCGCCTGCCGGTTCGGCAGATCGGTTAGTGAATCGGTCGTCAGATAGGTTTGCATCTGATTGGCCGCATCGGCATAAGCCTCGCCCTTCGCCTCTGTACCGGTTCCGGTGTTCAGCACCGCCATAATGGACGGTCTGCCGCCATGAATGACCGAGGCCAGACTCAGGCTTACCTCCAGGGGTTGCCCGTCTCCATTCATGAATTGGCCCTGATCGGATACGAACTGGGTGACATTCTGGCTCAGGTCTAAGAAGTGCTGCTTCAGAGCTGGCCGGTAGGATTCCTGCACATAGTCCAGGAACGGCTCCCCGATCAGCGATTTGCCGTTCTCTTCTCCCGTCAGCTCCACTGCGCGGTTATTGCAGTAGGCAATCACATCATCGGTAATCATGAAGAAGGCTACGGGCGACAGGTCCATCAATTGCAGATACCGCTGTTCATTATGACGCAGACTGCGGGCGTTCTGCAGGGCCTGCTCTTCCGCCTGACGCAGCTGGTTCTCGGTCTGTCCGCGCAGAATAGATTTGAGCTGCGGCAGAATGTTAAGATGCTGCTCTCTCCACGGAAGTGAGGTGGACTGAACCACCTGCCGCCATTTCTCAAAGGACTTGCGGGGAGACAATCGCAATCCGTCATTTTCCTGAATGACAGCCTTAGCCGGATCTCCGGCCCAGTCCACAATCTCGACCACTTCAGGCCTGAACCAGATCATATAATTCTGGTGTCCTGGAGTCAGGGCGAGATAGATGGCACCGGAGGCCTTGTTCTTGTAAGCTTTGGCTGATTCATATTCCAGACTGAGCTTGGAGGTGCAGTAGGTGTAATCCTTGGACTTCCCGGCCAGCCAGCCGGCAAGCTCCCGTACCTGCTCCTGGGAAGGCGTGGCTCCGAACAGCATCAACTTGTCCTGGTAGCACACGGCTGCACCGGAAGCCTCCATCATACCCAGCAGCGTCTGCTCTTCATCGCCGAGCTGCTCAATCACCCGGGAAGAGCTGACGTTACCTGTGAAAATATCGACAATTCTCATCGCCTTGGTCCGCAGCTCCAGCTCCGTCTGATAATTGTCGAGCTGCTGACGCTGGTACAGTTCACTGGAGAAGAAGGCGCCCAGGAAATTACACAGATTACGGATACGGTGCGGGACATACTTGGGGGAATGGTGATGACAGGTGATTAGTCCCCAAAGCTTGTTGTTGTTAATCAGGGAGATGGTCGTAGTCGCCCCCACTCCCATATTCTGCAAATACTCGATATGGAGCGGAGATACACTGCGGAGGATGGACAAGCTGAGGTTCAGGGGCTTACCCGTAAGGGGCTGCAGCACCGGGGTGATCGGAACCGGAAGATAGTTGACATCGACGATCGTCCGCAGCCAGTTACGCAGATACAGCTCACGCGCCTGCTTCGGAATGTCAGACGCAGGATAATGATGGCCAAGGAACGGCTCCAGCTCCGGTTCACGGGCTTCGGCAATCACCTTGCCATTCCACTGTTCATCGAACTCGTAGATCATAACCCGGTCATAGCCCAACATCTCCTTCACCTGCTCAGCGGCAGCCTGACTGGCCTCCAGCCGGTTCGCCGTATGCTTCAGCCGTCCGAAGAACGTGCGAATCCAGTCGAAGTCATTGGAGCTGTCGCTCTGATCGATGGAGGCAGGCTCCAGTTCAACGATCATCAGACCTTCACTTTCGTGAATGATGCAGAAGAAGTCCTGCGG
This sequence comes from Paenibacillus sp. FSL H3-0469, assembly GCF_038051945.1. Lineage (NCBI taxonomy): Bacteria > Bacillati > Bacillota > Bacilli > Caryophanales > Paenibacillaceae > Paenibacillus > Paenibacillus sp. FSL H3-0469. The sequence continues at coordinate 936,804 of NZ_CP150302.1, forward strand.
CTCACCCGCGACTTCAATCTGTATCACAATATATTGCAAATCGGCAGTTTCTTTCGCATTCACGCTGCGAATAAGCAGCATCTCCAGCTGATCCGGGCCTACCAGGTCAGCCATAGGCGTGCCTAACAGTGCTTCGGCAGCTGTTCCCAGTAACTTATCCGTATTCAGACTGGCCTGGACAATCCTATGGGCTGTGTCCTGAGTTACAGCCAGCAATACGCCATGCGGTTGAATAAGCCCGGGAATATGGATGGGCTCCTTCTCACAGTTATTAAGATCCACAGGTTCCTTGGGGTCCAGCCCTGCTTCATTCAGCAAGGTGCGGTTCAGCGGCTGATTCTCATGTTCTGTATTAAAATCTGACATAGGTGTAAAGCCTCCATTGAAGTAAATGATTTCTAAGCTGTTATGGCGCAGATTCATTTTATCTTATTCTGGGCTGCAATAACAAACATAAGTTTAGTCTATACAGCCTGCCTTGGCTTGTATTCCAGTCTTGGAATAATTATGTATAATATGGATGAATAGAGCATAACCTGTGATGGCTAATCCATTTATAATCCGAGGTGACCATAATGCGGCGAACTAAACGTTCAGGTAGAGAGATTGTGTCTTTTCTGCTAAGCGCCTTCTCCATAATGATCATTGCCTTCTTCATCATCCGCTATGTGGTTCAGACCGTTTCATTCGCACCTTAACAGTCTGCCCACGCAAAAAGGAGCATTTGGGGGAAATGCTCCTCTTCGGCTTGCATATACCATGTATTAGGTTACACTTCCGGAAGAATTGTAATCCGAAAGTCTTACCAATAATTTACCTTAAAAACCTCAATAATACAAGTATTTCCTTCTATTCCAGTGAAAATGTGACTAATTCATAACAGCGCTTCGCCGCTTGGATGCGCATCCGGGGATTTGAGGCACAGCGGGCTTTGCCGCCTGATCTATACGCCCGTTATAATGAACCTACTCTGCGCAGAGAATAATGAACAAGAAGGAACATTCACATGGATGCTAATCCCCTGTTACAGCGCAAGACCGCACAATTTACACTTCTCGTTACCGAAGGCACTCATTATGAGGTCGGACGCACTTTGGGCGCCCATCATAAGAATAACTCCGCCATGCTATCCTTCTTGTCCTCCCCCTTCATGGGAGCCCCCCGGCTGACTCCTTATGCTGCGGACAAAGCCATGGAGAGCTTCGAGCGCTATTGCCCCGGCTTGAATGAAGAAATTCAGGGCTTCGCCGATGAGACCGGCGTAGAGGCTGCCCATGTCGTCTTCTATTATTCCTACTTTCAGGCACCGGGCCACTGCACACAGGCAGCCTACCGACCTGTAGCAAATGCGGGTCAGAGCGGACAGATTTATCATATGCGTAATTATGATTTTGGCTGGGAGGATGAACCGTATAATCAGCTGCTGCTCAGCACAACCAGGGTGAAGGGCAAACTGGCGCATACCGGCTTTGCGCTGCAGTTGTTCGGGCGTTATGACGGGATGAATGAGGCAGGTCTTACCGTAACCACCACCTCGGGGAGAGTCCGGCCGGAGATGACCGGGGAGGGATTTGTTTTTCCAGGCGTAGTCCGGGCCTTGCTGGATCAATGTACTACTGCGGAAGAAGCGGCTCAGCTCATGCGCAGCATACCGGTGGCTGACTACAGAAACTTCCTGATCTCTGACGCCCAAGGGAACATCGCCCTCGTAGAGACGGCTGGTACCGAAAAAGCGATCCAGTATCACCCGGCTGCTGACAGCTTAAGCGCAAGCCAGCTTGTACTCTCGGCGAACCATTACACCCTGCCCTCCATGCAGCTACATAATCAGCAAGTCATGGAGAACTCATGGACCAGATATGACGCGCTGCGGGCAGCACTTATGGACGATAACACCGCTATCCATCCTGTAGAAGCCATGAAAGCTGCCGCAGGACGCGAATATCCCGAAGGAATCTGCTGTCACCATTACAGCGAAGGCTTAGGCACCTTATGGTCCATGGTCTCTGACAACACAGCCCGCGAGCTGCATATCTGCTTCGGTTCCCCGCAGCTGAACGGCTGGAGAACCTTCGGGTTCCATGACCCGGCGGGAATGCGTGTATACGAGGCAGTGCTGCCGGACAAGCCGTCCGCAGAGGGATTCTGGCACCGTCCCAGGTAAGCTCCCTCTCACTCTTGCTGCTGTGACGCCCTCTGCAAAATAGACTGCACAAACGCAGTCTTCCCGTCACAATACGCATCAATGTCATAACGGTACTCTTCAGCCAGCCGCTGCTTCACCGCCTGATATTCCTCCCGGGCAGCGGGATGGCTGCGCAGATAATCCCGGAACAGAATATGCTCCAGGTAACCCTTGCCGTCCTTGGGACATACATACAGATGGTATTTCATGAATCCATCATCCTGGTTGCTCTTGAAGGCTTCCCGGCCCTCAATGCCCAGGTTGCCCTGATGCTCATAACCGTACGCCTGCAATCTGTGGATGATTTCCGGCAACTGGTCATAGCTCTCCATCACCAGATCGACATCAATCACGGGCTTGGCCCACAGCCCTTCAATCGAGGTGCTGCCCACATGCTCAGACCGGATAATCAGATCCCCGGCGATCTCCAGCATCCGCGCCTCAATTCTGCTATATTCCGCCTTCCAGGCCGGATCATACGGGACCACTTCAACAACCTTGGTCTTCTCAGCCATCATCCTTCTCCTCCTTCGACTATAACCTACACCCCACACTGGAATAAAATACAAACCGCAACCTCATACTAACCCGCAGAGACGGAGGTGAACAGTATGCCCAAGAATAGTGCAGACCCCAAGCATGACCGTGCAAATAACCGCGCCGATTCAAAAAACAACCAGCAGAATCACGCCAGTATCAGCGAAATCCCCCAGATGGTGACTCCTGATAAAGCAGCAGATGTCGTGCCGAGTCTGAACGGCGTTACTAAGAACGAGAGCTGATTTCCGCTTTGATATGCTCGCAGACCAGGCTTCACCCATGGTATGGGCGAACAGCCTGGTCTTTTGCCGGACAGAGCAGTTATACTATAAATCTAATGATAGAAATAGAATACCTTACAAGTATAATCTATGGAATAGAATCATCAAGAAAAGAGTGGAAGTATGCGAATTGGATTTTTTGACTCCGGCATTGGCGGGTTAACCGTGCTTCATCAGGCGCTTAAGCTCTTGCCGCAAGAGGACTACCTGTTCTATGCAGATACCGACCATGTGCCCTATGGGGAGAAGACGAAAGACGAAGTCAGGGAATACATCCTGCAAGCGGTGGATTTCATGGCCAGTCAGCATATAAAAGCGTTGGTGGTCGCTTGTAACACAGCCACCAGCATTGTGATTGAAGAACTTAGGCAGCGGTATGACTTTCCGGTCCTCGGGATCGAGCCGGCAGTGAAGCCTGCGGTTGAACAATCAGAAGGTAAGCAGAAGAAGGTGCTGGTACTCGCAACCCGCTTAACGCTACAGGAGAAGAAGTATCATGATTTGGTGCACCGGATCGATCACGGGGAGATTGTAGACAGTCTGCCGCTTCCCGGGCTGGTCCAGTTTGCGGAGCGTTTTGATTTTGACGAAGAGAGAATTATTCCCTATCTGACAAGTGAGCTGGCACATTTGGACCTTGAGCGGTACAGCACGGTGGTCCTTGGATGTACCCATTTCCCCTACTTCGAGGGGAGCCTGCAGAAGATATTCCCGGATACGGTTGATTTCATCTCCGGCAGTCTCGGAACCGCCAGACACCTGAAGCAGATTCTCCAAGCGGGGGGACGGATCAACGAGGGGACGGGCGATATCCTTTTTTACAGATCCGGTGTTCTGGTAGACGATCCCGCAATGTTATCCAAATACGACAGTCTGTTCAAGCGTCTGGATGAAATTGAACAATCTCTTAATCTGAGCACAAAGGAGTGATCTAACTTGAGTCACTATACAGCCATAATGGAAAGATTGCGCCGGAATCCGCTGAAGAATGTGACGCTGCTCAAAATGATGACGGCGTATCATGCTCAGATCGACAGCGTGCTGATTGAACAACAGGATCATTGGGGCGTGCTGCTGCTTATGCCGGCCGCTACCTTCGGCTATGATCACCGGACCTACCCGGAGGCTGACACCGTTGTACTGATGGACTATAGCAGTCCCGAGGTCTTCCCAGCCCTGCTCAAACGGGTGCCGCGGGACGCCAACCTGGTCTTCAAGCTTCAGGAGGATGCGTACCGGGAGGCGCTGGAACCGTATTTCACGCTGCGGCGGGTCCGTAGTCTCTACTCCTATTCTTCGGCCGAAGGCCAGAGGTTTAGCCCAGATGAGGCCTGCACGGTCAGTGAAGCTATCGATGAACGGCTGCTGCCGCTGTGGATGGCGAATGATTATTCGCTAGAGGAGATCACGCAGTATTTTGAAGACGGGGCATTCGCTGTGACGTTATTTGACGGGGATACGCCACTTAGTACATGTATGGTCTACCGCAATGAGGAGCGAATCTGGGAGATCGGCGGCGTACGTACCATAGAAGCTGCCAGACAACGTGGATTAGCGCAACGCGTAGTCCGCACAGCAGTCTTTCACACCCTCAAGCGGGGCTACATTCCCAGGTATCAGGTGCTGGAGAACAATCCCGCCTCCATCCGCCTCGCCGAATCCATTGGACTTACCCGCGCTGTCACGCTGGAGCATTGGGTTAATTATTGATGGTTAAATTGGAGCAATCACTCACTACCCATGAAGGAGTTTAGATGATGAATAATCCCACTCCACCCTATGGAGAACAGAATTATTACCAGCAGTACCCGAAGCCTCCGCAGGAGCGGACGAACAGCAAAGCGGTTGCAGCACTGGTGCTGGGTATTCTCTCCATCGTAATACCTTACGTCGGCATCCTCTTCGGGATTACCGCAATCATTCTGGCTTCGCTTGCCTTCAAGGAGATCCGTTACAGCTATGAGCAAGGCCGGGGACTCGCGACTGCCGGACTGGTCTGCGGAATAGTCTCCACCTTTATTTACACCATTCTCATCATCATGTTTGTTTTAACTGTTGTGTTATTCAATAGCGCACACACTGCGATGGGGGCGTTTGGCTTAGCGTAACGGACTGAGGCGCTCTTCTTTGGGAAAAAAGTCGCCTATTGGGCGAGTAACGGACTCCACAGGCCTTATCCCATAGCGAGACTATAAGGTCGCCTGAGTCCGTTACGCTGCAAAAAGTGGCGTTTTCGCGGGGATAAGCTCTCTCCAGTCCGTTAGATTTTGGGTGGATAGGGCTTAACAACCTTATCCATGCTTTTTAATCTGATGCTTTACTAGGAGGCCGACTATGCAAGCAAGCGAAAGGTACGTTTACCACATTGTAACCCGGAAGAAGATGGCCCTGAATCAAATCATTAATTTTGACAACCAGCAGAAAAACACCTTATATCGTTTCTTTTTCGAGCAAGAACAGTTGAACTCCAAAGGGGAAGACGTTATCCAGATCCTGCACGGCAATTATACGGAGGACGGTTTAAAACTGGATAAAGAAGATGCAGCAAAGAGCTATGAAGATGCCCTGATGTGGAAAAGCATATTCGATTCGTATCACCGGAAAGTGTTACAGATCGTGAAACTTAAGGTCGCTGGAGCTATTTTTGAAGGTGACGGCAGTCTGTTGCCCATGGAAGACGCGGCTCCATTCTCCCGTAAAATCGAACAAGCCAGAGAATACTGGAAAGGTAATATCAATAATGCGCTTCCAGAGCTGTTGATTAACGGAAGAATCGAAGTTGCCGACATCATCACAGAGTACCCCTGCTCCTAAGAATGCTGATGCTCTCCGCTTGGCGGTATTCGGTGGGGGTGAGCTGGTATTTCTTGCGGAACATTTGGGTAAAATGGCGCATGTCCTGGTAGCCTACCCGCTCCGCGATCTCGGCCAGCTTCAGCCCCGGATTCAGCAGCAGCAGCTTCGCCTGCTCCAGCCGCAGCGAGGTGACGTATTCCTTATACCCCTGACCTGTCTTCTGCTTGAACAGCTGGCTGAAATACGCCGGATTCAGGAACACCACCGAAGCGATTCTTTCCAGCGACAGCTCCTCGTAGAAATGCTCCTTAATATAGTGCAGCGCCACTTCAATCGCCTTCTCCCCACTCCCTTTGAGCGGCTCAAGCGGCGGTCCCTGAAAGGCCGAAGCCTCACGCATCCGCTTCACGATCTGCGGCACCGTATGGAAGTCACAGCTCAGCCCGGAATGGATCATCTGAAAAGGGATTTTCAAATAATGCGTCAGATGCGTCTTCACCTCCTCCTGGAACTGCTCTATCCGCACACTCTCGCCCGGTGAGATCAAGCCCAGCAGGTGCTGGCGGTCATAGCTGACCACGAAGCCCCGACCATACCGCTCGATCAGCTCGGAGAGAACATTCTCGACAATGAAATGCTCCAGCCGGGCGCTCTGGTCTCCCGGCTCCAGCTGAATCATGACCAGATAGAAGGAATGATAATCCTCAATGAACGCATCGATGTCCAGATTCCCGATATCCAGCCCCGAGGCCAGCCGCTGAAAAACACCCTCGCGCAGGAATCGCAGGCTGGCCTTCAGCCGCTCGCCTTGCCGCGAGATTTGGTTATCCTGCTGGATTTCAGTCGTCAGGCTGTCGATCAGCCCGGTCAGCTTATGCTTGCCGATCGGCTTCAGCAGATAATCGCGCGCACCCAGCCGGACCGCTTCCTGGGCGTAGGAGAATTCGCTGTGGGCAGAGATGACAATCCATTTCACGTACGGATACCGGCGCTTCGAGATTTTCATGAATTCCAGCCCGTTCATGCCCGGCATCAGAATATCGGTCAGCACGATATGGATATGCTGCTCCTCCAGAATCTTCACCGCTTCCTCCGCCCGGCCGGCCACGAACACCTGATGCTCTGCACTGATCTGCTTAATCGTACGCTTGATGCCTTCACGGATGGCCCGTTCATCATCGGCTATAAGAATATTCACTTCAGCAGCTCTCCTTCCACTGGAATAGGCAGCACGATAGCCACCTGCGTTCCCTCACCGGGGAAGCTCTGAATCTGCAGACCATAGCCCTCTCCGAACATGAACCGCAGGCGGCGGTGCAGGTTCTGGAGTCCGATCCCGCTTTTGGCGCCTTCCTTGCCACTGGAGCCCGCGTTATCCGGACTATCCACATTCAGCGACGCCTGTAGCCTTGCAAGCTGCTCCCCGCTCATTCCGTCCCCGTTATCTTCCACAATCAGCTCAAGATGATCGCCCTCTTGCCGGGTGTAGACCTTGAGAATCCCCTGACGTGAGAGCGGCTCCAGTCCATGCTTGACTGCATTCTCAATGACCGGCTGCACCGTCATCTTCGGGACCCTGATGTTCAGCCAGCGTTCATCGACATTCGTCACGATTATAAGGCGGCCCTCCAGCCGGATGGAGATAATCTTCAGGTAATGCCCGATCTGCTCCAGCTCCTCGCTTAGGCTTACATCGGCCCCGTCTTCCCACTGACTGCTGTAACGGAACATTGAGGACAGGGAGAGTACCAGTTCCCCAAGCTGTTCATTGCCCTCCTCATCCAGCATCCAGTAGATCATATCCAGCGTATTGTAGAGAAAATGCGGGTTCACCTGGGACTGCAGGGCATGGAGCTCTGCATTCTTTTCGCTGACCGAAGACAGCTTAACCCGCTCGATCAGCTCCTCGATCCGCCGGACCATCCGGTTGAAGGAAGCGACCAGAATGTTAATCTCCTGATACGAAGAGACCTTGACCATGCCGCCGAAATTCCCCACCTCCACCTGCCGCATCTCGCGGATCAGCTTCTTCAGCGGCGAAGAGATGGTCTGCGATACGATCGACGCAATCAGCGTAGAGACCAGGATCAGCGCCGAGATCACGATCAAGAGATAACGCTTCAGCTCCACCAGCTCCACATTCAGATCCTGGTCCGGCGTAATACTCATCACCCACCAGCCCGAGAAAGACAGCTTGGACGCCACCACCAGCTGCCCGCGCTCCTGCTGAACCATCACATGCTCCGAAGCGGGGAGCTTGGGCAGACGGGCAGCGTCCGGCTGCGGATCTGTGGCCGAGGTGACAAACCGTCCATCCGGGGACATCAGGTAGACCTGACTGTGCGTGCCCAGCTTCAGATTCTCCAGCGCCTCCAGCACCGGCTGCGGGTCCGTCTCATACAGCACGATGCCTATCGGCTTATGCTCATTCAAGTCATAGAGCTGCCGCCCGAAGGCGAAGACCGGGCTGTCCTCCACTTGGTCGATCAGGGAGTGCGGATACACCCCGAGCCAGACCATTTTCCCCGAGGAAGCCTGCAATTGCCGGTACCAGTCCTCCTGTCTGTAATTTGGATCAACCACATTCATATAGTTGCCATAGTTATAGATCTTGCCGCGGTCTGTGATCACATGGATACCCACCAAATCATCCCGCGAATAAAAAATCGAGCCGATGATGTTCGTCACCGTCTGCTCATTGATATAGGCCACCGCCGGCCCGTCCGTCTTCTCATTAATCAAGCGGATCATCTCGAAGTTATTGCTGAGCGATTTGGACAAAGCGTCATACCCTTTATAGAGGAGCGTGAATAAGCCTGCGCTCTGGGCAACGTTTTTTTGCGACAAATCACCGATCTTCTCATGCAATTGGTCTGTAGTCCGGTTATAGTACAGCAGGCTGACAATAAGCAGAATACTGGACATGCAAAAAAGAAACAGCAAGAACAACCGATGATGAATGGAATGAAAGCCGATCTTCATAAGACTCTCCCCTTTACGCACCCGGTTCTGCCGTTTCTTATTATAAAACTTTACCATTTTTATGCAATGGGGTAATTCGGTATGCCATGCCTTATCCCTTAACCGCTCCTGCCACCATCCCTTTAGTAATCTGATTCGACAGGAAGAAGTAGATCAGAATCACCGGCAGCGCGCCCATCACCAGGAAGGCCCCGATATTGCCGTAGTTGACCGAATACTGGCTCACGAAGGTGTAGACCCCGAATGGAAGGGTTTTGAGCTTCTCTGACGAGATGAACGTGGCGGCCAGGATGTATTCGTTCCAGATGTTGATGAAGGTTAGGATACATACGGTCATGACAGGCGGAATGGACACCGGCAGGATGATGCTGCGGAAGATCCGGTACACACTCGCCCCGTCGATGAACGCCGATTCTTCGATCTCATGTGGAATAGCTCTCATGAAGCCGCTCAATATGAACACGGCGATAGGAGTTGAGAACGCGATATACGGCAGAATCAGCGACCAGTGGGTATTGAGGATATGCATATTTTTGAACATAATCATCAGCGGCAGCAGCGTGGCCTGCATCGGAATCATCATCCCCATCAGGAAAATGGTCATCACGACATTGCCGTACTTCCACCGGAACCGGGAGATTGCATAGGCTGCCATCGAAGCCAGCAGAATGACACAAATCATCGTAAGGCCAGTAACGAACACGCTGTTCGACAGGTACTTCAGATAGCTGCCCGAGGTGTAAGCCTCGTAGTAGTTATGCCACTGGAATTTATGGGGCAAAGAAAAGAAGCTCCCGTCCAGAATCTCCTCGTTCGTCTTCAGAGAGTACAGCAGCAGCCACAGCAGCGGGTAGAGCTGGGTAATGACAGGAATGGCAAAAAGAAGATACACGATTCCTTTTTTAAGCTTACGCATGGTCCGCGCACTCCTTTCCTATTCGAATTTTCGCTCAAGCCGGTTGAAGATCATATTAATGATGCCGGTAAAAATCAGACAGACCACCACGAGGAACGTCGCAATCGCGCTGCCATAGCCATACTTGAAGGACAAAAAGGAGCTGTTATACATATGGGTGGAGATGACATCCGTTGCATGCGCCGGACCGCCGCCAGTCATGACCATGACCAGATCGAAGGCTTGCAGGGACCCGATAAACGCCAGGATAATCGAGATTTTGAAAATCGGGATAATCAGCGGAAGCGTAATATAACGATCCGCCTTGAAGCCGTCTGCTCCGTCAATCCGGGCCGCTTCGTACAGCTCGTCAGGAATGTTCTGCACCCCGGTATACTGGATCAGCAGATGGTAACCGAAATACTGCCACAGGGATACCAGATACAGAGAATACATGGCGATATTAGGCTCGGTCAGCCAGTTATGCGTCCAGCTCTCCAGCCCCAGGGACACCAGCACACCGTTCAGCATGCCCCCCATGGAGGTCGGGTTATAGATGGTCTTCCAGAGTTGTCCAATAATAACGACGGATAAGATGACCGGCGTGAAGTAGATCGACACCAGCGTGTTGGCTCTGCGCAGATAGCGGTTCAGCAGGATCGCCATCCCCAGACAGAGCGGGATTTCCAGCATGGAAGCCACAGCATACAGCAGCGTTCTCCGCACAGAGGGCCAGAACACCGGGTCATGCCAGAACATATTCTTGAAGTTGCCGAAGCCGACGAACTGAGAGGTCGTCAGACCGTCCCACTTCAATAAGCCCGTGTATAATGAGACCAGTATGGGTACGAATACCAGGCACACATAGAGCAGCAGACATGGCAGTATGAAGACGGCGATTGTGCGTGCCGGCACCTTAAGGACTTTCATCTTTCCCGCCTCCTAATCAAGCAGATTCTTCTTTATCTATTAATTTATAGTGTTAATGATTAATGTCATTAACTTATTAAAGTGCATGATAAACCCGATGCGAAGTAGCCTGATTGGCTTGCTTCGCATCGAGTAGAACAGCTTTCCATTTGCAGTGTCGATATGGCTTAAGTTACGCGAACATTTAAAACTAAGCGGCTTATTTGTTGGCTTCGAACGCAGCCTGATGTTCTTTGGCTACCGCCTTGGAATCCATCTTCTGGACGAACAGGTTCTGGATACTGCTGAGGTGGACCTGTGCGGTTGCAGGGTTCATGGTGTTATCGAACGCCAGGTCGCCGCCCTTCACTTGGTTGAACAGTCCGGCAATATTCACCGCCAGATCAGAATACCCTGCAGCCTTGAGGTCGCCGTCTACCTTTTGGCCGATCCCTACAGCGTTCTTCAGCTCAAATTGCTTCTTAGGATATTGGGTGCCGAAGAAGTTGAGGAAGTCCTTGGTTTCCTGCAGATGCTCACTGTTCGCGGATATGGCGAAGGCGCTGCCGGGGGCGAGCATGAATTCGTTGGGATCGCCTTTGCCGTTCACAGTCGGGAACTGGAAGGCCCCTACTTTACCGGCAACCGGGGAAGCATCAATCGCGCCAGTCTCCCAAGAACCGATGGACCACATAGCGGCTTTGCCTGTTTTGAAAATATTCCCGCCCGCATTTGCATCAATAGAGGTGGCACCGTCAGGGAAAGCGCCCGCTTGAACCAGAGCCTGGAAGGCGTCAACTGCTTCGATGAACGCAGGATCTTCAAAGGTCTTTTTGCCGTCCAGCACATCTTGCAGGAAGCCGGGGCCGCCGTTAGTGCGCAGCAGAATGTTCATGAACAGGAACGAGCCGGTCCAGGAATCCTTTTCGCCGATGGCCAGTGGTGTGATCCCCTTATCCTTCAGGATCTTCACATCCTTCAGCATCTCCTCGAAGGTAGTCGGAGGGGCAGCGATGCCGGCCTGGGCGAACAGGTCTTTATTGTAATAGACGACTTCAATGTTGTTACCGTCAGGGATGGCATACACATTATTGTCGAAGCTGTAATAGTCGAGGAGGCCCTTCTGGTACGTGTCCTTCAGGCCATTCTGATCGAGCATGTCATTCAGCGGAGCGAACAAGCCTGCATCGACGAACGGTTTCATTTGGGCCGCCGGGTTCACGATGGTGATGTCCGGCACTTCTTTGGAGGCAGCCTGTGTCTTCAGCTTGACCTTCTGCTGGTCCGTGTTCAGCGTGTCCAGTTCAATTTTCACATTGGGATGCTCTTTCATGTACGCGTCGGTCAGCTCACGGATCATTTTGTAATTGGGCGTTGCGGGATCGGGGTAGATGTTCTGGAAGGTAAGCGTTACCTTTTTATCGCTTGGTGCATCTGTAGCTGCGGCATTGCCGCTGCCTGTGGCGGCGTTCGGTGCGGCGGTGTCCTTAGCCTTGGAATTGGCGTTGTTGTCCGAGTTCCCGCATGCGGCCAGGCTTACTGCCATTAGCGCGGCGAACGCGACGGTGGCGGTTTGCTTCATTTTTCTGTTGACCATTCATTAAAGCCCCCTCTGTCGTGATAAGCTAATTATCATCAGGGGGAGCGTTTCGGGCAAGGTGGGAACTGCAGAAATGAGGTTTGTTTTTTCTAGGTAAGCGGTTTCTCTAACATCTGCCCATCGTCTTTCACATAGCCGCAATCTTCGTAGGTCCGAATAGCCGCAGCGTTCCTTCTGCCCGTCAATACCTTGACCCGTTTCACTCCGCGCATTCTAAGCTCGTCTTCCAGACAAGTGATGATGCCCCTAGCGACTCCCTTTCTCCTGGCGGTATCTTGCACATAGAGTTCTGTAATTTCTCCATAGGGCTCCTCATAGCAAAAGGAATACAGGCTTTGGGCGCAGCCAAAACCCACGATGGTACCGTTCAATTCAGCTACGGCAATACATTCGTTACAGTTAGTATGTAGATATTCAATAATTTGGGCCGGGGGTCTGCGGACGCCGCCGTTGAACTCTTGGTTGAGTCCCGACAGTGCCTCAGCATCTGCTATGGACGCCAGCCTTACCCTTATAAGTGAATTCATTTGGAGTCACCTCGTTTATTTATATATAGTCATTTATGTTTGCTCGACAAGAAGCTGTCCCAGAAGCCATGAATTGACTGCTTGGGACAGCTCTTAAATAGAAGTAAGATTTACGTAAGCACTTGGGTGGACGCTCCGCAAACGAAACGTTGTTTAAGCGGAATCCAAGATCAATCTTCTACACCGGCAGAAAGATTATTCCCTGCGAAGTCCGGCTTCGCGTACCTTTTATTCAGAATGACCGTCTGCACGATAATGAATATCCCGCCAACCACCCAATAAAGCGGCAAGGCTGCGGGCACCTGAAACGAGAACAGGCCCATCATGACCGGCGACAACCATCCCATCCAAGCCATTTGATTACCTGGGCTTTGCTGATTCTGTACAGCTGCGGATTGCGATACGCGGAACTGCACGTAATAGACCGCTGCGGCAATAAACGGCAGAATCATATCTGCCGTCCCCAGGTTGAACCACAGGAAGTCGTGTGCGGCAATCTCAGGGGTACGTCGGATGGCGTAATAAAATGCCAGGGTAATCGGCCACTGGAGCAGCATCGGCAAGCACCCCATACTGAACGGATTGAACTGATGCTTCTGGTAGAGCTGCATCATTTCGGCCTGCTGCTGCTTAGCGGCATCCGCACTGACATCGTTCTTGTACCTCTCCTTCAGCTCCGTTAACTCCGGCTGGAGGATGGCCATCTTGGCTTTCATGGCCATTTGCTTCTTCGTCTGATTCATCATTAGCGGCAGGATCGCAAGCCTGATGATGAGCGTCATGAGCACAATCGATAAGCCGTAGTTCCCTTGGAATGCATCCCCGGTGAATCCGCCAGAATGGGGCTGGCCTGGGAGGCTGCTGAGCAGCCGCTAAGCACTATGGCCGGAATAAGTCCTATTGCTAGGACGAGAATGGGCTTGGCCCATTTTGGATACAGCTTCATCTTGTTCATTGTTGTCCTCCCTAATTGAATGTATGGATCTCAATGTGGGAAAGGACGATCGTCTTCGTCATCAGGAGCTTCTCTTCGCCTGGCGGTTCGTGCGATCCAGCGCTGAATACTGCTCGGCTGCGTAAGTCTGACCGCTACAGACCAAGTTAAACCGGGTGCAGCCAGTTCATACCCCCAGTGGATCTCCTGCATGGAAAAGTAGGTAAAGGGAATCGACACTACCGAATAGATAAGCGCGATGGAGAATGCCAATTGAATCAAGTCATAGAAATGCTCCAGTCCGGTTCACCTCCGCCTGTATGCGTCATAATGGAATAATATGAAAAATGGTTAATCGTCTATACGTCAGTGTAACGGTGTGGTTCCACGATTCAGCGTAATATCTCTAATTCTTGAAGAACTTCCTTTACGTCACAGCTGGAATTCAAGATATGGATCATCTCTTCCGTAATGGGGAGATCCTCGTAGATTTTTGCAACAACCTCTAAGGATAGGGATAATTCAAAATAATCTGTTGCAAATTCCACAAAATCCTCTGGTGTATGGAATATACAGCCCAATAAAAAATCAGAACCATCGCTTGTACCTTCTGGAATCTCAATGTTTCCTTTGTGCCAGCTGGTGTCACTGTTTTTACGCCAAATACAAAAAGTCACATCTTCTTTTTCAATTGCATCATCTTCAAGTAACGATAATAATTCCTTTGGGACGTCATCATAAATCCCTTGCCATACTTTATGTTCATCTTGTGCATATGGGCTTAATTCAGATTCGTGATCGAAGCCTTTTATTATGGAGCCTTCATTGGAAAACAAAATAAATAAATGATCCCCTGCTCCATTATCTATTTTCGCCATAGTCACACCCTCATTCCAATCTTGTACAAAGCTATGGTAACGAAGCCATTCCTCCTGACAAAGAATAATATTTAGTGAAGCTTGGATTTTCATTAGCTTTTGTAACATTCTTGGTTCCGGTAAACGCTCTAACGCTTTTGCTTCCATAGAATCCTCACCCACCCTATAATATTTTTCTAATTTTACCGTATTGATTTGTATAATTTCCGTGGGTGAACAAAAAGCAGCTGATCACGATAGGATCGACTGCTTCTTGTTGTATAAGCGAGATACATCTCCGCATATTGGCTATCGCTATATCAATTATGCCAGTGGCTGCTTCCACTGTTTGATCACACTGATCAGTCCAGGGACATCAAGGCCATCGAGCGAAAAGGCTTTGCGCAGCAGGTCATGCGGGATGAACTCATCATATTTGCCGAGATAAGGGGCCTCATCCGGCTTCAGGAGCGTAAGTGCATCCGTAGCCGCAGCGGTCTCGGCGATGATCTCATCCTCCAGCTTCTCTGCATCCACTTTACCGGCGACTACCATATAATACGGTTCCATCGGCACGACTGAACGCAAGCCAAGCGGCTCCTTCAGATTGTTCTTGAGCAGGCGCTCCAGCGTACGGAACTGGCGGCTGCCAGCCCACGGAAGGATGAACATGGAGTCTCCCCCGGCTGGCAGAACCGAACGTGTCAGCAGTCCGCTCTCCTTGGCAAGCCTCCGGGCACGCTCCAGTCTGGCGGCCGCGCTGGGTGCAAGGTAAGGGTACAAGGCGGTAGACCCCAACACCTCGCGGATCTTCGTCATAATCCGGGTATGGACATCTCCGCCTGCGCCGAGCCATAGGGTGTCCACTTTCCCTCGCGAGCCTTTGACATAGACAGCCTTATGGCGGTTGTCCACCTCTTCGACCTTCCACAGCTTGCCTGCCAGTGTGAAGCAGTAGCCCGGAGGCGGCACGGTGGTAATGGACCCGATCTCCTCTGTCCCATTATAGACAACATGCTCTTCATCATCTTTGAATACCGCATAGAAGCGGAAGTTGTTAACGATCTTCTCGCCCGCCATCCCGATCAGCAGGCTGCCCTCATCCATCTTCTCAATATGGCCCATGCCCAGCATGTACTCCATGAAATCATCATAATCAGCGGGATCGATGCTGCGGAAGGACGGCAGGCTCAGTACAGCCTCCTTCAGCTCCTCCGGCTCTGCTTCGCCCATGCTCTTCAGAATGCTCATCGTCTGATGATACAGGAGGCCGACCGGCAGCTGGCGAACGCTCAGCGGCTCCACCCATTTCTCGCGCACGTACAGCTCGATCACGGCAATGGCCCGCAGCAGCGTCCACGGCATGCGCGCCGGGAGCTGCGCCTCCTCGTCCTCCTCCTCGGGCGTGACGAAGATCATCTCGGAGGCGGCGTCCCCGCGCCTGCCCGAGCGGCCCAGCCGCTGCACGAAGCTCGCGCAGCTATAAGGCGCGCCAAGCTGCAGCACCCGCTCCAGCTCGCCCAGGTCAATCCCCAGCTCCAGCGTCAGCGTCGCTGCAGCTACAGCCGGCCCCGCGCCGTCACGGAGCGTGGCCTCGGTCTCCTCGCGCAGCATAGCGGAGATGCTTCCATGATGCACATGGAAGACATCCCGCTCGCCGCGCTTAGCGGCAATGCGCCGCATCTCCAGGATGGCCTCTTCGGCATCGCTGCGGCTGTTCGTGAAGATCAACGCTTTCTTGATATGCGTGTGATCGTAGATGAACCCGTAATACGCCTGTCGCGCCCGCTCCAGGTGTTCGGCCTCCTCCTCATTCCGCGCATCCGGGAACGAGAAATGCTCCACGCTCAGCCGCAGCTTGCGCCCGCCCTGCGGTGCGCTGACCTCTACGCTCTCGCGCGTGCCCGCCGCCAGCCACTCCGTGACGGAGGCGTAGTCGCTCAGCGTCGCAGAGAGGCCGACCCTCCGCGGATGACAGCCCGCCATCCGGGAGATCCGCGCCAGCTGGCTCAGCACCTGAATGCCGCGGTCCGCGCCCATGAAGGCATGAACTTCATCGATGACGATGAAGCGCAGATCATGGAACAGGGCCGGAATCGCATTCGGGCGGTTCATCAGCAGGCCCTCCAGCGATTCAGGGGTAATCTGCAGCACCCCCGAAGGGTTCTGCATCAGCTTGGTCTTGTCTGCCTGCGGCACATCGCCATGCCAGTGCCAGACCGGAATATTTCCTTCACGCAGCAGATCATTCAGCCGCGTGAACTGGTCGTTGATCAGCGCCTTCAGCGGCGCGATATACAGGATGCCTACAGATGCAGACGGACGCTCGTACAGCTCCGTAAGCGCCGGGAAGAAGGCCGCTTCAGTCTTGCCTGAGGCCGTCCCTGAAGCGATCAGCAGATGATGCGGCGTGTCAAACAGCACCCGGCAGGCATCGACCTGCGCCTCGCGCAGCGTATCCCAGCGGTTCTTGTAAATGAATTCCTTGATGAACGGGGCCAGCCGGTAGAACGGGTTATCACTCATAGGTCGAACTCCGCCAGGAAGCCGTCCAGCTCATTCTGCTCCGTCTCGGCGGGCCGCGAAGTCCGCTCTCCGACCAGCGTCTCGAATGAAAGCTCGGTATGCTGGTGTAAGGTATGCAGCAGATCCATGAAGTCCCGCACCACCTCACGTGCAGTGAGCAGTTCATCAGCTCCCAGCCGGTTGACTGCTTCTTCCATGAAATGCACCAGTTGCTCCTGCGTTAGTCTTGCTTCATAGCCGTAGTGCAGCGCGTGGATATCCCGCAGCTTCTGGAGCAGGATCAGAATCTCTTCGTGGGAGAGCATCTCCAGCGCGATAATCGGTCCTGTGTAATTATTCAGCCCGCTGCCTGCATACCGTCCGGCTACCAGCCGGGAACGCAGCGCCTCATAGCTGAATAGTCCACGCCTGTGGTCCTCCACGAACTGCGGCGTCCCGCCAACGAAGATGCCAAGCCGCTCTGCCTTCCCCTGCATCGTATCATTGAACATGGTCAGCAGCTTCTCGTAATTGCTCTGCCGCGAGATGCTGTTGGTAATCTTGTAGAGGTTCACCCCTTCATCGATGAACAGCAGCAAGCCTTTATAGCCGATGGCTCCGGTGAATTCCGCCCACAGCTTCATATAGTCATACCAGTTGTCATCATCGATAATGACACCAACGCCTAGCGCCTTCCGCGCTTCCGTACGTGTCGGGAACTCTCCCCGCAGCCAGCGCAGAGAATCCTGCTTCAGCCCGTCATCGGCCAGCTTGTGCCCGTTCCAGTAGGAAGCGAGTACCTTGGCGAAGTCGAAGCCATGCACCAGCCCGCGCATCTCGGAGGCTACCGAATAGATGCGCTGCTCAACCTCATCGCCCAGCTCCGGCGCATCGGGGCCGTAGCCCTTCTCCTGCATCACGGCCTGCTGCAGCGTCATGATCCACTTCTGCAGCATAATCTCCAGCGCCCCTCCATCCGGGCGGGTCCGGGTCGAGAGATGGCTCATCAGCTCGCGGTAGGTGGCGAGCCCTTGGCCCTTCGTGCCGACCAGCCGCCGCTCCGGTGACAGGTCAGCATCAGCAACCACGAAGTCGCGGTCCATCGCGTAGTTGCGGATGATCTGGAGCAGGAAGCTTTTGCCGCTGCCGAACTTGCCTGTAATCAGCTTGAAGGCGGCTCCGCCATCAGCGATGTTCTCCATATCGCGGAGAATCGCCTCCACCTCAGGACGGCGGCCGACAGCGATATGTTCAAGCCCGATCCGCGGCACAACTCCCGCTGTCAGCGAATTGACGAGCGCGGTGGTCATCCGCTTCGGTATTTTGAGTGGGTTCATTTTACGAAGTTCACCTCTTTATATAGTCCAGCATGGATAGACATTCTTCGGTCAGCTCTTCCCCGTCAATGATGAGGTCCCCCAGACTGTCCATGGCCAGCTCATTAATCTCATCGTAGAGCAACTCTGCCATCGTTCCTGCTCCCGCAGCCAGCCGCTGCACCTTCGCAGAACCGTCCTCCTCTGCCAGAGCCAGCACGGCCTCCCGTTGCAGCGGAGTCAGCTCTGAAGCGAACAATATCCAGCGGTCCGCTTCGCTATCAGAGGCTGGCGGCAGGGAAGCGGTTAGCTTCTGTACGGCAGACGGGGAATCACCCGAAAGCTCTTCCCGCGTGCCTCCTAACTGCTCACCCCTGGTCATACGGCCCGCCGGCTCTTCAGCTTTTGCAGAGCTATCGTAAACACTTTCCGCATTTGCTGATACCGCTGATTCAACTCTTGCATCCGCATTACTCTTTACATCTGCTGATTCAGCTCTTCCATGTACTTCTGCATCACTTTTCACATCTGCTGATCCGGTACTTTCATATGCACCTGCATCACTCTTTACATCTGCTGATCCGGCTCTTCCAGACACATCCGCATCACTTCCGATACCAGCCAATCCGGCTCCTCCAAGTGCTCCTTCAGACTCAATTATCCATTCTGCGTCATCTTCCTGACCCGGTTCCCCGGTGTCTTCCACCGTAAGCAAGGAACGCACCACCTCGGAGTCGCTTGCCAGCTGCTCCAGCTTCCGCTGGTCAATGACCACCGCCGGCCCCTTCTCTTCCTGCTCCGCCTTGCGGAATTCACGCTCCAGAAACCGGGTGACGAGATCATCCATATCGGCATCGACCCGGACATCCTTCAGTCTTCCCCGGTAGCCCATCAGCGCCCGCAGCTTGTTCTCGGTCAGCCGGAACAGGCGGGTAATCAGGCTGCGCAGCGGTGGGGACTTGCTGACCCGTATAACAGGCACAAGAACAGAATAGCCATACAGGGAGATATCGTATACCGCACTGCGGAACAAATAACGTTCACGGACAACAGGCGGGGCGGGCGGGAACATCGTGATCAGATTAGAGCCGTGCTTCCGCGCGACATAAGCATCAATTAGAGCTACAACCTGGGGAATATAACGATCCGCAGCGATTTTACCCTCGCCGGTGTAGAATTTCGACTTGCTGATATCATAGTCCGACATCACACTCAGTACCTCGATGCTAAGCTGCTCCGGGGCAGTAGACAGGCAACGGACCAGCTCAAGCTCAGCCAGATCCCCGGCCAGCCCTCGCGAACGGGCCACGATCTCCGAGAGTGAGATATCCAGCTTATGGACAAAAGAGAAATCCGCAATCCACCCGCCAAGGTACTGATCCAGACGTTTGTAACTATCGCGGTAAGCCTCCCACAGCAGATTGAGCTGACGGTAGCCTTCCTGAGGCTCATCCCAGCCCACGCCGTTAATCAGCTCATAGATATGCAGGAAGATATAAGAGAGATCGGTCTTCGGGTATCTCCCTTGCCGGACTTCATCCCGCCAGAAAAAATACCATCTGCTCTGCGCGCCGGTCATATGCCCGTAGGTGGGCCAATAGCTTTTGAACGGGACGAACAGCGCCGCAGGCTCCTTATGCTCTACAAGCTCACGTGCACGCTGAACGAACTCACTCTCAGTAGTGGTTACCGGCTCCACACTCTCTTCCATATCCCAGAGCTGGAGCTGGACTGTATCGTAACCGGAACCGGACGTCTTCTTCTTAACCGGCTCTGACTTTGGCTTCCGGCTGCCTTCATCTACAGTACCGCGCGGCGGAATCGCCACATTCTGCTCCGTACTCTCCCAGACCAGCTCCGAGAAATGCAGCCCCTGCCTGTCTTTAGCCATGCTTCATCGCCCCACCCGTATGTCTTGGTAATTCTCACATTATATCATATACCCTATGCAGCCGATGCAGCCGTTCCAGTCATGTGCAGATGGGGTTAATGCGGCTAACTCTTACTGCAACTCTGCTTCTTTCTCGATACTACTCACTTCTACTTACTTCTACTTACTTCTACTTACTTCTACTTACTCTTACTTACTCTTACTTACAGCCTCTCCCTACTACTTTACAGCAACCCACATCTACTTACTGTTATTCCCTACCACTTCCTGCTACTATTACTCCACGGCTTCTCTGCCGGACTGAGATTCCGCTATTCTGAACAGATCAGGCAAATATGACGGTCAAGCGGACTCAGAATCCCTTAATTAAACATTATCGTCTCATTTCAGGGCCGAATAATCCAAATAAGCGCTTCCCAGTCCGCTCGGGCCTCATAAAGTAGCTTTTTGAAGAAATAACGGCTTCTCAGTCCGCATCACCGCTAAAATATCCGAAGTGCCCGTCCGCATCTATGTAGTCGCACAGTCGCACAGTTGCACAGCAAAAATCCGCCTGCCCTCAGGTTTCCCGCCATAAATCAATAAAAAGACCTTGAGAGACTAACTCCTCAAGATCTTGGATGAGAGCGCCTGTCACCACACCGCAACTTGATGTAACCTGCCGGGCAATGAGAACGTTCGTTTGTGTCTCCATAAGAATATACTATACTCACCCTGCGGGCTGCAATAGCGGAGAGTCACCCCTTCAAATAATCACTAGGGCTGCGCCCGGTAATCATCTTGAACACCTGACTGAAATAGGCGGGGTTGTTGAAGCCGACCATCTCACTGATCTCATACACCATATGCTGGCCGGATTGCAGGAATTCAATGGCCCGGTCCACCCGGTACTGGTTCAGGTAGCTGACGAAATTCTCACCGCTGACCCGTTTGAACAGCTGGCTTAGATATTTCGGATGCACATGCAGCTCCTGCGCAAGGCCCATGAAGCTGATCTCCTGGGTATAGTGGGCTTCCACATAGCTTTTGACGCTCTCCACCAGCCGGTTCTTCTTGACGTTCATCTCGGTAAAAGCTGCGGTCAGGAAGGCCGGGATCATCTGGCCCATCCACTCCGTCAGGCTTCTCCAGGTATAGTAGCCCGTCACCGCCTGCAGGAATTCGGACATGCTCATAGGGGGAGTGCGGCCCGGGCAGCAGGCATTCCAGTAATACATCAGCGTAGTGAACAGCCCGACACACACCGTCTGAATATCCTGAATGTTATTCTGGCCCTCCTGCCGGAGCCTGCTGAAGATGATCTCCCAGGTCTCCCATACTTTTGAGGAATCCCTGCACAGCAGCACCTCATTCCACTCTTGGAGCAGCCTCGAATAGTCTTCCAGCGTCCACGGGTTGGTGCTTCCGCACGGCTCATAGGCATAGATGGGACTGGTCTCCTGAAACTCCGCAGAAGCAAGCGCCTCACGGCTCTCCAAGTACGAATCGATCAGTTCATGGATAGCAGGCTTGACCGACCCGATGCCGGCATAGGCCTGAAGCTGAATGTAATTCCGGATCTTATCCATCGTCTCCTGAACCACTTCCTTCAGGACGGGGATCGGTTCTCCCGCCTCACAGTCCAGCAGCAGTACCACTAGCAGATCGTCAGAGTAGTCCAGCACATGCCCCTGCACAGAGGGATGACCGGCAAGCTTGTGTTGTAGCGTCTCCCGGCAGATATTACCTGCTCCGAAGCGCAGCAGCTGCCATTCGCGTTCCTTCAGCTTATGCAGCGGCGAAGGCCGGTTAAGCTGGATGCTGGCCGCCGCCAGCCGCTGCGGGCGGGTAATCTGCAGATATCCGAGCCGTTCCTCAGAGCATTCCTCCGCACTGTAGCGGGTGGTTAGCAGCTCCATAAGCAGGCGTTCCCGCAGAAAAGGAAGCGTGCGGCCGATTTCCTGCTGATAACGCTCCTCCAGCCGCTTCTTCTGCTCTCCGGCATCCAGATCCAGCAGCACAGCGCGGAGCACAGCCTCGATCTCGTCTACCCGGGCCGGCTTCAGCAGGAAATGGCTGACGCCCCAGCGCATCGCCTGCCGGGCATTCTCGAATTCCTCGTATCCGCTAAGGATGATAACCGGCAGCTCCGGGGCCAGCTCCCTTAGCGCCTCTGTAAGCTCCAGCCCGCCCATGCCTGGCATATAGACATCGGTCATCACCAGATCGGGGGAGAGCCTGTGGAACAGCTCCAATGCTTCATGGCCGTTGACTGCTGTTCCAGCCAGGGTAAGGCCGAGCTTCTCCCAGCCCACATGTCTCGTAAGGGCTTTCAGAATATGCGGGTCGTCATCCACCAGCAGGATAGAGCGGCTCATAGCTGATCGCGCAGCAGCCGCTCCAGCTGCTCCTCCGTCTCAATGATTGGCAGCGTAATCATAGCCGCAACCCCTCTCTCCGGCCGGTTGGCCAAGTATAGTCCGTACGGTTCCCCGCAATACAGCTGAATCCGGCTCATCACATTGCGGGTACCGATGCCACTCACCTGTTCCATCGACCAGCCTTCCGCCAAGCCCCGGCCGTTATCCAGCAGCATGATTTGCAAGTAAGGCTGGCTTCCCGGTGTCTTCATCTCCCGCACCTCCAGGTGAATCTGCAAAGGGCCGGAGCCAGGCTCCCGGCTGCCATGAATAATTGAATTCTCAATCAGCGGCTGGAGAATAACCTTCGGAATGAAATAACTCCGGACCGCCGGGTCCGCAATCGACTCCGTATACTCGATGGCAATCGGCAGCCGTTCCTGCTGGATGCTCACATAACACCGCGCATGCTCCAGCTCGTCACGCAGACGAATGAGCATTCTGCCGCCGCTCAGGCCGATGCGCAGCATTTTGCCCAGCTGGGTGATCATGTAGCTGATATCCTGGGCGTCGTAATCCATCGCCTTCCAGTGAATCATATCCAGTGTGTTGTACAGGAAATGCGGCTTGATCTGGGCCTCCAGCAGTCCGGCCTGAGCCTCCCGCTTCGCGGCGCTTGCTTCCCGCTCGCTCTGCACCAGCTCCTGCAGCCGGTTCACCATGTGGTTGAAGCCGTAAGACATCTGCGTATATTCCTCCGTCAGCGACTCACTCATACTGGCCCGGAAATCTCCGCGCTCCAGCTTCCGCATCTCCTGAATCAGCCTGCGCACCGGACGGATCATATTGCGGATGAAGAAATACGCCAGCAGCGCCGACAGGAGCAGACAGAGCAGGCCGATCCCGATCACCTGCCTGTCCGCCTTACGAACCTCCTGCAGCAGCTCACGCGTCGGGATGACCTGGACCAGCCGCCAGGAGATCGTGCTCGGCCTTGAGAACAGGACGAGATAGGACTGCCCGTCCTTTTTCAGCAGCTCATAGCCTTCATTGCCCTCATACGTATGCTGGTAGAGCCAGTCTGCCTCCAGTACAGCCTTACCGGCAGAACCGCTCTCCTTGTTCACCAGCAGCAGGAGATTGCCGCTCGTATCCACCAGATGGATCTGGCCGTCCAGTACAGCAGGAATATCCTTGAACTGCTTCAGGATATCGTCGGCGGACAACCGGATATAAAGGTAGCCGATCGTTTTGCCTTCATTTCCGAACAGATGCTGGATATGGCCGATCAGATAAGGCTCGTCTTCGCCGCCGCTGCCCTCCAGGGGAACCCAGAGCGAATCCGCCTGCTTCAGCTGGGGATACCAGCTCTCGTTCTTAATCGAAGAGACCGGAAAGACAAGATCCGTCGAGCTTTGCGGCACCCCGCTGAACAAATCACTGTAAATCTCAATCGAGCTTACCCCTTCGTTCAGCACCAGCGAATGCTGGAGAATCTCCGTAATCTCCCGCCTTCTGGAGATCATCTGATACTTGGAGGCAGGCGTGTTCTCCAGCCCCTCAATCACGCTCTTGTTCGCTGCAATGGAGTAGGCGGTGCCCGACACATTGGTCATGAAGTCGAAGCCGCGCTTCGTGCTCTCATTCAGCAGCGCAAGCCTGGTCGTGCTGATCTCCCTGAAGGTTACGTCCGAGAAGGTCCGGTACGCCAGCAGGACAATGAACCCGAGAAAAATCAGATTGAACGTAATAATACTGGCTGCCATCAGCGTGGAGAGCTTGCTCCGCCTGATCCGCAGCAGCCAGGTGCCGAGCATTCTTTTTTGCATCTGCCCCATCCCTATGCTTTTCCCACGATTCTATCCTTTCAGGCCGGATGTCGCAATTCCTTCCACGAAATACTTTTGCAGCGTGATGAAGAGAATGAAGCACGGCACCAGCGACAATACCGACATGGCGAACATCGGGCCCCAATCTGACTGTGAGCTGGAGTCCAGGAACAGGCGCAGCCCGAGCGGCACTGTGTATTTCCCGATATCGCTAAGGAAGATGAGCTGGCTGAAGAAATCATCCCAGGTCCACATAAAGGTGAAAATCATCGTCGTGATCAGCGCAGGCAGCGCCAGCGGAATAATGATCCGGCTGAAGATTTGAACCGGCCCGCAGCCGTCAATCGTTGCCGCTTCGTCCAGCTCCTTCGGCAAGCCGCGGATGAACTGTACCGTCAGGAAGATGAAGAAGCCGTCCGTTGCCATCCACTTGGGCAGAACCAGCGGCGCGAAGGTGTTCACCCAGCCCAGGCTGTTAAAGAGGATGTAACGCGGGATAAGTGTCACATGCAGCGGCAGCATAATCGTCATCAGCATCAGCGCGAAGCCCAGTGCCTTGAACCGGAAATTCAGCCGCGCGAACGCATAAGCCGCCATGGAGCAGGTGATCACATTGCCGAGCACTGCGCCCAGAGAGACCAGAGCCGAATTCTGCAGGAACTTGGCGAAGGAGCTGCCCTGGAAGCCGAACCAGCCGCTGACATAATTATGGAAGTTCCACTGCCGGGGCCAGAACCAGATTTCCGAGAAAATCATATTCGCCGGCTTGAATGAGCTGCCCACCAGCCACAGCACCGGGTACAGCATAACAAAGGCGATCAGACAGATGATGAAGTGCTTGAGCCAAATGGCACTTTTCGATGCGCTGCCTGTATCCATAGCTTATTTCCCCCCATCTTCATAATGCACCCACAGCTTGCTGCTGCCGAATAGCAGGAGTGTGAATATCCCGATCAGCAGCACCAGGACCCAGGCCATCGCCGAGGCATAGCCCATCTGGAAGAAGGAGAAGCCCTTCTTGTACAGGTATAGGGAATACATCAGGGTGGAATTCACCGGTCCCCCGCTGCCGTTACTGATAATGAAGGCTTGGGTGAACGACTGGAAGGCGGTGATCGTCTGCATAATGACGTTGAAAAAGATAACCGGAGACAGCACCGGCAGCGTAATATGCAGGAATTGCCCCACCTTGCCTGCACCGTCCACCGAAGAAGCGTCATAATATTCCGGCGGCACCTGCTTCAGGCCGGACAGGAAGATGATCATCGACGAGCCGAATTGCCATACCGACAGCAGGATCAGCGAATACAGCGAGTATTTGGGATTCGATACCCAGTCAGGCGCTTGTATTCCCACCATGGCCAATAGCTGATTCAGCAGCCCGCCGCCGCCCAGCATCTTGCGCCACAGCATGGCAATGGCAACACTTCCTCCGAGCAGTGTGGGGATGTAATAGACCGTCCGGTAGATACCGAGGCCCCGTATTCCTTTGTTAAGGAGCAGGGCGACCGCCAGGGCGAACATCAGCTTCAGCGGCACCGACACGAATACGAAGATAAACGTCACCTTAAGCGACTGGATAAAGAGCGGATCTGCGGTGAGCATAGTCCTGAAATTATCCAATCCGATCCATCTGGAGCTCTCCAGAATACTGTAATCTGTAAAAGAAAAATAGAGTGAGGCCGCCATCGGCCCCAAGGTCAGGCACACCAGCCCCAGCAGCCAGGGCGACAGGAACAGGAGGGCAATCCCGTTCTGGTTGTAGCGCAGCTTTGTTTTACGCCGCTTCATGCCTGCTGGTCTATCTACTGTCATCAGATCTGCACTCAATGGCTCTCTCACTCCTCTGTATTTATTTGGCCTTGTCCAGTATGGCGTTAGAACCGGAGATGAACTGCTCGCTTACCTGCGGAATCCCGGCCTGACCGAAGGAGATCTGCTCGCTGGCGCTCTTGAAGTTCTTATCAATCTCCGAGAAGCCCTGCGGGTAAGGCGGGTCAATATCACTGGAATGCTTGGAGACCACATCGATAAAATCAAAGATTAACTGCTCCTCGGCGGTAAGCGACGGCTTCAGCTGCTCCCGGACTGCCGAATTGACCGGTACTCCCCGTTCAGCCCCCAGAATAGCAGTGCCTTCCGGGTCATTGACCATGAAGTCGATTAGCTTCGCTACCTCCTTGGGATACTTGGTCTTGGCATTCCCGGAGATGAACTGGCCGGGCTTCAGATATTCGCCGATCTTCTGCTCCCCTTCCATATGCGGAATCACCTGCATCTTCAGCTTCTGGCTCTGATCCTTCAGCACATTCTGATAGGTAATCAGCTGGTTGGACCAGGCGAAATCAAGGGCGGACTGGCCAACGGACAACGGCCGGGTCTCCAGAGCATTCGTCATCGCGGCAGTCACCTCTGCCGTTGTAGCACCGCCGCTGTCCCGCAGCCCCTGCCAGTAATTGAACCATTCATCGATGACCTCCTTGGAGAACCCGAGCTTGTTCCCGGCGAACAGACCGCTCCCGTTCTGGCGGACGAATACCTCGAAGATGTTCGTGGTGCCCGAAATATCCGGCGTCCCATAGTAGCCGTCGCCCTTCTTCTTAGCAATCGCATTCGCCATCTCCGCAAAATCCTTCCACGTCCATGACTCCTGCGGCTCCGCAATTCCCAGCTCCTGAAGCACAGAAGCATTATAGATCACGCCGGGAGCGTTCACTCCAAGGGTAACGGCATAGAGTTTGCTATCGATGCTTCCGGCCGAGAGCATACTGCTGTCATGCCCCTCCGTCCGCAGCGTTCCATCCTGGGTATAGGGCGTCAGATCCAGCAGGGTGCCGCGCTTGGCGTAATCGGACAGGAACGCATAGTCCATCTGAATGATATCCGGAGCATTCGAGCCTGCCACCTGAGTAGACAGCTTATCGAAATAGCCGTCCCAGCCGGAATATTCCGGCTTAATCGTGATGCCCGGATTCTTCTCCTCGAAGCGCTTGATCATCTTGGTGGTCAGATCGTGGCGTGTCTGTGAGCCCCACCAGGTCATACGCAGCTCGATTGCAGGTGCCGAACCCTCTGTCTTGGATGAAGCCTTGGCTCCGTCCGGTGCATTCGCACCGCCGGATGAGCATGCAGCCGTAGTCATCAGCAATATAGAGCTTAGAAGCAGTCCAAGTCCTTTAGTCCCCTTGATTGTCATCTGTTGCCTCCTCAAATTTGTGAAGTAAGCGGTTACATAAATGATTATACGGAACGCTCTGCATAGGGTAAATCCAGAAAAGTAAGGGGTTATATCAAATAAGTAAGACAAAAGCCAGCCGGAATCTTCCGGCTGGCCTGTTAGTCCTGGTTAGTTCTGTTAAGTATGAATCTGTTCCGTAAGCAGTTTACTCAAGCTCCAGTCCCTTCGTTTCCTTCCCCAGGAACAGCACCGCCAGGGCTCCGATTACAATCGTAACGAAGAAGATCATGAAGATGGAGCCGATCCCGACCGTCTTGCCGACCATCAGCCCGACCAGCGTTGGGGCAATAATGCCGCCAATCCGCCCAAAGGAGGTGGCGAGTCCGGCACCAGTGGAACGGATCTTAGTCGGATACAGCTCAGGCGTGTACGCGTACATCCCGCCCCAGGCTCCCAGGTTGAAGAACGACAGACAGATCCCGGCAGCCATCAGCATACCCTCGGTTGTTGAATTCCCGAACCAGGCCGCGCTGACGGCTGTCAGCAAGAGATAGATGACCAGTACGAATTTGCGGCCGTATTTCTCGATGAAATAGGCGGCGGTGAAGTACCCCGGCAACTGGGCGAGTGTCATGATCAGCACATACTCGAAGCTTTTGACCAGACTGAAGCCCTTCAGCACCATTACCGTCGGCAGCCACAGGAACATTCCATAATAAGAGAAGACCACGGTGAACCACAGAATCCACAGCATGATGGTCGAGCGGCGGTACTCTGCCGACCAGACTGCCGCTACACGCTTCTTCAAGGGCACTGGAGGAGCTTTCTTGATCTCCGCGAACTTCGGTGAGTCATCGATTGCCCTGCGCAGATAGAGCGCATATAGCGCCGGTACCGCCCCAATGGCGAAGGCGACCCGCCAGCCGTAATCCGGAATGACGAAGTACGCAATCAGCGCCGACAGAATCCAGCCGAGCGCCCAGAAGCTCTCGAGCAGCACCACAGCCCGGCCTCTCTCCTTGACCGGCATGCTCTCGGATACCAGTGTAGAAGCCACCGGCAGCTCTCCGCCCAGCCCGAAGCCGGCAATGAAGCGCAGTACGCACAGTACTGCATAGCCTGCGGCGAAGGCCGACAGTCCGCTTGCAATTGAGAAGATCAGCAGCGTCCAGAGCAGCACCGATTTGCGGCCGAAGCGGTCCGCCATAATCCCGGCTGCAGCTGCACCGACGGCCATTCCCACTGAGTTAATGCTGGTTAAATAGCCGATTTTCTCCGGTCCCAGCGACCATTCCTTGGCAAGTGCAGCCACGACGAACGAGATCATCCCTACATCCATCGCGTCGAACATCCAGCTTAGACCTGCACTGAAGAGCAGCTTCCGCTGCTTCGGATTCTGCAGCAGCGACATTTGATTCCACATGACTTAAGGCCCCTCTCCCCTGATTCCCGCTAATCCAATCATTCCTGACTAGTATCACTTACACATTCTAGAAGCGGATGGTTCAAAAATCAAGGAATAACACCGCATTGAAATATTGCCGGGCCATCGCCTGAAAATAACAGGTTTGCACCGAGATCGCAGCGATCAGCAGCATATTCTGCACCGCATCCCGCTGCCCTCTGCTCAAGTGGCTGAGCCGCTTCATCATTTTGTCCATGGCCGATTTGATTCCGCTGTCCGATTTCCACTGATATTCCTTGGGATTCCCGGTCAAAGCCTGTCCCTCAGCCGGCACCGGGGAACGGCTCTTAATCTCCTCGAACAGCTCCGCATACCCGTGATACAGCTGTGCCGGTTCCACCAGATCATCGTCATCACGTTCAGGCGCCAGGAACAGCATACGGAAGAGCTGCCTTATGCTCTCGAAATCAAGCGCCGCCTTCAGATCATCTATTATAAATAGAAGGGCCGCCTGATTAATGGAGTACTTCTTCCCTTCACGCGGGGACCCGAGATATTCCTTGAAATCGCGCTTTACCCAATTCTGCATAGCAGAGACGGATAATGTGGAATACTCAATCAGACCGCCAAGCGAAGCAATTTCACCCAGGGACAGCCCTTTGACGCCGGTACCTTTAATCAGTTTTTGCAGAATCGGGGGGATATCCGTAGACAGAAAAGCGGGCAGACTTGTCCCCTCCCGCACCTCGTCGCGGTGGAACTTCGTCCAGGCTTCCTGCAGAATATGGAGCGGCTTCCGCTCCGAGTTTGGCCCTAGAGACAGTAATAGTCCGGACATCTCTATCCGGCTAAGTGTAAAAGCTTCCATAGCTGGCAACCCTCCACCATTTGATATTCTACTGAAAAGTTCGTACAATAGGTTCATAAGAACTCATAATATGAGTATAACCTATTTTAGGGACGAAAGGGATGGTAAAGATTATATGGGTATAGGACTTAGTTTGACGCTCGTGGCAATTTTGATTATTTTAACCGCATTTTTTGTAGCGACGGAGTTTGCAGTAGTGAGATTACGGGGAAGCCAGGTCAGCCAAATGGTGCTGGACGGCAAGAAGAACGCACTGGCAGTACAGCGGGTAGCCGCTAACCTGGACGGATATTTGTCCGCCTGCCAGCTCGGTATCACGATTACTGCACTCGGGATCGGGGCATTGGCAGAGCCTGCTTTTGAGCAGCTGCTCATTCCATTGTTTGATCTGGCTGGTGTGAGCCACAACGTTAGTAAGCCCATTGCTTTTGCTTTGGCCTTCATTATCGCCACCTTCCTCCACGTCGTGGTCGGAGAGCTTGCACCGAAGACCGCCGCTATTAATATTCCGGAGAAAATTGGTCAGATTACCGCACCGCTGATTATTTGGTTCTACAGAATATTGTACCCTTTGATTTGGATTATGAACGGTTCCGCCAACCTGCTCGTCCGTATGTTCGGCATGAAGCCTGCCAGTGAACACGGCGACGCGCACAGCGAAGACGAGATCCGCCTGATCCTGTCCGAGAGCTATGAGAGCGGCAAAATCAACAAAGCGGAATACGGTTATGTTAACCGGATTTTCACCTTTGATGAGATGCTCGCCAAGGAAATTATGGTTCCCCGGACAGATATGGTATGCCTGTTCACCGATCATTCGCTGCAGGAGAACATTGATATTATCCGCAAGGAGCAGTACACCCGCTTCCCTGTAGCTGACGGCAGCAAAGACAATATCATTGGTATGATCAATACCAAGCAGCTCTACCTGCAATACGACAACAATCCTGATTTCGATTTCAAAAGCCTGATCCTGCCGCTGGTAACTGTATCGGAAGTTACGCCAGTGAAGACCCTGCTGACCCGTATGCAGAAGGAGCGCGTCCATATCGCCCTGCTGCTGGATGAATACGGCGGCACCTCCGGCCTGATTACGATTGAGGACATTCTGGAGGAGATCGTCGGTGAGATCCGCGATGAGTTCGACGAGGATGAGCGCCGCAATGTGGAGAAGCTGAGCGACACTCATTATCTGTTCGACGGCAATGTCTCTCTGCTGGAGGTCAAGGATCTTACCGGACTTGATTTCCATGATGAGGAAGTCACCACAATCGGCGGATGGCTGTACAGTCACCTGGAAGAGCCTGTGGTCGGCAAAAGCCATCAATACGAGCATGTCACCCTGACCGTCCGTGAGATGAACCGCCACCGTATCCGCAAGGTGGAGATCCTGATCGATCTTCCGGTCTCTGAAGATTCGGATGCTCACAACGAGTAAATCGTATAGATAAGCTGAAATAAATAAGGCGCTCCCCTTGAGTTACTGGGGAGCGCCTTACTTATTGTACATGATGGGGCGTGAAATGGGACTTAGTTGGATTTATTCCACTTGCTGGTGAACGAATCCAGGCCACTAAACCAGCAGTTGGATAAACAACACTTAAATCTGCTCATTTCACCCGCAGTGGTTAAATCAACTATATTTGATGTTGTTTTTCCACTTATTTAAGTTTATTGACCCATATTAGCAAAACCAAGATACACTTTTCCACTTATATATTGCTGGTAGCGTTTTTCGTCCCAATCCGTTCGACATGTCTGCTTTTCATCCTATAATTAATGTCATTAACAAATATAATTAACCCGATTAACTAAGTGACAGAGCGGCAGATCATCAGCACATTTCCGTCCGGGTCCTTGAAGTTAAACCAATGGTCATTCTCAATATCCGTAAGGATCTCCGCTCCGCTGGCTTTGACATAATCATAGGCGGCGTCTATATCCTCTGTAAGCAGATGGAAGGTCGGTACCTTCAGTACGGCTTCGGCTGTGAATATAATGCTGTCCAGCACGATCCCCGGTCCCTGCATCGGCACATCGTACAGATGCCCGAATAATACCTCGCCGTCCAGCGGCAGCCCCAGCAGGCTGCAATACCAGTTCTTGGACCTTTCGATATCACTAACCGGAATGAAGACAGCGCCAACCTGATTGCGTATCGGACTTGTCACAGCAGTATAGCCTCCTCATATAAGTGCAAGTTGTTGAATCCTATAGCCTATAATGATTTCGATAAAATATGTCAATATCCTGCCTGCTTAGTGAAGGGAATAGAAGTTATGCTATAATCTTGTCAGATCCTATCCCTATTGTCAGGAGAATGAACTTGGCTAACCTTTTCTTTGGGCATCTGAAGCTGACACCGCCCAAAATCCTATCCCTCGGCTTCGTGGTGCTGATCGCTGCCGGAACCCTGCTGTTATCGCTGCCCGCTGCTTCTACGGGCGGAAGAATCTCTTTCATTGATGCGCTGTTCATGGCAACCTCGGCGACCTGCGTAACCGGTCTTGCCGTTATCGACACGGGAACACAGCTTTCGACCTTCGGACAGATCGTGCTCCTTGTACTGTTCCAGTTCGGCGGTCTCGGCTTCGTGACGATGGCGACACTAATCACCCTGGTGCTGAACAAACGAATCTCATTGAAGGAACGCCTCTTGCTGCAGGAATCCATGAACCAGAACTCCATGCAGGGGATCGTAAAGCTAATCCGCCGGGTTCTAATCTATTCCCTGGTGATTCAGCTGACCGGGGCCATTCTGCTGGCTGCCCGATTTGTAGTGGATATGCCGGTAGGCAAAGCAGCTTATTATGGACTATTCCATAGCATCTCCATCTTCAACAACGCAGGCTTCGATTTGTTCGGCGATATTCACGGGCCGTTCAGCGGATTAACCCGGTATGTAGAAGATCCTGTTGTGAATATTACCTCTATGCTGCTGATCTTTCTGGGCGGAATTGGCTTCATCGTCTTATCCGATGTGATCGATTATCCCAAGCGTAAGCGGCTGATGCTGCATTCGAAGGTTGTGCTGGCGACCTCAGCCGTGCTGATTCTGGTCGGAGCTATAATCTTCTTCTGGCTGGAGCTGAACGCTACACTGAAGCCGCTGCATGCCGGAGGCAAGATTATGGCCTCCTTCCTGCAAGCTATTACGCCCCGTTCCGGCGGTGTGACAACCATCGAGATTCCGCTGCTGCGTGAATCTACCCAGTTCCTGATGATTCTGCTGATGTTCATCGGGGCGGCTCCCGGCTCTACCGGCGGCGGAATCAAGATTACCACCTTTGCCATTCTGGCCAGCACCGCCTACGCCAAACTGCGCGGCAAAGAGGATATTGTAATGTTCCGCCACCGGATCTCGAAGGAGAATGTATACAGGGCTATTACCATGACCTTACTCTCCCTGATGCTGGTGGTTATCTCCACGATGCTGCTGTCCGTAACAGAGCGCGCAGATTTCCTGAGCGTATTGTTCGAGGCGGTGTCTGCTTTCGGCACCTCAGGCATCACCATGGGACTGACCACAGAGCTGACCACGATAGGCAAGGTGCTGGTGATCATTCTTATGTTCGTAGGCCGGACCGGACCGCTTACCCTGGCCTATGCGCTCAAGCCGAAGAACAGCAAGGAGCTGTACCGTTACCCGGAAGGCAATATCACCATCGGCTAAAGGCCGGCGACTATTCATTAAAAATGCGACCCTGCCCGTCCAAGGCAATCTGCCGGGACGAGGGGTCGCATTGTTATATCCGCAAGTAAGCCTAAGCTTCCTCTTCCGGGATCTCTTGGGTATCCAGCGCTGCATCCAGCAGCTGATTGTACAGATCATCGTCATTCTCCAGCAGCGCATCCACTTCCAGGAACTGCTCCTCACTCCCCGGCTCACCGGCGAAGCTCAGGCTGTAATCCCATTCGGTTCCACGGGAACTGTAGAAAGTAATCTCATAAGGGGAACGGTGATTCTCTAATGTAAAGACCGTTCTCCCCACAAAACTTCTATCCTCTACGCGTTTCATTTCTGCTTTGGTGATTTCCAGGTTCATCCTCTTTCCTTCCTTTCATCTGATCATGCCCACAATATCCAGTATAACATTGATATGTCAGCATTTCTCTTTCCTTTTGCGCTGTAATTGACTTTTTTCATCCGGCGGTTAATAATTTAGTACAATGCTTATACAGAGCTAAAAATTATGGTAATGGAGGAAATGTCAATGACTGAAACAGAGCTTCAGGACAAGCTAAGTAAATACGCTGATTTAGCAGTACAAATCGGTGTGAATGTTCAGCCGGGACAAATCCTGGTCGTGAACGCCCCGATCACTGCGGCCGAGTTCGTCCGCCTGATTACGGCCAAGGCCTATGCCCTCGGCGCAAGCCAGGTTAAGGTGAACTGGAGTGAC
Organism: Paenibacillus sp. FSL H3-0469; assembly: GCF_038051945.1. NCBI lineage: Bacteria > Bacillati > Bacillota > Bacilli > Caryophanales > Paenibacillaceae > Paenibacillus > Paenibacillus sp. FSL H3-0469. The sequence continues at coordinate 971,044 of NZ_CP150302.1, forward strand.
GAGTTCATCACCCGCCAGCAGTTCGAGCATGCGTCGCCCGAAGTATTTACCAAGGCCCCAACCTGGTTTGCCGGTGAAATGACCGAGTTTGCCGAGAACGGTGCCGCCTTCCTGTCGGTCATTGCTGAGAACCCGGATGCCCTCAAAGGCATTGATCCTGAGCGGATTGCGAACTTCCAGAAGACTCGTGGGGCAGCGCTTACGAAATACCGCGAATTGCAGATGTCCGACAAGGTTAGCTGGAGTATTGTAGCGATCCCGTCCCAGCCGTGGGCAGACAAGGTGTTCCCTGACGTTCCTGCTGACCAGCGTGTAGACAAGCTGTGGGAAGCTATCTTCCATACCGTCCGTCTGGACCGTGAGGACCCTGTTGCCGCCTGGCAGGAGCATCTCGACACACTGGAGTCGAAGGCTAATGTTCTTAACGCGAAAAAGTACGCCAGCCTGCATTACATAGCCCCTGGAACTGACCTTAGCATCGAGCTGCCTGAAGGCCATTTATGGGCACAAGGGGACAGCATCAATGCCAAAGGTCATTCTTTTGTCGCCAACATGCCGACCGAGGAAGTGTTCACCGCTCCCAAGAAAACCGGTGTTAACGGTACGGTCCGCAGCACGAAGCCGCTCAGCTACGGCGGAAATGTGATTGACGGCTTCTCGATTACTTTTGAACAGGGCCGGATTACCAGTGTGAGCGCTGAGCAGGGCCAGGAAGCCCTCGAATATCTGATCAGTCTGGATGAAGGCGCCAAATATCTGGGGGAAGTCGCGCTGGTGCCGCATAAGTCGCCGATCTCGGAATCAGGAATTCTCTACTTCAATACCTTGTTCGACGAGAATGCCTCCAACCATCTGGCTATTGGTACCGCCTATGCCTTCTGTCTGGAAGGCGGCAAAGAAATGAACCAGGATGAACTGACCGCCCGCGGCCTCAACAACAGTGTGACCCACGTTGACTTCATGATCGGTTCAGCCGAGATGGATATCTACGGAATTACCGCTGACGGTACGCGCGAACCGGTCTTCCAGAAGGGCAACTGGGCCTTCTAAAACCCTTATATGCCATTGCATTTCATCAGATAACGAATGGAGCTGAAGCTATTGCTGGATTTCAACCAAAAGCTGGAGAATTACGCACTGCTCGCTGTAAAGATCGGCGTTAATATTCAACCCGGCCAGACCCTTGTCGTAAACGCGGATATCGTATCGGCTGAGCTGGTCCGCCTGATTGTACGCCAGGCCTATGAAGCAGGTGCGAAGCTCGTCAAGGTTAATTATTCCGATGAATTCGTCACCCGTACCCGTTATGATCTCGCGCCGTCCGAGAGCTTCCTTGAGCCGCCGAAGTGGCAGGCTGATGAGCTGGAGGATCTGGCACGGGGCGGAGCAGCGTTCCTGACAATCATCTCAGCGAATCCGGACTTGCTAAGCGGTGTAGATGCAAGCCGCATTGCGGACCATCAGAAGACCGCCGGTCAAGCTATGGCTCCTTACCGTGAGATGCTGATGGCTAATCAGGTCAGCTGGACCGGCCTCGCCTTCCCATCCGCTTCCTGGGCTGCGAAGGTATTCCCTGACGCCGCGCCTGAGCAGCAGATTGACCTGCTCTGGGACGCCATCTTCAAGGCTGTGCGTGCAGACCAGGAGAATCCGGTGCAGGCCTGGAGTGTCCATCTGGCCGGCCTGAAGCAGCGCTGTGAACTGCTGAACGCCAAGAAATACCGCAAGCTGCACTACACGGCTCCGGGCACTGATCTGACAATCGAATTGCCTGAAGGCCATATCTGGTGTCAGGCCGGTGCGGTGAACAGCCGCGGCATGTCCTTCCTGGCGAACATTCCGACCGAGGAAGTGTTCACCGCTCCGTTGAAGAGTGGTGCGAACGGCACGGTCCGCAGCACGAAACCGCTCAGCTATGGCGGCAACATCATCGACCGCTTCAGCCTGACTCTTGAGAATGGTAAAGTTACAGACTTCACCGCTGAAGTGGGCCAGGAAGCCTTGGCTTCACTACTGGCTATGGATGAAGGTGCCGCCTACTTCGGTGAAGTGGCGCTTGTGCCTTTCCACTCCCCCATCTCGGAAAGCGGCATTCTCTACTACACCACCTTGTATGACGAGAATGCTTCCTGCCATCTGGCACTCGGCGCTTCCTATGCCTTTACCTTGCAGGACGGCATTACCATGACTAAGGAACAGCTAGTGGACAAGGGCATGAACCAAAGCCTCACCCATGTCGACTTCATGATGGGCTCCCCGGAGATGAACATCGACGGAATTGCCGATGACGGCTCCACCGATCCGATCTTCCGTAATGGAGACTGGGCGTAAGCTTAATTAGTGTACTATAAAAGAGTCCCCGCTATTTCCTCTTGAGGAATATGGCGGGGTCTTTGTGTTTTCTAGCGGGACTTTTCCCCTGTGAGTTCTATGCGGTGAGAGTGCTATGAGATTTAATAAGTGAGTGGCTGATTGCACTTTCTGCAATAGAATTCACGGAAACTACGGTTAAAACACCTTCTGCTGTATTTTGTACAACAGATTTCCGGATTTCAGCTCCAACCCCCCGTTTTCTCAAAATTCTAGTGTATAAAGTGCAATAGATTCATTTTTTCGGCGAAATTAGCACTCATCTAATGTATAAAGTGCAACCGGAGGTGAAGTTAAGTGGGTCAATGCAACCAAACAGCCCAAATGTGAACATTTAGTCAAAGAATTTTCACAATATTGTTGAATTTAGTTCACAAATATGTCACAATACAATTATAGATAGTGTTTACAGTGCCAAATGAGGAATGTTTTAGTCCTCGAGTAATCTCATGAATAATCTAAGGAGGGAATTCTGATGAAAGAATCTTTCAATCATGACAACACGGATTCTACGGAAACAGAACGTCTGGAAGTCCAGGCTCCCAAAGACTTAAGTATCGTTGCCTCCGACGCCATCAAATACACCGCCTACATCATGCTGCTGTTCGGATTCCTGTACTTCCTGGTTGCCTACCTTGGCCCTATGCTGTAATGCTGCTTCACAATACACAAGAGATGCAGGACAATCATATATTCGTAAGCGCTTACGGCCGGTCTGCTCCTGCGGGAATGAGATTAGCCGTTTTTATTTGTTCCCCATGTCAAAATACCAAAAACGGCAGCCCTCTTCCTGCTGAGGACTACCGTTCTTAATTTATTTCCAGGTTTATTTCCAGCCCAGCGCCTTGTTGATCCAGGCCACCGCCTCCGGTGCCCATGCCGCTTCCATACGTGAACGCAGCCAGGCTATCGCCTCTTCTCTCGATCCCTCAAAGGGCGGAATGCCAGCTTCCTGCATCCAATGCCCCGTGGTTTCATAAGAGGTGCTGTTCCAGCCATTCGGCTCTCCGTCCGCATTCACCCGCTGCTTCACACCGGAGATTACAATATCCAGAGACCCTTGCAGCTCCGTTACCGCATTGTCAAAAGCCGTCTTCTTCTCCTTGGCTTTCATGTCGGCCATAGAACGAAGTTGCCGGGTCTCTATCCCCTCGTTCGCCCGGATAATCTCCAATAGGGTCAGCGCTTCCCTGGTAGCCAGACCGCTCTCATACCGATCTACCAGAGACTGGTGAGGCCCGGCCGCAGCCAGATACGCCGGAAGCCACTCGCGGGATACGAGTATGGCTTTTTTCTTGATGAACTTCCCGTAGCCGGCTAAGCCTTCTCCAGGGAATCTGACCCGCCAGCCCCAGGGGTCCAGTTCGGTATCGGTATGCCAATTCTCCGCAAGCGTCAGCCCGTTCACGGACGGATGCTCCGGGATCAGGGAGGCCAGCGGTACAATCCCCAGCCTGGCGACTACCTCAGCCATCTCTTCAAAGGTGGTTACACCTTCATGCTTCTCAGTTCTTCCCACGTAATTCCGCCTCCTGCATCAATCTGGCTTGTACACCTAGTTAAGCTTATCACTATAAGCGGGCAAATTCACTTCAAAGTAATTTGTTTTAAAAATATACCATTCTCATCACAGCCAATCTGAAAATGTTCATCCTGTAAAATCCAGTCATCTGTTTTTTCAACAAAGAAATGAAAACCTCCGATAGATTGAACCAATGCCGGATCGATCGGTGTAGCACTTGCATTTATGCCAATCGCAAAAGCATCTGAGCCGCCACCTGCATATTTTGCATAAATCCTTACATATTGAGCCTCTTCCAGACCCCATTCATCCTTAAAAGAATCAATAGCTTGTTCCGTTACTTCAAATGATATCATCCCTGTGCTCTCCTTCCCGCAGGTTAATCACATTTTTTAACTTCCCCCCGATAGTTAGCCATCCGAAAACTGGCCCCGCATCCGCAGGAGGCTTTTGCATTAGGGTTATTCATGGTGAATCCGCCTATCATTCCGCTTTGTTCATAGTCAATTTCAAGACCGTCAATATATGGAATACTCTTCGTGTGAACTAATATACGGAATTTATCTTTATTGAACACCACATCCTCCTCTGTTTGCTGCTCATCCAAAACAAGGGTATAAGATAATCCGCTGCATCCCCCTTCTTCAACACCTACTCTAAGAAAAGAGTGCCTTGTATCAGCGGTTAATAGGATTTCGGCGATTTTCTCTGCAGCGATCTCACTGACCTCAATGTTCATGTTCATTCCTCCTATACAAGCTTAATTTAGTTTTGGGTCCCCCAGTCCATTAGACAAGGTATGAACATAGCGAGAGCTGCTCCTTTTGGTGTAAGTTCATACATGGCTCGTGCAGGACGCTGCGGACTGGTTCTCTTGACCAGATTATGATGTTGAAGCTCCTTTAAACGCTGGGAAAGGATTCTTTGCGTAATGGAAGGAATACTCCGGGTCATTTCGCTAAACTTCTTCGGACCGTAAGAAAGAGTGAATAAGATATGGATCGTCCATTTAGACCCGATGATGTCATAGGCTATAAGAAGTTTCTCCGTATCCTCAGTGGACAATGATATTTACACCCTCTTTCTTAGGAGCAGCTTTCCTGATGGATTGCGGTGAGATCCGGGTACTGGCAGTCAGACTTATGACGATCAACAAGAGATGGAAGCCCATGGCTACAATTAAGCCGGATTGCAGTGACATTCCAGCAGCCTGACATACGACAAGGATCGAACCCCCAATCCCGATCACTACACCGGGTGTAAAAGAATCCGCAAATTGCAGATTTGCCGAGGTTTGGCCCGCACCGCCTTCCCCGGCTTGGGAAAAGGCTACAACACCGCTAACCGGATGCGCCAATCCAATACCGACCCCGGCGATAATCTGACCCATAACTGCAACGGGAACAGAAACAACCGGTATCCAAAAGACGATGGCAATCCCTACGGCAAGCAGAAATACCCCCAGAATGATTCTCATATGACGTCCCCGGCCCTGATCTGCCGCATCCCAACGCCCTTGCAGATACGAAATGATACACCAGCTTAATGCTGCACTCGCTACGATTAAACCCGCCTGAGAAGGGGTAATTCCTTTCACATCAATTAGAGCCAATACCAGGAAATTCTGTGTACTGGCATAGGCAGCGAAGAACAATCCGCGTGTTGCCAGAATCGCTGGCATCCCTCTCCGCAGCGTAAGCGTTCCCTTCGGCAGCAATTGACGGAGCGGTAATATCATAACTACGAGGCCAATCAGGGCGAAGACAAATCCCATCATACCCGGAAGCATACTTAGACCAACCAGGAAAAGACCAGTCCCCATCGTTAAGAGTAACGCCATCCAAGTAGATGAAGAGCCGCTTGCCCCTCCCGTCTGCTGCACTTTCAATTTCCTGAAAGCCGGTAAACTAAGCACTGCTGAAACAACCAGCACAGGTAAGATCCCCCAGAAAACAAACCGCCAGGACCACTGATCTGCTATAAGACCTGCCACATATGGACCGAGCATGGACGGAAGAACATAGGCTGTTCCAAAGGCTCCAAGTATTTTGGCACGTAATTCATCCGGGTAACTTAAGGAAATAGCTGTATACACACAAGTCATCATTGCTCCGGCACCCAAACCTTGCAGGGCCCGTGATCCTATCATGATATACATATCTCCTGCTGTTGCCGCAGCGACCAGTCCTGCGATAAACAATAGAAGTGCATAAGTGAATGGTGCAGCAGGGCCTCTTTTATCTATGATCCGACCGACGACCAGCGTTCCGATAATCTGCGCAAGCAGATACGTACTGAATATCCACCCGAACAGGCTAAGACCGTTCAAGTCTCCAGCAATCGAGGGAGCAATGGTGGTTACGGACAGACCTTCGAATCCCACGGCCATCACTGACAAGATAATTCCTATGGATAATGCAAAGTAACGCGGACTGAAAATACTTTGATGATTAGACGGCATGAATGGTGACCTCCAAGAAAGTTTGGTATGTATACATCGTATCCGGATACTTAGTAAACATTTTTGTTTATAATGTCTAAGCTACAGTCTGCCTTTGACTTTGTCAACATTTTTGTTTAAAATGTAGGGAGTGATGTAGCTTCAATAGCTGCAAAAAGGAGGCGCACCATGAGCCCGAATCAAATTAAAAAGGATGTCTCCACCAGTACCCGAAGGGCGATCATTAACTTGTTAAAAGAGCGTGGGGGCTTGGATGTTATGACCCTCTCCTCTCATTTCTCACTGTCTGGAATGGCTATTCGCCAACATTTGAATGCGCTGAAGGAAGAAGGATTGGTTACGAATGTGGAAGAAGCACGTCCCATGGGCCGGCCCACCAAGCTATGGATATTAACACCCGCGGCTAATCGTTTTTTTCCAACCGGATATTCGGATTTATCCATCAGTCTCATTCAGTCGATGAAAGAAGCTTTCGGTAACGAAGGGTTGGACAAGCTGCTGGATGTTCGAAATAAAAAGATGCAGGCACAATATCTCCAGCATCTTGGCACAGCATCGGATGTTAGAGAGAAATTAGAGAAACTGGCCGAGATTCGAACGAATGAAGGTTACATGGCAGAGGTGAAGGAGCAGGAGGATGGCAGTCTCTTATTCATCGAGAAACATTGCCCGATCTGTGAAGCGGCGGCTGTGTGTACCGGGTTATGCAAGAATGAATTGCATTTATTTAAAACCGTTCTAGGCGAGGACGTTCATATTGAACGGGGGGAGTACATTTTAAAAGGAGGAAGAAACTGCATTTACACCGTTAGAACCAATCAGCCGTGACAACAAAGAGCAACCTCACTCGGAGATTGCTCTTTGTTGTTATTTCAGGCTTGCTTCGTCCGATCCCATACAGCGGATTCCCGCAATATAGGTATTAATCAGCCGGGTGAGCGTGACATTCAGGTCCAGCGGCATTCCAAATCCGCCCTGATGCTCCAGGGTAGACAATCCATGCAGGATACTCCGTAATCCACGGACAGCATGCAGATTGCCTTCCTCATCCAAACCGAACGCGGATATCAATTGGATGATGAGCGACAGAATCTTTGCACTCGCCGCCTCCAGAGCAGTATCCCCCTGTTCGGGTGCTTGGAGCGTCGTCTGGTACAGCCCCGGGTGTGCTCTGGTGAATCCGAGGTAAGCCTGACTCATGGCATGTACCGCTGCTTCTCCGCTGAGCCCCTCCGTTGCCTCCGATATAATCTCATACAGCTGCTCCAGGCCATATACGGCCATCAGTGTACGCAGCCCCGCCAGCCCGTTGATGTGATTATAGAGTGACGGGGAACGGACCCCCAGCTTCGCGGCTAATGCAGCCAGCGTCACTTCTTCGATCCCATGTTCATCCGCCAACTCTGCTGCTGCCAACACCAGCGTCTGTGTATCCAGACCTGCTCTAGCCATGTACCCTCTCTCCTCTCTTAGCTGCCCCTTCAGCCTCAGCAGCCGCCCGCTTCATCGCTTCTACCGGATCTCTGAGCAGATCCCCGTGTCCTACCGCCAGTAAGGTCGGGTTAAGCTCAATCAGCTTATACGCGCTGGCCAGCGCCTGCTCCAGACTCCAGGTGGCCATAGCCGGAAAAGGAAACCAAGGCACCTTCTTGCCGGACACCGCCGTGGCCCGGAAGGTCTGGAAGGCGTCCCCGGCAATCAGCGCTCCACTGCGCCGGTCCTGAAAAGACATCGAACCCGGCGTATGTCCGGGAGTACTGAACGCCATCAGCGAGCCGATGCTATCGCCGTCATGCAGCAGAATGTCGGGCCGGGTTACTATTTTGGCGGGTACACTCCCCTTAATAGGAGTCTGTAGCTCACCTGCTCTTAACGAGCGGTCACCAGCCAACAATGCAGCATCCCGCTCCGAGATATAGACCTTAGCCTCCGGCACCTGCTTCTTCAAGGCATCAAGTGCCCCGACATGATCCATATGACCATGAGTTAGCACGATCCGGGTTAGCGGCTTCTGAAGCTTCGCAGACTGTAGCAGAATCCCCTTCATACTATAGGACATGCCCGCATCAATAAGTGTAAGCTCCTCTTCTTCTTCGATCAAATAACAATTCACTGGAAAAATACTCGGCAGCCACGTTAACTGAAACAAATTGCCTTCTTGTGTTACTCTCATTGGTTCTCCCCCTCAAAACTAATCTTATTAGTTTAAATATAAACTAATAAGATTAGTTTTGCAAGAGGTATTTACTCTTACAAAATTGAAGTGATTTCATTTGATCCACTCGCCTTCGCAGTGCCCAATGTGATCGGTTTTTCGATTACATTCCGCCCACTCGCCTCCGCAGTGCCCAATGTAATCGGTTTTTCGATTACATTCTGCACACACGCCTCCGCCACGCCCAATGTAATCGGTTTTTCGATTACATTCCGCACACACGCCTCCGCAGCGCTCAATGTAATCGGTTTTTCGATTACATTCCGCCTAATCGCCTCCGCCTAGCCCAATGTGATCGGTTTTTCGATTATATTTCCCCCACGCATCCCTTTCCGGCCCATTATCCTTCAAATAGCAAAAACACCACCCGCAATGGATGGTGCCTCTCATCTAATATATATGTGTCAGCCAAACCGGCCCATAATATATTCCTGCGTCATCTGGTTCTCGGGGTTCGTGAAGACCTTCTCGGTCTTGTCGTATTCCACCAGGGAGCCGAGATAGAAGTAGGCGGTGTAGTCCGAGATCCGCGCGGCCTGCTGCATGTTGTGGGTGACGATCACGATGCGCAGCTCCTCCTTCAGCTCCTTGATCAGCTCCTCTACCTTACCGGTTGATACCGGGTCAAGAGCCGAAGCCGGCTCATCGAGCAGCAGGATCTGCGGGTTGACTGACAACGCCCGGGCGATACAGAGACGCTGCTGCTGTCCGCCGGACAATGCCAGAGCGGAATCCTTCAAGCGGTCTTTGACCTCGTCCCACAGGGCGGCGCGGCGCAGGCTGCTCTCTACGATTTCATCCAGTGCCTGCTTGCCCTTGATGCCATGATATTTCGGGCCGAAGGCGATATTGTCGTAGATCGATTTATAGAACGGATTAGGCTTCTGCCAGACCATGCCGATCTTTTGCCGCAGCTTGATTACATCCGTGCCTGTAGCATTGATATCCACACCGTCAATCCAGATGCTGCCTTTGGTGGTAGAGCCGGAGATATCGTCATTCATCCGGTTCAGTGAACGGAGAAAGGTTGATTTCCCGCAGCCCGACGGGCCGATCAAGGCGGTAACCGTATTCTGGGCAAAAGGAAGGCTAATCCCCTTCACCGCCTCATACGTACCATAATAAATACTCAGATCCTCCGTTTGAAATGATTCGCGCACCACTGGTTCCGCTATTCCCATCTCTTACTCCTCCTAAAAGTTCTGATAACATACACGTTCTGACTCTTCTGCGCAAAAATTCGCTTCGGAAGCCTGTGTCCTCTTCTGTCTAACAAGCCTAGCTCATTCTCTTGGATGCAGTAAGCTTGCGGTAGATGAATCTGCCGAAATAACGGGCAGCCAGATTGAAGATTAATACGGTCAGCACCAGAACGGCTGAAGCGCCCGCTGCAATCTGAAGTGCATCCGGTGCCAGGCCTTCACTGTTGACCTTCCAGATATGCACCGCCAGCGTCTCCGCCGGACGGAACGGATTGAGCGGTGAGGAAGGACTCAGCGGATTCCAGTTGCTGAAGTCCAGACGCGGACTGCTCATCCCTGCGGTGAACATCAGCGCAGCCGCTTCGCCGAACACACGGCCGGCCGACAGGATCGTGCCGGTGATGATGGTCGGCAACGCTACCGGGAGCAAGACTGATGTAACGATCTTCCACTTGGATAATCCAAGTGCGAAGCCTGCCTCCTTCTGCTGCTTAGGCACCGTGCGGAAGGCTTGCTCCGTAATACGCACCATCAGCGGAAGGTTGAAGAAGGTTAACGCGAGCGCACCCGAGATCAGGGAGAATCCGAGATTGAAGGTGTTGACGATCAGCAGGAGACCGAACAGACCCACGATGATCGACGGGAAGGAGGACAATACCTCCACGACCAGACGGATGAAGTTGGTCAGCTTGCCGGGGCGGGCATATTCCGCCATGAAGATTCCGGCACCCAGCCCCAGCGGGACCGTGATGATCAAGGTCAGCACGAGCAGGAACAGGGAGTTGAACAGCTGCGGCCCGACGCCTCCGCCTGCGCGGATCTTTTGCGGCGCCGAGGTCAGGAAGTCCCAGCTAATATGATTGAAACCGCGGATCAGGATATATCCGAGTAAGCTAACCAGGATGGCTACAATCAGCAATGCAAAGGTCACGATAACAACAGTGGCTATTTTATTCGCAGTTCTCGGCTTCAAATTTTATTTCTCCTTTCGAGCATTCTCACCAGCAGGACGAATACAAAGGTCATCAGCATCAGTACCAGCGCCATACTCCACAGCGCATTGTTCTGCGGTGAACCCATCGTTGTATTCCCCATGCCCAGCGTGATGACACTGGTAAGTGTGGACGCGGATTCGAACAGGGAGTGAGGCACGAACGGCGCGTTACCGATAACCATCTGCACGGCAAGAGCCTCGCCGAAGGCGCGGGCCATGCCAAGCACTACCCCCGTCATAATTGCCGGGAAGGTCGTCGGGAGAATAACCCGGGAGATCGTCTGCCAGCGTGTGGCACCGAGCGCAAAGGATGATTCTTTCAAGTTTTGCGGCAATGAAGCAAGCGCGTCTGCAGCCACGCTGGTAATCGTCGGCAGAATCATGACCGACAGCACTAGCGCGCCTGCAGCCACCCCGATGCCTTGTCCGGGCAGCGTATCCCGCAGAAATGGAACAATGACGCTTAAGCCTACGAAGCCGTAGACGACAGATGGAATGCCTGACAGCAGCTCAATGACCGGCTGCAGCAGCTTTTTACCCCAGCCCGGCACGATCTCTGTCATGAAGAGCGCCGCGCAGATGCTGAGCGGACTCGCGATCAGCGCAGCCAGCAGGGTAACCAGGAAGGAACCCGAGATGAACGGGAAGGCTCCATAGGAAGGTGTGTCTGCTTCTGGCGACCACTTCGTGCCGAACAGGAACTCTGAGACCTTGACCTCGCCATTCACGAAGTTGGCTACGCCTTTGGAGGCTACGAAATAAACCATGGATACAATGATGACAATGAGCAGCAGCACGCAAAAGGACATATAAATACGTCCGATTAAATTTTCTATATGATGTTTTTCCAGCCGCTTGTTAGTTGGTTGTCCCCTCAAGATGCTCCCTCTTTCTAAAGTGAAAAGAGAGGCAGAAGAACTCCGCCTCTAATCACATTAAAGTTTAAATCCAATCCTCACTTTGAACCGGTGAAGCTTATTTAGGTGTTACAGTACCTGCCACATCACGCGATACCTGCATTTTGGAAGCCGGGATGTAGCCAAGCTCTACAACGTCGCCAGTCTGTACTTCGTCCGTCAGGAAGTAATCCAGGAACGCTTTTACAGTCTCATTAGGTTCACCGTTAGTGTACATGTGCTCGTAAGCCCACACCGGATATTTACCGGCCACTACGTTGTCTACAGAAGGCTCAACGCCGTCATAGTTCAAGGTTTTAACAGAATCATCGAGATAGGACAGGGCCAGATAACCGATCGCTCCCGGTGTTTCGCCGATCATTTTCTTAACCGTACCGGAGGAATCCTCTTGAATCGAGCCCTTCAGGTCCTCTGTCTTGGTGCCAAGAGCAAAGCTCTCGAAGGTAGCACGGGTACCTGAGCTTGCCGGACGGTTGATGATCTGGATGGCCTGGTCTGCGCCGCCGACCTCTTTCCAGTTCGTGATTTTACCTGTGAAAATATCCACCAGCTGTTGCTTGGTCAAGCTGTCTACGCCTGCCTTCGGGTTGCTTACTGCCGCAATCGCTACAACCGCCACCTGGTGATCCACCAGTTCAGCCGCCTTCGCTGCATCCTTCAGCTTCTCTTCGGCGAATACGTCTGAGTTCCCGATATCGACTTGCTTCTCAGAGACCTGAGTCAAGCCCGTTCCGCTGCCGCCGCCTTGAACCTGAATGTCCACGCCAGCATTAGCATCCATGAATTTCTCAGCTACCTGCTCTACGAGCGGCTGAAGTGCTGTGGAGCCTGACGCCAGGACCGAACCGCTTAGCTTCGCACCGCTGCTGGATTCTGTGTTTGTAGCAGCCGGTGTATTCCCTCCGTTATTGGTTGTTGCATTATTTCCCCCGTTGTTTCCGTTGCCGCATGCTGAAATTGCCAGTACGCTTGTAAGAGCCAAAGCCATGATCCACGATTTTTTGAATTGCATTTGTTTTTTTCCTCCTAAAGGTTTTGTGAGTGTCTGCTGCGTTCCATCTGCTTCGTACAAAACTCACTTGGGAAGCATTATTGTGTCTATCAGCGTCTCTTCTGACTCTTCTTATTCTAGGACCCGTTCGTTAGATAAAAGTACTGAGTTTGTAAACCCAAGGATAAAAGTTATAATATAAATTGAGTAGTTGAATAGATAAAATCTATATCGAAACAACAATAGGGTTTTTTTTGCCCCATCCCCGGAGGAATCTTCATGAACCTTGTAAAGCTGCAAATCTTAGTTCTCATCGAAAAATATAAAAAGGTTACGGATGTAGCCGCCGAGATGAACCTTAAACAGCCTACCGTCTCCTTCCATATGAAAAGTCTGGAGAGTGAGCTTGGCGCTTCCCTCTTCCAGTACCGGAGCGGCCGGGTCCTGCTGACGGATGCCGGACGCGCCTTGTATCAATATGCGGTCCGCATTGTCTCGCTAAGCGCGGAGGCCGAGCGGACAGTCAAACAGTTCACCTCGCTTGCCTCGGGGAATCTGGAGCTTACCGCCAGCGATATCCCTGCCAGTTATCTTGTGCCCAAACTGCTGTCGCAATTCACACAGCATTATGACGGGATCGATGTCTATCTATCCGTACTTCCGGATGACGCCATCCGGGAACAGCTGCGCAGCCGGGAGATCCAGCTCGCCTTGCTGCACAGTGCAGAGGGCCAGGATGATACCTTCCATACGCAGGTGATTGCTGAAGAGGAGACGGTGCTGGTCTTTGCGCCGGAGCATCCGTTTGCCGGGGAGCAGGAGCTGACCGCCCAAGCCGTAGCCCGCGAACCCTGGGTGCAGCATGAGGCCGCCTCCTTCCTGCGCGGAATCTCTGACCAGTGGGCACAGCTTAATAATGTAAGGGTCTGGAACCATGCGGTGCTGGGCTCACCGGAGGCAGTCAAGGGGATGCTGTACACAGGCCGTATGGTAGGCGTGTTCTCCCGCTCAGGAATTGAGGCTGAAGTAGCGGCGGGCCGTCTGGCTTACGCCAAGCTGCCGGGAATACTTCCCGCTGACGGGTCTTTTGTGCTGGCTTGGCGCAAGGATTATACATTGTCTCCGCTCCAGCAGGCTTTCGCCGGGATGGCGGCGGGTTATGTACAAGTAGAAACGGCTTCGCCGTCCTTTTAAAGGACGGTACCGTTTCAGCGAGAAATAGAAGGATAAGTTATCGTGTGAAACCTATAAGTTCTTATATTTTGAAAAAACGGTATCCCCGGAGCGCCTGTGTAACTGCGCTAACGGGGATACCGTGTGGTGGTGAACCTTATTATCTTTTGACAGCGACCAGGGTGAAGGTCTTGGGAATTCCTTTATCGTACACATCCGACGACAGATTAGGCTCCTCCACCAGCTCTCTTATCACCAGTCCGCTGGCTGCGGCAGCCGTAACCAGCTCGCCCAGCGTCCAGCGCCGCCAGTAGACAACATTCGGCTTGTCCGCCTCTAAGGCTGCTCCTGAGGAAGGCATGTATTTGGAATAGGACACCTGCTTCTCTTCAAGCGCGGTATCAAAATAATCCCCGCTCACCTTATGCTTGCGGACCTTAGCCGTCGACCCCTTGGAGGAGATCAGCTTGGTCGTTACCGGATGGAAATCCCGCAGAACGAACGTCCCGCCCGGGGCCAGCAAGCGGTATGCTGTAGCCATGAACGGAGCCAAATCCGTAAAATAGTGAACAATCCCCATTTCGGCAAAAACCGTATCATAAGAGCCGTTAAGATACGCTTCCGGCAGCTCCAGGACATCCGACACGATATAGTCAAGCTGCACTCCGGCTGCCTGCGCGAGTTCACCGGCATAACGGGCATTGGCCTCCGAGAAATCTGCTACAGTCACCTCAGCGCCCAGCAGACCAAGCGCCACCGCTTTCATGCCGTTAGAGCCCATCAGGTTCATGATCCTCCGGCCCTTCACTTCACCGAGATAGGTATTCAGCGGATACAGCTTCCCCGCAGGGTCCCTGAGCAGCTTCTCCGCAGCCTCCGCAGGGGTTCCGAACCGGCTGGTCCAGGCCGCATAGGTATCCTCATTCCACAGCTCCTCGCTGGTAGGTGCCGCCTCCTTACTCAGGCCATCCGGTTCATTCTGATTCGGTTCATTCATTGCTTTCGTTACCCCTTTGTCTATGTTCTAAGAAATGTAATCAAAATCGCCTAGGAAGCGTTCGGCAGAGACTCCCGGAGCTTCAGCGCTTTCCTGCGCCCGGCATACAGATAGACGCCCAGTCCGGCCATGACCAGCACGCCGCCCGCCCATTGCAGGCCGCTAAGCTGCTCACCCAGCAGCAGGAACGCCAGAATACTCGCGCCGACAGGCTCTCCCAGGATATTCATCGACACAGTAGTCGCCGACGTAAATTGCAGCAGCCAGTTGAACAGGATATGTCCGAAGACGGTCGGCACCACCGCCAGCAGGACGAAGATCCCCCATTCCCGGGCCGGATAATCGAAGAACGGTGTGCCAGTCACGAGATTGTAGACGGCAAATACAGCGGCCGCAGCGATAAATACAATCAGGCTGTACAGATAGGACGGCATACGTGCCACCAGCTTTTGTCCAAGCAGCATATGTGCCGCCACTGCGACCGTTCCGCCAACCGACAGCAGGTCGCCCTTCAGATTCTCAGCAGACAAGCCAATGTCTCCCCAGCCGATAAAAGTAACGCCGAAGATGGCAATTGCCATCCCCATTATGGCAGAGATCGAGTTACGCTCTTTATACAGTATGTACGCACCGAGCATAATGAATAACGGCTCCAGCGCCATAATCATCGTCGAGCTGGCCACCGAGGTATAATTCAGCGAACCCATCCACAGCAGAAAATGCAGGGCAAGCATGACACCCGACACTCCCAGCAGCAGCCAGTCCTTGCGCCGCAGCTGAAAGAGTGCCCCGCTATAGGGACGGGCGAACGGCAGCATCAGCAGTGAGGTGAACAGCAGGCGGTACATCCCTTGGACCGATACGGGCGCGGAGGACCATTTAATGAAGATAGAAGAAAAAGAAATGGCCACAATTCCGATTACCATCAAGAGAGGCACGGGAACGGGCGGTTTATTGGTACGCATAACAGAACGCCCCTTCATAGGATGTAAGACTCATTATGTTAATTTAACGTAAATCGGTGAAAAATGCAGCTTTTTTTTGATATTCAGCACGTGAACAAAGGCAGAGAATCCGCCTCTGACGGGTTCCATGCCTTATACTTGTTCAAATATAAGAAATTATATGTTTCACACCATAGCTTATCCTTCTATTTCTCGCTGAAACGGTACCGTCCTATAAAAGGACGGCAAAGCCGTTTCCACTTGTCCTTATCCATGCAGCAGCGGAGAATACATCATCAGCGCGTGGTTCTCGGCCACCGCTTCGTCACCGGCCAGCTCTCCGCTATGCGTCAGCACTCTGCGCCGGATCGCGTTGCGCCGGATATACCCGCCCCACGGCTCCAGGCTGATGCGGTGCCCGTCTTCATACACTTCATAATGGTAGAGCTGTTGTCCTGCACAGCGCCATTCCCCGCGCAGATGAGTCTCATCCAGATGCAGCTTAAGCTGATAGGCATGCTCTGTATCATTGCGCAGCTGGAGATCCAGATAATTATAGGCACAGGTAGCCCCGCTGCCAAAGGGCTGGGTCCGCTGCTCATCGGGGAAGACATCATAGCTGTGCCGGTGCCGCTCGGTCACCGTCAGCGGGGTATGCAGCGTCATCCAGTAGATCAGATTGGACAGTTGGCAGAGCCCGCCGCCTGTGCCGGAACGGAACCCGCCGTAATGAAGCACCATTCCGTCCAGGTAGCCTTTTCTTCGTGTCGGTTTCCCGATCCTGCGCCAATACGAGAAGCTCTCGCCCGGTTGAATGACAAGCCCGTCCAGCTTCGCCACCGCGAGCCTCAGGTTCACGATTTTGTTGTGCTGAAGCTGCATATCCACATTACGCAATTTACGCAGCAGCGGAGTAGCATGACTGGCCGCTTCGTACGGCAGAGCTTCACTGCACTGTTCTGTAGCCAGGCGGCCGCTGGCTGTGATCCATTTCCAGTATCTTTTCCAGGTGAAATACCGCTTGCCTGCAAATAACCGCAGCTTGGAACGCCGGATGGGCTTCATAGCCTGCATCGTCATTGCTTATACCTCCCCCGTGTAGCTATTGTCCGATTCTATAATTATATTACCCTTCTACTCTGGAAGCTTCTCAGAGATTACCAGAATAAATGTAGCAAGCGGTCCGAGCAGCAACGACAACAGAAACCAGTTCATTCCGCTCCGGTTCTTTCCTTGCGCCAGTCCGGCATTAATCAGAGCCAGTGTACCCCAGCCTGCGTAATAACCATTCTCCATTATAATTCCTCCACTGTTTCCTGCAAATAGTAAAAGACCGGGCCTCCCTGCTCAGGAAGCCCAGTCTTAAGTATAGCTAATTTTTATGAGAAAATCTTACTTTCCACGCTTATTATGCCAGATCAGGGAATGCAGCTGCGGCAGCACCCGTGCACGGTTCATCTGCGGATCTGCAATGACTAGCTGGAACAGCCATTCCAGCCGCCCCAGCAGACGGCCTGAGATGTCGCCTTCCTCGGTGACGTTATCGTTGCCCGGCTGCAGGAACAGCGGAACCTCAGGGTACCTGAAATGTACCTTACGGGCATATTCATAATCCTCCTGGTTAAAAACAACCACCTTCAGACTGTGTGCAGCCTTGCCGTTATCAGCGACTCTACGCATAATTTCATCCAGCTGATCCCAGTCCGTCCGCATCCCGGAGCTGGGCGGCTTGGGGCTGATCGTCAGCACATCAACGTCGCTGAACCAGTCCTGCCACCTGCTGCCCTGCGTCTCAATCGCTGCCTGGATGCCGCGTTCGTGGAGCAGGGAGATGAACTCTCCCATGGCCTCCCCGATCAGCGCCGGGTTCCCGCCGGAGATGGTGACACAGCCGAAGTTCTCCCCGGCCAGCTCCAGCAGCCCGGAGAGAATCTCCTGCGGCGTAAGCATCGTCACTTTATCCTTGGCCGAGCCGTCCCAGGTGAAGGCGGAATCGCACCAGCCGCAGCGGTAGTCGCAGCCGTAGGTGCGGACGAACATCGTTTTGACGCCAATGACCGCGCCTTCCCCCTGAATCGTCGGGCCGAACATTTCAATCACAGGGATTCTACTCATGATCGCAGCCTCCATACAGACGGTAAGCCGGTCCCTCCTCAGGTATATCTGCCGCCAGCACTTCAGCCCAGGAGGTAGGAGTCTCCCATAGCTTCACCGAATACACCGGCAATGCCGCCCGTTTCAGCTCATAGGCAATGTAGGCTGACAGATTCTCCGCCGTGGTACGGAAGGAGAGCAGCGCGACTTTGGAGCCTGTCGAGAGTAGTGTCTCCAGCACAGGTTCATTGCCCATCGCCAGAAAAGCATGATCCAGCCGCCCAACTACCGCCTCCTGCACAGCCGCCTTAATATCGCTGAAATCGATCACGAAACCTTCATCCGACTGCCCTTCCTCAACGGACGGCACACCCTTCAGCACTACCTCAAGCTTGTAGGTATGCCCATGCAGATTGCTGCATTTCCCCTTGTGTCCGATGAGCTGATGGGCAGCATCGAAGGTAAAAATTTTGCAGACGGCTACTTCGCCCCGCATTATAGTCCCGCCTCCTGACGCTCTGCCTCATATTGCTCCAGACCGCGCTGACGCAGGAGACATGCCGGACAGGTGCCGCATCCGCTGCCAATGATCCCGTTATAGCAGGTCAAGGTCTGCTCCCGGACATAATCGAACTGGCCCAGCTCGTCTGCCAGCTTCCAGGTTTGCTTTTTGTCCAGCCACATCAGCGGGGTATGAATGACGAACTCCACATCCATCGACAGATTAAGCGTGACATTCAGCGACTTCACGAATACATCACGGCAGTCCGGGTACCCGCTGAAGTCCGTCTGGCAGACCCCGGTGATAATGTTGGAGTAGCCAAGCTGCTTGGCCAGAATGGCCGCAAAGGACAGGAACAGCAGATTACGTCCATCCACGAACGTACTGGGCAGCTCTTCTCCCTCACCTGCGGTAATGTCAATATCATCCCGGGTCAAGGCGTTGGGAGCAAGCTGGTTCAGCAGCCCCAGGTCCAGAATATGCTGCTTCACGCCGAACCTCGCGGCAATTGCCTTGGCGACTTCAATCTCGGCCGCATGGCGCTGATTATAATTGAACGTGACCACCTGAACCTCCTGGAACTCCTGCAATGCCCACGCCAGGCAGGTCGTGCTGTCTTGGCCGCCGCTGAAGACGACTAATGCCTTTTTATTTACCATAATGATCTCTCCTCCTGATGGCTCTGTGAAGCTGGTTCCTGCGATTAACGGTTGTCCACTTTCTCGGGATACAGATCATGATTCATCAGCCGGTGCCCGGCCATCGCCTCATATTTAGTTCCCGGACGCCCCCAGTTGCAGTAAGGATCGATGGAAATGCCGCCGCGCGGTGTGAATTTGCCCCACACTTCGATATAACGCGGCTCCATCAGCGAGATCAGATCATTCATAATAATGTTGACACAGTCCTCATGGAAATCCCCATGATTGCGGAAGCTGAACAGATAGAGCTTCAGTGACTTCGATTCTACCATTCGGATATCAGGAATGTACGAGATATACATCACCCCGAAATCCGGCTGACCGGTCACGGGACACAAGCTGGTGAACTCGGGACAGTTGAATTTGACAAAATAATCGCGGCCGGGATGCTTGTTATCGAACGCCTCCAGAATCCCCGGATCATAGCCGAACTTGTACTGCGTGCCTTGGTTGCCCAGCAGGGTAACCTCCTGCATTTCCTCTTGCGTTCTACCTTCTGACATGACAAAAAACCCCTCTCTTTTCCCTAGGCTCATAGCCTGAACTGGAAAGAAGAACGAGATTTCGAAAACCTGGCTCTACTAAGATAGCTTAGTTTTTTATAGAGGGAGTTCGCGAACCTCTCCTGCGCGCGGCGCAGATTCCTTCTTTATCTTGGTGCGTCTTGAACTATACCATGATTGCAGCGGGCTTGACAACCCTCACAGCTGATCCAGAATCAGCGAGCACAGCAGTCCCATAGCAGCGATGAACCCCGTGAGCGGTCCCCCTTCTTCATAGGCTTCGGGCATCATGCTGGAGGACACCATGGCAATAATTCCTCCTCCGGCAAAAGAGGCAATCACCGCTTCCGTATAACTGCTTGCGTGATCCATGAACGCATACCCCGCCCCTGAGGCCAGAGTGGAGATAGCGAGTACGCCGAGCCACAGCAGCATAATCTTGCCTTTGCCATAGCCGTCCTGCTTCAGTCCAGCCGTGCTGGATAAGCCCTCGGGAATATTGCTGATGAAGATGGCAATGACCAGCAGTACGCTAACGCCCTGACCCGCAATGAGACTTGCTCCGATCATGATCGATTCAGGAATTGCATCCAGTACCGTTCCGGCGAAAATAGCCAGACCTCCGCCCTTCGCGTCGCTCTTCCCTGATGTGGCTCTGGCTGAGCGCTTACGTCCGGCTCCGCCCTTGCGCGAGATCAGCCAGTCGAACACCGTGAACACCATTGCTCCGGCGGTGAACCCGATAATCGTCGGGGCCAGGCCGCCGTCACTGGCAGAATCCTCTAACAATTCATACGCCGCCGCGCCGATCAGCACCCCGGTACCGAACGCCATAATGAAGCCGATCAGCTTGCTTCGAATCTGCAGGAATAAGGCCAAGAGAGCCCCAATCAGAACTGCCGAGCCGGAGACTGCGCCCCATAACAATGCGTTTCCCATTCGATTCACCTTCTTGATAGGATATTGGCATCCTTACAATGCATAAGAATAGTTTACACACGAATGAAGGAAGGCAAACACCCTGCATAGTACCACTGATATATATATGGGCAGCAAATTGTACGGATTCATTTGCACTCAAAGGGGTAACTTAGAATTAACAATCTCTTATTAACCGAAGGATGGGATCATACTATGGAAGCAAACGTACAGAAGCTTATAGACTGGCTGGAAGCCCGCAAGGATACAACACTGGTCATCGAAAAACGGGAGCTGGACGATCTCGACACTGTCCATTTCAAGCTGGAGACCGTTGACTACCGGAACGCTGACGATGTCATTGATGATTATCTGGACAGTGCGGTCATTCTGCGCGGGACAGGCAATACCCTGAATGCAGATGGAGAGCTGGTGCCCCTGCCGCAGCCGGGCTATGAGCTGGCCGTAAGCGGGCTGCAGCTTCATGAAGTGTCCGAAGCCAAGGTGGATCTGCAGACGGGCCGGGCGAAATATTCGCTGGCCGTAAGCTGATTATACGGCGGCTAACGCCGTAAGAATCGAAAGAGGGTGCAGTGATAAGCCAACTTTCCGGCTTAGAACTGCACCCTCTTTTCAAGAAAACTATCGCCTATAATTCTTCCCCGATAATCTCCACTTCCGTCTCCAGCTCCACATCGAACTTGTGCTTCACCGCTGAGCGAACATGCTGGATTAATCCAATATAATCACTGGCCGTAGCATTGTCGGCGTTGATAATGAAGCCTGCATGCTTGCGTGACACCTCAGCACCTCCTATGCGCGTACCCTGGAGTCCGCTCTCCTGAATCAGCTGCCCCGCGAACCGGCCCGGCGGCCGCTTGAATACACTGCCGCAGGAAGGATATTCAAGCGGCTGCTTCGATTCCCGCAGATAGGTTAACTCATCCATAGACGCCTTAATCGCAGCAGGATCGCCTGGAAGCAGCTTGAATCTCGCCTCCAGTACAATATACTGTCCGCTGGCGAAGATGCTGCTGCGGTATCCCCATTCCAGCTGATCGCCGTGCAGGGTGAGGAGCTGGCCGTTCTGATCAATCACGAGCGCACTGTGCAGCACATCCTTCACTTCCCCGCCGTAGGCTCCCGCATTCATATACAGAGCCCCGCCTACCGTGCCGGGGATGCCGCAGGCGAATTCCAGACCGGTCAGCTTCTGCTCCAGCGCATAGCGCGAGACATCGATAATCTTCGCCCCGCACTGCGCATAGAGCAGCCCGTCACGGATGCCCATCTCTGACAGATCCGAGGTCTGGAGCACGATGCCGCGGATGCCTCCGTCCCGGATAATGACATTGGAGCCATTGCCGAGAATCGTAAGCGGGATCTGATGATTATGGGCATAGGCGTAGATGCTCTGGATCTCTTCATATGTAACTGGAACAGCCAAGATATCTGCTTCGCCGCCCATGCGGGTATAGACCAGATTCTTAAGGCTCTCCCGGCGTTTCAGTGAGCCTGCGGTAACCAGCGGCTGCAAATCCTCATATATGTTGTCAATATTCATTCTTCATGCTCCTACTCTATGAACAAGATAATGGTGGGGCTCATCGCCGGGCAATCACGCTTCAGCAACCACAACTTTATCAACGAACAGGCTCCCTTGTCAATGACAGGAGCCTGTTAAGAAGCTGCATACAGCATTATTATGTTTCGAAATTCCCAATTATACCCTATTCACCTGCTGCGCGCCCGGAACGGAATTCCTCCCGCCGTGCGGACCGCTCCTCCTCCTTCATCCGGGGACAGGTATAACACAGCCGCCCTCCCTCAGTCCGGTAATACATACAGCAGCGGTTACGCATCTGAACCGTCTGCTCCGGGTCCGTGAGCGATTCGATTCTCCGCACCTTCACCTGGAAAGGATTCCGCGGCATCCCGAATACGGCAGCGGGCAGATCATCCTTCAGATAGGCGTAATCCTCCTCCAGCCGGCGGAGAAGGAGCGGATCAGTAAGCTCAGCGGCGAAGGCTTCCGCATAATAATTGAATTTGGTCGGCATCTGTCCCCAGATCTCCCCAAGCGATAGGCCACTCACCTGTGAAGCCATACGGATCAGCGGTCCGGCTGTGCTCTGGTAGAAGCTGGCGAGCACCTCATTGCGCCAAGCCTTCCGGCCCGGCTCATCTGCCGGAGCTTGTACCATCCCCCATTCACGAAGCGAAAAGGCAACACGGCAGTAGCCGTCTGCCGGAACCAGATGCAGATGCAGATTCCGTAGACTGAAATCCGGTACGCACAAGAAGCCGGTCACGGAATACTGGACAGCGAGTGCAATTATGCTCAGATAACCGCCGAAATACGCACCGGCCGCTTTATCGTCGAGCGCCTTCATCAGCGGCCGGTAAGCCTCCATGAAGGCCCTCATCCCAGCCTCTTCTGCCAGTTCAGCAGCTGCGCAGGAATACACGGCTCCCTCTGGCACCTCAGAATGGAGATCAAACTTGGAGCTATATTCTTGCCTCAGGAATTCATTCATGCAGCCGTCCTACAGTCCTACTGCTTTGTATGCAGCCAGCTCATAAGGCAGACACAGCGGCACACCTGTACGCGGATCAGGTACAATATCCGCCTCAATACCGAATACCTCCCGCAGCACCGCCGGTGTCATTACCTCGTTCGGAGCGCCTTCGCTGATCACATTGCCGGATTTGATCGCTACCATATGCTGCGCATATCTGGAGGCATGATTCAAATCATGGACAACCATAATGATCGTCCGGCCTTCCTGCTCATTCAGCTTCTGCAGCAGCTGAAGCACCTCCAGCTGATGGGCCATATCCAGGAAGGTCGTCGGCTCATCAAGGAATAGAATATCTGTCTGCTGTGCCAGTGCCATGGCGATCCAGGCCCGTTGCCGCTGTCCGCCGGAGAGCCGGTCAATCGGCCGGTCACGGAATTCATTCATGCCGGTCAGCGCAATCGCACCGGCAATAATGCTGCGGTCTTCAGGCGTCAGGCTGCCGAAGCCCTTCTGATGCGGATACCGGCCATATCCTACCAGCTCAGACACCGTTAAGCCATCCGGGGCCGTAGGATTCTGCGGCAGAATCGCCAGCTGCCGGGCCACCTCCTTGGTAGACAGATTATGAATGGACTTCCCGTCCAGCATGACATTCCCGCTCTTCGGCTTCATGATCCGGGCCATCGTCTTCAGAATCGTGGACTTCCCCGAGCCGTTCGCCCCGACGAGCGCCGTAATCTTTCCTGTCGGAAGCGACAGATTCAGCCCCTTCACAATCATTGTCTCCGCATATCCGATGCTCAGCTGTTCTGTATTTAAACGTTCCGACATGATACACACTCCTTAGATTTTTATAATATACATCTCTGTATTACGCTTTCGACGTGGCCAAAAGATATAAAAAGTACGGTGCTCCAATAATCGCTACTACGATACCAGCAGGTACCTCCGCAGGCTGCATTACCCAGCGCCCGATCGTATCTGCCGTAAGCAGCAGCAGGGCTCCGATCAGGGCAGCCGCAGGCAGCAGGATCTGATGGCGCGGGCCGACCAGCCTGCGGGCCAGGTGCGGCGCGATCAGCCCGACAAAACCAATGCTGCCGCTTACCGATACACAGGCTCCTGCAAGTGCAACAGCCGCCGCCAGCAGCCACCGCCGTTCCCGTTCGAGCGGCAGGCCGAGTCCCTTGGAGAGCTCATCGCCCAGATTCAGTACGTTGAGCACCCGGGCTTTGTAGAATGCGAAGGGCAGCAGGATCAATATCCAGGGCAGCAAAGCCAGCACAAACCGCCAGTCTCCGCCCCAGATTTTGCCGGCCAGCCAGATGGCTACGAACTGATAATTCTGCGGATCGAGTCTTAATGACAAAATAAGCTGGAAAGCATATATCCCGGCACCCACAGCAATCCCGATCAGGATCAGCCGTGTCGGCGAGAGTCCATCCTCCCTCCTGTAAGACAGGAAGTAGATCAGTGTTGCAGTAAGCGAGGCCCCTGCCAGCGCCAGTAGCGGAAGCACAAGGATCGGAGCTGCTGTAGTAGCCGGTACAAAGGAGATAAAGATCAGTACGGCGAATCCGGCTCCGGCATTGATCCCCAGGGTGGAAGGCTCAGCGAGAGCATTACGCGACAAGCCTTGCAGAATTGCTCCGGCTACCGCGAAGCCTGCACCAATCAGCAAGGAAATCACGATCCGCGGCAGCCGGAAATCAAACAAAATCAGCTGCTGCTGCTTGGTGCCGTTGCCGGATAGGGTATGTAGAACTTCAAGCGGTGACAGACGCATGAAGCCGGTATTCATACTGACCAGAAACAGAATGACAATAAGCACTCCAAGCAGTGTCAGAATACCAGCCTCCCTGGAACGGCGCGGCTTGGCTGGAGGGAATGAGGCGGAACGGTTCATTTCAGCTCCCCCTTGCGTTTGCCGGCCAGATAGATGAAGAACGGTACGCCGAATACTGCAATTAAGGCACCTATCGGTGTTTCGTATGGCGCATTAATCATCCTGGCCGCAATATCGGCCACCAGGACCAGAATACTTCCAAGGACTGCGGAGCAGGGAATAATCCAGCGGTAGTCCACCCCAACGAGATAACGCGTGATATGCGGAACCATTAATCCGACAAAAGCGATCGGGCCTACAGTGGAGACCGCCGCTCCGGCGAGGATGACGACAATAATCATCCCTGCAGTCTGTACCAGACCGGTGCGCTGTCCGAGACCCGCTGCAACATCTCTGCCCAGGCTCAGTAGCGTAATCGAACGCGACAGCATCAGCGCACCGATCAGGGCCGCCGCGACCCAAGGTGAGATTACCTGCAGCTGCTTCCAGCTCGCTCCGCCAACCCCCCCGGCCATCCAGAAGGCAATATCCTGGGAGAGGCTGAATAGGATCGCAATGCCCTGACTGACCGCCAGCAGCATGGCGCTTACTGCCGCACCGGCCAGGGTCAGCCGAAGCGGGGTCAATCCGCTATGGGAGAGCGAACCGATCCCGAATACCAGCAGTGAGGCCACAGCCGCTCCAAGGAAGCAGTACAGCATGATGTACGCGAAGGATAAGGTTGGCGCGAAGGCAAAAGCCAGGGCCAGTCCAACACCCGCTCCTGCATTAAGCCCGAGCAGCCCTGAATCCGCCAGCGGGTTGCGGGTCATCCCCTGCATAATCGCACCGGCAACGGCAAAACATGCGCCGACCAGCGCCCCTGCGGCAGCCCGGGGAATCCGCAGCTCCCGGATGACCTGATGCTGGGGCAGCTCCGGATTGAACCGGAATACCGCCTCCCATACAGTAGCCAGCCGGATATCCGCCGCACCAACCGATACGGATACCATCAGGCCGAAGACAATTGCTGCTATTCCCAGCACCAGAATAACAGCAGCAGCAAGCGGCCGCGACCTGACAGATGTTTTCCCTTCATCAGAAGGAGCTTGTAAAGCAGAATCTGTGGATGAAGCCATATGCCGTCTCCTTATCAGGATTATTAGGGAAATATAAATGATTATGATTCTCATTATCGCAAATATATGAATATTGTTCAACTTAAAAAAGAGGCAGGCTTCTATATCCTGAGGACATAAAAGCCTGCACATTTCTCCGGCCGGTAAAGAACCTATTTGACAAAACTGCTCAGAATATCATCGATGGTCTTAGAATTGGCTATAGGACCGCTGTAAAGCCAGCTGGTATCTTTGCCGAATTCATGAACATTCCCTGCCTTAACGGCTGGAATTCCCTTCCAGACCGCCCCATCTGTAATTTCTGCTCCGTCCGCCTTATCACTGTTCACCAGAATGATATGCTCTGCAGTCAGCTCTGACAATTTCTCAAGTGAAATCGGGTTCCACGGTGCTCTGGACTCCGCAGGAATATCGGTCACGAGATTCGGGAGCTTCACTCCAAGATCGCCATATAATACTGCACCGCTGCTGCGGGTCTCGTCCACGATGAAGAAATTCTTGGACACCAGCCACAGAACAGCTACCGAATCATCACCAATTGCCGCTGACACAGCCGCTTTGGCCGAAGCCGCTTTCTGGTCATAGTCTGCAATAGCCTTCTCAGCTTCTGGTGTTTTATTAAGCAGCTCACCGATTTTGAGCGTAGCCGCGCGCCAGTCACTGCTGACTTCGTCGCCCAGTACATAGGTTGGTGCGATTTTGTTCAGCTGGTCATAAAGACCGTTCTGAACCGAGCCTTCCGACTGGACGATGTGGAAATCAGGAGTGAAGCTGGTGACGGCTTCCAGCGGCAGGTCATAGCTGATCGGCGGAACATCCTTAAGCTCAGCATCGAGGTATTTCTGAGTACCATTCTTCGTAGACCATTGGGCAACCGGAGTCACGCCGAGTGCTACCAGATAATCTTCCAGATAAGAAGCAATGACACGCTGTGGGTTAGCGGGAACAGTCACCTTATGCCCCATCGCATCCGTTACGGTCTTCTCCACCGCAGGTGCGGCAGTTGCTGCAGGCACCGCAGTGGCATCCGCAGTGGCATCCGCAGTGGCTTCCACGGTTGCTGCAGGTGCAGTGCTTGCTCCACCGTTACTGCCTGCATTGCTATTATTATTTCCGCAAGCGGATAGCAGCAGTGTTGTAGTCATAAGTCCGGCCACCGCCAGCTTCCCGCTTCTTGATCCTTGCAGGTTGAACGAAAACATTGAATACCCCTCCTGTATGTTACCCTCATGATTGGCAAAAGCTCTGTTACTTTCTTCTTGTCTATACTGATGATATTGATTCTCATTCTCTATGTCAACCAATAACTTATAGTAACGGCAAAACGGCCGCCTCCGCAATAAGCAGAAACAGCCGTCTTCCTATAATCCTCTATATTATTTATGCAAATGGAAAGGAACCGTGGCGATGACAATGTCCTTCTGATTCATTAAATAAGAGCGGATGAACAAGCTGGTCTGATTATGCAGCACTGCCTGCCACCAATGCTTGGTCACGAATTGCGGAATCAGGACAGTAATATGATCCGTTGAAGAGGTCTTCCACTCTACTGTATCGATGAACTTCACCAGCGGGCGGATAATACTGCGGTAACGGGAGCGCAGGACGATCAGGCGAACTCCGGGGTTCCACTCCTCCCACTTTTGCTCCATCTTGTGAATCTCTTCTTCATCGAAGCCTACATATACAGCGACCACATTATCGGTCAAAGACTTCGCATAGCTGATCGAATGCAGTACAGCGCGGGTCACACCGGCGACAGGAACGACTACGGTGCTTCCTTTGATACAAGGCTTATCTGTTGCCGGACAGATTCGCAGCTGATCGGCAATATTCATATAATGGCGGTGAATCCGGTGGAACACGATAATGACGACCGGCAGGAAGATGAAAGCCATCCACACGCTGGAGAATTTGGTGATGATGAAGATCATGGTGATCGTTAATGTAGTTAGCATCCCGACCGTATTCACGGCGAACTTGCTCTGCCAGCCTTGCGGCTTCGTTCTGTACCATTGGACCATCATGCCAAGCTGCGATAGCGTGAACGGAATGAATACCCCTACTGCATATAATGGAATAAGTCCTTCTGTATTCCCGTGAAACGCCGCTACCAGCACTGCCGACATGACGCCGAGGAAAATAATACCGTTGGAGAAGCCGAGCCGGTCGCCGCGCACCATGAAGGCATGGGGCAGATATTTGTCTTTGGCGAACATGAACGCCAGCAGCGGGAAGGCTGAGTATGCCGTATTGGCTGCCAGGAACAGGATAACCGCCGTAATCCCCTGAATGAAGAAGTACAGCCCGCCCCGGCCGAAGGTAGACTCGGTAATCTGTGAGACCACGGTAGCCTTCTCATCAGGCATGATGCCGTACCAGTAAGCGAGCAGCGTAATGCCTGTGAACATCACCCCGAGAATGAGGCCCATGAGCATCAGCGTTTTGGCTGCATTTTTCTCCGCCGGCGCTTTGAAGTTTGGAATGGCATTGGAGACAGCCTCAACCCCGGTCAGAGCCGAACAGCCGGAGCTGAATGCCTTCAGCAGCAGAAACATACTCACGTTCGACACCGCCGAGCCAATCTCAGGAACCTGGGCATGAGCCCCGCCGGTTACATATTTGAAGATCCCTGCGATAATCAGCACGAAGATGGAGACGACGAACAGATAGACCGGGATAGCGATGAACGAAGCCGATTCGGTCACCCCGCGCAGGTTAACAATCGTTAAGAGCAAGATAACAGATACCGCTATGAGGACACTATGATTATGCAGATTTGGAAAAGCTGAAGTGATCGCATCCGTCCCCGCCGAGGCGCTTACCGCCACCGTCAGAATGTAATCCACCAGCAGAGAGCCGCCGGCCAATAAGCCGGTATGCACCCCCAGATTGCTTTTGGCGACAATGTACGCGCCCCCGCCCTGGGGATAAGCGAAGATCGTCTGCCGGTAGGATAAAATCAGAATAGCCAGCAGGCCCAATACGGCTAATGCAATTGGCAATGAGTACCAGATGGCGGTGAACCCGGCGGCCACCAGTACGATTAGAATTTGTTCTGTTCCGTAGGCTACAGACGAGAGCGCATCAGAAGACAGGACAGCCAGTGCTTTCACCTTGGATAACTTTTCATGATCGAGTTCGTTCGACTTCATCGGACGCCCGATCAATAGTCGTTTTACCTTGCTTACCATTGTAGTAACAGTTCCTCTCTTGGTTAAGTTGAAACGGGTTTCCCTGCGCTGTTTTCATAAGTGGATTTCATAAATGCAGGCACCAAAATAAGCATACGGAAATGATCCGCATGCCTTAGAGTGCATGGTCATTATCCCACTGCTGGCTTACGAGGTTAGCTGGCGGATTCGGACTGTGGTAGCCCTACGGTTACAGGCCCTGGCGGCCCGCTCCGATTCACCCCTTTTGGCCTTGGCCAAAGTGTGGTTCCCCCGTTTTTCCATCCGGAAAATTCAGCGCATATTCAACTTCTCACAAGGACTAATATTAAGCTACAACGCGTCTTCCGTAAAGCGTGGAAACAAATGAAAAAAGAATGAAAAGCACTCAAAACAACCAAATTCATCATCCGGTATGTCTTGATCTTTCATTCTCTTTCATTATCCCTTTAACACGTGATTTTACAGGGTTTTTGTATAATATTTTTTGCTAAAATTAAGGGCATTCTCTTCTCTTCCTTCTGCCCGTCAGCTACTTACTCTGCAGGCTCCTCTTTGCGTCCTGTCCAGAGCAGAATGGAGATTAAGGCAAAGGCTATAAGTGCAAGCAGAGGGACCGTTACAAATCCGAACCAATTCAGATAATCCTTGTTGCACGGTACGCCAATGGTGCAGGGAAGCACCTTGCTGAGCGCCGGAATTTTCTGCTCTGCATAATGATAAATAGAGATGCAGCCGCCGATCAGACTAAGAGGAAGCACATAAGGAATGATCCGCTTGTCCGCCCGGTAGGTGGCGATCCCCAGCAGGAACAACTGCGGGTACATGAAGATCCGCTGGAACCAGCACAGCTTGCACGGCTCGTAATGCAGGACCTCACTGAGATACAGGCTGCCCGCTACAGCTACCACACAGACGAACCAGGCCAAGTAGAGACAATTACGCCGGCAGAAGGCAGAGAAGGCGGTCATTGGGCGGCCCCTGCTCCCGCTGCTGCTGTTGCTGCCTGAATCTGGGCGTCAATCGCCTCCATATTGAAGGGCTCGTTCACCTTGATGCCGTTCACGTACAAGGATGGCGTATTCGTTACGCCCGTATCGGAGCCAAGCTGAATATCCCGGTCCAGTTCCTTCGCATAGGTGCGGTCATCAATATCCTTGCGCAGCAGGTCATAATCCACCGGCAGCTCCAGCTGCTTGGCGAGACTCACCATGAAGTCGGGCGTAGCCCACTCCTTGTCTTCATTCCCCTGGTTGGCATAGATCGCATCGAAGTATTTCCAGAACGCTTCCTGGTTCTGATGATACACCGATAGCGCTGCCAGGGAGGCCGTTCTGGAATCCTTGCCGATGAAGGCCAGATTCACGAAATAGAAGGCTGCTTTATTCTGATCTACATAACCTTGAACGATCTGCGGTTTGATCACACCGGTGAACTGGGCGCAAGCCGGACATTTGAAATCACCGAATTCCACAATTTTGACCGGAGCATCCTCCTTGCCGAGCCGCATCATTTCACTGTAATTGAAGGCAACCGGCTTACTGTCTGTGCCTGCAGGCGAAGAGTCCTTCGAAGCAAGCATGAATAAGCCTACAAAAATAATAACGACGATGGCCACCGTACTCACGATCAGAATTCTCGTTTTCTGCTTCTGCTGTTCCTGCTCTGCCCTGCGCTTCTCCTGCTTACTCATCTGGGGAGCCATGACATTGTTCTTTTTTGTTTTGCTCAAAGAGAGTTCCTTTCCGTCCTCAGGACTGTCGTGATAAAAGAATAGTTACTTTCAAAGTATATAATGTTAACTCTCTTGTTGGCAATCGCTGTCTTATACGGCTTCATTCTCCTCTGCTGACTCCCCGCCTCCTGTATCCTTGCCGAAAAACACCTCCGGGGAATGCTCCTGTGACTGCAGCTTAATTCTGAAGAAGAACTGTGTGCCGCCCCCTTCTGCCGGTTCTGCCCAGATCTCTCCTTGCATCAGGTCTACGAGCTTCTTGCAGATCGCAAGGCCCAGACCCGTCCCGGGGTATTTGCGGGTATGCGACCCGTCCACCTGTGAGAAGGACTGGAAGAGCAGCTGCAGCTTATCCGGTGAGATGCCAATGCCCGTGTCGCGCACCATGAATTGCAGCGCCTGAGCAGCCTCCCTGACGCCATAGGACTCCACCTTAACCGTTACCGTGCCGGATGGCGTGAATTTCACCGCATTGCCGATCAGGTTGATCAGAATCTGACGGACACGCGCAGCATCTCCGGTGAACTTGTCGGGAAGCCCCTCTTCGATCTCAAGCTTCAGGGTTAATGGTTTGTCTTGTGTGCTCACCGTGAACAGGTCCATACAGCCCTGGAGAAGCGCCTTCAGCCCGAAAGTATCCTTGTTCAGCGTGAGGCCATCCGCTTCCAGCCGGGAGATATCGAGAATATCGCTCATCACATTCAGCAGAGCATGGCTGCTTGTACTCTGAAGCCGCAGGAGCTCCAGATGCTCAGGGTTGCTGATCTCCTCAGCCAGCAGCTGGTTGACGCCGATAATGCCGTTCAGCGGCGTGCGGATCTCATGGCTCATGGTGGCGAGGAACTCGCTTTTCATCGTCACAGCACTCTCCGCAGCATCCCTCGCCTCCAGCAGCTCATACTGATACTTCATCAGGGCGGTCACATCCTCGGCCACGATATAGACCCACTGCTCCGTATGATGCAGCAAAGGAAAGACGGTGACACTGCAGATCAGCTGCTCCCCGCCTTTGCTCCGGACCTTCAGCTCCAGCTTGGAGGGCTGCCCCCGTGAAGCGCGTGTTACGGCATCCCGCACGGCCGTTTCATCCCGTTCGCTGTACAGTATCGCCTTATAATTCCCCAGTTCTTCTCTGCTATATCCGGTAATGTCCCGCAGAGCAGGATTAGCACTGATAATCTTCTTGCGTGCAGGATCAATACAGATCACCATATCAGGGTTATGCTCGAACAGTGCGGTATACCGCTGCTCGTTGAAGGCTGCTGACTGGAGTATCCGCTGCCGGTCCCTGTACAGCAGAGCAAGGACGATCGACACAATGAACAGGAAAGAGCCGCAGAGGATCATTCCCAGTATGGAATCCTGCAAATAGAGCACTTGTCCGGCAGCACTGGAATGTTCTCCTATGGGGAATGAAGCGCCTGCCATGGCAGCGTAATGAATACCTGTGAACGCGCCGGTCAGGGTCAGGACAAGCAGCAGCTTTTTGAAGCTGAACATATTATAGGCCTGCTCCAGCCATTTCGGATCATAGGATGCGGTGACCACCGGGACGATCAAGGCGAACAGTACCGCCAGTGTAATAGAGAAGGCGCCTTGCTCATACGTTGCCGTAAGTCTCATCGACAGAATGCCGCTGAAATGCATAATCAGGATGCCGCTGCTGAACAGGAGTCCGCCCATGGCCAGATAGACCCTGCTGCGGGTGTGCGGGTTATTCAGCATAACTAACAGCATATAAGAGGCTGCGACGGGAATCACTAGAGAAAACGCCAGCAGAGGCAGATTATACGATACAGGAACGCCCATTTCCATTGCGCGCATCCCGATGAAATGCATGCTCCACAGGCCTGTGCCAAGCACCAGGGAGATGAGCAGGATGAACCGGGAGCTCCGATGGCCGCGAAGCAGACGTTCCGTCAGGTCCAGCGCCGTGAAGCAGGAGAGAAAGGCTATCGCAACCGACAAGAGGACAAGCAGATCATTGTAAGTGTTAAAAGGATGCTCCAACGCTCCCGCCCCTTTCTTGAATCGGATATATTACATGTATTTACACTTCCTTACCCGCCTTAAATCCGGCCGAATCTCAGTAACGCCAGAACCATCCATCCTTATAATGACAAAAAAGCACAGCGCTATAGTAGCGCCATGCTCATATTGTATGCAGCAGCTTATGCTCCGGCTTCTTCCGTCAATAACTGCAGCTTCAGCAGCTTAATCCGGGAAATCCGCTTATTATCGGTTTCTTCGACCACGAATAAATGATTGTCGAACTCAATGGACTGGTCCTTTTGCGGCGGATTGACCTCCAGCTTGGAATACAGCCAGCCGCCGATCGTATCATAATCATCAGTCTCCATATGGATTCCGAGCTTGTCGTTAATCTCTTCAATCAGCATTAGTCCGTCAACGGAGTACTCATCCTCTCCCAGCTGCTCAATGCCGGGACGCTCCTCGTCAAATTCATCCTGAATCTCACCGACAATCTCTTCCATAATATCCTCCAGTGTAACCATCCCCGAGGTACCGCCGTACTCATCAATAAGAATGGCGATCTGGGTCTTGGCACGCTGCATGACCTTCAGGAGACTGCTGATCTGAATCGATTCCGGTACCGTCAATATCGGACGGATCAGTTCATTATAGCTCAGTGCCTTCTCCCGGATCATATCCTTGATATGAATGAAACCAAGAATATGGTCCTTGTCACCGTCACAGACCGGATAACGGGTTCTCATGCCGTCGAAGGCAATCTCCAGATTCTCCTCCGTCTCCAGATGCGTGTTCAGACAGATCATCTCGGTACGCGGAATCATAATCTCCCGGGCCATCGTGTCGGCAAATCCAAAAATATTATCCACCAGTGTCATTTCTGTGTTGTCGATCAAGCCGCTTTTGTTACTCTCCTGCATCAGAATGCGGATTTCTTCCTCCGTATGCGCAGTAGCCAGCTCGGAAGCCGGTGTCAGACGGAAGATCCGCAGCAGTCCCCGGGCAAGCCCGTTAACCACCCAGATAAATGGAAACATGATCCGGTAGAAAACGTTCATCGGTCCCGCAGTTAACAGAAGCACCGCCTCAGCCTTGTTCACAGCAATGGTCTTCGGTGCAAGCTCGCCGAGTACGATATGGAGAACCGTGATAAACATGAAGGCAATAATCAGGGAGATGACAAATACAGTCGTTTCATCAAAGCCCAGACCTCTGACCAGCGGCCCCACAATCGTGGCCACGGCCGGTTCTCCCAGCCAGCCCAGTGCAAGTGAAGCAAGGGTTACCCCAAGCTGGCAGGCTGACAGAAATCCATCCAGATTATGGACAATGTTCCTTGCCGCCAGCGCTCTCTTGCTGCCTTCCTCAATCAGCGATTCAATGCGCCCGCTGCGCACCTTCACCATCGCGTACTCCACCGAAACGAAAAAACCGTTAAGCAGCACAAGCAAAATAATAAGTCCTACATGTAATATACCGGGTAAAGGGTCGCTCAATTTATACTCCTATCCACCGTAATCTGTACGGCTGGATAGGCCCACCTCCTTCGTTTGCTCAAAATGTCAGACTCGATTACGCGAAGAGAACCCTTGCGTATCAATTCCCCAATGCCCTCATCTCCTATACAAAATCACGGATTATAAATAATACTTTCATTATATAAATATATTAGGTGAAACAGCAAGCATGCGTGTCCCCTCGAAAAATACAGCATATGTACGTACGGGAGCATAAGTAACGGCTGACCGCCTCAAACCAAGGCGGACAGCCGTTTTTGGGCAATTCTATGGATAAATGGCCGGAAAAGCGGATTAACAGTTACGCACTCCCAGCGGATTCCCGACAACGCCCGGATATTGATAGACAAGCGGCTCTTCGAAAGTGGCGTAATCAAAGTTAACCATCAGCAGCACCACCCGCTGTCCGGTAGCCCGGTCGCTGATAATCAGGTGGTCACGGCCCGCAGCTTCAAGCACCCCGGTGTAGACCTTGGCATTCCAGTCCTTATTATTCTCATATGTGAAATAGAAGGTGCCCACCTTGCCAAGATTCAGGCGGAAAATATTCTCCACATAGGACTGTTCAAACACGGGGGCAGCTGTGGAGACCACCGTGCCGCCGGGCATCATGGGACTTCCGCTGCTTACCTGAGGCGGCATGGCGACCATGTTTCCCATGTTCCCCATGTTTCCCATTTTCCCCATATTTCCGATGTGCCCCATGTTGTTCATATTGTTCATGTTATTCATGTTCTCCATATTGTTCATATTGTTCATGTTGTTCATATTGTTCATGCTGCCTGCGGGATTGCTGCCCATCATATAAGGAACTGGGCGGTAGGGTTGAACGATCATGTACGGATTACCTCCTAAAGTGTAATAACTGCCTTGTCTTGCCTAGTATACTGCCGGACAATCTCCCTGTGTCGGAGTGAAGAAGCAGTGGGCCTTGTAGCGTCCGGTATTCTGCTGATTGTACCAGGTCGCCGGGCAATCGCCGACCGGGCGGAAGAACCAGAGCGCATTCGAGGCCGGCCAAGTTCGCTCCCCGTTAATCGCTCGTTTCGCCAGCCGGATATCGGCCTCCCGCGCCCGCTGATAGAAATATCCCTTTTGCGGGGCTTCGAAGCCGCCGGGGCTCTGATACACCATGTCGTTCACACTGCGGATGTTGTTGAAATCCAGACAGTTGCCAAGAATCCGGTTCACGCCGACATTGCCGACCATCAGCATGCCTGACTCCCCATCCTCTTCAGCCTCGGCCCGCATCAGCCGTGCAAGCACTCTTACGTCCTCCGAGTTAGTTTTGATGACAGCCACGCGTTCTCCTCCTTGCATTCATTTCATTAACAGGTGAAGCTGTGCAGACTATTGTTTTCTCCGTTGTTCTTTTGCTGCTCGCTGTATTGTATGTGTATTCGCCCAGGAGGTGACAGTCTGCACCCAATTTCCTGCCCCCTCTCCGTTCTTTCCCATGCTGGAGGCACGCCAAAAACCCCCTGGTTCCTGAGCCGGAACCAGGGGGTTACAATCACCATCTATAATGCATTGCCATCTTAGCTACTCTGCCGTGGAGTAATGAGGACGCCGTTGAAAGCCATGATACCGGGTCCCCTGATACGTCAGTATACCTTGGTCTCCCTCAGCGCTCATCCCGTATTCCTGTCCCTCCACCTTGAATTCCCTGCGCACCCCATCCTCAGCTTCATAGGTCAGATAGTAGGTGGTGCTGGTCCGGCTGGAGAGACTATCCTCCTGGGACTGCTGCTGGCGCACTTCGGTCCGCTTGCTCACGATACGGGCGGGAATGGACTGCAGGGGGGCTTTATTGTTCCGGCTCCACTGAAGCAATCCCCGGCCCGCAGACACAGCGATGATCCCCACGACCAGAGCGAGAAAGACCGGCAATACCGTTCCTGTAAAATCGAACAGCCAGGATGGATCACTCCCCGTTCCCATTGTCTCTTCCCCCTTATTCCCAAGTAGTTAGCACACCTGCCCATATAGGCTTCTCTACATGTATATGCCTCTTGTCTGCAAGACAGCACCGGCAGAAACGCAAGTAGAAACGGCTTCGCCGTCCTTTTATAGGACGGTACCGTTTCAGCGAGAAATAGAAAGGATAAGTTATCGTGTGAAACCTATAAGTTCTTATAATTGCAAAAAGACCATTCAGGTTCCGGTACTGCCTGGAACTTAAATGGCCTTCTATAATACCCGAGTGGCGGTTACATTAAGCATGTACGAGGTCTAACAGTTGTCTGGTTTCGTTCGTTTCTTCCGGCATCATGCCGTTGTCTGCCCAGCAGGCTTTGCATTGTTCTTCAGTCTGGCACAGGTGAGCGTCATCGCAGTTGTAGCACAGTTGCATCAGGTTTCTAGTCATATAATTCGTTTCAAAAGTTGTCATTGTAATCTCTCCTCTTCGGGTTGGAAGTTTGTTTGAAAGTTTGTGAAAAAAGTAACTTGTTCTCTATGTGTTAAATATATCACAGGATTCAGAATTTGTCATGTGATTTTTTTCACATTTTTAAAGAAAATTTTAAATAAGATTTTTCCTTATATTGTAGAGGCCTTTAGGCAGATTTAATGTGAAAAAAAGAGGCTATCCGTCAGAACGGACAACCTCTTGCAGAGTATTACATTACGCGCCAGCTCTCGCCGCCGTTGGTGGTCTGAAGCAGGATCGACCTGCGTTCCTCCTCCTTCGAGATCAGCAGCCAGCCGACATCGCTTGAAATGAATTGCAGCTTCACTACCTCCGGATACTCCAGAAGCTTGGACTGAAGCACCGTGCTGGCCGGAAGGGCCGTCCAGGTCACTCCCTGGTCCACCGTCTTATAGAGCAGGTTGCCTTCCAGCGACCAGCCCGTCATGGCATTCAGGAAGTCGGGTGCCACATTCCGGTTCATACCGGAGAGCGCCGGCCGCCCGAATGTGGTGAACTTCCAATTCTCTCCCCCATTGGCGGTAAAATAACCGTTAAAGCTCATGCTGCCTTCTTTGTCCTTCTGACAGCCGACCGGCATCCAGCCCCCGGCCGCATTCTTCCCGAAGAACTCAGGGACACCCGTAACCACCCGGTCACATCCTGCAAAGCTATCATTGACCAGGAATTCCGAACCGGGTACCCAGGTCGCCCCTCCATCTCTGGTCATATAGATCTTGGGCAGAGCGCCAGTCTGCAGCATAACAAACCCGCGGCTCTCATCATTAAAGATCATCCCTGTCGTGACACCGGCATGTGGAATCGAACTAGTCGGCAGATTCGGATTATACTGCTCATTCTGCATCACCAGATTCCAGGTGGCTCCGCCATCCTTGGTAGCATACAAAGCTTTGCTCTCTTTGGTGGCACTAGCATCCCACTTGGTCATCAGCCAGCCGTTCAGACCAGAGCTGAAGTATATAGAGGCCAGCTTGTTGGAGTCGGGGAACGCAGAGATCTGCCAGCTGTGTCCTCCGTCTGTGGTACGCAGCACCACGGTCTCGGTAGAGCCGAACGAGCTGCGGATAATCCAGCCATGCTCGGGGTCAGTGAAGAAAATCTCTTTGCCGTAGACCGGATTGCTCAGAAATTGTACATTCGTAGCTGGTGAAATATTCGCCCAGGTCTTGCCGTTATTCAGCGTCATGTACATTCGCAGCTCATTGCGCGTTACCCCCCAGGCCAGTCCTGCTGAAGCATTCAACAGCCGGAAGTCGGTCAGCCGCGTCTGAATCTGGTATTTCTTTGCATTTTCGGGTTCCACATTCTTGTTATCCGGGGTGATGACTGTAATCATCTGCCCTTCTTCCGGCGCTTCAGTCGGCTGAGGAGGCCGGGTAGCCTCCGGCGGAGGGGCGGACGAGCAGGCCGAGAGAACCAGCAGAGTCATAAGAAGCATCAACGCCACTCTTAGAATCTTGGAATATGAAGCTTTGGCTGACAATGCGCTCTCTCCTTTTCTTCATTCATGATTATTTAAAAAGATTATTTCTTCGTATTCAGATTACTGCGTTTGTAGCCATACAACGAGTAGATCACCAGCCCGATTGCAACCCAGATGATGAAGCCGATCCAGGTCTCTTTGCCGAGATTATACATTAAGTAGCCGCAGGTCGCCGCACTAAGGAGCGGAACCAGCGGAACCCATGGAACCCGGAAGCCTCTCTTAAGATCTGTCTTCGTCCGGCGGAGCATAATGACCCCGAGTGACACAACCAGGAAGGCAAATAAGGTGCCGATACTGGTCAGATTAGCCAGCCGGTCCAGTGGGACGAAGCCGGTAAGTACTGCAATAAGGCTGCCGACCATCCAAGTGCTGCGCACCGGTGTATGCGTCTTGGGGCTAACCTTGGACAAGCTCTGCGGCAGCAGCCCGTCACGCGAGATGGCGAACAGCAGCCGGGTCTGACCGAACAGCATGACCAGCAGTACGGTAGTCATCCCTGCAATAGCCCCGATAGAGATCAGTCCGGCAATCATATTCTGGCCAACGAAACGCAGAGCAAAGGACACCGGATCACTGACATTCAAGCTATGATAAGGCACAATGCCAGTCAGAACCAGGGAAACTGCGATATAGAGGACCGTACAAATAGCCAGGGATGAGATAATCCCAATCGGTAGGTCACGCTGAGGACGCTTCACCTCTTCTGCGGCTGTCGAGATGGCATCAAAGCCGATATAGGCAAAAAATACAGTGGCCGCGCCATTCATCACGCCATGAATCCCAAACGGCAGGAACGGAGTCCAGTTCTCGGGCTTCACATAGAATATGCCTGTGATAATAAACAACAGCACCACGCAGAGCTTAATGGCAACCATCACTGCGTTGAAGCGGGCAGTCTCCTTAACTCCGCGTGTCAGCAGATAGGAGATCAGCAGGATAATGATGACTGCGGGCAGATTAATGAACGTTCCCTTATCCGCATTATACGCTCCAGACAAAGCTGTGGGCAAATGTATCCCGAAGCCTTCCAGCAAGCCCTGGAAATATCCGGACCACCCGCTGCTTACCGCTGCTGCGGCAACCCCGTATTCCAGGACAAGGTCCCAGCCGAGAACCCAGGCGAGCAATTCGCCAAATGCTACATAGCTGTAGGCATAGGCACTGCCGGATACAGGCAGGGTGGACGCAAATTCAGAATAACACAAAGCGGATAACACACAGGCAATCCCCGCTATAATAAAGGAAAGAACAAGGCCCGGTCCGGCATGCTCCGCAGCAGCCACTCCCGTCATTACAAAGATCCCGGTGCCGATTATGGCTCCTACCCCAAGCATCGTCAAATCCAAGGCGCCCAGTGTCTTGCTAAGCTTCTCCGCTCCGGCATTCTGGGGAATAGCCAGCGGTTTTTTGCGGAATAAATCCATACTTCAGTTCGCTCCTGTCAAGTGGTTGAGTGGATAACAGAAAAATCGTTGTTAGCTTACCCTATTACGGGTAATGGATGAAAAACGGATAGCTTGAAAACACTATTCCTAGCGATTATGATGGATAAGATTGGACAGCAAGTGGAATGGCTCTGCCTTCCTTATACTACCAAAATACAAAAGCTGGAGGAGATTTAACATGGCCCCATTTAAGCCCAATCGTGTTGTAGTCATCGGTACCGGTGCAGTCGGAACCACTACAGCCTATACGCTGCTGCTGCGTAAGCGCATGCCCGAGCTTGTACTGATCGATGTGAACCACCAGAAGGCGCTTGGTGAAGCGCTGGATATGAACCATGGTATGCCTTTTGTAGGAGGCGTGAAGCTTTGGGCCGGTACCTATGAGGATTGCCGCGAAGCCGACATTATTATCGTCACTGCCGGAGCCTCCCAGAAGCCTGGTGAAACCCGGATCGACCTGCTCCGCAAGAACATCTCGATCTTCAAAGATATCATCCAGAAAATCACGAAATACAACCAGCACGCGATCCTGCTGATTGCGACCAATCCGGTCGATATCCTGGCGTACGCGACCCTGAAGATCAGCGGCTTCGACCGCAGACGGGTTATCGGCTCAGGAACGGTACTGGACAGCGCCCGCTTCCGTTACCTGATCGGGAAGCACAAGGAGATTGACCCGCGCAGCATCCATGGACAGATCATCGGGGAGCATGGCGATTCCGAGCTGCCGGTCTGGAGTCTCGCCAATGTCGCCGGGATTGATCTGGGCTTCGATGAAGCCGAACGCAAAGAAATCTTCGAGGATACGAAGAATGCCGCTTACGAGATTATCGATGCCAAGGGATCGACCTCCTACGCCATCGCGCTTGCACTGGACCGCATTGTAGCGTCCATCCTGAACAATGAAGGCTCCGTTCTGAATGTATCTACACTACTGAACAACTACAACGGCGTCTCCGATGTGTTCCTCGGCGCTCCGTGTGTTGTGGACCGCTCCGGTGTGCGTGAGGTGCTTGATCTTCCGCTCAGCGAAGAAGAACAGAGCTTATTCCAGCAGTCCGCTGACAAGCTCAAGAGTGAAATTACCAAGCTGGAGCTATAATTCCAGCCGGAACGAGCCGGCCGCCAATCCGCAGGGATTGGCGGCCTTTTTATGAAATCTAAGCATTGAAATCTAAGCATCCAAGCATTTACAAGCCGCGAAGACGCGTTAAGCGGCTAAAGCGAATGTTGCGGTTGATTTCTCATCTCCATTTTTCCCTTTCTCATGGTAGCAATTCATAGACAAGTTGTCATCCTAAAAAAGCACATTCCATGTAATTTATGCGTTAGGGTATGAACAAAAGTTCATAGTTCAAGTGATATGAATACTAGACAGGCCGATTACAGGCTGCCGCTCAGCTTATCAGCACTGCTGATTTGCAGTCGGGACATCGCCTCTTCCTTCTCCCGGCTCGTGATATGGGTATAGACTGTAGTTGTCTGAATGGAAGAGTGACCCAGCAGCTCCTGCACCGTCCGCAGATCCGCGCCCTTGCGCAGCAGCATAGTGGCGAACGAATGCCGCAGCTTATGGCTCGAATAGGCACGCTGCTGGGAAGAGGGCAGCTCACTCTGGAAGCGGCTGAAGGTATCCGCAGCAATGCCCTGAATTCCCCGGATCGACAGTCTGCGACCCTTCTGCGAGATGAACATGGCCTCTTCTTTGCTGCGCCAAGGAACCAGCCGGTCCGTAATCGCCTGATCGAGATACGGGGCTACATCCTCGGGAACCGGTATGCCCCGCCATTTGCGCCCTTTGCCGAAGACCCGCAGCGTGCGCCGGTCTACATTATAATCACTCAGATTCAGCGTATGTACTTCCCCTACCCGCAGCCCCATATAGGACATAAGCAGGAAGACCGCCAGATTGCGGCTTCTATACTTGCCGTCCACCGCCGAGAGGAACCGCTCCAGCTCTTGCTCCTCCAGATAGACCGGCTCACGGTTTTTGTCAGTTTTGGATTTCTTGATCCCTGCCGCCGGGTTAATAGATAACAGCTCCAGCTCGGACAGTGCCTTGAACAGACAGTTAACCGAGGCGTGCTTGCGGTTACGGGTGGCATCGCTGACTCCCCGCTCACGGACCGAGGTCAGGTAGGACACCACATGCAGCTTCTTAACCGTTCCCAGCTCCTTGCCGTTCAGTTGGTCCAGGAATTCCCGCACATCCGCAAGGTAGGATTTCTGGGTATGTGCTGTATAACCGGCATCCTTCATCCAGATCAGGAAGGCCTCCAGCTCTTCTTCGTATGTTAGTTCCAGCTCATTCATGATCTGTTCCCTCCCTCTTAAGTACAACTATTATATCATTTCCTCTGCAGTAGCTTCCCTCCATCCGGCAGCATGCTTCTCTACCATTCTGAGGAATTCGCTGAGCGCAGGAGACTTCCATTTCTTGTTATGGTAAGCGATCTGGGTGGCCACCCGCTGCGACTGGTCATTCCAGTTCAGCCGGCCCAGCTTGCCTTCCGCCAGCTCGCGCTTCACCGTAATCTGCGGCAGAAAAGAGAGACCGAGTCCGGCCATCACGCACTGCTTGATCGCTTCAATGCTCCAGAACTCCAGATTCGGATCAGGAAAGACACCGTGGCTGTTCAAATGACGTTCAAACAAGGTGCGGTAGGTGCAGCCCGCTTCGGTATGCAGAATCGTTACGTTCTTCAGCTGATGCGGCTCCACTTCAGCAAGCTCCAGCAGCGGGTGATCCAGCGGAGCCACCAGAGCCATGGCTTCATGGATCAGCGTCTCACAGTGCATATCCTTATACTCTGTTTCCGGCTGCAGCAGGAAGGCCAGATCCAGCTCCCCGGAGCGGATGAACTCGGTCAGCTCCCAGCAGGCCCCCGGCTTAAGGGTAATCTGCACCTGCGGATAACGGCTGCGGAAATCCTTGATTATTCCGGGAAGCCGGAAGGCCGCCAGGGATTCCGGTGCGCCAATCCGCAGTGAACCGGCGATTTCGGTCTCAGACCGGAGGGCATTCTCAGCCATCGTGTGCATCTTGGAGATTTCCTGGGCATACGGCAGCAGGCGGCGGCCTGCATCGGTAAGCATAATCTTTTTGCTGATCCGGTCGAACAGGGGCTGCCCCAGCTCTGCTTCCAGAGCCTGAATCTGTGCGGTAATGCTGGACTGGGCATAATCCAGCTTCTGCGCAGCGCGGGTGAAGCTGCCCGTCTCTACCACAACGAGAAAGGTGAACAGATGCTTCGATTCCATAGCAGACCTTCCTTTGATCCATCGGTTTTTTGAATGGATGTTATTTGATAATTCCGTTTTTCCAATGGATCTATTATCTGATACTCTAGAACTAAATACAAGGAAAGCGGGATTATACGTATGAAGAAACACACCTCGTTACAACGTACTATCGGCATGCCTCAGGCCGTTGCCTTATACATCGGGGCTGTCCTCGGTTCGGGGGTATTAATTGTCCCCGGACTGGCAGCCGAGATGGCTGGCCCGGCTTCGCTGCTGGCCTGGGGCTTCATGACCCTGCTCATTCTTCCGCTTGCCTTATCCATGGGCCTGCTCTCTGCCAAGTTCCCTAACGCCGGGGGCGTCTCCCACTTCGTTACTCTAGCCTTCGGGCCGAAGGCCGGGGCCCTTGTCGGCTGGTTCTTCCTGCTGTCCGTTCCGATCGGTGCGCCAGTCGCCGCATTGACCGGTGCAGGATACATGACCGCAGCGATGGGCTGGGGCGATCCGGCCAGAATCGCCCTTGCCGCCGGGATACTGGTCATTGGACTCCTAACGAACTGGATCGGCATGCAGGTCGCCGGTAAAGTGCAAATTGCTGTGGTGATCGCTATTGTTGCCGTACTGGTCTTCTCTTTTGCCGCTGCGCTTCCAAGGATGGAGCGTGCTCACTTCACTCCGTTTGCGCCGTATGGCTGGATGAGTGTCGGGCAGGCGGCCGCGATCCTCTTCTGGTGCTTCATCGGCTGGGAAGCAGTCTCGCATCTGTCGGAAGAGTTCAAGGAACCTGAACGGGCTGCGGTTAAGGGTGTGACCATCGCGGCCATCATTGTCGGTGTCCTGTATTTCCTCTCGGCACTTGCTACCGTAGGTACGCAGAGCTATCTGCACGGCGGGGCAGATAGCTCCCTGCTATGGATCATCAGCCAGCCGCTGGGGGCATGGGGAGGCTTCATCGCCGGACTCACCGGTCTCTTCATCTGCACGGCGACGATCATTGCCTATGCAGGTGCGGCTTCACGCGTGGCGTATGCCTTGTCCCGGCAAGGTTATGCTCCGGGCTGGATGGGCCTTTTATCCAATCGTTATCAGACGCCTGTGGGGGCCATCGGCTTCCTGGCGCTCTGCTTCACCTTGATATTATCGCTCTACGGCAGCGGGGCACTCTCGATAACCACACTGATCACCTTCCCCAACGCTACCTTCATTCTTACCTATATTGGGGGCTGTGCCGCCGGAATCCGCCTTCTGCGCGGCAGCCGTGCAGGCGTAACAATCAGTTGGATTTCTTTTGCCGCCACACTGGCCGTGTTCCCGTTCACAGGCTGGGCAATTCTCTACCCGCTGCTGATTACGGCGGCGTTTGCCGGGGTGGACTATTGGAGATCCGGCGCTAGGCGTGTGGGGGA
The DNA here is from genome assembly GCF_038051945.1 of Paenibacillus sp. FSL H3-0469. Classification (NCBI taxonomy): domain Bacteria; kingdom Bacillati; phylum Bacillota; class Bacilli; order Caryophanales; family Paenibacillaceae; genus Paenibacillus; species Paenibacillus sp. FSL H3-0469. The sequence goes on from NZ_CP150302.1 coordinate 1,015,462, forward strand.
GCGGTGAGGGGGACTTTACTGTTACACACTTGGAGTTGGACTCGAAGGTGCTATTAATGCTACATACTTAAGAGCTGGACTCGAAGCTTGGTCGTCGCTGCGGTGAACATTTGGCCCTCCGGCCGCTGCCCAATTTGGATTTCTTTATTACAACCGCTCTTCGCGGTAGAAATCCAAACCAAGCTTATGCTTACGATGCGAGCTTTCCTGCGGAAAGCTTTCAGGCGGATGCTATCGCTCCTCCAGTTCCAAATTTCCCCTCCGCTTCTTTTTGCTTTTCTTTTCGTTAATTTCTTAAGTGCATTAAACAAAGTCACCTGTGGTCTGTGCTTCCAGCCCTTGTACCTGCATTCCTGCAAATTGTATACTGTTTTTCGCATACATTTGGCCCACAAACAACCACCGCACCGATTGTATTCGGTTTGTCGCATATATCCGGCCCGCACAACCCCACAACTCCCATTGTATTCGGTTTTCCGCATACATTCGGCTCGCAGTATCCATATCAGCATATTGTATTCGGTTTTCCGCATACATTCGGACCAGGCTATCCAGCAGCAACAAAGCCATCATACGGAAGATTCAAAGTTACTTCCATCCAACTATAAACAGGCCACGCCATCCATAACAGGACGGCGCGGCCTTTCTTTTATAAGCGTTGAATTTCAGCAGCTATTTGGTCCACTGAACCGGAATCCGCAGACGGAATTGTTGTATATCCTTCGTATAAGTGAAGGAATTGGCCACAATTTCGAGCTGATCGGATGGTTGCACCGGCGGGAAAATCAGCTTAAACTCTAGTTTATCCCGGTTAATGCGCACCGGCTGTCCTTTGGGGAAGATCGGATGATCCTTGTTCTGCTCCTCTTCTAACCGAAGCGGGGTATTCTGGCTCATGACCTGACTGGCCTCATAGTACACAACGGTCTGCTTCTCCTCATAATCAACGGAAGTTATCTTCACTGTTCCTCCTTCATTGCCCTTCAACGTTATAGGAAATGATCCATTCAGGCGATGGCGGTCCTCCGCTTGCTTCACTGCTCCATTCTCCAGCGGTTCAGTAACGATCAAGGTTACATAGGCCGGCTTAGGATTGAGCGCTGTCAGCGGTGAGAAGTTGAAATAGTAGTAGTCATTGGTTGCACCTCCTCCCTGATCTGTATACAAGGTTCCTATATCATCCTGGAGTATAACGTTCAGCTTCTCACCGGGGTATATATTCCGCATAATCACTTGTGTATTGACTGGACCAAGAGTCAGCTTCTCAAGCGTATATAATGACTTCTTGTAAGTGAAATTCAGATCTTTCGGATACACCGTGGAAGTCAGCGCCTTACTCTTGCTTGCATCCAGCGGAATGGTGAGATCCCAAATTCCTTTGGTAGCTCCGATTGTATTAATGGTCATATCCAGTGTTAACTGACCGGGCAGATCCTTATCTCCAAAAGATTGCCGGGTGGTCCCTATAAAGGTGTGGTCTCCTGTAATCGTAAAATCATGTGTATAAATAGACTGCGGTTCATGGCCTCTCAGATGTAGTTCATAGTAGACCTCCGCGTCCTTCTCTGAAATCGGCGGTGAGGATGCCGGATAAGTCACTTCGTAATTAAGCACCAGTTGAATACCGTCATAATACACCTCTGCCATCTCAAAAGTGATCCCCTGATCCTTGGCCTCAAGGCCCACGGGACTGCTAAGCTGCTTCTGCTCAATAACTTTGAGGTTTGCTGTGTACACACCTTTAGCATACAAATAATCGAAGAACGGAATGACGCGCAGCGCCTCTGCAACCTGGGGCGAGATGAATCCGATCCCGGTAATGGATCCGGCTGTAACAGCCAGCGCAACTGTGGCGCCGATGACCCACTTCCTGTACGATGATAACCGGTGTCTGTCTCTTGGGGCTTTCCCTACTCCTCCAGTATGTAGCTGCCACAATTCATCAAAATCAACAGAAGAAGGCATACTGTGTATCATGTGTTCAGCTTCCTTTTGTAATTGTGCGGTTACTGCTCCGGATTCAACATCCAGCCTGTCCTTAGCTGTCGTCATTTAAGTCCCTCCTTCATCATCAGCACACCGGGGTCAAGCTCGCCGCATTCTCTCAGCTTGCGCAGTGCCGCATGAAGCCTGGATTTGCAGGTTCCCAGCGGAATGCTCAATACCTCTGCGGTCTCTGGCAGCGATAATCCGGCATAATAGTGCAGGGTGATCACTTCGCGCAGCTTCGCGGACAGATGGCTGACCGCCTGCCATAATTCCAGCTGATTCTCACTATGCAGGGCGAAGCTCTCGGCGGAGTGCTCTTTTCCCTCTACTGGAACGCCCGCCAGTAATTGTATCCAGGTCTTCCTGCGTAACAGATTACGGGACGTATTGACGGCAATCCGGTACAGCCAAGGCCGAAGCGGCCTGGATGGATCGTACAAATGATATTTTGCAAAGGCACGCAGAAAAGTCTCCTGGGTAATATCATCGGCCAGCACCCGCTGCTTGGTCATCATAAGGGCAATCCCATAAATATAAGCGGAGTGTGCTTCAAACATGTCCTTGGCCTGCTGCTCTGTAATGGGATAATTCTTCAACGCTCGCTTCCCCCCTTTCTCTACTTGGTATACGCTTTGACCCGGGCGATCCGTTCGCTTTACGTTTCAGAAACTTGTCAGGCGGTTATGGATGAGGAGAGCTTGACCTAATCTGCTAGAAGAAGGAGACTGTAACCTATGTCTGATCATAAAAGAGTGATTCTTGAACCTGCAGCTCAGAAATTCGCCGATGATAATGCCAAGCCTCCCTTCCTGCCCGATCTGGGTCCGGAAAAAGGCCGCGAAACGGTCAACACCGTCCAGGCTGGCGATATCGAAAAACCCGAGGCAGATCTTCAGGATCTGACCGTAGCCGGCGGCCCCGGCGGTGAAGTGAAGGTCCGCATTGTCCGTCCGGTAGGCACCTCCGGCACTTCCTTGCCGGTCATTCTCTACATTCATGGAGCAGGCTGGGTTTTCGGCAACAGTCACACGCATGACCGGCTCATCCGCGAGCTGACTGTGGGTACAGGCGCTGCCGTGGTATTTCCAGAATACAGCCTGTCCCCGGAAGCCAAATATCCTACGGCCATTGAAGAAATCTATGCGGTACTGGAATGGATCGCCAGTGAGGGCTCCACGTATGGACTCGACGCCTCCAGGCTGAGTGTCGCTGGGGACAGTGTCGGCGGTAACATGACTGCTGCCATCACCCTAATGGCCAAAGAACGCAGTGGTCCGGCCATCTCCAAGCAATTGCTTTTCTATCCGGTTACAGATGCTTCCTTCGATACCGAATCGTATCATCAGTTCGCAGAAGGATATTTCCTCCAGCGCGAAGGCATGAAATGGTTCTGGGATCAATATACCACCGATCCTGAGGAGCGGGCACAGATTACGGCCTCTCCGCTGCGCGCCAGTCTGGACCAGCTTAGCGGTCTGCCGGAAGCCCTGATTATCACCGGTGAAGCCGATGTGCTTCGTGATGAAGGAGAGGCCTATGCGAATAAGCTTCGCGAAGCAGGCGTTCCCGTTACGGCTGTGCGCTTCCAGGGCATTATCCACGATTTCGTGATGCTCAACGCGCTGGCAGACACTAAGGCTAACCAAGGAGCTTTGCTGCTGGCAACGGCTTGGTTGAAGCACTAAGTCCCTGGAATATAACTATGTAAAAATAATACAAGCCCGTACCGGTGAATTCCAGTGCGGGCTTGCTTACATATATGAGGTTGCCAGAACCGGCAGCAGTGCGGTTTAGACTACCTACCTCAAACCAACCTGCGGTCCATCTATTTCCGCTGGGAATAGAACTCCGCTGCTTTGATCAGCATATCCTTCAGTGAACCGAAGGAAGTAGTCTTCGCTACATGCTCATCAAGCTGATCCGACGGGAGCGATTTTATCTCCTCTGCTGATCCGGCAGAGAACCCCCCTTTTTGCAGCAGATCCTTCAAGGACTCGAACGGAGTGAACTTTTGCAGAAAAGAACTAGATAGCAGTTGCTCCAGCGGCAGCTTCTGCAGCAGTTGCTCGACAGGCAGCTTGTCTAGCGGTAATTTCTGCAGCAGCTCGTAGGCACGGCCTTCTTTGAGGGAACCGACTACTCCTTGTATTTTATCGCCTAATCCTCCAATGTTAAATCCCATAAGGTCAACCTCCTGAAAATCTGTAGTTGATCCTTATTACCCCGAATTCAGATCAGCGAATTACATTGGTTGACATAATGTTGATTATGTTACTCAGTAGCACTTCTCACATCCTCATCTCCCCGAACGCAGAAACTTCCCGATCCTCCGGGCAGCTTCCAGCAGACGTTCTTCCTCCTCTACCAGTGCAATTCGCACATCCCCTTCCCCCTGGCTGCCAAAAGCATCTCCCGGAATGACCGCTACACCGGTTCTCAGCAGCAGGTCATGCGCGAAGCGGCGCGAACTTCCGGCTTCACCCCTACTCCCATAGGCATCCGGCAGCCTCGCCCAAATAAACATAGTAGCTTCCGGCGAGGGCACCGCCCACCCTTCAAGATGCAGCGCCTCTACCACAAGATTCCGCCGCCGCTCATACAGCTCAGCCACCCCTTGGTCCGGCCCGGAGTTCATCGCTTGCTCCAGCGCCACAACCGCCGCTTCTTGAATCGGCTCGAAGACGCCGTAATCGACATTGCTTTTCAGCTCCCGCAGCGCCCCGACGGCCTGAGCATTGCCCGTCATGAAGCCGATGCGGCATCCGGCCATGTTGAAGCTTTTGGAGAAGGAATGAAATTCAACGGCGGTGTCCCGCGCCCCAGGTACCTGGAGAATGCTGATCGGCCGGTACCCATCGAAGCCCATCTCTGAATACGCCAGATCATGCACGACCAGCACCTCCCACTTACGGGCAAGCTCCACGAGCCGCTCCATATAAGCCAGATCCACAGTAACCGAAATCGGATTGCCGGGAAAGCTGAGCAGGATAAAAGATGCTTCGCGCCAGACCTCATCAGGAATACTCTCCAGATCCGGCCGGAAAGCATTCTCCTCTAGGAGCGGCAGCGGCCAAGACCTAACCCCTGCTATTGCGAGCGCCCCTGAATAAATGGGATAACCGGGGTCCGGCACAATCGCCAGATCACCGGGATTGCAGATGGCCAGGGCCAGATGCGCCAGCCCGTCCTGCGAACCCATCAGGGACACGATTTCCTCCTCCGGATCTACCTCCGCGCCGAAACGCCACTGCATCCATCTCGCCGCCTGGTTGCGCAGCGCTGCACTCCCCTTGGACGAAGGATAAGCATAGCTATCCTCCCGCAGCACCGCATCACTTAATGCCTGACGAATCTCGGGCAGAGGCGCCCGGTCCGGACTGCCGATTCCAAGATCGATAATGTTAAGTCCCGCTTGCCGGGCTTCTAACTTCCATACCGCCACCTCGGCGAAGATCGATGACCCCAGATGAGACAGCTTGTCTGATCTCCATTTATGCTGCTTGCTGCTATGAATCAATGGACTCCCTCCAGCTTATGTTTTTTCCAATAGTATAGCATGGGTTCCGCAATCCGAAGAGTTGAAAGAACAGACACATTCTCTGCTACGCTCTCCACATGGGCATTAATTCCATCATTGATATATTATTCTACTAAAATCACTCTATTTAAGGTGACAACTAGTGCGGGAAGTGATATAGAAATCGATATGAAGCGAAACAGCGTATAATTTAAGTTATACGCTGTTTTTTGGAGGCGATTTTGTTTGTTATTAAGGAATATATGCCTCCGTCGAATCGCCGCTGCCACCCGGGCATAGGATAGAGTATTACAGATGAAAGTGGGAATATACATGTCCAAGAATAAGCGCGGTAAAGCACTTTACACTACCCCCTCCCGGGCCAGGGGTACCTGTCCGATCTGCGGGAGCACCCGGATCAAGCTTTTGTATTTCGGTAAAGGCCCGGAGGGTGAGAAGCTGACGGTCTGCAAGAAATGTGACGGCAAGCAGCAGCAAGCGGTCTGAATTAAGTTGTAAGGTTATTGCACAAAAAAACGGCCTGCTTCCCCCTTCAGGAGAGCAACCGTTTCTTTGTGCCTACTCAAACCCCGATTTCACCCACAGCTTGGAGATATCCAAAAATCCGAAGGAGCCGGGCTCCAGTCCGAACAAATTCTGACTTAATTGCGCTTTTTTATTCATGTGACAGCCATACAGTACCCAACCGTTATCTCTCAGCTTGCCTTCGGCCAGTTCCAGTACCTCTGCCCTCTCCCCGGCGGCCAGCCGGGCGAAAGGCTTCAGCACCTCTGTGAGCTCAGATTTCTGGCTGTCCAGCAAGAGGTGATGCAGATAATTCGACTCATTGCGAAAATAATTAATCATCCCCCACTGCCAGTCATCCTCCAGTACTTCTTCGCAGATCACAAGATCCGCTTGGTTTATCAGGTCCGGCAGGTCATATTCGGATACGGGGCACAGCTCAAGCAGTAGCCCAATCTTCCTGCAGCGCTCCTGTAGCCAGAATGCCTCATCCCGCTCCTCTTGGTGGGTGCGGTAGGCCAGCTTCACCGCCTCTCCTTTGTATCCGTCTGCCTCAAGCAGTGCCCGCGCTTCCTCCAATAGCGGCTCTTCAAACTCCCGCTTACTACTCTGCCAGGGAAGGAAGCTATCCGCCGGCATAATCCGGTTGCCTCCCAGCTCACGGATCAGAGCAAGCTGATTATAGAGGATACGCATGGCCTGCCGGAGCGCGGGATGATGGTGTATGCCTTCTTTTCTAAAATTAAACAGAATGTATCTGCACCCGACAGCCGGATAATCGATATTGTGACTCCTCCCGTCCTCCGCTGCCGGTAAGCTGTTCAGGCTGGTACTGGCATGGGTCAGCTGATATTGACGTACCCCCGAGGCCAAATGCGGCAGGTACCAGATCTCGACCCGGTCCAGCAAAGGGCGTATTCCATAGTAGAGATCGTAAGCGCTGAGTACAAGCACATCCTGGCTCAGATCCACTACCTGATAGGGCCCCGTGCCGACCGGATTCGCTGCGAAATCCATATCATACGGAACAATCGACATATAGATCGAGCTGAACAGATGCAGGAAGAAGAAATTAGGCTGCACCAGATCGAACCGTATAACGTAGTCCCCCTCCAGCTCCACATGAATGATATCCTCAAAATGACAGATCGCCGGACTTTTAAGCCGGATCAGACGCTGTAGGGTTTCTTTTACATCCCGAGAAGTCATCATGCGGCCGTGGTGGAATCGCACCCCCTTGCGCAGATAGAACAGGTAGCTTGTACTGCTCTCGTTCGCCTCCCACGTGTGGGCCAGCCCCGGCAGGAAAATCTCGTTCTGTGCATCATAGGTAATCAGGGTACTGCAAATATGCCCCAGCAAATAGGTCTCAAAAGCGGTGTATACGGTGGCCGGGTCCAGCTTCTCCATCGCACGGTTACGGGAGATTCGGAGCACCTCCTGCCCGGATGTGGAGCCGGGTTCGCTCCAGAAGCCCATTTGCTTATCGAGAACCGCCAGCAGGCGTTCTTTGAGCGGCTCGTTAACCGGGTATTGACCAATCAATTCGATGGCAGGCTTAATCCGGCCTTTGCTGACCAGCTCTTGAAATCTCTCCTCCAGTACCTCATCTATATGACGCAAAAAAGTCATCTGCGAGCGATTTCCTCTCCCTCTTCCGGGTATCCAGGCAATTAGCTGCTGCTCCTCCAGCTTCCGCAGAATAAACTTCACATTGCGCGGTGTGCAGCACAGGATACCGGTCAACTGCTCAATCGTCACCGGAACCGGCTGCTGGAGGCTATATGCCGGAGCCAAGGCTGCGGCCAAACAGAGATAATGCGTGCTGCTGGTGTCCATATGATCAAGCTCCTTTTAAAAGGTGAAAAGTGACATATGATTCTTACACTTTTATTTCCCCCTTTGTTCTATACAATTATACATAATCATTCGATAAGAAGCATGCTTCAAATTCAAACTATTGATTAGGAGACAGGGATTCAAATGAAACAACATCTGCGCCATATTCACCCGCTGGCCTGGACCATCATCATCGGAACGATGTTCGGCCGGCTGGTTACTTCAATGAGCATTCCTTTTCTCTCTATTTATCTCACGCAGGTGCTTGGCGCATCCGCTACCCAGACCGGGTTCACCGTGGCCGTCAGCTCGCTGGCAGGGGTAATGATCAGCTTCTACGGCGGTTATATCTCGGATGTGATCGGGCGCCGGATCGTCATGCTGGTCTCCGTGTTCGGCTGGGCCTGCGTATTCTTCGGCTTCGCTGCAGCGCAGCATTTATGGGTCTTCTTCCTGGTGAACACGCTCAACGGACTGTGCCGCGCCGTATTTGAACCAACTTCACGGGCATTATTGTCAGATATCACCCCGCCGGAGCAAAAGCTGCTGGTCTTCAATCTGCGGTATGCGGCGGTGAATCTGGGTGTGGTCTTCGGTCCGATTATCGGCCTCCAGCTCGGCTCCGCCAAGTCCACCTTCCCGTTCGTAATCGCAGGGATCGTCTATATCGCCTATGGACTTGTTCTGTTCCTGCAATTCTCGGTGCACCGTGCCAGCCTGCCTGTGCATGGAGAAGCCCGGACGCCGAAGCTGCTCGATGCGCTCGCGGTCACCGGAAGGGATAAGGTATTTCTGCCCGTTCTGCTGGGAACCATCTTCTGCGTCCTCGGGTATGGCCACTTCAGCTCTACACTGGCGCAATTTCTGGCGATGAACACCCATTTCAGCAATGGCAGCCAAGTCTTCTCTTATATGCTGTCGCTTAATGCAGTGACGGTGCTGGTCGTACAGTATCCTATCGTGCGTGCAGCCAGCAAGTTCGCGCCGATTATCCCGCTCATTCTGGGCAATGTCTGCGTAGCCCTTAGTCTGCTGCTGTTCGGAATGCCTGGAGGGGTGCCCCTGCTGATGTTCAGCGTGGTTCTGTTCACTGTCGGGGAAGTCCTGCTCTTCACGATGATGGATATGCTGATTGACCGAATCGCCAAGCCGGAATGGAAAGGCACCTACTTCGGTACGATTGGCTTCAATAATCTGGGCAGTGTAATGGCTCCTATCCTTGGAGGACTGCTGCTGGATCAGTTCGGCGCTCTGAATGGCCCTGCGGTGTTCGTACCGCTTGCGCTGACTACGGCGCTCGGCCTTCCTTTCCTGATTACCGCGCATAAAAGACTCCGCATCCGCGAGGCCGCCGAAGCCACTGAAGCAAGGCGGGTTGGCGCTTGAGACGTTGAACACATTAATAAACCCCAGACCTGCGTAAAGCGGATTTGGGGTTTATTAATATATACTTATCATTGTTTTTAACTCTTGTGATCGTTAATAAGTTAACATAATAATTGTTATGTTGAAAAATAATGATTATACTGCAACTAAACGCCGCTGCACTAGCCTAATGTAATCGGTTTTCCGACTACATTCCGCCTACGAACCATCCCAGTGCCCAATGTAATCGGTTTTCCGATTACATTCCGCCCACGGACCCTCCCAGTGCCCAATGTGGTCGGTTTTCCGACTATATTCCGCCTACGAACCCTCCTAGTGCCTAATGTAATCGGTTTTCCGACTATATTCCGCCTACGAACCCTCCTAGTGACTATGTCTCCACAGCCCCCTAATGAAGTTGGAGTCCTCCCCCACAAAAATGTAGACTAGAGATAGGAGGAGGAGGAACGGTATGGGACACTTAACAGGAACAAGAGAGAAGGCAGCGCAAGAGGTGTTATCTGGCATTAAGGCGGCGGTGGTTGCCCGAAAGTATGGGGTGACTCCGTCCACGGTGAATCAGTGGGTGAGGGATTACCGGGAAGCCCATGGAGAACAAGATCATCCGTACCCCCAGGAGCAGGTAGAGGAACTGAAGCGCCTGGTAGAGGTCGAGCAGAAATATGAGAAGGCGGTCAAGATGCTCGGTGAAAAGGAGTTAGAGATTGAGATTCTGCGTGAACTGCTAAAAAAGCCAACCCCTGCTTATCCGAAAAAATCGAGGTAGCCGAGATGTTCATTAAGCAGGGATATTCCGCAGCGTTGGTACTACGTCTCATCGGGCTCGCAGAGTCCACGTACTACGACCGTAAGAAACGCAAGTCACAGGATGCACAGGCCGTACTCCAGGGGCGCGGAAGACCCGTACCCGGCTACTCTCTGACCGAGTCTGGAGCGAAAATTAGCGACGAGGAAATCCAGGAATGGCTGCTGGAATTAATCGCTGGAGAAGAGCACGTGTACGGATACAAACTGCTGGCCAAGTGCTTGTGGAACCAGCACCGTTTAAAGCTCAATCACAAGAAAAGTTACCGGCTGTGTCAGGCGCTGGATATCCTGCAGCCGCAGCGTCACAAGCGTTTTAAGCATCCCCGGAAGCTGCCGGAGAACCGGGTCATTACCGGAGCAGGCCAGCTCTGGCAGATGGACATTAAGTACGGGTACGTGGCGGGCCGGGACCGGCATTTCTTTGTCCTGAGCATTATCGATGTGTTTACCCGTGTCATCGTCGGCTACCACCGCGGATCGTCGTGTGAGGCCAAGCACGCCTGCCAGACGCTGGGACGCGCCATGGAGCAACACTGCGCCCCTGGCAGCGTACGCCCGGTGATCCGCACCGACAACGGCCCACAGTTCGTCAGCCACCTGTTTGGCGACATGTGTGAAAGCTGGGAAATGACCCATGAACGCATTCCGCCTCGAACGCCGGATTTAAACGCTTTTATTGAATCGTTCCACAGTAATATTGACCGGGATTTGTTCCGCAAAGAGGCATTCGACACGTTCGAAGAGGCCTATGAAGCGGTGGACCGGTACATGGACTTTTACAACAACCGCAGAATGCATACGAGCCTTCGGAACATGCCGCCAGCTACGTTTGCGGAGTGGGTCCTGACCCAAGAAGACCGCTCCCGCTTCTTCTGGCCGAGAGAAAAAGCGAAATAAAGAGCATATCTACGATAAGTACTGATTTGATACGGAGGACTCCGGGATAAGGGGGTCGCACCGATGTAATCGGTTTTCCGACTACATTCCGCCTACGAACCCTCCCAGTGCCTAATGTAATCGGTTTTCCGACTACATTCCGCCTACGAACCATCCCAGTGCCCAATGTAATCGGTTTTTCGATTACATTCCGCCCACGAACCATCCCAGTGCCCGATGTAATCGGTTTTCCGACTACATTCCGCTCCGCAGCTCTATAATACTACCCCATCCCGCTTCAGCTGCTCCTGCAACTGCGGGATATCGAGCGCCTGCGGCTTCACCCCTGCGGCCGCCGCGAGCGCCGCTGCCGTCCCGGCCGCCTGGCCTGTGGCCATGCAGCTTGGCGTCAGGCGGGTCGTGGCCAACGCTTCGTGCGAGGTCGAGATGCATCTGCCTGCAGCCAGCAGATTGGACACATTGGCGGATAGCAGACAGCCGTACGGAATGTCGTAAGCGCCGTCTCCGGCAATGAAGGAAGCCGTTACCCCCTTGCCGGACGGATCGTGAATGTCGATCGGGTAGCCGCTGCGGGCAATGACATCACTGAACTTTCGGCCTTCTATGACATCTTCTTGGATCAGCTGGTAATAGCCTTTAATCCGCCGCGATTCGCGGATGCCGATCTGCGGTGCAACCGCTGAGATCGAGGCCCGTTCGAAGCCCGGAACGTCGCGCTTCAGAAACTCGGCCATGAGCAGCACCTGCTTGCGCCCCTCCTGCTCCGCCAAGGTCAGATCCTCCGCATTCGTTGCGTCCAGTCCCTGGACGCGGGTGCAGTTGATCAGCACCTCATCATCTGCCGGACCGGCAAAGAACAAGACCTGATCGCGGTTAATCGGCACCTCGGCCCGCTTCCATTGCGAGTAGAATCCGCTTACCCCGGTGAGCGGCAGGTCCGGCAGTTCAGCGATCGGCGTTTTGCTGTAGAACTCTTCGGGATGGCTGATCATATATGCTTTGACCTTGTGCAAATCAACGCCGCGCATTCTGAACTTCATCGTCATCGGCTGGGAACGGTTATCCCCCTCCCGGCCCTGCAGCGTTTCAGCCCCGGACAGCTTCGCTACATCGGCATCTCCGCTGCAATCCACGAAGATGCGCCCCGTTACAGGCGTACGCCCGGATTTATTGGTCACCACGACATGTTCAATTGCGCCGTCACTGACCAGCACCTCATCCACAAAGCTGTGCAGAAGCAGCTTCACCCCAGCTTCATGCAGCATATCTGTAGCTACCACTTGATAAATCTCAGGATGGTACGGCGTCAACGTATGCACGAAGCCTACCGTATCCCGGAGATGGCCCGGCGAACCACCGCTGGCCTGCAGCCGGTCTACGATTTCCTGGGCGATGCCCTTGATCACCTGCTCGCCGCTATCGGTGTGAAAGGTCATCCAAGGATAGACCATAGCAGCGGTGGACATCCCGCCCACGAACCCGTAACGTTCAATGAGCACGGTCTGTGCTCCCAGCCGTCCGGCGGCGATGGCCGCCGTGATTCCTGCCGGGCCGCCCCCCACGATAACGACATCTGCCTCTATTGCAGGATTCATATCATCTACTCCTTTTCGGTGTGTGCTATTCCTTCAGCCCTGTCATGGCTACGCCCTCGATGAACCGCTTCTGCGCCATGAAGAAGACGATCAGCAGCGGCACGGTTGCCATGACGGTGGCGCTCATCAGATAATGCCAGGAAGTGCCCACTTCATCTGTAAACAACGATAATCCCAGCGGCAAAGTCATCAGCTCACGCGTATTAATGAAAATAAGCGGGTCGAAGAACTCATTCCAGATGGACACGAACGTGAAGATCGTCAGTGTCGCCATGCCGGGACGGGCAATCGGCAGCATAATTGTCCAGTAAATGCGGAACCGGCTGCAGCCGTCGATCATCGCCGCCTCCTCAAGCTCCGTGGGTACAGTAATGAAGAATTGCCGCATGACGAAGATTCCGAACACGCCGCTTGCGCCGAAGATCGGCAGCAGAATCAGCGGCAGATGCGTATCAATCCAGCCCAGGTCACGCATGAACAGGAACATCGGGATCGCCGTCACTTCATGCGGAATCATCATGGCGCTGAGCAGCACCAGAAACACGGCATTTCTTCCGGTAAAGGGAATTTTGGCAAATGCATAACCAGCCAGCGAAGCGAAAAACACGGTTCCCGCCACGACGACAAACGAAATGTAGACGCTGTTAAAATAGAAGCGGTGAAACGGGATCAGCGTAAAGACATCCACATAATTCTGAAACTGGAATACCGGCGGAATCAGCTGCGGCGGGTAGGTGAAAATATCCTGCGGCCGTTTGAAGGAAGTGGACAGCATCCACAGGAACGGAACAAGCATAATCAGCGATACCGCCGTTAATGCGGCATACACTCCTGCTACTGACAGCCTTTTGCTGGTGTTAGGCGTCGCCTTCATTGAATACCCACCTCTTTCGCAGCTGCCACTGCAGCAGAGTCAAGATCAACACGACAAAGAACAACACAAATGCCAGCGCCGAAGCGTAGCCCATCTGGAACAGCTTGAACGCTTTTTCCCAGATGTAATAGACCAGCACCTTGGTGCTGTTACTCGGTCCGCCCTGGGTCATGACATAGATCTGGCCGAACACCTTCAGCGAGCCGATTACGGTCATCACCACGGTCAGAAATACGGTGGGCGTAATCATAGGCAGGGTCACGTTGAAAAAGGTTTTGGTCTTGCCTGCCCCGTCCAGCTCAGCTGCCTCGTACAATGAACGCGATACCTGCTGGATCGCAGCGATGAAGAGCACCATGTTCAGCCCCACGTTCTTTAGCACACTTGTCACAATAACGGCTGGCATCGCCAGCCTCTCGTCATACAACCAGGCGGCCCCTTTAATGTTGAACAGCATCAGCAGCTGATTGATCAGCCCGGAATCGGTGGCGAACATATACTTCCAGACGATGGACCATACGATCAGCGAAGTCATCACGGGAACGAAGATCGCGGTGCGGAAGACGCCGATGCCCTTCAAGCTTCTGGATAACAGCAGCGCCAGCATCAGAGCCAGCACAATGTTAAACGGCACCAGACCCAGCGTGAAATAAGCCGTGTTGCCGAAGACCTTCCAGAACAGCGGGTCCACCGCAATATCCTTGTAATTATCCAGACCGACGAACCGGTGCTCACCAAGCAGCGGCCAGTCATTTAGGCTCATATAGAGCGCTTTCCCCATCGGAAATAACAATAATAACGTGAAACCAAGCAGCATTGGCGATATAAAAAGCCATCCGGTCACCTGTGCCTCGCGGGCAAGCGGACCCTTGTTTCGTCTCTTGACCTTTCTGTTCATGCCGGAATTCACCGCCCCCCTAGCTCAATTTGTCTATTGCACCACGGAACGAGCTAACCGCACGCCGCAGCTCATCTTCTGTCTTGCCCGTCACCACCGCACCTAACATGATCGCCTTCACTCCGGCACGCTGCAAGGCAGGAACATCTCCCTCTACCAGCTTGCGCTGGGAAGGCACCAGCACGGGAAGACCGGAATGGTCAGCCAGATACCGGTATTTCAGCAGGTCTGCGAAGCTGAGGGCCGTACCGTATTCGCTGCCAGGCACAATGGAAGCTTCAAGCGCCGTGATCCCGAATTGCGCCCCCGCCTGAACCTGACTGAGATCATAGGTGTCATTAATGGCAAAGGTCCGGTCCAATCCATGGTCCTCCAGCATAAAGGATGGCAGATGATGGGCATAGATCGAATAGAAATCGAACCCGAGCGGAGCAAGCCGCCTGATCTCTTCTTCCGCCACACCCTCTAAGCTGCCGGAGGGCACTACCCCAAAGGGACCGTCAAAGGCAGACCGGATGTCACTAAAAATATCCTCATAGCTGTCAAGCGGACCGAAATGAGTACCACTGGCCCGGTGGCCGACATTAAAATGAACCTTCAAAGCATCCGCGCCTTCCTCAAGCGCTGCCTTCGCCAGTCTTACATCATTGGCAGGAAGGCTGATGATCAAGGACAGGGCGTTTTGCTCCAATCTTTGCTTCAATTTACCCATTGTATTTCGCTCCCTGTTTCGGGCAGTCCGTCAAGCCGGACGCTGCTCTCTGCTGAACGCCGGTTGACGGTCCCTTGCCCGGAGTCTTATTTCAAAATAGCCTCGACATCAGTCTGCATCTTCGCCATATTGTCCTTGGCGGACGCCGATTGGCCGAACAGGCGGTCAAAGCCTTGCAGCACAGCATTGTCGATATCCTGCCAGCGGATGTGGCCCGGAATGAT
The DNA here is from genome assembly GCF_038051945.1 of Paenibacillus sp. FSL H3-0469. Lineage (NCBI taxonomy): Bacteria > Bacillati > Bacillota > Bacilli > Caryophanales > Paenibacillaceae > Paenibacillus > Paenibacillus sp. FSL H3-0469. The sequence goes on from NZ_CP150302.1 coordinate 1,030,725, forward strand.
GCGCGCCTTCGGCATTTCATCGATAACAGCTTGCACGATGTGCTCGGCTGGCGGGTTGTTCGGCTGATTCAGGAACGCATCGGAACTCAGCACCGATGTACGCGGCGGCACGAAATAAGTGGATGTCGCTTCGATCCCCGACTGGCTGGCGAACAGTTTGAGCAGCTTTTTGGCTTCCTCCGGATGCTTGCTGTCCTTGAACAGCGTATAGCCTGCTTGACCCAGCATCGGAACACTGCCTGCGGAGCCGGACGGCATCGGCGCAATGCTCCATTCAAATCCTGTAATCTCACGCGCTTTCGAGACATAGCTGTAGTTGTCGAAGAACATGCCCAGATTCCCTGCATCGAAGCTAATCTGTTCGCCTGCTTTCGGGTGGGATTCGTCCTCATACATCATCCGCTCCAGCAGCTCCATGGTCTCCACGCCATACTGGTCATTCCAGGTGAACGCGGTCAGATCCTCATTGAACGGGCCGCTTCCATAAGACCACGAGTACGAGGACAGAATGGCCCAGGTCTTCCAGTCACGGAAGAAGTTCGCGCCATACACCCGCCCCCCAGCATCTTTGACAGCAATCGCTTTGGCCGATTCCTCAAAGGTCTTCCAGGTCCATTTCCCTGCGGAAGCCAGCGTATTCGGGTCCGTCAGATTCGCCTTGTCGAACAGCGTCTTGTTGTAGAACATGACCACCGGCGGTGTCGAGAACGGCAGGCCCAGCAATTGATCCCCGTCCCGGAACAAATCTAGCGTGCTCGGAATATAATCGTCCAGGTTAAAGGAAGCATCGTCCTTGAAGGAGGAGACATCCGCCAGAATGCCGTTGGCCTTGAACTGCGGGATCATCCGCTCCGAGACCCAGGCGATATCCGGAAGGGATTTCCCTGCGGCCAGCACGGATATTTTCTGCTGATAATCCGTGAATGGCACCGAATCCATAGTCACCTTAATGCCCGGATTGTCTGCTTCAAATTGGCTGATCAGCTTGTTGTACACATCCATATGCCCTTGATTGCCCCACATTAGAAACTTTAACTCCACATCTTCCTGTTTCCCGGGACTCTCGGCATTTCCGCTTGCTGCGGGCTTGGCACAACCTGCCGTCAAGCCCAGCAGCATGGCTGAAAGAAGCACTGCTCCTGCTTTTTTCATGAACATCCCCCTTTGATATGTTAGTTTTAATGACTCTTTTAGTATAAAGGAGACGTATTCGGTGTAGAAATCATCCAAAATACAGGAATGGTTCGTTATATTTATGTTTTACGTTAGATTAACTAACACTTCATTCTTGATTATTAAATTGATTACGGTATTCTCCCCCCGTCATCCCCGTCTGCTGCTTGAACACCAGCATGAAATGCTTCGGGCTTTGATGGCCGGATAACCGGGCCACATCATATATTTTGAGCTGGGTATGGCTGAGCAGCCATTTCGCACGTTCCATCCGGGAATCGGTTACATAGTCTGAATAATTGCAGCCCGCCTCTCCCTTGAACAGCTGGCTCAGATACGTAGCGTTCAGATTGACATGGGAAGCTACCGTCTGCAGCCGCAGATCACCGTCAATATGCAGTCTGACATATTCCTTAACATCCCGTATGATCTTGCGTGTATCTCCTCCGCTGTCCACCCGCAGCGGGCCTGGCGTCTGTTCCAGGGAAGTTATGCCATGACGCTTATCGAGCAGCAGCCGTGCTTTTTCCATCACGCTAACCAGCTCATGGCGTTCTACGGGCTTTAACAGGTAATGAAGAACTCCGTATTCTATGGCTTTTTGGGCATATTCAAATTCGCCGTATCCGCTCACAATGATGACCAGCAGCCCGGGATACATCGACTTCACCTTCCCGGCCAGCGCCAGTCCGTCCATTTCCTTCATGCGGATATCGGTAATCATTACGTCCGGCAGCTCGGACTTTAAGTACAGGAGCGCCTCCCGTCCGCCCGGCATTTCAGCGGTCACCTCGAAAAAGGGCGCCGACCTGCTAATTAGCTCGCGCATCCCTTGTCTAATCACGATCTCGTCCTCTACGAGCAGCACTTTATACATTCTCTTCTCCCCCTGATTCCGGTATCGTTATCGTAATAGTCACAGCCAGCCCTTGTCCCGGACTTCCGTCAACCGTGAGGCTCCCGCCTTCCCCGTACAGCAGCTTGATCCGCTGGCCGATATTGCGCAGCCCCAGACTCTCCTCCTCGCTGCGCCGGAGCGAATCCATGGAAGGATCTTGTTCGATCTCCCGGTTCAGCGCCGTGAGTTCCTCCTCCTCTAAGCCGTTCCCGTCGTCACGCACCGTAATCAATAGCTCGTTGTCAAAACGCAGCGCTGACACCCAGATCGTCCCTTCTTCTCGCCCGGCGATCCCGTGATCGATGGCATTCTCCACAAGCGGCTGAATGGTGAGCTTCGGAATGCGCAAATGCTGCACATCCTCTTCAATCTCGTTATGCACCGTCAGCTTACCGCCAAAGCGGATCTGCTGGATACGGACATAGGAGTCCACGAACGCGATTTCCTCTCCCAGCGATACGAGCCGGCCGGCCTTGTCAATCGTATAGCGAAGCAGCTTGCCCAGTGCGGATACCATATCCGATACCTCATCATGCCTGCGCTGGACGGCCATCATATTGATCGATTCCAGCGTATTATAGATAAAATGCGGGTTAATCTGACTCTGCAGGGCGGACAGCTCAGCCTCCTTTTCCCGGAGTCCAATCACGAGTACCTCATGAAACAGGCGGTTGATTTCCTCCATCATCTTATTAAATCCGCGCCCGAGCTGCCCGAATTCATCTCCCCCCAGCGGACTGACCCGCATGTTGAAATCGCCCCGCTCCACCCTGGACATATTGCTCTTGAGCTCCACCAGCGGGAGGGTGATCCGGTACGATACCGCATAAGCGAGCAACAGCACCGTCACCAGGCAAAAAAGGGCAAGCCATAACGTGAAAATCATCATCGCGCGCGATTCCTTCAGCATCACTCCAATGGGAGTCAGGCCGATGACGGACAAGCCCGAATACGGGGACTTATGGCTGACAAACAAATAATCTGTGCCTCCCAGCCTCTCCCGCTCCCCGCCTTGCAGCTCCTTGATCCGCCCGGAGTGAATCAGCTCGCCGTATGCCGACTGCCCGTTTCCCGGCTTTTGCTCATACAGCAAGCGCTGGTCTCCGTCAATGATCATCAGGTTCGTGGATTGTTCAATCTTCAGCTTAGAGAAGACGGAGCCGAAGGCTGACTGCTTAGCGTCGATGAGTATGTAGCCCAGACGCCTCAGTGTTCTGGGTTCCTTGATCACCCTGGCTACCGAAATATAGGCTGAGGGGTCGGTTCCGGCATAATAAGAGGGATGATGCGGGGGAAGAATGATCCACTCGCCGTCCGACTGCTCCAAGGCGCTGAACCATTCGTCATGCCTGCCATCCCATGAGGTGTTGACCGCCAGCGGCTCCACGTTGGAGAACAGGGTTCCGCTGTTGCTCAGCAGATGGATGCCCCGGATTTCCGGACGATCGTATGCCTGTGCGGAGGTATATAGCTTCATTTTCTGATAATCATCAGACAGCGCCCATGTGCCTGAGCCCATAGGACCATCGTATTTAGCCAGAATAGATAACACCTGCTCGTCATACAGAGGCATCAGCGACAACCGCTCCAGATCCTTCAGCAGCCTGTCCAGATTGGCGTTGGCCTGTCCGGCGACATCCACCGTATATTGCTTTGTTTTCTCGTTCAGGGTGGAGGAGAAATGACGGTACGTCACCATTCCCTGCACACTTAACGGCAGCAGCGTCAGCATGGTGAACAGGAGCAGCAATCTGGTGCGCATTTTACTTCTTCTCAACCGTAGGATCAGCCCCCGCAGCATCTCAAGTCCTCCTTTTGTTAAGTAAGCTGACATCTAAACCTCTTTACAGTTTATCGTATAATGTTCTGTAATTGAATTCTATCCTCTTATGTTTGGAAAAGGTACGGTTCAACAAAGTCAATAAACCCCAAACCTGCTGACAAGCAAGGTCTGGGGTTTATTATTGTCACTCTTGGATCACCAGTTAGGTTAACATAATATTTATTATGTTGAACTAACTGTGATTATACATTTTATCCCACATTCGTACTTGATTGCTGAAATACTCTCTCAGCTCCGGCGGTCCCACAATTTCAGCATGAACCAATAGCGGCAGCACCCTCGCACAGGCTGAGCTATAATCATACATATTCACCGTAACCAGCTGAGCTTCTCCATCAGATTGGGTATTCATGACCTCCAGCCCCTGCAATATCTGCTCATTCTTAACGCGAGTACGGATGACCACCGGATAGAACTCCCGCGCTCTGCTGGTCAGAACGAAGGCTTGCTCTGCTTGACTCCAGTAGCCTTGGAGAGAGAACTGCTCAGGGATGGCATAGGTCTCGTCCAACAAGGTAACGGCTGTGAACCTTTCGCATTTGAATGTTCGCAGATCACCTGCCCGCTCGCAATAGGCCGCAAGATACCACTCCCCCTGCTTCACGATCAGTCCATAGGGCTGCAGCTTCCGCAGCGATTTCTCCCCATTCACCTTAAGATAATCTGCCGTAATCTTCAGCTCCCGCCACACCGCAGTGCGCAGAGTCTCAAGATACGGCACTGTTGCCTGAGCGCTCCACCACGGCGTAGCATCGAACAGGAACCGGCGCTGCGCGGTACGTATATCCTCCTGGTAAGGTGCGGGCAAACTTGCTTCCAGCTTCAAAAGCACACTCTTGAGCAGCAGACTCGTCTCTCCTGAACCGCTGGCCGGCATGCCCATCCCTGTCAAAAAGAGCTGGACCACCTCTTCCCCATGCAGCCTCCGCAGATTGACCGTATAGCCTTCCATCAGCGAAATCCCGCCGTTCGGCCCGGTGGCCGACACAAGTGGAATGCCCGATTCCGCCAGGACATCAATATCCCTGTAGATCGAACGGACAGAAGTTTCCAGCGCTTCGGCCAGCTCCTTGGCCTTCATTTTGCCCCGGGATTCAAGCAGTAAAAGTATAGCAATCAGTCGGTGCAGCCGCATGCGTCTCCCCCAATTCAAATGATTCGTCAGCTATTCTTGCCACTCTGTTGTCAACAATACTGCGTTAAGATGAATGTATCAAAATCAAGGAGCTGCTGCAAATGAACATTGGCATATTGGGAACTGGATTCGGGGCGTATCACGCCTCTCTGCTGAAGCAAATGGAGTTCGTGAACCAGATCGTGGTCTTCGGGAGGAATGAGGCCAAGCTGCTGAAGCTGAAGGAAGAGCTCGGGGTAGAGATTACGATGAATGCTGAGGACATTCTGTCTGATCCCGCGATTGACGTAGTGGATATCTGTCTGCCGTCTGCGTTACATAAGACCTATGCGGTAGAGGCGCTGAGACGGGGCAAACATGTTTTTTGTGAGACGCCAGTTGTTCTGGAGCCTGAAGAAGGGCGGGAGCTAATGGACGCTGAACAGCGGTATGGCCGCAGCATCCTCGTTAACCAATTCATCAAATTCGATTATGCCTATGAATACCTGGAACAGGCGGTTCGTGAGCAGACCTACGGGAAGCTACTGCATCTGAGTATGCGCCGGGAGACTGCTCCGCTCTGGGGAGATCTGGGCCTCCCGGCCATCGCTGCCAATCTGATGATTCATGAGCTGGATTTCGTCGCCTGGCTGATGGATTCACCTGAACCTTCTGCGGTCTGGGGGACCTCCGGGGGCAAGGATGGACAGGCGCTGGTCCTGGCCTCCTTCCTGCAGCCCGAGTGGAGTGCACAGCTCACCGTTTCTTCGCAGATGCCGGGGAGTTATCCTTTTACTATCGGGTATGAAGCCTATTTCGCGCAGGCGAAGCTGGAGTTCCGTGAGTGCAGTGGTGCGAATGGGGTGATCCAGGCGAGCCTTGCCGCGTACACTTCCGAGGGACAAGTGTCCATCCCGCTGATTCCGAGTAATACCTATGCCAAAAGCTTGCGCCACGCCCTCTTGAGCCTCAGGGACGGGACAAATTCTACGCTGTCGCTGCGACATGCGCTGAAGTCTCTGAACATGGCCTTCCAAATGACGGATCAGCTTACAGCGGGCACAGTAGCTTTGTGATTCTGCCGGCCAGAAACTGGCCAATACAGGCTTCAAGTATCGGGCCGCCCGGTACTAAGCGAAGTTTGGGGAACGGAAGTTGTTGGATTTTCTACATTTGCTGATGAACGAATCGTCCCTCTTGGGACAACAGTTGGAAAAATGGCACTTCTTCAGGCGCATTCCCGGCTAATACGTAACATCGCCTCCAGTAGATGCTGTTTTTCCAATTGCTTCGGGAAATCTATTGAATACTACTGAAACAAGATACATTTTTCCACGTGTTTCCTTCAACAGCTTCACTCGGCAACCCTCTGCCGGCTCATCCCTCACTGCCTTGGCCCAATGGGTTGACAACGAAGGCCCGATTTGGCAGGGTTTTTCCTCCTTTTTCCGTGTGTTAGCCGCTAAGTTCAGATCAGAGTTTGACGTTAGGCGTAGTGATTAGGGGAGCTTGTATTTTTGTTTTTTCTATTGTGAATTTTTCATATGTTGAAATATGGTGATTAGAAAGTGTGGAGTTGCTGTATTCCGTTTTGTGGGTTTTGTTTTGTTACACTATCGTTAGCGACTTTAAGTTAACATAATATTTATTATGTTCTATCGATGTATTGCCGTCGATGTTTTGCCGTCTCTCTTTTCGTCTAATTCCCCTTCAATTTAACGCATTGGCGCTTCAAAATACTGCTGCTCCACCTCATTACATCGCCGCTAACCTTCGTTCTCCTCCACCCTACCCGCCTGCCGCCATCGTATGCGCGAAGCGTTCCAGCTTATCCATGGACAGCCCGCCTCCTGTCTTGTGCTCCTTGCCTTTTACCATACGTATAACCCACTTATCCAGCGCAGATATCCGGTCCGGGTAGATCTCATCGCCCATGATCTCTCTGGCAAGCGCCTTGTTGTAGATGATCCCGGGATATGCCTGCTTAAGCTCCTGCTCCCCCTTCTCCCCTGTCATTCCTGCACAGATGTACAATCCCAGCCGTTTGGTTAAAAGCTCTTGCTTGTGCTGGGCTGTAAATGCAGCCATCTCCTTACGGATTCTTCCATAGTAGATCGAGCCGCCTAAAATTACTGTGTCGTAGCCAGTCAGATCGGGCAACTTGCCAGATCTCAGATTCACCACCTCAGCCCCGTCCAGCCTGGCTTGCAGCAGTAAAGCGGCTTTTTCAGTACATCCGTATTTGCTTGCATACACGATCAAGATCCGATTGCTCATGAAGTCCGCCTCTATTCTATAGGTAATGGGATTGCAGGTGGTGCGGGTTCCTGCGCGTTGCGAAGTACAAGAATGAGACACCAGATGACTGCCAGATTGAAGATTGGAAACAGGATCAACTCTACCATGGAGACATGAACTCCTGCCCTCAGCATCCCAATCATCATGGAGGAAATAGAGGTTAGCAGGGTTGCCGCTTTTACCAGGACAACAGGAGCCAGAAGGTAACCGTAAGACTGCCTACGGACGAGCAATCCCCCTGTTAGCACCATGACCGGAAGCAATACAGCTAAATCCAGTGCCTGAATCACCAGCGTGGTATAATGCTCCAGCCCCTCAGGTGAGGTACCCTGCCGCCAGCCGCCGGCAATCCGTCCCAGCCAAAGCATGATAATCAGGAAGGCGATCAGCAGCAGGATGAAGCCAATTTTTACCGCCGGAAGCTGCGAATTCATCAATACCCCATCCCGCTCCAACGAGCGAAAGAGCATAATAAATGCAAATAAGCTTGCCGAGAAGAGCATGACATAGACCAGAAACAGATCATTATACATGGCCAGAAAACAGTATGAAGCATAGGTATAGGTGAAATATCCGAGCGCTCCGGCCAGCAGCAGCCGTCCTCTGATCGTTCCTCTAAGACTCAGGAGCAGAGATACGAGCAGCAAAGGAATTCCCGCCACTAGCGTAATGCCATCTTGAGCGATCGCCTGAGAGGCTGCGGATAAAGAATCATCCTTGTAGATGCCGGTACCGTACAACTCAATCTTTTCTCCCCGGATGGAGGTATAGAATGGATGACTCCCCCCCTTCTCCGCCCCGTCACCTGAAAAGAGCCCGATTCCTGACGCAACAATCCCAAGCACTATCACCATCCACGTTAACAAGCTAATGGTTCGTCTATGTCTCACCTTAATCCCCCGATCCTTGTGCAATATGGACCATCGCTTCTATGTGCCGGTTAATCAGAGCCTCCTTCTGCGCCTCAGGCAGATTCCCCTCCACCATCAGCCTCATAATCAGCCCAAAAGCTGCGCTCCAGATAATTTGGGCGGTGAGCTCAAGCTCCCTCTGCTCACAGGAGGCCATACCGCTAAATTGACGGAGCGTATCACAGAGACCCGCGATCCCGCTGCGTTCCAGGGCTGCTCCCTGATGCAAAACCCCAGTGTGGCTAAGCACGGACGGCGAATCATTCAGCATCATACTCCGGTACTGTGAGCCTTCTGCGGTTGTGACCTTAATGAACTGTCTCAGCGAGCGTCTTAAGCGCTCTTCTGGAGAGGTTTCATCCGCTGAAGCTTCCGATCCGGCAATCAGTCCGCCCATTAGCTCCCGGTAGCCCCGCTGAAGAAGCTGCTCCACAATGTCCTCTTTCCCCTGAAAATAGTGATAAATAATACCGGCTGAATACTCCATCCGTTCAGCGATTTTGCGGATCGACAGCTGCCTGATCCCCTTCTCTGCCAACAGCTCGCCAGCCGTAGTCAGAATCAGATTACGCATCGCTTCGCGCTCCTGCTCTTGTCTCTCTGCTTTGCCCATGATCGTTAGACTCCTTCTGTTAGAGTACTGCTGTTCCTAGCTATATTGAACACTGTAATGTTTTTGAACACCGTTCAACCTAGATTATAGCCGCCGTGACCTTAGAAGGTTGTGATTATTTATACAGCAAAAAAGCCTGAAACCCCATAGGTGTCTCAAGCTTTCGAGCTTCGGCAGGTGCTCTGCCTAATCAATACTAGCGATCTTCCACTCCCCTTGCTTATTCAACAGCAGGGAGATCTCATTGTTGCTGTCCGTAATATAGCCCTCAGAGGTCATCTGCGTAAACTCCACAAAGAAGGCCGCCCGTTTAGTTCCCTCGACAGGAATTCCGACTACGGTCAGTTTATTGAAGCGGTAGACATTCTTATTATCCAGTAAGTAGGGTTGTAAGTTGTCATTAAGCAGCGGTGAATACATCGTGGCAGCGAACTTTTCTTTGTCCTTAGCTGCCCAGGCTGCAATACAGTCCAGTGTCTCCTGGAGCGCTTGCTTATTGCCCGGACTGGAGCCTACATCAGGGACCTTGAAGAAGACCCCCGGCTTAATCGGAGGTTGCTTCTCCATGTACTCCATACCACTCAGCATGGATGTGAAGAGGGGAAGCAGCTTATCCCGTTGTTCATCTTGAATGTGGATCTCGGCCCGGTAAGAATCCTTGTTGGCTGTGAAAATAAAGGCCTCAACCCTCCGGTCCCCCTCCACCCTGCTCCCATCATACTCCTTGAACTTCAGCAGTCCCGGGTCTGTACCCGGTTCGAACTTCCCGCCCATTGCATCCTTCTCAGAGCTTAGCTTAATTAACGTAATATAATTATGCTTGTCCGCTGTCCCCCACGCCGTTCTGCCCTCCTGTTCAAAACGAATCATCGTCTCCGGCAGAAACACTCCCAGCGGTAAAGTCTTGTCTGCGGAGTAATCCGCTTGGACATTGACGCCATCCAGCTCGTAGCCGCTGCCGCTTCCTGTATACTCCCGTACTTCGGGAATCAGCGACTTGGATTTGACAGCAGGCGCGGCTGTTGCCGACGGAGCCGGAACCGCGGTTGCAGGAGCCGCTATTGCCGTAGCTGCTGCGGGCGTTGCTGACGGCTGATCCGTATGCTCAACACCCGAAGACCCCTGATCCGCGGCATTACTGCAGCCTGTGCTGATTGCTATTACAACCGCTATACAGCCCGCTCCCCATAAGCTCATTCGCTTGGACAATCTAATCACCTCAGTTACCAGACGCCGGATACGATCCAAAGTTGCGCTGAAGCCTGCCAGGAATAGCTACATTTATTTCTTAACTCTGTTAGTATTTAATGTGCTGAAGTATTGGCTGGGATTGCCTTGGCGCGAGTTGAACCGCTCCTGGAAATCACCGCCGGTATACGCTCCGATGACCCGGTGCCAGAAATCCCGCGCGGGGGTGTTGGCACGAATCTGCGACACCTTCCAGCTGCCGGGGAACATGTCGAACAGCCGGTGTGCCGCCCAGGTTCCTACGCCGCTGCGCCGGTAGCGCTGCATCACAAAGAACTCCGTCATATAGAACTCGCCCTCCGGGTCGCGCAACAGACGGTCGATCAGGGCAAAGCCTGCGACATTGCCGTCTACGGTGAACAGGTAGGCAAATTTATTTTTACCGCTGCTCCAGTAAGCCTCAAGTCCGGGATAGGACGGGAACAATCCTTCACGGTCCACCTGCAGCTCCAGGTAGCGGGTAAAGTCATACAAATAGAACTGCATCAATCTGCTTATAATCTGCTTCTGTTCTTTAGGAACCAGCTCGATTCCAAGTTCCATTAAGGTTCACCTCTGCCGTTTTCGTTTACTACCCATCATATAACTTTGTCTCATCAGGAGCAAGGTTTGCCGGAAACATGGTAAGATAGAAGCACAGCCCTCCCCCTGGGGGAAACTATAAAGAAGGTGAAGCTCATCAGTATTCAAAAAGCTACCGACCGGGCAAACCTGGATCAGCGGCTGCCGCAGATGCCCTGGTTCGTCCAGCAGTTTATCGACTATAAACGGCCGGATCTGTCCCCCTCCACACTGCTGGAGTATATCCGGGACTATGAATCCTTTTTCGGCTGGCTGCGGGGTGAAGGTCTGTCTGTTGCGGCCAGCAATGCTGACATTACTCTGCTTGAGCTGGAGACCCTGCATATGGACAGCATTGTCGGCTACCGTCTGCACTTGACCACCCGGGCTGAGAATGCCAATTCGCGGGTGACCGTCTCCCGTAAGCTGTCTGCGCTGCGCTCGCTGTTCCATTATCTGAGCCAGATTGCTGAGGATGAGAACTTCTACCCGCTGCTGAAGCGTAACATTATGGCCAAGGTTGAGATCAAGCGCATTCACAAGCCGAAGGATACGGCCGCCAAGCTCAAAGGTAAAATTCTGGAGGACGAAGAACTGCTGGAGTTCGTGGGCTACATTTATGATGGATATGGGACAGATGTGGAAGCCAATAAGCAGGCTTATTATTCTTGGCAGCTCAACCGTGAACGGGATGCCTGTATTGCCAGTCTTATTCTGAATTCCGGCCTGCGCGTCTCCGAGGTGGTCAACCTGAACGTGGATGATCTGGATGTCAACAATAAGCTGCTCTATGTCTTCCGTAAGGGTCATAACGACGAGACCTTCAAGACCCCGGTCTATTTCCGGGAACAGTCGAAGGATGATCTCAGCTTGTATCTAGGCCTCCGCCAGAGCAGGTATAAGACGCCGAAACGGGAAAAAGCCCTCTTCATTGCCCTGCCCAACGGCAGCAAAGAAGGCAAACGGATGACCAAACGGGCGATCCAGGAGATGATCATTAAATACGCCAAACGGTTCGGCAAGCCTTATCTGACGGTGCATAAGCTGCGGCACTCTTTTGCCACCGATTATTACCTGCAGAACGATATTTACCGGACGAAGGAACAACTGGGCCATGCTTCTACGGAGACTACCGAGATCTATGCCCACCTCACGGATAAAACGATGTCTGAGGCGATTGAACGCCGTATGGACAATGACCCGCCGCAGTAACGTATGAACCGCTATGTTAATCCCAATCATTTTTTGGAGGAATACACTTGTTAGACAATCATTCATTTCCTGAATCCCATACTACGAATCCCGGACTGCCGGAGCTGCAATCGGATTGCCTGAACTGCTTCGGACTATGCTGCGCAGCGCTTCATTTCTCTGCTTCCTCAGACTTCGCTATTGACAAGCCTGCCGGACAGCCCTGTCCCAATCTGCGGGAGGACTTCTTATGCGGCATTCATACGGAGCTAAGAGAACGCGGCTTCCGGGGATGTACAGTATACGACTGCTTCGGGGCCGGTCAGAAAATCTCCAATCTGACCTATGGCGGACGCGACTGGCGTCAGGCTCCCGAGACTGCGGGACAGATGTTCGAGGTTCTTCCTGTAATGCGCCAGCTGCATGAGCTGCTATGGTATCTGCACGAGGCACTGACGCTGCGCGGGGCCGAGACCCTGCATGATTCACTTAACCAAATGCTGGAGCAGACGCAGACCCTCACCCTGCTCAGCCCGGAAAAGCTGCTTCAGCTCGAAGTGCCTGTGCACCGCGCTGAAGTCAACGAACTACTGCTGCATGCCAGCGAGCTAGCGCGCACCGCTGCCCGCAAGCAGCTCTCCCCGGCTCCGAAGCGCCAGAAGAACTTCGGACGCGGAGCTGATCTGATTGGGGCCAAGCTGCGCGGGGCCGACCTTCGCTGCCTCAGCTTACGCGGCGCGTATCTGATCGCTGCAGACCTCAGCGGCGCTGACCTGCGGTTCGCCGATCTGATTGGCACAGATTTCCGCGACACGAATCTGCGCGGAGCCGATCTGCGGGGCAGCCTCTTCCTGACTCAGGCGCAGCTGCAAGCTGCGCAAGGCAGCCTGTCCACCAAGCTCCCGGAAGCCTTAAGGCATCCGGAGCACTGGGCTTGAGGAGAATAAACCGGATGAAGTTCTATCCGGTCTTTTTTGTGTTGTTCAGAGGGTTGGTTCAAACATTTCTCCTTGCCATATGCCTACCGATGTTTTATATTGACATGACAGCAGGTCTAAAAAAACGAGGTGAACGGATAAGATGACTCCCCGCACGAAGGAACAGAACGAAGATATCCGGCTGCGGCGGCTGGTGCAGATCCGCAAAGCAGCAGCGGACGTATTTTTGAATAAAGGGCCTCTATTAGAAATCCGGGATGTGGCTGCGGAGGCCGGTCTCGGTTATGGTACGGTCTATCATTATTACAGCAATAAGGGCGATTTGCTTCACGACTTGTTATGGGATGCGCTCGACCGGGCAGCGGAATGGCTGAAGTCTCCGCCTATGGCAGAGCCGGAGCTACCGTTAAAGCTCCCGCTGGAGAGCTCTGCCGCCGGGGTGCGGCTATTGCAGCTATGGGCGGAAGATCACGCTATCTATCTGTTGTGTAAGCAGGCGGGTGAGGGATTCCCTACCCTGCCTGAAGCCCGCTCTTCCCCGCTCATTGCCGGGTTCCGCCGGGAGGTGCTGACCCCGCTGTCCACGATGCTTGGCACCGGACTTACGGAGGTCTCAGTGTCTCCTGAGCGAGCAACTGTCGATGCGCAGCATGAATTACAGCACACAGAGATGCTGCTAGCTGCTCTGGTCGGCTGTGCTGCATTGTCCCTCCGCAGAGGGCAGCTGAATGAAGATGCAACGGAGATCGTCAGAGTTCTGAAACTATAAAAGAAAGACACTAAAAGACAGACACTATTGAAAGATGAAGGAGCGGATACACACAACATGATTATTCTTAAATCCCCCAGAGAAATTGAAGAGATGAAGCAAGCCAGCCAAATTGTTGCCGATTGCTACCGCGAGGTGTCCAAACACATTGTACCTGGAATCACTACGCTTGAAATTAATGATTTTGTGGCCAAACATATCACCCAGCTCGGCGGCAAGCAATTCACCAAAGGCTACAACGGATTCCCTGCCGAGACCTGCATATCTATTAATGATGTGGTTGCTCACGGGATTCCATCCAGCAAACGGGTCGTGAAGGAAGGTGACTTGCTGAAGCTGGATATTGTGGCGCAATACGGAGGTTGGTTCGGAGATTCGTGCATGAGCTACGCTGTGGGTGAGATCGGGCCGGAGGCGCAGAGATTAATGCAGGTTACGAAGGAATGCCTCGACCTGGGCATTGCCCGGGCTGTTCCGGGAGGACGGCTGGGTGACATCACATCGGCTATCCAGCAGCATGCCGAAGCACACGGTTATTCCGTCGTGCGTGATCTGTTGGCGCATGGCATCGGACGAAGCCTCCATGAGGAGCCGAGCTATGTACACATCGGCACTGCTGGCAAAGGCATCCGCCTCAAAGAAGGCATGGTATTTACGATTGAGCCGATGATTAACGAAGGCACATACGAGATCACCATCGACGATGATGAATGGACCGCGAGAACGGCTGACGGCAAGCTCTCCGCACAGTATGAACATACCATTGCAATTACTGCAGATGGACCTTTAATTTTAACGGCACAGTAATTATTGTAGTAGAACCCTCCCGTTTCTGTCTAGGGACTGTCCCCTATTAGAAAACTGGAGGGTTTTGTTTGTTACCCTTGTAACCGGGTTTTGCGGTTATGGCGTTGGAAGCAGTCGCGCGATAGGATGGTATTGCTTGTTGGGTGCTGGTTAGTGTTTTGGGGGTAGATTTTGAACTTACTATTGTGAATTTTTCATGTGTTGAATTTTTAACTAATTTTGAATTCAAAGCAGCAGTTATTCGGGTGCTGTAGACGCTGGAACGATAGCAACTGTATTTTGTACAATAGAACGCGGTAAAAACGGCTTCGAAATAAAATCTATTGTATTCCGTACAATCGAATGTTGAACAAAGGACCTTTTTCATCCAAAACACAACATTCTACTGTATGAAGTACAATAGAATCTCATTTCACGGTCAATTAGGCGGTTTCTATTGCAGGAAATACAATCAGCTACCGTTATCAGATAAATGACCGGGTTTTGCGGTTCTATTATGAATTTTTCATATGATGAAATAGTATAATTACTGAGACTTGCCATGTCTCATCCCCTGATCTCACCAGGCAGCTTCAGCACAGTTACCTTGTCACCAGCAGATAATTGTCCGCTGTCCGGCGGGATGACGATCAGGCAATCGCTGTCTTTGATCGTAACCGTGACGGATGACTCGTCTACAGCGGCTGGATAAGCATAGAGCACTGCTTCGCGGATCTCCAGACGGGCGCGGACATAGCGGGTGAAGCTGTTGGCCCGCTTATAATCTTCACCCAGCACCGCGGTCCACTCGGGCAGATACGGCTGGGCTGCACCCTGCATCAGCCCGATGACCGGACGGGCAAACAGCTGGAATCCTACGAAACAGGCGCCCGGATTGCCGGATAAGGCGAGCAGGATGCTCCCGCCGCGAACGGCTGCTGTAGTGACGCTGCCGGGGCGCATGGCTATTTTATTGAACAGCATCTCTCCGCTCTGCTCACGGACCAAATCCCCCATAATATCATAATCACCGACAGATACGCCGCCGGTAGTAATCACCAGATCATAGCTCTCCAGGGCCATCTGCACCTTACTGCGGGCCAGCTCCATATCATCGATGATCGCTCCCAGCATCACGGGCTCACCGCCCGCCTCCCGGATTAGCGCCTCCAGCATGGGGGAGTTGCTGTTGCGGATTTTGCCCGGGACTAACGGCTCGTCCACCTCCAGCAGTTCAGTTCCGGTAGCGAAGACCGCTACCTTGGGTCTGCGGCGGACCGGAACCTCCGGCACCCCGAGCGCTGCCAGAACAGCAATTTCACCAGCGCCGATTAGAGTCCCTTCAAGAAGCACTGGATCACCTGTTCTAAGCTCTAACCCGCAAGGGGTAATATGCAGCCCCCGCTCTTGCGGCTTGCGAATACCGACATAGGTAACTCCGCCTTCCATCCGGCTCTCCGTAGCTTCCATCATAATCACTGTATCTGCGCCGCCTGGAATCTGCGCTCCCGTCATAATGCGCGCAGCAGTACCTGCTGTAATCTCTCTGGAGGCTACTGCGCCGCAGGGAATGACATCTACGACTTCAAGCCATACCGTGTCAGGTTCTCCTGCCGCTAAAGTGTCTGCCGCAATCACGGCAAAGCCGTCCATGCTGGAGCGGTCAAACGCCGGAAAAGGATGCGGTGCATGTGCAGACTCAGCCAGATAACGCCCGCTGCTGAGATGCAGGGGTACAGCTTCCTGTGCAAGCAGCGCAGCATAAGGCTTCAGCCTGCCTTGCGCCTCTGCAACTTGAAGCGCTGCCCGCTGAAATTTATCATTACTGTATTCGTTTGTCACTCTTCAATTCACTCCTTCTGTTTCATCCGGTGGTTTGCTGCTCATTAAGCCAATTATGCCCTATTCTAACATGAAGACATAGCAAAAGGGATGCACAGGCCTGTAACAAGCACATGCATCCCTTATTCAATCCCAATTCTGTTCCATTGTCTGCTGTCAGCAGAACAGCCCTGCTCCAGTCAAGCTTATGACGCGCGGATCACTCTGACATCAGCCGAAAGGACACTTTCACCCTCATAGAGCATGAACCGTCCATTCTGCCATTCCACGCGCAGCAGCCGCGAATCATCCGACTGGTATTGCCAGACATGCTGCTCCCCGCCGTTCATATAAGGCGTCTGTCCGGTAACGGCGGCATATCCTTCATATTCTTCTTCCAGATAAAAGGTCCGGTCATCCAGCTCCAGGGTAGCCGGAACCTCGGAAGGACTGTCCAGACGCCCGTCGATCGGGTGATACAATCTGTATTGCAGCTCTTCCCGCTCTTCTATATACAGATAGGCGATCCGGCTCCCGTCGCGCAGCGTCAGTACGACTGCATTCCGGCCGCTCGTCTTCGTCCGGCCCGTCACTTCATAGGTGACCAGGGAGACCTCACAGATATCTCCGGGAGACAGGGTCAGCATGCTTGCGGGCGCTTTAGGCGCCTCCGGCTTCGAGAACAGATTGCCGATTCTTTTCCAAAGACCCAAAGCCATCATCCTCCTACAGATTGGTACGCTAATCTTTCTTATCCGCGAATAAAGGCCGCAATAATCAATGCTCCGGTCACATGCAGCGAGCCTGCCATCAGGCCGTAGCCGACCTTGCCAAGCTGGGTGCCATGATCCAGTTCAAGGTTCCCCCACCGGCTCAGGAGCTGCTCTACCGTCTTCTCCAGCACGAATAACAGGACAAAAGATACTATAGAGACTATAAGGGCGGTCCCGAGCCGGTTCGCCGCAGCAATGGATGCCGATAAAATATAGCCTTGTGACAGCAGCTTCAACACCAGCCGGGTAGTCACAGCCATGTTCCCCGCCTTCAGCTCTTCCATATCATTATAACGGGTAAACAGCGAATCCACGAGCATCAGCACACACAGCAGCACTGCGCCGCTGACCGTCCATACTACCATGGACACCAGGGTATCGAAATCCATTACTCCAGCCCCCGCTTGTTCATATTTCCTAACAGGTAAGACAAACATAAAGCGAAGGAGAAACCGCTGGTTCTGTCTCCCCTTCGCCTGTGGACAATTGCCTAAAGTCCGGCTTCTGCCAATATGTTATTGTTTCTCGTATTGCTTCATCAGCGCAGCCAGCTCATCTTCAACCGCCTGGTCTTTGCCCAGTTTCTCGAACTCATCATCCAGCGATTTGTTGCCCGAGCTCATCTCGTTGCTGGCTTCTGCCTGTGCTTCGGCCTGCAGCATCTTGTCTTCCATCCGTTTGAGTCCGGCAGAAGCGGAGTCGGAGCTGAAGCCGCTCATCGCTTTGTTGATTTCGGTCTGCGCCTTCGCAGCGTTGTAACGGGCAACGAGTGTCTCCCGCTTGTTTTTCATCTGGGTAAGCTGTTTGCGCATTTCGTCGAGCTTGCCGCGCAGATTGTCTGCGGAAGCCTTGTTCTGGTCGAAGCTGGCCTTGTACTCTACAAGCTTGGCTTCAGCCGATTTCTTCTCTTCAAGAGCACGGCGGGCCAGATCGGCATTACCGGCCTGAGCGGCTGCATGAGCTTGCTGATTACGCTTGTTCACCAGCGCTTCCTGCTCTTCGTACAATTGTTTGAATTTCTTCTCAATAGCGATCTGGGCAGCTACCGCTTTCTCGGCATCCTCCAGATCCTCCGTCATGTCACGGATGTACTGGTCGGTCATTTTAACCGGATCTTCTGCTTTATCAATAATCGCATTCACATTGGACATGGTCAGATCACGCAATCTTTTAAATATAGACATGGTTCATTCCTCCAAAAGTAAAGTTAGTGGTTCAATGGTATCTTTTACGCAGGGAGATGAGGATCGTTTCAAAAATTTCTTCCGGCCTTCTGCACTAAATATTGCTCCACCTTATCATTCACAATATTTACGACCGCAAGGATGCCTTCTTTGCTCAGATCGTCATAGTGAATGCCCATCACAACCGTGACTGTTCGGTTCAATGCGGCCGCAGCCTTCAGCGCAATGGCTTCACTGATCGTATGCTCCTTATGATGGGGAACGGCAGAGGTCATCACCCGCGCGAGTTCTCCGTCCATGTACGCCGTACTTGCCGCACCGATATGGCGCACTCCACCAGTAATCAGCAGCAGCAGATCACGGCCCACCTCGGTCTCGGATAACACAATATCATCAGGATGCACCGGATTCGTTGTCAAGCTGAACTCCCCTCCCTTTATATTAACCATAGGCTGTAGAGATCTCTCCTTCTGCGTCAAAAAGATCATTGCAAACCGGCCTGCTGCCTATACAATACCACGGATCTCATCCAGTGAGGAAATATTCTCTTCCTTCATAAACTGCTGCAATTCTTCTACAAGCGTGCTGCCCGCCCGCAAATTCATGAAGTTGTAGGTTCCAACCTGTATTACAGTCGCTCCCGCCATAATAAATTCAATAATATCCGTAGCCGAAGTGATGCCGCCCATACCGATTACCGGAATGCTTACCCTGCGGGATACCTGGTGCACCATACGCAGAGCCACCGGCTTAATGGCTGGTCCGGACAGTCCCGCATAGAGGTTATTGAACACACTGCGGCGGCGGCGGACATCAATCTTCATCCCGGAGATCGTGTTGATCAGAGAGACGGCGTCCGCACCCTCTGCTTCGCACATCACTGCCATCTCTGCGATATCCTCGGCATTCGGCGACAGCTTCACGGCCAGCGGCAGGCTTGTAGCCGCCCGTACCGCACGAACCACTTCCTGGGCTGCCGGAGTTTTGATGCCAAAAGCAATCCCGCCCTCCTTCACGTTCGGGCAGGAGATATTCAGCTCAATCATATCCACGGCCGGATTTCCGGCCAGAAGACGGGCATCCGCATCACGCTGAATCAGCTCAGCGCCCAGTACGTAATCCGCCAGCGTGTTGCCGCCAAGGTTCACAATACGTGCGGTATCTAGTGTCTCCCAATATGGAAGTTCCTTGGCCAGAAAAGCTTCTACGCCAGGATTCTCAAGTCCTACGCTGTTCAGCATCCCGGAAGGGGTCTCATAGACGCGGATTCCGGGATTACCGGCTTTGGCATGAAGCGTAAGCCCTTTGCCGGAGATTCCGCCAAGCAGTGAAACATCATATAACCGGCCATATTCACGGCCGAAGCCGAAGGTGCCGGAAGCCATCACAATCGGGTTCTTGAAGGATACACCGGCAATCGTTGCACTTGTATTAATCATGGAATAATACCTCCTCAGCCAGGAAGACAGGACCGTCTGCACAGGCTTTGCGCTGCCCGTCCTTGCAGGAGACGCTGCAGACCAGACAAGCGCCGATGCCGCAGGCCATCCGGTTCTCCAGCGACAGATAGACGTCTGGGCGCTTACCTGCGGAATCCGCAGCGGTTCCCTTAAGCTGTGCGGCCTTCAGCATCGGATGCGGGCCGCAGACGAAGATATGGTCATACGCCGAGAAATCCACGCTGTCCAGGATCAGTCCGCCTACATCGACGGTCAGCTCAGCAGCCAGAGGACGGAAGGCTTCAGTACGGAATGGCTCGCGGCTGAAGCCGAGATAGATATCGCTTCCCGGAAGCTTCTGCGCACAATAATACAGCGGAGCAATTCCGATCCCCCCGCCCACTAACGCAACCTTACCTTCTACCTGCGGGAAGCCTGTACCGAACGGCCCCTCCAGCTCCACCGGATCGCCCGGATTCAATCCGGCAAGGATCTCAGTACCTTCGCCTACTACGTGATACAAGAATTCAACACCGTTATCATTCACCTGATGTATGCTAAGCGGTCTGGACAGCAGCGGATAGGCTCCCCACGCCCGCAGCATGTAGAACTGACCCATCTCCCCGCTGTTCCCCCCTTCAACTGCCAGGTGGTATACTCCTTCAGCCAGCCGCTCATTACTAATCACCGTCGCCACGTTATCAAGCTCCTTCAAATTTAATCTTATTAACCATGCCTGAGAAGGAACTTAAAATCTGTGACATTTTTCACAAATGATGCCCTCTATTTCTTGTTCCAGATTCCGCGCACATAAGGCTTGGGCAGATCGGACGGATTGATTCCGCCCAGTGCCTCGGCAGCGTGAAGTACCCAGTACGGATCACTGAGCATGCCCCTGCCTATAGCCACCAGCTCAGCCTTCGCTTCTGTAATGACCGCCTGCGCTTCCTCATACGACTCCAGACGCCCTACTGCGATAACAGGGACCTGCAATCCGCTGCGTATGTATTCGGCAAGCCCCACCTGATAAGCCGGTCCTGGACCTGGTCCGCCATTGGACACGGCTGGCCCCTCCCCGCCCGAGGATACATGGAACAGGTCTACGCCTGCATCCTTATACCGGCGGCAGAATTCCAGCGCATACGCTTCATCATAACCACCCTCCACGTATTCCTTGGCGGACACCCGCATGATCAGCGGCATCTCAGCCGGCAGCACCTCACGCACTGCCACTACCACCTGTTCCCCGAACAAGATGGGGTCTTGTCCATACTCATCATCCCGGACATTGGAGAGCGGGGAATGGAACTGGTGGATGAGATAGCCGTGCGCTCCATGCAGCTCTACAGTATCGAATCCCGCTTCGACTGCACGGCGCGCCGCTTCCCGGTAGGCGGTGATCAGCCCGGCGATCTCTTCACGGCTAAGCGCCTTGGGCATTGCATAGTTGCCGTCGAACGGAATCGCTGAAGGAGCAACCGGCGGGGCGGCATCGACAGCTTTGCGACCGGCATGACCAAGCTGAATCGCTATCTTCGCTCCATAGGCATGAACGGCCTCCGTCAACCGCTTGTACGCCGGAATCTGTCCATCGTCCCAGATCCCGGTGTCCTGATTCGAGATCCGTCCGTCCGGATGAACCCCGCTCATCTCTACAATAATGAAGCCTGTACCGCCGACCGCACGGCTGACATAATGCACATGATGCCAATCCGTTGGAATACCGTCCTGCTTCTCAACCGCATACTGGCACATCGGCGGCATAACCACGCGGTTCTTCAGGGTTAAAGCCTTAAGTTCATAAGGTGTAAACAAATCAGCCATGCTTGTCTCCATCCTTCCCGTATCTATGATCCATCTCAGTATACAACGATTTGGGGAAGTGATAAATCTTTGAATACTCTGCGGACGGTACGGCATAAATTCACGGCTGCTTGGAAATAACAACCCTTATATTCTAAACTAACCGGACCCATGGTTGGAGGAGGCATCGTCCTGATGAAACTGGCAATATTCCGCCGCATAGTGCTGTTTATATCCGTCATTGCCCTGGCCCTGTCTGCACCGGCTGCCGAGCTTGTGTCTGTCTCTGCAGCTGCGGCAGATAGTCCTGCGCCAGTGCCTGCACAAGAGATCCGGCCATCGTCCCGGCCACAAGCTTCTATTGAAGACGAACCGGCGGTGCCGGCCGGATCGGCGGCCTCCCAATCTTCTGTCAGACACCCTAAAAAAAGCAAAGGCCTCTCCCTCAGCCAGTTGCTGCGCAAATACCCGGAGACCCTCAAGACCCAGGGGCCCCGCCGCAAGATCATCGCTCTTACCTTCGATGATGTGCCTGATCCGCGCTTCACCCCGCAGCTCCTGGATGTGCTGCGCAAATATAAAGTCAAAGCCACCTTCTTCGTGGTCGGCAGCCGTGCCGAGAAGCACCCTGCCCTGGTAGCACGCATGATCCGCGAAGGCCATGCCATCGGCAACCACTCCTATAATCACCCCCAGTTCAGCAAGCTGAGTATGAATGCGTTCCGCATCCAGATTATCCGGACGGAGAATATTCTGCAGCTGCTGGCCGGATACAAGCCGAAGCTGATCCGTCCGCCGTATGGCGATATCAACGAGCCTCAGCTTAAATGGGCGAAGTCGCATGGCTATAAGCTGGTGAACTGGAACGTTGACTCACTCGACTGGAGAGGACTGTCCAAAACCCAAATCAAGCACAACATCCTCTCCCGGGCCGGCAGAGGGGCTATTATCCTTCAGCACGGGGGCGGCGGCAGAGGCAGTAACCTCCAAGGGACGCTGCAGGCGCTGCCAGAGATCATCGGCATTCTGCGGCAGCGCGGATACAGCTTCGTGACCGTTCCCCAGATGCTCCAGGTCAGCAAGAGCAAATAACCGCTTGATCATTAGTTATCGTGTGCAACATATAAATTCTTATATTTTAAAAAAAGGAAACAAAACCGGCGGAAGCTGCCTGGTTTTGTTTCCTTTTCATGATTACATATTGCGCTTGCTATGGTGCAAAGATTCATTATCGGTTTATTCAATAATATATAAATGTACATACTGATAACCGAAATCGGCTACAAAGCTCTGGCTGCCCGGAATAAAGATATCGATCCGGTTGCCCTTGATCGCACTCCCCATATCCGTCGCTGTCGCTACGAAGGCTTGCTTCGGAAGGCCCGGATGGGTATACCCGGTCACGAGCACCTTCGTTCCCAGCGGAATCACGCTCGGGTCAACGGCGATGGTTCCGAGCTTCAGCGCATTGCCGAAATAATCGACTGCGCCCCATTTGCCATTCTCGCTGGCTGCCGAGGAATAGGCGGAAGCTTTGACCTGCAGCACTTTGGCATAATTAAATTCTTTGCCCCAGGCTTGAACTGTGTTGGTTGCCGGCTGCACACTCAGGGCTTGAACTTCTGCTGCGTCCACAGCTTCTACTGAAGCTGCTGCAGTATTGGCTACTGCCACAGTCTTGGCTTGAACATCACCCGGAATGGTAAATTTCAGCCCGGGATAGATATTTAGCGCTGAAATCTGCGGGTTCGCATTCATAAGCTCATCAACGCTTATGCCATAATGATTGGATAGAGTATAATAGGTAGTAGTATCTCCAGCGATATGTACGCTGTCAGCTTGAACGGGAGCTGCGTGAAGCAAGGTGCCGAGTCCCAGTACGGCCGCCAGGGCGGTGATGGCTCTGATCTTGAGTTTCATGAATTGCCTCCTTCAATGGTGACGCCAGGTTTGTAAACTAACAGTAATGAATATATCACAACTTTGTAACCATTGGCTATGTTTTTGTGGCAATTGGAAATAATTATCCCAAATAAAGCGTTAACACCGATATAAATATTACATATTCTTAATCATTATTAAGGGACCCGGCATAAATATGCCATGTTTCCTGAATATTCGCAAAAATTTTACACAGTTTTAACATTTCTCACGCAAGCAAATAGTAGAATGAAAGAACACGATATCTTAACTAGACATTGAAGCAACCTTGGAGGGTCCATGAACGTGAATACAGATGAGAAAAAAATCAACAATATTAGTCCTGCAACAGCCTATCTTAACCGTGACCTCAGCTGGATCGAGTTCAACCGCCGGGTGCTCGGCGAGGCACAGGACCCTGAGAACCCGCTGATTGAGCGGGCTAAATTCCTGGCCATAGTGTCCAGTAATCTGGATGAGTTCATCAGTGTCCGGGTAGCCGGCATCCAGGATCAGATCCGGGCGGGATATACCAAAAAAGACTTTACCGGCTACACGCCCTCCGGCCTCTATAAACGCCTCAGCAAACGGGTCACCAAAATCGTCGCCGACCAGTACCGCACCTTTAAGGATATTTCACGCAGCCTGCATAAAGAGGGTATTGTGTTCGTTGATTATGAAGACTTAACACCGGCACAGGAGCAGTCGATTGAGGAGTACTACCGTGATATTATTTTTCCTGTGCTGACTCCTATGGCCGTCGACCAGAGCCGTCCGTTCCCGCTGGTCCACAGCCAGTTCATCTATCTGGCTGTCGTGCTGACAAGGAAGAACAGCCAGGAGGAAGAGCCTTACTTCGCCATTCTGCAGATTCCGTCCAATCTGCCGCGATGCATTCCCTTGCCGCACCGCGCGAACAGCAAAAAACGGCAATTCGTATTCATTGAAGATGTAATCCGCCATCATATTCAGACCTTGTTCAGCGGTTATGAACCGGTAGCCGTCAGTGAATTCCGCCTGACCCGCAACTCTGACCTGACGATAGATGAAGAAGGCGCGGAGGACCTGCTGGAGGAGATTGAGAAAGAGCTCCGCAAACGCCGCCGCGGTGTGCCTGCCCGTCTGGAAGTCCAGAAAGGCATCCACCCCTATGCGCTGGAGCAGCTGCAGGCTGAATTCGAGCTGGAGGACTTCGTCTTCGAAATCGAAGGCCCGCTTGATCTCGGCTTCCTGCGCAGCTTCACGAGCAGTCTGAAGGGCTTCAGCTATCTGCTCAATCCGCCTGTCGAGCCGATGTATCCGGCGGAGTTCGATGAGAATGAAGATTTCTTCGAGGTGCTGAGCCAGCGCGATGTGCTGGTCTATCATCCGTACGAATCCTTCGATGCCATGACGGATTTCATTATCCAGGCCTCCGAGGATGAGCAGGTGATGGCGATCAAAATGACGTTGTACCGGGTCAGCGGCAATTCTCCGCTGATTACTGCCCTCGCCAACGCAGCCGAGTCCGGCAAGCAGGTTACGGTGGTCGTGGAGCTGAAGGCCCGCTTCGATGAGGAACGCAACATCGCCTGGGCGCGTAAGCTGGAGCAGTCCGGCTGCCACGTGGTCTACGGTCTCGTCGGCCTCAAGACCCATGCCAAGGTAACGCTGATCGTCCGCCAGGAAGGTTCTGAGCTGCGCCGCTATGTTCATGTGGGAACAGGCAATTACAATGACAGCACGGCCAAGGCCTATACCGACCTTAGCCTGTTCACCGCCAATCATGAGATTGGCCTGGATGCGTCCGAGCTGTTCAATCAGATGACAGGCTACTCCGCCAACTACAACTGGAACTCCTTCATCGTAGCACCGACTAACATGAGCCTGTCGCTCCAGAAGCTGATTCTGCGTGAGGCAGAACATGCTGCCGCAGGCCGGCCTGCACGAATTATCGCCAAGATGAATTCCCTGTCGAACCAGGAGGTTATTGATTATCTCTACAGCGCGGCTCAGGCAGGAGTATCCATCGATCTGATCGTCCGGGGAGTCTGCTGTCTGCGCCCGGGAATTGAAGGCCTCAGTGAGCGCATTACGGTGCGCAGTATTGTAGACCGCTTCCTGGAGCATTCACGCATCTATTACTTCGAGAACGGCGGCGAACCCGAGGTCTACCTGTCCAGTGCCGACTGGATGACGCGTAACCTGACCCGGCGGATCGAGCTGATGTGTCCGGTCAAGGATAGCAGTATCCGCGATCAGATTGTCAAGATTCTGGAGCTGTCGCTGATGGACAATGTCAAATCCAGCTTCCTTCAGCCTAACGGATATTATGAACGGATCGACGACAAAAAGGCCCCGCTCCGGAGCCAGTTCGCTGCTATGGATGTTACCCGCTGGAAGGGAAGCCGAGCTTTACCTTCACCGACCAAGCATTCCTGAAGGTTTTGAGCGCATTCTCAATGTCCTCCAGGCCAATTAGCACCTGTCCGCCCTGAAGCTCCAGATCCAGCGTATGATTATGCAGACGGGACTTCAGCCCGCTGACAATGCCGATCTCGGTGCTGTCCAGCGCGATGCTTAACTGCACTAATGTACCCAGCTTATGAATCCATTCCTCGTCGGAAGGCAGCAAAATGTCCTTATGCATCAGGGACAATTTCTGCTTCCGGCTTTTTGTGCTGTAAGAAGCGATGTACGCGCTAAGAATCAGCTGGCGGTGCGTTAGTCCGCGGATGGGTGAATTCATGAGCCAGTAGTGGGTGTGCCGCTTGGATTGATAATAGTTAATGTTGGAGCCTGTCCGGTGCAGCATAATCGCCACATAGACCAGCATCTTCTGCTCCTCCCGGTTCCCTTCCCGCTCAAAGGCCCCCAGCAGGCTCAGCGCCAGCTTGTTGATATGGTCGAGATGCCGCTTAGAGGTACGGATATCGAAGCGGATAATCGTATCCAGGCTGTATTCCAGCGCGCTGTCACGCACCGGCTGCTCGGGCTCCAGCAGATCATGCAGCATGCCCTCACGCAGGCCTTCCCCGCTGATCAGCGCCTGGCTGGCACCAATGTAATGATAGACGGTATGGAAAATAATCAGCCCGGACACGATGATATCCGCCCGGCTTTTGGACAACCCGTCCAGGTCCTTACGCTTCTCAAACGGGGTAGCGGGCAGAACCTCCATGAACCGTTCGATCGTCTCGTTCTCCAGAACATAGCCATGGGAATTAGGCAGCGAATAATCGCGGTTCCGCTGATCGAGCTTAGCCAGTGAGCGAAGCGTTCCTCCCAGCCCGTATAGCGGAAGTCCTGTGCCCGTCGACAGCCAGTCATGCTCCACCAGCCTGCCGGTTACGTACAATTGCAGCTTGCGGATCTGATCCGCATTCCAGTTGCCGCCCTGGCTGAACATCTGATTCGTGTTAACCGCACCGAACGGGAACGAGATACTCTGCTGATAACGCCGTCCGCGGAATAAGGTAACCTCGGTACTCCCTCCGCCGATATCAATCACGAAGCCGTCCTGGACGTCAAAAGCATTGATGACTCCAAGGAAGCCGAAATACGCCTCCTGATATCCGGTGACCACTTCAATCGGAATGGACGAAGCCTCGGACAGGTAGCTGATGATCTCCGCAGAGTTCGCAGCATTACGAATGGCGGCGGTGGCGCCTGCGCGGATTTTCTCAACTTCAAAGTCATCACAAATCTCTTTGAACTGCTGAAGAACAGGTATGATCGTATTCATATCCTTCTTCTCCAGCCGGCCTTCCTTCGTAATCTTCTCGCTCAAACGGGCAGAGTACTTACATTCCTTGATGATTTTGTAGCCGCCTGCCTGTGTCGTGTCATAAATTACAAGCCGTATGGAGTTGGAACCAATATCAATAATGCCGATCCGGCAAAGATCATCTCTCATCTGTATGTACTCCTTTTCAAGTAGATTGATCATTTGTATACTATATCAAACATTGTGCACTCCGCCAAAATAAAATAACCCCATACGGTGGGGTTATTAGCCGGCCTACTATAATACCTTGCTGAGAAAATCGCGCGTGCGGGCATGCTTGGGATGACCGAACACCTCTGCCGGTGTCCCTTGCTCCACAATCACGCCGCCGTCCATGAACAGGATACGGTCCCCCACCTCACGGGCGAAGCCCATTTCGTGCGTTACAATCACCATGGTCATGCCGTTCACTGCCAGCTGCTTCATAACCTCCAGCACTTCACCGACCATCTCCGGGTCCAGCGCCGAGGTTGGCTCGTCGAACAGCATGACATGCGGCTGCATAGCCAGCGCCCGGGCGATTGCGATCCGTTGCTTTTGTCCGCCGGAGAGCTGGGCCGGATAAGCATCGCGCTTGTCCTCAAGGCCTACCGTACGCAGCAGCTCCATCGCGAACTTCTCCGCCTCCGCAGCCTGTTGCTTCTTCACCTTAAGCGGGGCGAGCATAATGTTCTGGAGCACAGATTTGTGCGGGAACAGGTTGAACTGCTGGAACACCATCCCCATTTTCTCGCGGGTCACGTTGATGTCATGGCGCTTCGCGGTAATGGATTGACCCTCGAAGCTGATCTCGCCGCCTGTGGGCTGCTCCAGCAGGTTCAGGCAGCGCAAAAAGGTGCTTTTGCCCGATCCGCTGGGGCCGATGACAACAACGACCTCGCCCTTGTGAATATTCAGATCAATATCCTTCAGGATCTCCAGCTTCCCAAAGCTCTTCCGCAGGTTCTTAACCTCGATCATCCGTGTTCAGCCTCCGTTCCAATATACCCAGCAGCTTGGATAGTGTGAATGTCAGTACGAAATACATGATGGCAATAATAACATAGGGTGTTAGCCCCTCATACGTAATCGTTGTAATGGTCTTCGCCTGAAAGAACAGGTCTGCAACCCCGATCATAGACACGATTGAAGATTCTTTGATGATGGTAATAAATTCATTGCCGATGGCTGGCAGCACGTTCTTAATCGCCTGCGGCAGCACGATGTAGCGCAGCGTCATCCCCTGCTTCATTCCGAGGGAACGCGCCGCTTCAACCTGACCGCGGTCTACACCCTGAATCCCCGCGCGGAAAATCTCCGCCAGATAAGCAGAACTGTTGATGGTTAATGTAATCGCACCGGACTGGATCGGCGTAAACTCAAGTCCAAGCTCCGTTAACCCGTAGTGAATCAGAAACAGCTGTACCAGCATCGGCGTCCCGCGTAAGAATTCGACCCATGCGGTGGCGATAAAGCGCAGAATTCTCCATTTGGACATCCGCAGAAGCGACACCAGGATGCCGAGTACGAAACCGAAGAATACCCCCAGTACTGCAAGCAGCAGTGTGTACTGCAGACCGGATAAGAATAAATTACGGTACTCATAAGCCATATCGAATACATTCATTGCCCTCAGACCCTCCTCTTCTCAAAAAAATAGAAAACGGCGGATCACCGCCATTTTCTGCATGGTTGAGCATGATCCCGCAGCCTGCTGCGGGCCTATCTTGATCTCTGCTATCCGCATACGCGGCTTCGCGTATTATTTGCTTTCAGCAAGCTCGCTTGCTGCCGCTACGAATTCATCAATCTTGCCTTCGGAGTTCAGGCGTCCAAGTGTCTTATTCACTTGATCGAGCAGCTCGGTGTTGCCCTTCTTCACGCCGATGACATAACCGTCATCTTCAACCTCCGGCTTGGCATCGGTAATCACGAGGCCCTTGACGTTCTTCACAAAGGACTTGGCTACAGGTCCTTCCATGATGGAAGCATCCACCCGGTTCGACTGCAGCTGCAGGACGATTTCGGAGATTTTGCTGAGGGAGGTCAGCTGTGCGCCTTCAATGCCCTTAGCGATACCCTCCTGGATGGAACCGGTCTGAATTCCGATCTTGGCGCCCTTCAGTGCGTCCATGGTAGCGAATTTGTCCTTGTCGGCTTCACGCACTACAACAGCCTGCTCTGCCTTATAGTAGATGTCCGAAAGGCCTACAGCTTCAGCGCGTTCCGGTGTGGGGCTAAGTCCCGAGATAACCATATCGATCCGGCCGCTAGCCAGCTCATTCAGCAAAGAGTCGAACGGAAGATCCTTAATCTCCAGCTCCTGTCCCAGATCAGCGGCAATCTCTTTGGCAATCTCGATATCGAAACCGACAATCGTATCCTTACCTTCAACTATCTTGTGGAATTCATATGGAGGAAAGTCTGCGCTTGTGCCCATAATCAGCTTCTTAGCCGGCGCCTCTGTGCTTGCAGCACCGCCATTTCCGCTTGCTGCGGTATTGTTCTTATCGTTATTGGAGCCGCATCCGGCCAAGAGTCCTGCTGCCAGCAGCAGTCCCATAGAAAGTTTACCCCATTTGTTCATTTGTTCCGTCTCCCCTATTCTGTTTATGTTCTCTCTACTGTTCCGTCTCATTGACCGATTTATTATAAATCACTTCGTATGAATATGCAAAGACAATTTTGTGACAAAAACCTGTTACGGCGACAAAAAAATGCACATCCTATGAAGGTGGTATATAATACTATCTACTATAGATTATCTCCAATTGCCGCATGAATCATTACAGCTTCCACCCAACTTACAGGAGGTGCTACTATGCTGCTTGAAGCGATGTACCATGTTCCCCGTGACAAATGGGCCTATGCCTATGATACTGAAACGATTCATCTGCGTGTGCGCACCAAACGTGATGATGTGGACTATGTAGTCGCCCTTACCGGCGACAAGTACGATTGGCAGCATACTTCTTATGACATTATTATGGAGAAGGCCGCCTCCGATGACAAATTCGACTACTGGGAAGCGGCGGTCCGGCCCAAATATAAGCGGCTTAGCTATACTTTTCGCGTGAGTAAAGGGATGGAGACGGTCTATCTGCTCGACAACGGGATCCGCTCCGAATGCCCGCCGCCGCCGAATCACTTCTACGAATTCCCCTATATCCACGGGATCGACTTGTTCCGGGTTCCTCCCTGGGCGAAGGATGCGGTGTTCTACCAGATCATGACCGAGCGGTTCGCGAATGGCAATCCCCTGATTAATCCGGAAGGCACGCAGCCCTGGGGCGGCAAGCCCGAGCTGAATAATTTCTTCGGCGGCGACCTTCAGGGCGTGCTGGATCATCTGGATGATCTGCAGGAGCTGGGCGTCAATGCCCTCTACTTCACCCCGCTGTTCGTCTCCCCCTCCAACCATAAATATGACATTGTAGATTACCGGAGAGTCGACCCGCATTTCGGCGATAATGAGCTGCTGAAGCAGGTCGTCGAGGAATGCCACAGACGGGGCCTGCGCGTCATGCTTGATGCCGTATTCAACCACTGCAGCGACCAGTTCCCGCCCTTCCAGGATGTTATGGCCAAGGGAGAATATTCGGTTTACCGGGACTGGTTCCATGTGAACTCTTTTCCGGCTGAGATTGTGGACGGCATTCCCACCTATGACACGTTTGGCTTCTACGGCAATATGCCGAAGTTCAACACCGCCAATCATGAAGTAAAATCCTATCTGCTGGAGGTGGCCGAATACTGGATTAAGGAGATCAAGGTGGACGGCTGGCGCCTGGATGTGGCCAACGAGGTGGACCATCACTTCTGGCGCGATTTCCGCAAGGTGGTCAAAGCGGCGAACCCGGATGCTTATATCGTCGGCGA
Organism: Paenibacillus sp. FSL H3-0469; assembly: GCF_038051945.1. Classification (NCBI taxonomy): domain Bacteria; kingdom Bacillati; phylum Bacillota; class Bacilli; order Caryophanales; family Paenibacillaceae; genus Paenibacillus; species Paenibacillus sp. FSL H3-0469. Next base: position 1,061,632 of record NZ_CP150302.1, read on the forward strand.
GGTGTGGAGCGATTCATTAACCTGGCTGCTCGGCGACCAGTTTGATTCGGTGATGAACTATCCCTTCTCGGGGACGGTGCTGGAATTCTTCAACGGCGGGATGGACGGCATCACCTTCGGTCAGCGGATCGGCGGCCTGCTCATGCGTTATCCGCAGCAGACGAATGAGGTGGTCTTCAATCTGCTCGGCAGCCATGACACTCCCCGCTTGCTCACCGTGCTTGGTGAAGACAAACGGAAGCTGAAGCTGACGGTGGTCTTCCTGTTCACCTTCATGGGCACTCCCTGCATCTATTACGGTGATGAGATTGGCCTGACCGGCAACGAGGACCCGGATTGCCGCAAATGTATGGAATGGGATCAGGGCAAGCAGGACCGCGAGCTGTATGACTTTTACCGGATGATGATTAGTTTGCGCAAGGAGCATAAAGCCCTCCGCGAAGGCCGCTTCCGGATTCTTCAGGCCTGCGAGCACGACCCGTGCATCGTCTATGAGCGCGCCGATGAGCTGATCCACTTCACGGTCTGGATGAACAATTCACCGCAGCCCCGCACGCTCAGTCACCCGATGGAGACCAGTGACTGGCTGGATGCACTTACGGGTGAGGCGGTCGTTCCAGAACGCGGGATGATGAACGTGGCGCTTGAGCCGTACGAGTACCGGATTCTGTTCCGGCATATTGTGGAGGTGGAATCAAATGATTGAACGTGAGCAGCGGATTAGACAATATTTCGATTCATGGATTAACAAGGATAACTCTATATTAAGTACCATCTTCGATCCCAACATTGTATACACCGAAAGCTACGGCCCTCAGTATCGGGGATTTGACACCCTGATGTTGTGGTTCGAGGACTGGAATACGCGTGGTACGGTACTCAACTGGACGATCAAGCAATTCATCCATCAGGGCCATATGACTGTGGTGGAATGGTACTTTAAGTGTGTGTATGATGATGTGACCGATGCGTTTGACGGAGTCTCCTTAATCGAATTTAATCCCGGGAACCAGATCGTGAGTCTAAAAGAATTCCAATCCAAAATCCCCCACTCTTATCCTTATACTTGACTTGAATTTTGTTATTTCTATAATGCTAATTGTTTAGTTGGAAAAACGCATCTTAATTTAGCCAATTTTCATGGTTAGAGGCAATTAGTTGGATAAACGTCATCTCTTTTCGCTGAATTCCTTAATATGAGGAAGTTTGGGCTAATTAAGTGCCATTTTTCCATTTGCTGCTGAGGATGTGTTTTTCCTTCCGTTAACAAGTGCCTGAAATACACCTATTCCCTCCAGCTAATCGGCACAAATCCCCCTGGTAATTATGGTTCCTCGAATCCGGGGAATCAAGTGCAACAGAAAAAGGCATCCCTTAGTTCATGATGAACTGAGGGGTGCCTTTTCCATCCTGATCCTGCTATTTCCTATTCCGCTGGAGCGGCCGTAATGTTGTTATAAATATCAATATACTGCTGTGCGGATACGTTCCAGCTGTAGTCGCCGGAGAATGCGTTTTTGGCTACTTTTTTCCAGTGCTCGGGCTTGTGGTAGAACGATACGGCGCGGCGGAGCGTGTGCATCATATCATGGGCGTTGTAATCTTTGAAGGTGAAGCCGTTGCCCTCTCCGGTGTATTCGTTGTACGCCTGCACGGTATCATTCAGCCCGCCTGTCTCACGGACCACCGGAATGCTGCCGTAACGCAGTGCGAGGAGCTGGCTGATGCCGCAAGGCTCGAATTTGGACGGCATCAGGAAGATGTCGCTGGCGGCGTAGATTTTGCGCGACAAGGCATCACTGAAGGTAATCTGCGAGGACAGCTTGGTCGGATAACGCCACTGCGCCTCACGGAACCAGCGTTCGTAGACTTCATCCCCCGTCCCCAGCAGCACGAACTGAATGTCATCATAGTACAGCAGCTCATCCAGCACACGGGTCAGCAGATCGAGTCCTTTGGAATCCACCAAACGCGTAACCATAGCTACCATAGGAATGTAAGGAGCGACCGGCAATCCAAGCTCCTGCTGTAGTCCCAGCTTATTCTCGGCCTTCTTGGCCAGGTTGGAGCGGTACTTGGTGAAGATTGCCGTGTCACTGGACGGATTATAGCTCTTGGTATCAATTCCGTTAACAATGCCGCTCAGCGCGTCAGAACGCGAAGTCAGGAGGCCGTCGAGACCATAGCCGTAATACGGGGTCCGAATCTCATCGGCATAGGTCGGGCTAACGGTAGTGACATGATCACTGTAGACAATCCCGCCCTTCATATAATTCACATTCCCGTAATACTCCACGCCCAGGAAATAGCTGTCATCCAGACCCAGCAGCTCACCCAGCACCGTATACGGAAAGACTCCCTGATACAGGAGATTATGTATGGTGAATACCGTACGCATCTCACTGTAGAACGGATTATGCCGGTAGTGCGCCTGCAGCAGCAACGGAACAACCGCAGCATGCCAGTCATGGCAATGGATCACATCCGGCTGGAAGCTAATCGCCGGCAGGCATTCCAGCACCGCCCGGTTGAAGTACGCGAACCGCTCGCCGTCATCCATATAGCCATAAATTCCGTCACGGCCGAAGTAATACTCATTGTCGATGAAATAGACGGGAATCCCTTCAAACACCACCCGTTCGATCCCGCAATACTGATTGCGCCAGCCAATCGGGACCTCCAGCGTAGCGACATGCTCCATCTGTGCGGAATACTTCTCAGGAATTCCTTTGTATTTGGGCAAAATCACCCGCACATCGACGCCGGCCGCCTTGAGGGCCTTGGGCAAAGCGCCGATGACATCGGCCAGCCCGCCTGTTTTGATAAATGGATGGGCTTCCGCTGCGGCAAATAATACTTTCATTCCATCTCCCCCTTATATAGTGGCTTCTTCGGACAATTCCTGCCCTTAAACGGTCTTGCGGCCTGACTTCTTAAGCACCAAGAAGCTCAGCGGAGGCAGGGTCAGCTCTATACTGTTCACCTGATTATGCCACTCGGTCTTGGTGCTCTTCTGCGGCTCATTATGGAAGCCCGATCCACCGTATTCGTTGCTCTCCGAGCTAAATAACTCTTCATATACTCCGGGACGCGGCACGCCAATACGGTAATGGCGGCGCTCGGCCGGCTGGAAGTTGATGATTATCAGCAGCGTGTCCACCGGACGCTTGCCTCTGCGGATATAGGATACGACACTCTGCCCGCTGTCATCAGCGTCAATCCACTGATAGCCAGTCATGTCATGATCGAGCTCCCACAGCGCTTTTTCGGCAAGGTACAGCTTATTCAGCGCAGCCGTATAGGCCTGCATCCGCCGGTGGCTCTCATAATCCAGCAGCAGCCAGTCGAGCTGCTCCTGATCCTTCCATTCAATGAATTGCCCGAACTCTCCGCCCATGAACAGCAGCTTCTTGCCCGGGTGGCTGATCTGATATCCGAGAAGCTGGCGCAGGCCGGCGAATTTCTGCTCATAGGACCCCGGCATTTTGTCCAGCAGCGACTTCTTGCCATGCACCACCTCGTCATGTGACAGCGGCAGTGTATAGTTCTCGGCATACGCATAGCATATCGGGAAGGTCAACAAATTATGATGATACGGGCGTGCTCCGAAATCCCGTTCTATGTAGCCCAAGGTGTCATTCATCCAGCCCATATTCCATTTGTAGTTGAAGCCAAGGCCGCCTTCATGCACCGGTGAGGTAACGCCCGGCCAGGCACTGGATTCTTCCGCCATCATGAGCGCCTTCGGATAATACTGGAAAATCGTCTGGTTGAGCTGCTGAATGAAGCGGATGGCTTCCAGATTCTCCAGGCCGCCATGCTCATTCGTCCGGTACTGATGGTGTTCCTTCTCGAAATCAAGCCGCAGCATACTTGTAACCGCGTCCACGCGCATGCCGTCAATATGATACTTCTCGAACCAGAACAATGCATTTGAAATTAGGAACGATGAGATTTCAGGCTTGCTAAAGTCAAAGGACAGGGTGCCCCAGCCCGGCTTCTCCGCCAGCATCGGATCGGCATACTCATACAGCGGCGAACCGTCGAACAAGCGCAAACCATGGGCATCCTTGGCAAAATGGGCCGGTACCCAGTCCAGAATGACCCCGATGCCTGCCTGATGCAGCTGATCGATCAGGTACATCAGATCCTGCGGCTCTCCGAAACGGCTGGTAGCGGCAAAATAACCGGTTCCCTGGTAGCCCCAGGACAGATCATAAGGATGTTCAGCCAGCGGCATGAACTCCACATGGGTATAGCTCATTTCACTCAGGTAAGGAATCAGCAGGCTGCTGATCTCCCGATAAGTATAGAGTTCGCCGTCTTCCTTTTGCCGCCAGGTGCCCAAATGCATTTCATAAATGTTCATGGGTGCCTGATATGGACCTTTACTCTTCCGCCGCCATGCGGCATCCCCCCATTTGTAGCCGTCCAGATCCGCCACAACGGATGCTGTAGCCGGACGCACTTCAGCGTGGAAGGCATAAGGGTCTGCTTTGAGGAAGCTTGTACCATCTGCTCCTGTAATCCTGTATTTGTAAAAAGTTCCCGGCTCCATTCCCGGGAAAAAACGACTCCAAAATCCTGAATCGGGTATCTTATATAACGTATCAAGATCGGATGTTCCATCCCAGCTGTTATGATCTCCCGCCAGTCCTACATATGCCGCATGAGGAGCCCACACGGTAAAGCGAACGCCGGCCTGCCCTTCCTGGACGGCAATGTGCGCGCCAAGCATCGTATAGCTGCGATAATTCGTGCCCTCATGGAACAGATAAATATCTTCAGCGGACGGGAGGTTCTCTGTCTTTGGTAAATCGGCCAAATCATCACCACCTTTGTATATAGGATGCACCTTTTACATTACCCGAATATGCAGCATTTGAAAATGATTTTGAGAGTGAATCCGGCGATTTCTGAATAAAGAAAATGTTTATGTAATTTTTCTTGATTCACAGCAATATAATTCACCTATGCCGTTTCAAGCGCCCAGCTTGCGTGTATATTACAAGCATTGACAAAAAAATGGGAGGGATAACAAATGAGTAAAAAAGATTGTATCGCCATGCTCCTGGCAGGCGGGGAAGGCCGCAGATTGGCCCCTTTGACTTCCAGCATGGCTAAGCCTGCAGTCCCTTTCGGCGGACAGTACCGGATTATTGATTTTCCCCTCAGCAACTGTGTGAATTCCAAGATTGATACTATCGGAGTATTGACTCAGTACGAAGCAGAATCCTTACATCAGCATATCGGTGAAGGCGAGCCCTGGGGGCTGCACAGCCGCAGTGACCGGGGTGTACGGCTACTCCCTTCAGGTATTGAAGGCAGAGAGAGCTATACAGGCACCGCCGATGCTATTTATAAGAATATTGAATATATAGACAGTCAGAACCCGGAGCATGTACTTATCCTGTCGGGAGACCATATCTACCACATGGACTACCGCAAAATGCTCGATTATCACATTGCCAAGTCCGCAAAAGCCACCATTTCGGTCATGGAGGTCCCTTGGGATGAAGCAAGCCGCTTCGGCGTGATGAACGTGGATGAAGATTTGAAGATCTCCGAATTTGCCGAGAAACCGAAGGCTCCGAAGAGCAATCTGGCTTCCATGGGTATTTATCTGTTTGAGTGGTCGTACTTGAAGGCTTATTTACTGCGGGATGCCGCGAATGCGGAGTCCGGTCATGACTTCGGCAAGGATGTTATTCCGGCCATGCTGGATGCGAGCGATGAACTGTTCGCTTACCGCTTCGAAGGCTACTGGCGGGATGTGGGTACCGTTGGCAGCCTATGGGAAGCTCATATGGATCTTCTGCAAAAAGATGGATTCCAGCTGGATAACTCACGCTGGCCGATGTACAGCCGGGCACAACGCACCAAGCTGGCTGCGATCAGACCCCGCGCTCAAGCTGCTTCAGCAGATTGCCTGATTCATGAAACCTGCCAGCTCGAAGGCAACCCGCAGCGCTCAGTCATCTTCGGCGGTGTGGAGATCGGCAAGCAGAGCAGAATCAAGCAGAGCGTGGTGATGCCGGGTGCCCGGATTGGGCGCGGTGTTCTCATTGAACATGCCATCATCGGTGAAGGTGCTGTGATCAAGGACGGTGTTGTCATCAAAGGCACTGCAGACAATATCGTTGTTGTAGGCCCGCATGAGATTGTAGCAGCCAAGCCGCTGGTCCGTACCCAGCCTGCCCGCCTGCTTCAGGAGGTCTATGAGACGGCCGGCCGTCTGCGCGCCGAAGGAATGCCTTCATAAACAAAAGTTCAGCCCTAAGGGCTGCTACATACAAAGGGATACAGCTCCGGTCCGCCCGGATGATAGCTGTATCCCTTTTGTATATATCTTTCCACTTGGCTTGCTTATCAAGTTGTTGGCGAATTACTCACGCGGGCATTCCCCTGCTGGCAATCATCCAGCGGCAGAATGACGGTAACCTGAGTACCCTTGCCCAGCTCGCTGTCCATTTCCAGCTTGCCGTTATGAAGCTCCACAATCTGCTGGGAGATCGCCAGCCCCAGGCCCGTCCCCCCGTTAAGGGCATCGACCTGGAAGAAGCGGTCTCTTACTCTTGACAGATGCGCTTCGCTGATGCCAATACCGCTGTCACGAACAGTGACAGCCATCTCGGTACCGGATAGACGCTCCGCCGACAGCACGATACTGGAATCCTCCGGCGAGAACTTCACCGCATTATCCACCAGATTGAGGAAGACCTGCTTGAGGCGGTTGGCATCCCCCTTGATGAAGATCGTCTCCTCGCATTCCAGCAGCAGATGAATCCGTTTCTTCTCAGCCTTGGCCCAGATATTGAGCAGCGTCTCCTGCAGCAGAACCTTAATATCCACTTGTCCCATCGACAGCTTCATTTCGTTCTGTTGCAGCTTCGAGAAGTCGAGGATTTCTTCCACCAGCCCGATCAGCCGGTCACTCTCCCTGGAGATAATTCCGACCCCAAGCTTGGTCTCTTCAGGGTCATAGCCCCCGGAGACCAGCGTCTCGCTCCAGCCCTTGATGCTGGTCAGCGGAGTGCGCAGCTCATGAGAGATCGAGGAGATGAAGTCATCCTTGATCTGGTTGCTGCGGACAATCTCGTCCGCCATATAGTTGAGCGTTGAAGCGAGTTCCCCGATCTCGTACCGGTAATCGCCTTTGATCCGGGTCGTGAACTTGCCCTTCGCCATCTGCACCGACACTGCCGTAATATTATTCAGCGGACGCACAATCGAATTGGCGAGCCCGAAGCTGAGCAGCAGTACGATGGTGAGGACTGCCACACCGATGCCAATAGAGAGCAAAGTAAGGTTAAGCAGATTACTGTTCACGCCTTCCAGCGATGTCAGATAGCGCAGGACATAAGTGTCATGAGCGGTGATCTGCACCATTTTGGATACTGCCATGACATTCTCATTGGTACCTGCCTGGCGGCCCACCCAACGTCCGATACTGCCGCCTACCGCCTCGGGAACATCACTGGTGGTAATCGTCCGGTCCGGCTGGAACCCGGTTGAGCTGGTAATAATATCCCCTTTAAGCGTCAGGACCTCCAGCTCGGTAAACTCCACATTGAATAATCTAAGCAGCTTCTGCAGCTGGGCCTGTGAACTGTCTCCCGAAAATTCATATTTCACCAATGTCTCGGCCACACTGATATGCGTGGTGATTTTACTGTAGATACTGTTGTAATAATAGGTGCGAATCGACAGAAGGAAGATCGTCTCGACCAGGAGAAGCGCTACAAAGACTACAAGAATATAGTGCAGTACGATCTGTCTGCGCATCCCCTTCTTAATCATTGTACCTGGCCTTTCCATTTATAGCCGTGTCCCCACACCGTCTGCAGGTATTCAGGCTCCGATGGATTATTCTCGATTTTTTGGCGCAAGCGGCGGATATTGACGTCAACGATCTTGGGGTCGCCCATATATTCTTTGCCCCAGACATGATCAAGCAAGGAGTCACGGCTGAGCGGTGTATTCTCCTTCTCCAGGAAGAACTGCACCAGCGAGAACTCTGTGGGAGTAAGCTCAATGGCTTCTCCGCTCCGCTTGAACTGCTTGGAGATCAGATCCAGGGTGAACGGACCCGACTGGAACGATACCTTGGCTGACTGCTCGCGGTGAACATTGACCCGGCGCAGCAGCGACTGGATACGTGCGATCAGCTCAGTGGGACTGAACGGCTTACTGACATGGTCATCTGCCCCTACGGACAGCGCATAGACCTTGTCCTGCTCCTGTACCTTGGCTGTCAAGAAAATAATCCCCAGCCGTTCATTGGTTTCCCGGATGCGTCTGCATACCTCAAAGCCGTCGATGCCGGGTACCATCACATCCAGCAAGGCGATATCAATATCATGTATAGTGGTCAGCTTGTGCAGCGCCTCGTTACCGTCTGCCGCCTCCAGCACCTCAAAGCCGTTGCGCTTCAGGTTAATGACAATAAAACTGCGGATGGACTCTTCATCCTCCAATATCAGTACTTTACTCATCGATTCCCTTCCTTTCAATAGAGGATTTGATTCGTCCGTCCTCTCCTCCGATTGTACTCTGTTCCAGTTCTCCCCGGTATCCAATCATCTTATCCAGATCGCGTCCGAGCAGCTTCCAGCCGGTGTTCTTCACATTGTCCCATTCCGCAGGCGAGAAGAATTTCACTTCAGCGACCGTCTCTCCGGTATCCGTCATGATGAATTTGAGCGATTTGTTCTGAACCGACTTCGTGTCCACCGTCACCCGCTCCTGCCATTCGGGGGCAAAGTTAATGGTGAACCGGTCCAGCGGATCATTGTAGAGCTGGGTACTGAAGGTCAGGCCGTCTTTCCCGTCCCATTTGTAATAAGAATTGAAATAAGGAATGGCCTCAGGATCGAAATACTCCCAGCCCTTGGGGGGAACCAGCAACCCTATCTCTATAATTCCATCCGAATCAATATCCTCGCTGACAATTCTGCGGTCCTTGAAGGTGTGGCTATCCCCTGGAATAGCGACACGCAGCTTGTTATTCTCCATTACAACTAAGGTTGTATAAGCAGAACGCGCATCCACAGCAGAATCCAGAACAATACCTTCTTTATTTGCAGCTACTTTTCCTGAGACAATATTGTAATAACTATTGAAATAGGGGTCCAGATCGTCGAGTTCATCCAGCACCTTGAAGCCGTCATTATACTGATAGGTAGTTATTGTAGCGAATTCATTACGCTTGAAGTACACCACGGTAATATCCACGATTCCATCCTCGTTCAGATCATCGATGATATATTTGGTATATGGCTTGGTTAGAATCTCTTCCAGCACTCCCCCGGAATAACTGTAGACTACCATGCCCTTCACACCCTTATCTTCCGTGCGGGAATAACCGGCAATAATGTTGAGCTTACCGTCACCTGATACATCCTGAAGATCTACAGAATCAAGGGTGTTGCCAATACCATCGAACGTAAGCTTCTTGACCCAGGATTCCCCCTGCTTCTCCAGAATCATCCCGTGATTAACCACAGCTTCATTCTTCGTCTGGTAGAACACAAGCGTCTCCATCACGCCATCCCGGTCCAGGTCCTCTGTAAAGATGGAGCTATTATCATCATTGGCCGGACGGATCAAGGTGCCATCCAGCGCCTTCAAGGAAGAATTGATGGCTGCCATCAGCGAAGCCTTGTCCGCAGGCAGCTGGGGCACCCTCATCTGGGATACCGGATCGCTGATGAAGGTGCAGCCGGGCAGGGTAAACAGCGACAGGGCGGCTGCGGCAAGTCCTCCAAGAACACGCATACGCATATTCAACTTCATTTACGCTCTCCTTACTGAACGCCTTGCCTTACTTCACAGATGCAGCCGCTCCTGTGAGGTCAGCCGGCGTCCTTTGACATCATGCTTAATTCTTCCGTCCTCCAGCACCCACAGACGGCTGGCGTAACGCTCGGCCAGCTCAATCGGCAGCACCGTAAGCACGGTAAGTCCTGTCTCCTTGCACAGATTGCGGAGGGTCTCCAGAACATTCTCCGCAGTCTTGGGGTCAAGGCCCGTAACCGGCTCATCCGCCAGGATGACCTTGGCGCCGTGGACCAGTGCCCGGGCAATGGCTACACGCTGACGTTCACCGCCGCTGAGCTGGCCGGACTTCAGCTTGGCCTTGTCAAGCAATCCTAGCAGATCAAGCTGGTCCATCGCCCCCATATAATCATCTGAGCGGACCATGCCTGTAGCCATCCGCCACAGCGGCGTCTGGGAGGCTTGTCCAATCAGCACATTCTTGAGTGCAGTGCGGTTCGGATTCAGCTCCGCATTCTGCTCCAGATAGGCCCATTCCCGGCGGATCTTACGTTTGCCGGCGAAGGGGCTCTTCATAATATCCTGCCCATCTACCCTGAAATTCCCTCTGTCCCACTTCTCACGCAGGGCAAGGCAGCGCAGCAGTGTTGATTTCCCGCTGCCGCTGGCTCCCAGCAGCGCTACAAATTCTCCCGGTTCTAATTGAAATCCGATATCCTGAAGCACCGGTGTTTTATCTTCCCCGACCGCTTTGGCCAAATGTTCAACTGTAATCATAGGTCAGCCTCTCCTGTCTTCGACTCTACTCTATAGTGTACTCTGAAAACGGGATCAAATTCCATGCGAGCATTCGTTCTTATTCTACCTCATATCGTCTTCCGTGGCGAGAACAATAACCCTGCCAGCCCAAATACAATATACAGCCCGCCCATCACGGCAAACACACTGCCGCCCCAGCCGAATTGCAGCAGCAGCCCGCCGATGCCCGGACCCGCTATACTTCCCAGACTATAATGGAAGGAAGCGACTACATTGGCAGCGGGAAGCAGCTTGCGCGGCAGGATATCGGCGGCATAGCTTAACCCCAGCGAGAAAAAAGAGCCGACAAGTCCCCCGGCCACCATCAGCACCAGCAGGGTGAGCAGGAAATGGTCACCGGTAAACGGAAGCAGCGTGAAGGCCAGGCCTCCTCCTGTCCCCGCAGCAATCAGAATGGCCTTGCGGCCAAAGCGGTCGCTCCATATGCCGAGCGGCAGCTGGAGCAGCAGGCCCCCGATGCCTGCAAAAGGCAGCAGGGCGGCAATCTGGTCTGTACTGAATCCGGTGCGCAGCCCGTATACCGGGAAGCTGCTGTTCAGGCTGGCTTCCATATAGCCGTATAGCAGCGCCGGAATCAGCGCATACCAAGCAAGCCGGTAGCTCCGGCCAAACCTGCTTGCCTGGCCTTCGCTGTGATCCATAGCTTCCGGACGTGAGTCAGGCAGCTTGAAGCCGACAATCAGCAGCACAATTACGAACAGCAGGGCTGTAATCAGGAACGGTGCGGACTGTCCGAACCGCAGCAGGCTGATACCCAGCGGTCCGAGGCTGAAGCCCAGGCCGTAGGACATCCCGTAGAGCGACAGGTTCCGTCCACGGTGCTCTGCCGGCGTCATGAGCAGCACCCAGAGCTGCGCGGCGTAGTTAACCGCCGAATCGCCGATCCCGACTAGCACGCGGAGCACGAACCAGATCTTCACGCCGGTAAGGAGCGGGAACAGCAGCAGTGATACCAGCACGAGCGCGAGACCGGCGGCGATCAGCTTTTTGAAGCCGATGGCGCCAAGCACCCGTTCCGCAATCAGGGTCATGGCAAATGAGCCTACATACAGCGCAGCTGCGTTAAGTCCGTTCAATGAGGACGATACGCCCTCCTGCTCCAGCAGAATGGATAAGACCGGCAGCAGCATCCCCTGGCTGAGCCCTGCCAGAATAATCACAGCAATCAAAATCGAATAATTCATTCTACCGCTCTGACCATGCGGCATCGGTGTGGAATCTGACACAAATAAATCCTCCTATGTAATTCATTGATGTGCGGAACCTGATGTCCATGCGGCAAACACCGAACATTATAGTAGACAACCCTCTTCAAAACAAGAGATAATATATAGAAGTGACTGATTTTCTGGAGGTGATCCGGCTTAAATGAAGTATGAACTTAACATTGATGTTTCCCCCGTATACGAACTGCTGGACAGTTTCATGCTATATGTAACCAAGAAATGGACTTCTAACCTGGACATCGGCACCGACTGGATCCGGGATGTGGACGGCCGCTTCACTCCCGCGCAGCTGGCTGCACTGAAGCAGGCCGCCGAATGGCCGTTCGAAGATTATGATGTACTCTACGCCTGGGCCTACAGCCGGGGCGAGGCTTCCAAGGTGCTGCAGTTCCTGGCTGAGCTGGAGAACTCTTCACTTGAGGATTGCCTCCGGCGGACCGAGCCGTTCTTCCATAACTTCACGGCTGAGGAATGCGCACGGATCAAGAACGGGTATACGCCACTTTTGCGGATATGGTATGAGCATTATTTCCGCCATGTGGAGCATACCCTGCTGCCGCTGCTGATTGAAGACGCCTCCGAGAAAAAAATGCTGGAGAGCAAAATGGACATGGTCCCGCTGATCGAATATGCTTCCGGCGGAATTGTCATTGAGGATATTCCCGGGTTGGAGACGATCGTGCTGCTGCCTACCGTGCATAACCGGCCGATCAACACGTATTGCTTCTTCAAGAACCTGATGCTGGTGCAATATCCGGTAGATGTCCCTTCCGATAATGAAGAGGAGCCACCTACGGTGCTGCTTCGTTTAACACAGGCTCTCTCTGACCCTACCCGGCTGAGACTGCTGCGATTCGTGGCAAATGAACCGAAGACACTGTGGGAGATGCAGTCCGAGCTGAACCTGTCCCGGGAGATGCTGATGCATCATCTGCTTAGTCTGCGGGTCGCAGGGCTGCTGCGGGTCCATCTGCGCGGTGAAGGCACCGAACGCTATAGCATACGCCCTGACGGGGCCTCGGAGCTCCAGATGTTTCTGGAGTCTTACATCCGTATCTAACACACCAACTTAGGAGTGAACCTCATGAAGTATTTGACCCAACAAGTGATCTTTGATCTCGACGATACCCTGGTGCATTGCAATAAGTATTTTGACCTCATTCTTGGACAGTATTTCGAGCTGATGTCAGACTGGTTCAGCGATTATCAGCCTACCATCGGCGAATTGCGCACTAAGCAGCTAGAGATTGATGTCGAGACCGTTAGCACAAGCGGCCTGGCCAGCGACAATTTCCCGAAATCGCTGATTGCCACCTACCGTTATTTCTGCAGCAAATATAACCGCAAGCCCGATGCGTTCGAGGAACGGCAGCTGATGAAGCTGGGGATGAGCGTGTACGACCAGGAGGTGGAAGCATATCCCGGCATGGTGGAGACGCTGGATACCCTCAAACAGGAGGGCCATTCGCTCTATCTCTATACCGGCGGCGACGACACCATCCAGCAGCGCAAAATCGCCCAAATGAAGCTGGACGCCTATTTCGATGACCGTATCTATATCCGCCAGCACAAGAATGTGGAGGCGCTTGAGAATATCCTGACCACCTACCCGTTCGACCGCAAAATCACCTGGATGATCGGCAACTCCCTGCGTACGGATGTATTGCCCGCGCTGACTGCCGGGATCAACAGCATCTATCTGAAGCAGCCGAATGAGTGGCTCTACAATCTGATTGAGCTGGAACGGGAGATGCAGCAGTCCGTCCTGACCATCTCTGCCATTCACGAGGTGCCTCCGGTGATCCGCACCGCTGCGCTGCGGGAGCATCACGGCTGATTGACCAGCATCATCAGAAGCAGGCAATTGTTACAAATGGCATAGGCAGCCTGCCGCCGGTATGTTTATACTATTTGAGTAGATTTTCACACCGCTCAGGAGGCTGGCCATGAATAACAAAGCTAACCGTTCCAGGAACACCCCCAATCACGGGCGTCTGCTCCCTATGCTGCTTGCAGTGATTGCCGTGCTGCTAATCGCCCTTCTTGCCTTCTTCCTTACACAGGGCAAATCTTCCGGCACAGAGGCGCTCGATAATCTTCCCAACTACACCGATGTGAAGGGCAAGATTGTCGTAGACGGGCTGAAATACGAGAAGCAGCCGCATTTGGGCAGCGAAGACGCCAAGGTGAAGGTGATCGAATTCGCCGATTTCAAATGCCCTGCCTGCAAAAATTGGACCGCCACCTACCTCGATACGTTCATCAAGGACTACGTTGACAGCGGAAAGGTCCAGTTCTACTTCATGAACTTCGCCTTCATTGACCGGGATTCTTATCTGGCCGCCAGTGCCGGGGAAGCTATCTATCAGCAGAATAACGAGAAGTTCTGGGAGTATCTCCACAAGCTCTACGAGAACCAGGGTGACGAGAGCAAGATCTGGGCAACCCAGAAGTTCATCAGTAAGTTCGTGAAGGATAATATTACAGGAATTGACCAGGAGCGGTTCGAGCAGGATCTGAAGAACCATACGTATATGTACGATGTCAAAGAGGACTTCAAAATCGCCGGAGCCTACGGCGTCAACGGCACACCAAAGTTCATGGTGAACGGCGTCCTGCTGCCGGATTCCTCCTATGAAGGCTTAAGTGCCACCATTGAAGCAGCCTTAAGTGAAGCTAAGTAACTTAACCCCAAAACACTTAATTTCCTATTAAAAGAGCGCCCCGGCCGGGAGATCTGGCCGGGGCGCTCTTCAGTTAATGAATGATCAACAGGTAATGAATTATTCCACAGCCAGCTGGCCCGTATCCATATTCTGCAGCACCAGCTTGCCTTCAAGCGGCTGGCCGTCCTCGCCGGTCAGCTTCAGCTTCCCGGTTCGGCCCTTCTCAATCAGGGCCTTCACCTGAGTGTCGGTAAGCGTGCGCCCGTGATTCTCCTTCCAGATCACGAAGCCGCAGCCCTCCTTATAATGAGAGCAGCCGTAGCCCTTGCGGCCCATGAAGATCATGCCGCCGCAGCCGGGACGCGGGCAGCTGCCGATGACCTTCGGCCCGGTATCCCCGCTCTTCCCGGCAGCCGCAGGTGCCGCGCGCCGCGATTTTGCCGCTGCGGGCGTGCCCCCGGCCGGTTTGGATTCGGCGGCCTTGCGCGGCGCAGCAGCGGAGCTGCGGCCCTTGCCGCCGCTGTTCAGCGAAGGCGTCTCGCCTTCGAAGGAGGTCTTGGCGGCGCGCGACTGCACGCGTACCTTGTCCACAATCATCGAAGCGAAGCGCTTGACGTTCTCCATGAATTGCCCGTCCGCTGCGGTGCCGCGGGCAATTTCATTGAGCCGGCGCTCCCACTGCCCGGTCATTTCCGGGGAGGTCAGCAGCTCCACGCCTGCCCCGCGGATCAGCTCAACCGCCGTCCGCCCCTTTTGGGTGATGGCGATCTTTTTCCCCTGCATCTCCACATAGCCGACATTCTTCAGCCGTTCAATCGTAGCTGCCCGGGTCGCCGGAGTGCCCAGCCCCGAGTCCTTCATGGCATCGCGCAGCTCTTCATCCTCAATCTGCTTGCCTGCACTCTCCATGGCCTTCAGCAAGGTTCCTTCCGTGTAATGCTTCGGAGGCTGGGTATCCTTCTCCTTCACAATGGCATCGCTGCAGAGCACTTCACCGTCCGCGTTGACCGAGAACGGCTCGTTCACCTCAAGCTCCTCTTCCTCCTCATCCTCCTTGCCTTTACCCTTGGCCGGTTTGGATTTGTCCTTCTTCTGGTCTGCATAAATCACCTTCCAGCCGAGGCTGAGCAGCTCCTTGACCGTCGTCTTGAACTTCTCGGCTTCCACTTCGGTCATCACCGTATGCACCTTATATTCCGCTGCCGGATAGAACTGGGAGAGAAAGCGGCGGACAATCAGATCATAGAGCTTGGCCTCATCCGCACTCAGCCCGTTCGCCTTACGATTCGTAGGCAGAATCGCATGGTGATCCTCCACCTTGGACGGATTACAGATAAATTTGTTGCCTTTATGGACCAGGTTACGGTTCGCACCCTTCACCCAATCGTCGTACTGCGTGCCCTGAAGGGCCGACAACGTCTTGTGCATTTCAGGAATATTCTGCTCCGTAACATAGTTGGAGTTGGTACGCGGGTATGAGATTACCTTGTGCTTCTCATATAGCGCCTGGGCGATATCCAGTGTTTTTTTGGCGGAGAAGGCGTATTTCCCGTTCGCCTCACGCTGCAGCAGCGTCAGATCGTACAGCTTGTTCGGATATTCCTTGGTCTCTTTGACCTCATAGAGAACAATCCGGGCGGGCTTGCCTTTGACCTTGCCCGCAAGCGCCTCTGCCTTCGCACCATCCGTTAACCGGTCACCCTGCCACATTCCCTTATACGTCAGCTCATTCTGGGTGAAATGCCCTTCCACCTCAAAGAACTTCAGCGAGGAGAAGGCCTCGATGGTCTTCTGACGGTCATAGATCAGCGCAAGCACCGGGGTCTGTACCCGGCCTACTGAGAGCAGCACATTATGCTTGGTGGTAAAAGCGCGCGAGCCGTTCATCCCGATCAGCCAGTCCGCCTCGCTGCGTGCCCGGGCTGCTTTGGTCAGATTCTCGTATTCCGACCCGTCCTTCAGCTCCTGGAAGCCCTTGCGGATCGTCTCCGGTGTCAGATCTGAGATCCACAGCCGCTTCACCGGCTGGTTCAGCTCCAGGTAACGCTGAATCAGCGAGAAAATATGCTGACCCTCACGCCCGGCATCGCAGGAGTTCACCAGCAGATCGCTGCGCTTCGCCAGCTCCCCGATCACCTTCAGCTGATCCATGGTGCGTGCATTGGGCAGCAGCTTGAACTCCTCGGGGATGATCGGCAGATCATTAATGTTCCATTTTTTATATTTATTGTCGTAGGCTTCAGGCTCTGCCAGGCCAATCAGATGCCCAATTGCCCAGGTGATGATGTACTGCTCCCCTTCCAGATAGGAACGGTAGTTTTTGGCCTTCGGTTCTATTGCGGCGGCGATATTCCGCCCCATGTCCGGTTTCTCCGCAATAATGAGTGTCTTCAACAATAATCGCTCCTTACCCTCGGTTCATTACAAAAGTTGTCCAGTAGTCTATTATACCATTCCCGGACCCCAAAATCCGCTTCACATGATTAAAGCCTGTGACCTATGGGCGGAAGATAGCCATCAGAATGAGCAGCGTCCCGACGATCAGGCTGAACAGCTCAAGCACATCTCCCCTGGACCAGTGCCTGCGGAAAAATACAATTGCAGGCTGGGCAAGCCCCGCTATCAGATACAGAACGGCCAGCAGCAGACCAAAGGAAAGTATGGTGAAGACAGGCGCATTGCTTTGCGGACCCCCAATGAAGGTAATCAGCACAATTAGCACGGACAGAATATACAGAATACACCGGAAGAAGATAATCCACGGCCCGGACTTTGCGGGTGCCGGTTCTACCGGGACTTGCTGTTCCTTGGCCCGCTCTTCCAATAGGCGGCGGATCTCTTCGGGATGCTCGTTACGCATTTTCTGCATCTGTCTGGCATTGTCAAGCCGGCGTCTCAAGCGTCCAAACATTCTTTCCCCCTCCTCTCCAAGGTAGCGGATTCATGTGGCTTTTCCCCTATTTTACCAGAGCTTCAATTCAAGCAAAAGCAGTATCCGGTGCGGACTTCAGACTGCTTACGCGCAGCACGGCCTCACCCATATCAATTACTTCCTTGTTACCCGTTCTGCGGTCCATGTATTCAACCCTGTGCTCTGCGGCCAGCTTGCCGACAACCAGCGCAAACGGTATACCGATTAGTCCGGCATCCTTGAATTTGACCCCGGCCCGCTCATCGCGGTCGTCCAGCAGGGTATCGATGCCCAAGGCGGTCAGCCGTGCATACAGGGCTTCGGCCAGCTCACGCTGTGCTGTATCTTTGATAGACATCAGCAGAATATGAACCGTATATGGAGCCAGGCTCTGCGGCCAAACCAGCCCTTGGTCATCGTTGTTCTGCTCAGCCACTGCGGCCAGCAAGCGGGAGATTCCTATGCCGTAGCAGCCCATTACCATTGGCTGGCTGCGGCCGTCTGCATCCAGATAATCTGCCCCCAGCTTCTCGCTGTAGACCGTCCCCAGCTTGAAGACATGCCCTACCTCGATGCCCTGATGGAAATCCAGCTCCCCTTCCCCGCACTGCGGACAGCTGTCGCCAGTGACCGCATTACGGAAATCCCCCACCTGCGTCAGCGGAAAGTCCCGGCCGGGCACCACTCCACGCAGATGGTAATCCTCATCCCCCGCGCCTGTGACTGCTTCAGTCATCGCTGCAACAGCAGCATCTACCAAGACAGGCACAGACAATCCGGCAGGACCGACATAACCGTTTACGGTTCCGGCGCTCTCCTGTACATGCATGGCATCAGCCAGCATAATGTCACCGCAGCTGAGGTACTTCTGGACCTTCAGCTCATTCACCCCATGATCGCCTCGGACCAGCACAGCAAATGTCTTGCCTCCGCCCGTGTAGATTAATGTCTTGATGATATCCTGCGGTCTGAGCTGACTCTCCTGCTCCAGCTGCTGAATGGTCTTCTGGGCAGGGGTATGGAATCGCTCTGGAGCAGGCCGTCCGGCAAAATCTTGTCTATGCGGCGCGGCCCCGCTCTGCACTTCCGCCTGCTCCAGATTCGCAGCATATCCGCATAGGGAACACACAGCTACCGTATCCTCGCCTCTCTCTGACAGAGCCATGAATTCATGATTCTGGCCTTTGCCGCCAATCGCTCCGGCATTCGCCTGCACCGCCCGGTACTTCAGGCCGCAGCGGTCAAAGATCCGCTCATAAGCGCTGTACATCACCTGATAGGCCAGATCCAGGCCTTCCCAGTCCGTATCAAACGAATAGGCATCCTTCATCAGGAATTCCCTGCCCCGCAGAAGTCCTGAGCGCGGACGACGTTCATCCCGGAACTTCGTCTGGATCTGATAGACGGTCAGCGGCAGCCGCCGGTAGGAGCTGATCTCTCCGCGCATTAGCGCCGTAACCACTTCCTCATGGGTCGGACCCAGCACGAACTCACGGTCGTGACGGTCGCGGAGCTTCATCAGCTCTTTGCCGTACACCTCATAACGTTCCGATTCTCTCCAGAGCTCTGCTGGCTGCATGGAAGGCATAAGAACCTCCTGCGCACCGGCGGACTCCATTTCCTGGCGCACGATCTGTTCTATCCTGCGCAGCACCCGCCGTCCGAGCGGCAAATAGGTGTATACCCCGGCGGCCACCTGCCGGATATATCCCGCACGCAGCAGCAGCTGGTGGCTCCTTGTCTCTGCTTCGGCAGGAGCTTCGCGCAGAGTAGTAACTAATAGATTGGTTTGACGCATACAGATCAGCCTCTTTCGTCGATAAGTGTGTACAGATATAGAACATTTCGCTGCCATAATGAGAACGCAAAAAAGACGCATCCGTCAGGGACGAATGCGCCGTGTTACCACCCTGTTTCAACCTCCAGACTCTCCAAGCCTGCGGTCCTCTAATCCGGATAACGGCCGGGTCCGGCAGAATTATGCCCATCTTCAGCATAAGCTGCAGCTTCCAAGGCAGGATTGGTGTCTTACGCACTCGGGGGATCTTTCAGCCGGTGAATCCCCTCGCTGTTCCGGCGCTTACAGATACCAGGTCCTTGGTCAACGCTGTTACGTTATAAATGTTGGTACTTAATCTATACGATATTTCGGGCTGCGTCAAGGCGGCGATGAATAGATCGTGAATGCAATTAAATATTTTGCAGCAAATATCTTCAGATATGACAAGAATGTGTCGATAAATTCAATAGGATAAGAGGTATTCAGAGAGAAACGGCTAGCGATACTACCAGCCGATTTCCATGTACCAGAGGGGGAACCGTTCCAATGTTCAAGTCAGTCAACCGCTTCATCAGCAAGCTCAGATCACGATCACTGCAAAGGCAAATGATGATGCTTTTCACCATAATGCTGGTGATTCCGATCCTCTTGGTCAGTTATTTCTCCTATTCCAGTGCGAAACGGGAATTGGAGCTTAAAATGCAGAAAGCCACACATTCCAGTGTCGATCTGGTCGCCGGGACCATTCAAGAATATGTATCCGCTGCTATGCGGAATGTAGATTTGCTCAGCCGCCAGATTGAGTCTTCCGAGGTCGATGTTAAGGCTCCCGGCACACGCACGCTCATTGATCAGTTCATGAAGGCACATCCTGAGCTGGAGATTCTTACGGTGGGCAACGAACAAGGAGCCTGGATGAAGGCCCCGGACCCCGGCAAACAGGATTATGATCCGCGTACTCGGGACTGGTATAAGGCGTCCATGCAGAATGCCGGTACCACAACAATCATTGATCCTTTTGTCTCGGCAACTACCGGCAACTATACGCTGTTCCTGTCCCATTCGCTGGAGGATGGCAAAGGAGCTGTCACCACCAGCCTCAACCTCAAGGCAATGAGTGAAAGAATCCATACCACCCATCCAGGTGAAACCGGCTATTTCTACATTGTGGACCGTAATCATAAATTCGTCTCTTATCCCGGCAAAGCTGCAGGTGAGGATGTAGCAGATTATATAGTGAAGCTGCTGGCTAACGACAGCGGGGACCTGCATTATACCAATCCGGACACGAAAATGGATATGCAGGGTTACTATACAACTGATCCGAATACCGGGTTCAAAATTGTCGGCATCCTGCCCACCCAAGAATTCTCGGATGCCTCACAGCCCATTATCTATACTGGACTTATGGTTCTGGGCGTGGCCTTGATTGTCGCCCTATCGCTGATGTTCCTGATTGTCCGCTCCATCACGAAGCCGATCCGCAGTCTGAACCGTTCTGCACAGCGGGTAAGCGAAGGCTATCTGAATGAACAGATTGAGATGAACCGGGTGGATGAGATCGGTCAGCTGGCACAGAATTACAACCTGATGATAGGCTCTCTGCGCGGCATCGTCTCGGATATTTCGGACACTTCGGGACAATTGGCAGCCTCCAGCCAGCAATTGAATGCCACCACTGAAGAGAACTCCAGAGCCACCGCTTACGTGGCTGAACTGGTGCAGGACTCCTCTGAGGGTGCGCAGACACAGACCTCGGCTATGGCAGAGACCTCGCGCGCGATGGAGGAAATGTCTTCCGGTATTCAAAAGATTGCCGAAGCCGCTACCTCCATCGTCGATTCTTCCGCGGACACTGAAGCAGATGTGCGCAGCGGCAGCCGGAAAATGGAACAGGTCAGCCAGCAAATGGATGCCATCCGGACCTCTACTCATCACTCTTCGCAGCTAATCGGGCAATTGAACGGCCTGAACGATGAAGTCTCCGCAATGAGCAGTGCAATTTCGGCCATTGCCGTACAGACGAATCTCCTGTCGCTTAATGCCGGCATTGAAGCGGCCCGGGCCGGAGAGCAGGGCCGGGGCTTCGCCGTCGTGGCTTCTGAGGTACGGAAGCTGGCTGATCAATCGAAGAATACCGCCGGGGATATTCAAGATACCCTCCAGCAGATGACCCGGTTGATCGACGAGACCTATGAAGCGATCCGGCATACCGTTGCAGCCGATGTAGAACTGGGTATTCAGGTTACCGCCGAAGCCAAGGAATCCTTCACCAGCATTGAACAGTCGACCGCAAAAATCAACAGCCAGCTGCATGACATCTCCGCTATTACCGAGCAGATGTCAGCAGGAGCGCAGGAGGTTGCCGCTTCCGTACACGAAATCTCCAGTATTTCCCGTTCCACCTCAGATGCCTTCCAGAGTGTAACGGCAGCTACAGAAGAACAGCTCGCTTCCATGGAAGAGATCTCCGCCTCCTCTACAGAGCTGTCCAGAATGGCGGGCGATCTGCAGCTTAAGATTGAACGGTTCAAGCTGGAAGACTAATCCCAGTGATTATGTGAGCGGTGAAGGCCATTCATTCTCATAGCAGCATAATCCCATAGCGCACAAGTGGAAACGGCTTTGCCGTCCTTTTAAGGACGGTACCGTTTCAGCGAGAAATAGAAGGATAATGTATAGCGTGAAACATATAAATTCTTAAATTTTAATAAAAAGCCGTCTCTCAACAATGCTGAGAGACGGCTTTTTCGTGCATATCGGATTTAAGCAAGTACAGTCGAACCCATCAGATATTTATCCACTTCACGAGCTGCTTCGCGGCCCTCGTTGATGGCCCAGACCACCAGACTCTGTCCGCGGCGCATATCGCCGGCTGCGAATACTTTATCCACGTTCGTATTGAATTTGCCATAGCGGGCCTTCACATTGGTACGGCGGTCCGTATCCAGCTTAAGCTGCTCAATGATATCCTGCTCCGGTCCGTCGAAGCCAATCGCAATCAGCGCCAGCTGAGCCGGATAGACAGCCTCGGTTCCCGGAACCGGCTGATAGATCTTCCGTCCTGTCTCGTCCACCGTCCGGCGGATCTGAACTGTATGCAGCTCCTTGAGGTTACCTTCTTCATCGCCGACGAACTTCGTCGTCATGATAGAGAATTCGCGCGGGTCTTCACCGAAGACCGCTTTGGCTTCCTGCTGGGCATAATCCAGAGTGTAGACATTCGGGAACTGGGGCCAAGGGTTGGCAATCGGATCACGCGTAAGCGGCGCTTTGTCATGGGTGCCGAACTGGGTGATGCTATTGCAGCCATGCCGCAGGGAAGTTGCTACACAGTCGGAGCCGGTGTCGCCCCCGCCCAGCACGATTACGTCCTTGCCTGCGGCGGATACGTAATTGCCATCCTCCAGATTGGAGTTCAGATAGCTCTTGATCGTGCCGTTCAGATAATCCATGGCATACATAACCCCTTTGAGGTCATGGCCCTCCACGTTGAAGCGTCTTGCCTTGGTCGCACCGCCGCAGAGTACAACGGCATCATATTCATCCACCAGCTGCTGTGCCGGAATGTCTTTGCCAATCTCTGTGTTAACCACGAACTCGATACCTTCTGCAGCCAGCAGATCGACGCGGCGCTGTACGACACGTTTGTCCAGCTTCATCGTCGGAATCCCGTACATCAGAAGGCCGCCGATCCGGTCACTGCGCTCAAAGACAGTTACCGTGTGACCCGCTTTGTTCAGCTGGGCGGCTGCGGCCAGTCCTGCCGGACCGGAGCCGACAATGGCGATCCGTTTGCCTGTACGCTTCTCCGGCGGACTCGGGACGACCCAGCCCTCTTCAAAGCCCTTGTCCACAATGGCCAGCTCGATCGTCTTAATCGTAACAGGCTGTCCAATCAGACCGACGGTACAGGAGCCCTCGCAGGGTGCAGGACAGATGCTGCCGGTGAATTCAGGGAAGTTATTGGTCTTGTGCAGGCGCTCCAGCGCTTCCTTCCACAAGCCGCGGTAGACCAGGTTATTCCACTCCGGGATCAGGTTATGCACAGGACAGCCTGAAGTACCGCCGCTCATATCCATGCCGGTGTGGCAATACGGTGTGCCGCAATCCATACAACGGGCACCCTGGGTCCGAAGCTCGTCCTCGGTCAGATGCTCGTGGAATTCTTCCCAATCCTTCACGCGCTGCTCGGGATCGCGGTCCCCTGGGAGCTGGCGCTTATACTCCATAAATCCAGTAGGTGTAGACATATATACGTTTCCCCCATCCGTTCTCTTCGTGTTGATGTATAGTACACCATTTCTAATTTTAATTATATTAGCATTCAATACTTTCGCACTGTAATGGACTAATCTGCTGATTATTTGTACTATTTCACATCTTGTGTCAGAGAAAACGCTTCATCGTCACTCCTTGCGGTCATACACCATAAAACGATAATCATACGGATTCTGCTCATTCTTGAGTCCCGGGGTATTGGAAACTTCCTTCCACTGGGTCCAGTCTACCTCAGGGAATCGCGTATCGCCTTCAATCTCCGCCTCTATCATTGTAACACGCAGCTTGTCGGCATACGGCAGCATCAGGCTGTAGATCTCGGCTCCGCCGATCACCATCAGCTCATCCTCCTTGCGCCCCTCAGCCAGCGCCTCAGCCAGCGAATGGATGACCTCAGCCCCTTCGGGTGCGAAGTCCTTGTCGCGCGTCAGAATCAGGCTGGTACGTCCCTTCAGCGGCTTGCTGCCCAGCGAATCCCAGGTTTTACGGCCCATCAGCATCCGTTTGCCGAGTGTCTCTGCTTTGAAATAAGCGAAATCCAGCGGCAAATGCCAGGGCATATCGTTATTTTTGCCAATTACGCCATTCGAGGCCATCGCCCATATCATGGTAATACTCATATAGCAACCGGCGCCTTGATTCCCGGATGGCAGACATAGTCGGTAAATTCAAAATCCTCAAAGGTATAATCAAAAATACTGTCCGGCACTCTGCGGATGTTAAGCTTCGGCAGCGCATAAGGCTCGCGTGCAAGCTGTGTAGCTACTTGTTCCATATGATTTGTATATATATGCACATCTCCGCCGGACCAGATGAAATCTCCGACCTCAAGCCCCGTCTGCTGCGCCACCATATGGGTAAGCAGCGCGTAGCTGGCAATGTTGAACGGAAGCCCAAGGAATGTATCCACCGAACGCATTGTAAGCATGCAAGAAAGCTTGCCGCCGGCTACGTAGAACTGAAAAACGAAATGGCAGGGCGGAAGCTTCATCTGCTCAATCTCGCCTACATTCCACGCACTAACAATATGGCGCCGTGAATCGGGATTATGCTTAATCGACTCAATTACATTCGCAATCTGATCGATATGCTGCCCGTCCTTGCTCTCCCAGGCCCGCCACTGCGAGCCGTACACCGGTCCCAGCTCCCCGTTCTCATCGGCCCATTCATCCCAGATCGAGACGCCGTTCTCCTTCAGATACGTTGTATTGGTATCCCCTTTGAGGAACCATAGAAGCTCATGTACCACCGACTTCAGATGAATGCGCTTGGTGGTCATCAGCGGGAAGCCCTTCGACAGATCGAAGCGGAGCTGACGCCCGAAGACGGACACTGTACCTGTACCTGTCCGGTCGCTCTTAGCTGTACCGTTGTCCAGAATATCCTGTAATAAATCCAAGTAATTACGCAAGCCGTATCGCACCCCACTCTCTTTTTTCTTCTACCAGTTTACCATGAGCTGACGGTCGTTGTAACTTCCCTAATGATAAAAAAAAGCAAAAAAACATTCATTTCTCTCCCCGAATTGGGCTGACTGCCAGCTATTTCCGAACATTCATGACAGTGACTTCAGTCAAAAGAGGATGTTCCCTGACCATCTGCATGGCTTCGGGAACATCCTCCTATGTTCTTACCGCATAAGCTTAGGCGGTTATTATTTCATTACGTGGATCGGGTGGCCTTCTACCAGCTCAGCCGCTTCCATGACGATCTCGCCAAGGGTTGGATGCGCATGGATGGTCAGTGCGATATCTTCAAGCGTTGCGCCCATTTCAATCGCCAGACCCAGCTCAGCGATCAGGTTGGAAGCTTCGATACCGACGATTTGCGCGCCAAGCACCTGATTGTTATCGCTCTTCGCTACAATCTTGATGAAGCCTTCAGGAGCATTCAGGGACACGGCACGGCCGTTGCCTGCGAACGGGAACTTGCCGGCTTTCACCGCATAGCCCTTATCCTTCGCTTCCTTCTCGGTCAGGCCTACGCTGGAGCATTCTGGATCTGTGAATACTACAGCCGGCATTACCTTGTAATCCACAACCGATTTGTGTCCGGCAATGGCTTCCGCAGCAATCTTGCCTTCGTAAGAAGCTTTGTGCGCCAGGGCAAGACCCGGAACGATATCGCCGATTGCGAAAATGTTAGGAATGTTAGTCCGTCCCTGATGGTCTACCTTCACCAGACCGCGGTCATCCAGCTCAACGCCGATCAGATCCAGACCCAGTTCGCCGTCAGTATTCGGGCGGCGTCCAACGGTTACCAGCAGGTATTCAGCAGTAACTTCTTTGGATTCTCCGCCAACGGAGTACTTCACAGTAACTTCCTTGTCGTTCTGAACCGCAGATTCTGCTTTGGCGTTGGTTACAATTTCAATGCCAGTCTTAGCCATATTTTTGGCCACCAGACGGGTCATGTCTTTGTCGAAGCCAGGCAGAACAGTGTCCAGACCTTCAATGATGGTAACCTTGGTGCCGAATTTGGAGTACATCTGACCCAGCTCCGCACCGATGTAGCCGCCGCCGATAACGATCATGCTCTTAGGAATTTCAGGCAGATCCAGCGCTTCCGTGGAGGACAGGATGCGTCCGCCGAACGGGAATGGCTTCAGTTCAATCGGACGGGAGCCCGTTGCAATAATGCAGTTATTGAACTTATAGCGCGGGGATTCATGATCATTGAACAGACGGGCTTCGTTTGTGCTGATGAACATAGCTTCTCCGCTGAATACTTCGATCTTGTTGCCCTTCATCAGGCTGGTAACGCCGGAAGTCATTTTCTTGACTACGCCGTTCTTGAAGGCCTGAGTCTTGGACCAGTCCACCTTCACGTTCTCGGCAGTAACACCGAATACTTCACCGTGCTGGGCAGCCTCGAATTGATGAGCAGCCGAGATCAGAGCCTTGGAAGGAATACAGCCGCGGTTCAAGCACACGCCGCCGAGTTCCGATTTATCTACAATGATGACCTTTTGGCCGAGCTGGGCGGCACGAATTGCCGCCACATACCCGCCGGGACCTGCACCAATTACCAATGTGTCGATTTCGATTGAAGCGTCTCCGACTACCATTAATTACACCTCCATAACTAACATATCAGGATTTGCAAGCAGGGTCTTAATGTAATTCATGAAATTCTGTGCTGTTGCGCCGTCAATAATCCGGTGGTCAAAGCTCAGGGACAGAGCCATTACAGGTGCTGCAACGATTTCGCCATTCTTCACAACAGGCTTCTCAGTGATACGTCCGGTTCCGAGAATAGCAACTTCAGGGAAGTTGATAATCGGAGTGAAGAACATACCGCCGGCAGAGCCGATGTTACTGATCGAGATCGTGCTGCCCTTCATTTCATTCGGTGCCAGCTTGCCGTCGCGACCGCGTACAGCCAGATCTGTAATCGCACTTGCGATCATCCAGATGCTCTTGCGGTCAGCGTCCTTGATGACAGGAACGATCAGACCGTTGTCTGTATCCGTAGCGATACCGATGTTGTAGTACTTCTTGTAGACAATTTCGTTCGAAGCTTCGTCAATCATCGCGTTAAGCGCAGGGAACTGACGGGAAGCAGCAACGAGTGCCTTCACGATGAACGGAAGATAAGTAACCTTCACGCCCTTCTTCTCGGCTACCGGCTTCATGCGGGCACGGAAGGCAACAAGCTCCGTAACATCCACCTCGTCCATGATGGTAACATGCGGTGCAGTGTAAGCCGATTTAACCATAGCATTGGCAATCGCCTTACGGATACCCTTGAATGGTACGCGTTCTTCTTCCAGGTTTGCATTGCCGGAAGCTGCTGCCGGTGCTGCTTCTTTGGCTTTGGCTTGCGGTGCTGCCGCCGCTGGTACAGAAGCTGCAGGAGCCGCTGCCGCAGGAGCTGTAGAGCCGCCTTTCAGGAAGGCTTCCACATCTTCAAGTGTGATCTTGCCGTTCTTGCCGGAGCCGTTCACCTTGGAGATATCTACGCTATTGTCGCGGGCATACTTGCGTACGCTTGGTGTTGCCAGCACTTCACGGTCAGGAGCTGGAGCTGCTGCTGCCGCTGCCGGAGCTGTACCTTGGGAAGGAGCTGCTGCCTGGGCACCGGATGCTTCAGCATGGCCGCCCTCCTCATGAGGAACATCACCTTCTGCAGCAATGATAGCCACAACTTCACCTACACGGCAGACCTGACCGTCTTTGGTGAACACTTCGACTACAGTACCGTTGACTGGAGAAGGAACCTCCACCACTGCTTTATCATTCTGAACTTCCATAATGATATCGTCGTCGGTGATTTTGTCTCCAACCTTGATGTGCATCTTGATGATTTCCCCTTCATGCAGGCCTTCGCCCAGTTCAGGGAATTTGTATTCAAAGTTCGTTGCTCCGCCAGTAGCCGGGCTGCTGGTTGCCGGAGAAGAAGTAGTATCTGCTCCGCCCTTGGCTGCATCAGCTTCCTGGGAAGCATGCTCTGCCGGATGGCCGCCTTCTTGCTCAGGGATGTCGCCTTCGGCATCAATAATGGCTACAACTTCGCCTACACGGCATACTTGGCCGTCCTTGGTGAAGACTTCAAGCACTGTGCCGTTGACCGGACAAGGCACCTCTACTACCGCCTTGTCATTCTGAACTTCCATTACGATATCGTCATCGGTTACTTTGTCGCCGGCTTTGATATGCATTTTGATAATTTCGCCTTCATGCAGACCTTCGCCCAGCTCAGGGAACCGGTACTCAAATTTTGCCACCTTGATAACCTCCTATAAATTATGTTGAGTTATTCCAACAGCTCTGTTTAGCAGAAGACAGAAACGGCTGCCGCCCTTAAATACAAGGACGGCAAGGTCGTTACTTATCCTAGAATTCCATGACTTTCTTAACTGCCGTAATAACACGTGCAGGGGTAGGAATCCAAGTGTCTTCGATTTGAGCGAACGGGTAAATTGTATCTGGACCTGCTACACGAAGCACTGGGGCTTCCAGGTGCAGCAGAGCTTTTTCATTAATCTGGGCAATAACCTCAGCGGCTACGCCGGAGCTCTTCTGAGCTTCTTGTACAACAATCGCACGGTTGGTCTTCTTGATGGAAGCCACAATAGTGTCGATATCAATTGGGCTAACGGTACGAAGGTCGATAATTTCGACTTTGATGCCTTCTTTTTCGAGCTGGTCAGCCGCTTTGGTCGCTGTATGTACCATTAGGCCGTAGGTAATGATAGATACATCCGTACCTTCGCGAACTACATTCGCTTTGCCGAGTTCAACGGTATATTCGCCTTCAGGCACCTCTGCACGGAAAGCATGATACAGGTTCAAGTGTTCCATGAAGAATACAGGGTCATTGTCGCGGATCGAAGCGATCAGCAGTCCCTTCGCATCATATGGGTTAGAAGGAATAACTACCTTGATCCCAGGGCTCTGGGCAATCAGACCTTCCAGGGAATCGGTATGCAGCTCAGCTGCTTTAACGCCGCCGCCGAATGGAGTACGGAAGACTACAGGAGCGTTGTACTTGCCCCCGGAACGCCAGCGCAGGCGTGCTGCCTGAATAACGATCTGATCAAGAGCTTCGAAGATGAAGCCTACGAACTGGATCTCAGCGATCGGGCGGAAGCCCTGCACGCCGAGACCGAAAGCCAAACCGCCGATAGCGGACTCTGCCAGCGGTGTATCGAAGATGCGCTCCTCGCCAAATTCCTTCTGCAGCCCTTCTGTTACACGGAACACGCCGCCTACATTACCAACGTCTTCTCCGAAGATAAGGACATTGGGGTCACGAGTCAGTTCAACGCGCATTGCGTCACGAATTGCTTCTTTCATATTCATCTGTGCCATTGCCTGATATCCCCCTTATTCAAAATCGGCTTTTTGTTCTTCAAGATGTTTCGGAGTTACCTCGAACATGCTGTCGATCAAGCCGGGAATGGTCATTTTTTCGGTCTGTTCTGCTTTCTTAATCTGCTCGTTAACAGTCGCTTTCGCTTCTTCTCTTACGCGCAGAGTGTCCTCTTCAGTCCAGAGGCCTTTCTTCTCCAGGTACTTGGCAAGACGGGCAATCGGATCTTTCTCATTCCATTGTCCTTCTTCTTCCTTCGTACGGTACTTACTGGCATCATCGGAGAGGGAATGCGGACGGAAACGGTAGGTTACCGCTTCGATCAGTGTGGCGCCTTCGCCTTTGCGGGCACGTTCAGCAGCCTGCTGTACAGCAGAGATTACTGCAAATACGTCCATACCGTCGATCTTGATTCCGGGAATCCCTGCGGCAACCGCCTTGTGGGCGATGGATTTCGCTGCCGTCTGCTTCGAGAACGGAGTGGTGATGGCATAGCCGTTGTTCTGAACGAAGAAGATCACCGGCAGCTTGAATACTCCTGCATAGTTAAGGCCTTCGTAGAAGTCACCTTCAGACGAACCGCCGTCACCAGTGTATGTGATTGCAACGTTCTGCTGTTTCTTCAATTTGAAGCCCATAGCAATACCGGTAGCATGAAGGATCTGTGCTCCGATAATGATCTGCGGCATCAGTACATTCACGCCATCAGGAATCTGTCCGCCATGCTGATGTCCGCGGGAATACAGGAAAGCCTGATATAATGGAAGGCCATGCCATACGAGCTGTGGAATATCGCGGTAGCCCGGGCAGACGAAGTCTTCCTTCTGCAAAGCGTACTCGCTGCCGATCATTGTAGCTTCCTGTCCGGATACCGGTGCATAGAAGCCGAGACGGCCTTGACGGCCCAGGTTGACAGCACGGTCATCCCAGGTACGGGTAAATACCATACGGTACATAATTTCTTTCAGTTGGTCATCGGTAAGTTTAGGCATCATTTCCTTGTTGATAATTTCTCCATCCGGGGAAAGAACCGAAAGGGCCTCAACGTCCTCTGTATACACTTCATAGGGAACCTTAGTCATTATCTTCACCTCAATAAAAAAATTTGAATATCAGTGGTCTCTGTTATAGAATTATTATACACCTGTTGTATCTGTTTCGTCAAAGAAATACGCATAAAATTTATGTTTCCATAAATTTTGTATGTATAACAGGCGTTTAAATATCCTATAACAGATTAAAGGATATTTATCAAGTAAATGATATATCCCACATTTGCCGCTTGGCTAATTTTAACGCAACACTAAGTCTTAAGCAAAATTCGACATGAAAGGTGACGATTTGACAATGAGCGAACCTGTTTTTCTGAAACGTACAATTGTAAAACAAACACTGTGGAGTGAACACCTGCAGGAAGAGCGCAAGCTGCGTATCTATCTTCCCCCCGGATATAATGAAGTACTCAGCTATCCCGTCGTCTACTGCCAGGACGGTGAAGAATTCTTCAACTTCGGCCGGATTGCCACCTTGGCCGGTCAGCTGATTCTGGAGCAGGATGTGGAACCCTTCATTATAGTGGGCGTCGAAGTGAACGTGGCAGTCCGCACCGCTGAATACGCTCCGTTCGGCAGCCGCTTCAAGCAGTACCTCGCATGCTTCGCCGAAGAGATTATTCCCTACATTGAACATAATTATCCTGTCCGGCGTACACCCGAGGAGCGGATCGTAGCCGGTGATTCCCTGGGCGGCAGTGTCTCCCTCCACCTCGCACTGGCGTATCCGGGATTATTCAGCCGTGTGCTTAGCCTCTCCGGCGCTTATTATCCCGAGACCCGCGAGATGCTCTCACAAGAGGAGGATCTCTCCTGGCTTCAGATCAATATGGTTGTAGGGCTTCAAGAGCGGGACTACAAGACCGACACCGGCGTCTATGATTTCGTAGAGATGAACCGGGAGACCAAAGCCATGCTTGAAGCCAAGGGGGCGACGGTGTCCTACCGCGAGAAGGACGGCCAGCATCTTTGGGGTTTTTGGCAAAAAGAGCTCCCGGAATCATTACTCTATTTCTTCAGCTCCTGAAACAGCAAATAGAACCTTAAAAGTGAACATCTTACGAACTTATGTATTGCAGCTCGATTGACTGCGCTTTCATCACCAATCGGACATACGGTGCCGTTCCTTAAAACATAAGGACGGCAACCGGTCCGGCTGTGGCACTATGCCTGCTGTAGCTTCTCCCCAATAATCTGTTCCAGCAGCACATCACAACCGGCGTTGATTAAATCATAGACCTGCTCGAAATTGCCGGTGAAATACGGGTCAGGCACTTCACGCAGCTCCTCATCCGGTAACAGATCCATGAAGAACAACAGCTTGGACTGCTCACCGCCGGGAATTTTGCGTACATTCTCCCCGTTGGACTTGTCCATACAGATGATATATTCGAATCTCTCGAAATCCTCACTGGCAACCAGTCTTGCTCTCATATTCTCATAGCTGATACCGTGCAGATCCAGGATACGCTTTGTCCCTTCATGCGGCGCTTTCCCGATATGCCAATCTCCCGTCCCTGCAGAATCCACTGTAATCTGATCCACAAGCTGACGCTGTTCAATCTTGCTGCGCAGCACAGCCTCCGCCATCGGCGAACGGCAAATATTCCCCAGACATACAAACAACACGTTAACGATCCCTCTCACCTCCTGCGCTCAAGCATTCCTTAACATCCTCTACGGATGGGTGCGGCCAGCCGCACTAACCCTATTTTAGCGTCAGCGCGGCAATTGTACAACTTTTGAAACTGCTATATACTGTTCAGGATGATGAACTTAATTCAACTACAAGGAGGGGGAGCTATTGCCATCCGGGCGTATTGTAATTGTTGCAGGCGGCAAACTTACAGCGGAATGCCTGCACTTATTAGATGAAGAGGATTATATTATCGGCGCTGACCGGGGAGCGCTGTTCCTGATTGACCATGGCTTCACCCCCCAGCTTGCCGTCGGTGATTTCGACTCTGTCTCTCCTGAGGCACTGGAGCGGATTCAGGCGGGAAGCAAGGAGACTATCAGCTGTGATCCGGTCAACAAAGACCTTACTGACAGTGAAATGGCCCTGGATCTTGCCCTGAACCTCCAGCCGCAGTCTATTCTGATGATCGGGGTAACGGGAACACGCATGGACCATACGCTGGCCAGTATTCAGATGATGACAAGAGCACTGCAGCGGCAGGTAGCCTGCTCCATTATGGATGCGAACAACTACATTACGCTTACCGGCTCTCAGGCGGTTGTAGAGGAACGGGGATATACCTATGTCTCCTTGCTGCCTCTGACTCCCGAGGTAACGGGCATCACCCTTCAGGGCTTCCAATATCCTCTGGAGAACGCCACCCTCAAATTAGGCCAGTCCCTGGCCGTGAGCAATGTGTTGCAGGAGCACAAGGGAACCGTTCATATCGAGAGCGGACTGCTGCTGATTATTCAGAGCAAGGACTGAATACATAGATCTTTTGGAGACATAGCTGTAACCTTTGTTTCAAAATCAAAAAGCCGGGAATCCCTTGACGTTCAAGGGAATCCCGGCTTTTTTTGTCGAGTAAAATATCTAAATATTAATATTTTGTAACTTTTAATGCGATTTTAATATAACGCTTACATTGTATATCCCGCCTGCTTTTAGCCCATCTCTTCCATAATTTAGGTCTGTCATAACCTGCTATACTACGAATCAGAGAACGAAACTACTAGAATAGATTACAAACTTGGAGGTATACAACATGAATAAGCAACAATGGTTTAAGCAAGCAATGACAATCGGTCTATGCACAACAATCGGGTTCAGCGCCTTACTCGCAACCGGAGCAGGAACAGCCCCTGCCGCCGCTTCTGCTGTATCCGCTGATGCTGTATCTGCCGATTCCGTATCCGCATCTTCCACCGGCTCCAAAGTGGTCAGCTTCGGCAAAAAGTATCTGGGTACGCGTTACCAGTTCGGTGCCTCCACTTCAACTACACGTTATTTTGACTGCTCCTCCTTTACTCAATATATTTTCAAAAAATATGGTGTAGATCTGCCCCGTACGTCCGTAGCCCAATCTAAAGTGGGTAAATCGGTCACCAAGGCCAATCTGCGCGTCGGCGATCTGGTGTTCTTCTCCAGCGGAAGCCGGGCCAACGGCAAGAACGTCACCCATGTGGCTGTATATGCCGGCAATGGCAAGATTCTTCACACTTACGGTTCACCCGGCGTAACCATTTCAGATCTGAATTCGGGTAACTGGAAAAAAACCTACCTGAAGTCGCGCCGCGTACTGTAACAGCCAAAAGATCTATTATAGCTTGTACCAAGAGAGTACATGCCTATTAGCCGGAGAGCTGCTTGCAGCGGCCGTCAGCTTATGGCCCCGCTCTCCGGTGTCCGCAGTACATATCCGGTTCCACGCACCGTATGAATCAGTTTATTCCGGCGCCCTTTATCCACCTTGAGCCGCAGATGCCGGATGTACACATCCACCACATTGGTGTCCGCATGAAAATGATACCCCCACACCTGCTGTAATATCTCAGCCCGGGGACAGACTTCATTCAGATTCTCTGCCAGATAATACAGCAGATCGAATTCCTTGGGGGTCATCTTCAGCTCGGCTCCATCCCGGCTGACCTGCCGGCGCCCGGGATCAAGAATCAATCCGTCTACCTTAAGCAGCGTGGCCGTATCTCTTCGGCGGCCTGTCAGCTTAAGTAAATTCAATAATCTGCGTTTGAACTCACCGGTATGTACAGGCTTCTCCATATATTCGTTGCCTCCGGCATCAAATACGGAGACAGCCGCTTCCCCTCTGTCTTCAGGTGTTCCTCCGGATAGGACCATTACCGGCAGAATCATCCCCTCCTTCCGCACCTCCGAGACGGCTTCCCAGCCCGCCCAGCCTCCGGGTTCATCCAGCTCCGCGAGCAGAAGCACAGGCTCACCGCCTGACAGCAATAAGCGAAGACTATTCAGGTCTTCGCTTATTGCTGTTGTCATCCCAAGGCTATGGATGGCTTCCTCAAGCCCGGTATGACCGGCTGCCCTCTCCTCCCGGTCTGCATCTGCTTCAAGGCTATCCGGGCGCGGTCCGGGTATGTACCATGCGATCTTTTCATTCACCGGGATCGTCCCCCTTCACCAGTCTTGCACCGGCTGTGCCGCCGCAGATGATGCTTAGAATTCCCGCAAAACAAAGAGACCATTCGGGGGAATGGTCTCTTTACGGCATTAATTATAACCTTAGAGTACGAAATCAATCTCCTGGAACGCAGCGACCTGAGTGTCCCAGCGTTCTGCTACAAAAGCCTGGTGCGCCGGATGATGATTATAGGCATCATAAGCTGCCTGATCAGCGAACTCCATCGAGAAGGCGTACTGGTGCTCACATTTGGCGCTGACCTGACGCAGCACCTCGAAATTCCCGACCGCCGGAATCGCGCTAAGAATCTCAGCTCCATCCCGCAGGAAAGCTGTAGTCTCCTCTGAATCGGGGGCGGATTTCAGTGTAAATACCGCCATGTGACGGATGGCTCCCTTGTTCATTGTGATCTCCTCCATTATCCGAAATACCGGTGATAATAGCTGCGGGCGGCAGCGATATCACTCGTTCCATGTATTAAGGCTCTCCCGTCTGCGAATACAACCATCCGGTACGGCTCCTCTGTAAAAGAAACCAGATACGGGTTGCTCTCCACCTTACCGCTGCCGAGCCTGGACAGGCGGGCAGCCGTCTCCTCCAAGTCAAGACTTCTACGGTGTGCCGGACGAATCTGCACCGTATCTCTGCCGCACAGCACATCGCTGCGCTCTGTGTTAGAAGCTGACAGATACGGATAGCTCCGTGATTCACCACATGAGGGACAATCGTTCTTCTTCGCCGTCCGAACCCCAATCTCCTGCTGCTCATTACGCCAGATATCGAAGGTCAGCAGCTTGCCGCGCAGCTTGTCCTTGAATCCCCCGAGCAGCTTCAGCGCCTCGGCCGTTCCGTTCGTGGTAACCATCTGCACCGCTTGCGGAAGAATGCCCGCTGTGTCGCAGGTATCCCCGCCCAGCGGGATCGTGCCCAGCAGACAATTCAGACAGGGGGTTTCACC
Source organism: Paenibacillus sp. FSL H3-0469 (assembly GCF_038051945.1). Classification (NCBI taxonomy): domain Bacteria; kingdom Bacillati; phylum Bacillota; class Bacilli; order Caryophanales; family Paenibacillaceae; genus Paenibacillus; species Paenibacillus sp. FSL H3-0469. The sequence continues at coordinate 1,097,034 of NZ_CP150302.1, forward strand.
CGGCAGAATCGTATATGTAATGCCGTAACTTCCTACACAGGCTCCGTAGATCCAGGGGATGCCGTGCTTTTGCGCCAGGTCATTAATGATCAGCCGGGTATCGAAGTTATCCGTCCCGTCCATAATCAGATCCACGCCTTCAAGCAGGCTCGCAAGCTCCTCTGCACGCACATCAAGCACATGGGACTCGATCACAATCTCCGAATTGACCGCCGTCAGCCGGGTACGGGCTGCAGCCGCCTTAGGCATGCGCAGACGGGCATCTTCTTCCGTATACAGCTGCTGGCGTTGCAGGTTGCTCCACTCGACATAGTCACGGTCAACGAGGATCAGACGTCCTACTCCGCAGCGGGCCAATGTCTCGGCGATCCCTGTCCCCAGCGCCCCCATGCCAACGACCAGCACACTGGAACTTGCCAGCCCCTGCTGTCCTGCTGCGCCGAACGGCGCGAAGCGGACCTGTCTTGAATATCTGCCATCCCTGCCGGCTGAAGAAGCCGGGAGCGGCGTGTTTTGGTCAGGACCCATCTCTGAACAGCCCCCTATGTACGTTTTTGGTGAAAAACCGGGAAAAGCGCAAACCTCCACTTTTCCCGGACTCCATATTATACGGTCTGTGCCGACCACTGCTCCACATTCCAGACCTTCGTCACCCAATCCTCGTAAAATTCCGGTTCATGGGACACCAGCAGAATCGTACCTTTATATTCCATAAGCGCCCGCTTCAGCTCAGCCTTGGCCACAATATCAAGGTGATTCGTAGGCTCATCGAACAGAATCCAGTTGCTCTCACGCATCATCAGCTTGCACAGGCGTACCTTAGCCTGCTCGCCGCCGCTCAGCATGTTCATCGGACGGGTGATATGCTCGTTTTTGAGACCGCAGCGGGCCAGATGGCCGCGCACTTCATTCTGGGTCAGACCGGAGAATTCACTCCATACGTCTTCAATCGGCGTGATATTTTGGGCCTTTAGCTCCTGCTGGAAATAGGCGGAACTCAGATAATCACCAAGATACGTTTTTCCGCTGAACGTAGGGATGACACCCAGAATCGTTTTGAGCAGCGTAGATTTGCCGACCCCGTTGTAACCGACAATCGCAATCTTTTCACCGCGTTCTATCATCATATTCAGCTTACCTGGCAGCAGCGGACGGTCGTACCCGATCTCGAAATCAACGCCCTCGAACACCGTCTTCCCGCTGGCCCGGCTCTCCTTGAACTGGAAGGTAGGCTTCATCGCCTCTTCCGGCTTGTCAATCCGCTCCATCCGTCCAAGCTGCTTCTCGCGGCTCTTGGCCCGGCCTGAGGTGGAGGCACGCGCTTTATTGCGCTGGATGAAATCCTCCTGCTTTTTGATGAAATCCTGCTGCTTCTCGTACGCATCAATGTGCTGGGCCTTGTTCATCCCCGCCATCTCCAGGAACTTCTCGTAATTGGCCGTATAGCGGGTCAGCTTCGAGAACTCCAGATGATAGATCACATCAACCACCTTATTCATGAATTCCGTGTCATGGGAGATCAGCATGAATGCATACGGATATTGCTTCAGATAATTCGTCAGCCAGTCTATATGCTCCACATCGAGATAGTTGGTAGGCTCATCGAGCAGCAATACATTCGGTTTCTCCAGCAGCAGCTTCGCCAGCAGAACCTTGGTACGCTGACCCCCGCTCAGGGAAGTGACATCCCGGTCCAGACCGATCGCGCTCAGGCCCAGTCCGTTCGCCATCTCTTCAACCTTCACATCGATGAGATAAAAGTCGCCGATATCGAGCTGCTCCTGAATGTCGCCCATCTGCTCAAGCAGCAGGTCCAGCTCCTCGGGAGTCGCCTCCCCCATTTTATCGGTAATCGCCATCATCTCATGCTCCAGCTCCAGCAGCGGCAGGAAGGCATCCTTAAGCACATCGCGCACGGTTTTACCGGCGGTAAGCAGGGTATGCTGATCCAGATATCCGTAACGGACCCGCGGCGTCCACTCCACCTTGCCGTTGTCCTTCAGTAATTTGCCGGTCAAAATATTCATCAGCGTCGATTTGCCCACGCCGTTCGCACCCACGATCCCCACATGCTCTCCATCCAGCAGACGGAAGGACACATCCTTGAACAACACCCGGTCCCCGAAATTATGGGAAACGTCTTCTACACTAAGTAAACTCATAAATTCTCTGCAAGCTCCATTCTATATTGTAAATACCAAGAGGTTCAATAATTATAGATATCGCTCCATTTTAGCACACCTGCGCCCTGCACTGAAATAGAAATAAAGCCCGATTTCTGAAAATCCGTCAATAATCTCTGAGCATTCAGCTCTTTTTCTGAAACAATCTACTATTCTTTGCAGGAAAACGGGCACCTTTAAGTGGTCCGAGCAGCGCCTTGATCGTCTGAACCAGCTTTCCCTTACTCTGAAAAGGGTCCTGCTGAAGCGGCAGGCTGCATACACTGGCAGGTTCAAGCAGGGAAGCCAGCAGCTCCACAGTATGCTCCCCGGCCAGCGGCAGACCAATCCGCCATTCCGGCAGGGGAGTCAGACCTCTGCGGCGCAGCCAGTGCAGAATATCCTCCAGCCGCCAATCCGCAGCGGAGGCAATCAATAACGGGAGCCTGCTGCCGGTGAACACCCCCAGCGCCCCCTCACCGCCGCCGGTTCCAAGATCCAGAACGATGTAAGCATAGGCTTGATCCGGCAGCTGCGGGAGTCCCTCCGAAGGGGGAAGCTTCCAGTAGTCCACCCCCATCCAGTTGAACGGTTGCTCCTGTGTTCCCTGAACAACGCTTATTTCAGGGCTCCCCGCCATTTCCTTCATGCGGTTAAATACCTGCGAACCGGGATTACAATCTACCCATGCCGTCCGTCCTGCGGGCGACAGGCAGCGGCTGACAGCAAGCGATGTATGCGTGGTCCCAATTCCTGGGGACACCCCTAATACTGCCACCACCACAGCAGAGGGCTGCGACTCCTTGTCATCCGCAGCCTTGCGCATGTTCGTCCGTTCATGTCCAGCTTCCACCCCGCCGCCAATCTCCAGTTGCCGGAGAGCCGCCCTTACCTCCTCAGCACTGCCATACCGTTCCTCCGGGTGATGCCGCAGCAGACGTCTGATGACCGGAATCATCCGGCCCGGGAGACGCCCCTGCAGCTTCCGCTCCATCCCGGGCTGCCAGGCGCTAAAGTCACCGCCGGAGGCCATATACAGCAGCAGCGCGCCAAGCCCGTACAGGTCCGATACCGGACTGCTTTGCCCGCCGCCATATTGCTCGGGGGCTGCGAATCCGGCTGTCCCCAGCTTCTCGGTGTCCTCACCGGAGCCGTTCCTCAGCCTGCGCGCAATCCCGAAGTCAATGACCTTCAGCTCATGCTCCCCAGTCAGCATGATATTCGAAGGCTTGAGATCCCTGTAGATGATTGGCGGCTCATGGCTGTGCAAATAATTCAGCACCTCCAGCAGCTGCCGCGCATAGCTTAGAATTCGCTCCCCCGTCATTGCAGCAGGCTGCTCTGCCATATACTCATGCAGGGTGATGCCCCCAATATAATCCATCACCAGATAGGTGTAGCCTTCAGCGTCCGGCGGGAAGAAATCCGCAATCTGCGGCAGCAGAGGATGACGGAGCGAGATTAACAGCTCTGCTTCCGCCTGAATCGCGCCTGCACCATAACTCCCCTCCCGGATTACGCTCTCTTTAATGGCCCGCAGCATACCCGGCAGCCGTAGATCCTCCGCCAGATATACCCGGCTCATTCCGCCTGTCCCTATCAGCCCGGTTACATAATAGCGCCCTCCCAGCATCTGTCCGGGACTTAGCTTTCCTGTGAATTCCATTTCTTCCCCGCCTGTTCTTATAGATTAATGTATAACGCAAAAAAAGCCCCCACTGCCCGCACCGGAACCGGCATGAAGCCGGAGGTGCAGACTGCGGGATGCTTTCCCTTAATCCTGAAATATGAATTAATACTTAATCATATAAAGTGTAATCTCGTCCCGGTTGTGGAACAGCTGCTTCGCACGCTGGACCTGCATCCGCTGGCCTTCAAACATGGTGATGATCTCCTTGATCACCGCCATGGGCTTCTTGTGCATCAGCTTCACCGTAACAATTGCGCTGCCGCCCGGTGTCAGGCTGTGCAGCAGCTCTGTGACCAGCTTCGCCATCAGCTTGGGGCTCCAGCTCATATCGCAGACCAGCAGATCGAATTCATTCTCACGGAATTTGACCTCACCGGCATTTTTGCGCAGAATCTTCAGACCCGGATGCTTGCGCAAGGATTCGTGCATAAGTGCAGGGTCAACAGCGGTAACCTTGAGGCCGCGCTCCAGCAGGAACGAGGTCCAGCCGCCCGGAGAAGCGCCGATATCGACCGCATTCTTAAAGCTGTAGAACGGAATGGCGAATTCCTTCTCCGCCTCCATCAGCTTGAATTTGGCCCGCGAGATCTGTCCGTCCTCCTTTCGGAAGCGGATCATGCCGCCATTCCAGCTGGACAGGTTCGCCTCCGGCCGGGATACCCCGGCGTACAGCGCATCACCGTCCGCATAGACGGAGATCACCCAGGCAGGCTCCTGCACTGTGAATTCGGCACCCAGGCTGTCAAGCCTGGCTTGCAGCCACTCGCGCAGCTCGCCCGGACTCTGCTCCCAGAAGGAGGACGGGCCTTTACGGACATGCAGCGATACCTTCTCGCCTTCCAGCTCCGCATGCCGGCTTAAGAATACCGCCAGCCGTTCCAGAGCCGGCAGATCGCCGGTATCCTGGAAATCAACAGGCTGGATATGGCGCAGGAAGATCGGCAGATTCTGTGCCAGCCGCTGCGTTACCTCCTCCGGCTCCGCCTCAAGCGACGCCAGGAAGATTTCTCCCGGCAGCAGCAGGGTGCTTTTCACCGCTCCGAACAGGCGTCTAAGCTCCTCCTGCGCATAGGGGGCGAAGCCATGGTTCGCCGTGCAGATATATCTTGAGAGGATCTTATCCTGTGTAGCAGTATCCTGCTCCGGTGTAACTTCTGTGAAATCGTTCAAATCGCTTAGCCTCCAGAACTTATTTTAATCCAAGGACGTCCATTGTCCCAGTCAACCGTCACCGGAAGATCGTAGGTAGCCATCAGCATCTCCTGCGTCAGCACCTCTTCCTTGGGACCGGCACCTGCAAGCTTCCCGTCACGGATCAGCGCCACGTGAGTGAAGAGCGGAACAATCTCCTCCACATGATGGGTGACATACACCACTCCAACATTATGCTGACGCAGCTTGTCGATCTCGGCGAGCATTTTCTCCCGTTCATATAAATCAAGACCGGCGCAAGGCTCGTCCATAATCAGCAGCTTAGGCTCTGCGATCAGGCAGCGGGCCAGCATAGCCTTCTTGCGCTCTCCCTGGGATAACAAGCCGAACGGATGATAGGCTAGTTCGCCGAGGTTCATCTCCTCCAGCAGCTTAAGCGACCGGTCCTTCACACTTTGCGGAATCTCCTGGTAGAAGCGTAAATACGCATAGGCGCCAGTAGCGACAACCTCCCAGACAGGGTCGGTAAGCGAGAGCTTTTCCATCAGGGACGGGCCGATATAACCAATCTCCTTGCGCACCTCGCGCAGATCACATTGACCGTATTTATACCCCAGCACTTCAACAGAACCCTTACTGGGGAACAGGTAGCCGGTCATCATTTCCAGCAGAGTGGTTTTGCCGGAGCCGTTACGTCCGAGAATGACCCAATTCTCCCCCTGCTTCAGGGTAAGCGATACATCGTCAAGAATCTGGCTCTCGTCCCTGCGCAGGGACAGATGTTGTAATGATATCATTATAATGTCACTCTCCTTATGTATGCCAGCACCCGTTCAACAGAGTGTATGGAATAGATGATGTCCGGTTCAGCGCTGCGGTCAGCAGATACGGCCAGCAGAGCAGGCACACTTGAGATTTGATAGGTGTTCACCAGATCAGGGAGCCTATTCACATTCCCCTCCGCAATCAAAAGGCCAGGCGGAAGCAGATGCTCCGCCACCTCTATCATCCGCCGCGCTGCCTTACAGGTTCCGCATAGCGGGGTATGCAGGAACAGGACAAGCGGCTCGCCCTTCGTGGCCAGCAGCTCCAGCAACTCCGGCTGATTCATTTCCTTCATCCTCCGTCATCCCCCGTCTCAAACCAGGTCCTCACAGCAGCAATTTCCGCTCTGTGGGTGCCATCCGGTCCCTTTTCTGTTTCCATAACGATCACTTTATCAGCTAGAGCCTCCATCTTCAAAAGCCGGCTAAGCGCCGCTTCCCCGATATATCCGCTGCCGATTCCGGCATGCCTGTCCCGCCTGGAGCCGAAGGGGAACCGGGAGTCATTCAAATGCACAGCCGCCAGATTCGCCCAGTACCCCAGCCGCTCACCCCGTACGATAAGCTCCTCCGTCTTCTCCGGATTCCAGATGCCCGCCGCGAAAGCATGGCAGGTATCGAAGCAAAAACCGATCTTCTCCGGGTAGAGGCACAGCTCACGGACCTTGACCAGCTCTTCTGGCGTCATACCCTCATGTCCATGATTCCCTGCCATATTCTCAAGCAGCAGCTTGGTATGTCCCGTCCAGTCCGCCAGCACCTCGTTCATACATTGAATAATATTTTGATAACCCTTTAGCGGCTCCATGCCGGCAAAATGTCCGAAATGCACCACAATGCCCACCGATCCGCACGCCTCAGCAATCTCCAGATCGTTGCGCAGGGAGGCAATCATCACGTCTCTATCACCCGGTCCAGCAGCCAGATTCGTCGGATACGGGGTATGGGCAATAGAAGCCATCCCCTGCTCACGGCAGTATTCCGCGCAGCTGGTTGCATCGCGGTAGTCTACCGGCTTTGGCTTCAGGCTGCGGGGGTTCTTCGGAAAATACTGAAAACAAGCAGCACCGCTCTCCCTGGCAGACCGGGCAGCCTGCCCGTACCCGCCGCGTATGCTGACATGCGCCCCTATAAAGGGGCTGCTATGCGTCATGCTGGCAATCCGGGCAATAGAATACCTTGCGTCCGGACAGCTCTATCTTCATTATGGTTCCCCCGCCGCGCAGGCAAGGCTCGCCTTCACGGTCATACACTTTACAGGCATCATTATAAGAACCGGTCACGGTGTCGCCGGTCATGAACGGCATTTCCATATACCCGCCAATTTCAGTGGCTTCGGTTAATACCTTACGCACGCTGTCGTACAGCCGGGTCACCGCTTCCGGTGACAGATTCTGAACAAGCGTGGACGGAAGCAGACGCGCTTCATAAGCAATCTCGTCGGCATAGCAGTTGCCGATCCCAGCCATTACATGCTGGTTAACCAGCAGACTCTTCAGCGCGCCGCGCCGTCCCTTGAGCAGTCCGGCGAAGCGTTCGGCCGTCATCCGGCGGTCCAGCAGCTCGGGTCCAAGCTTCCCCATTGCCGCTTCGCCTTCCTTGACGGACAGCAGATGGAGATACCCAAGCCGCAGTCCCATGAAGTAGAGAATATGCTCACCGAACGCCAGCTCAACCTGTGTAGTACGGTCAGGACGTTCTTCCTCTGTACCATAGAACAGTAGTCCGCCCAGCATCAGATGCAGCAGCAGTCTGCGGCCGTCATGCAGATGGAAGAGGATATGCTTGGCACGGCGTTCCACAAATACAATTCGGGCACCGACCAGCCCCTTCACGAATTCTTCAGTCTCCATATTGATGGTCTTTTCTCTATTTACGGTTACCCCTGTAATGGGTACGTTTATTAGATGTTGGCTAAGCAGCTTTCGGTAATTCTCCATTTCCGGCAATTCCGGCATATTGTCATCTTCCCTTCTTGGATGGTCAAAAGGTCACCTTTGTCATTATACACCGAGCAGTACCATAAGTTCAGCTAAATCAGCACAAATTTCATCAGGCTTGACTCCGGTCAGCTGCTGGTAATGCTCCAGATTATCCCTGGTGGTAAGTCCCGTTAGCACCAGCACAGTCCGGCAGCCTGCATTAGCCCCCGCCAAAATATCCGTTCTCATATTGTCGCCCACCATCACCGCATCCTCCGGCTTGATGCCGAGCAGAGATGTCGCATACGTCACCAGGTGCGTTTCGGGTTTGCCAATGACCACAGGCGCTACCCCGCTGGCTGCTTCAATAGCTGCACCTATCGTACCGGCACCAGGCATCACTCCATCATCGGATGGGAGCATCAGGTCGGGATTGGTCAGGACGAATCTCGCCCCTTCCCGGATCCAGCGCGAGGCACGGGCCAGAGCTTCGTATGTAAAAGAACGGTCGATCCCCTGCACGACAACCTGCGGATGCTCGGTGACCAGGGTTAGCCCTGCCTCCGTGCAGGCTTCCACCAGCCCCTCTTCTCCAAGTATCGCCACGGTTGCTCCAGGAGATTCTCCGGCAATATAACGGGCCGCAGCCAGGGATGAAGTGCAGACCTCCTCAGGTCTTGCTTCAATACCCATTCCGCGTAAATGTTCAGCTACACTGGCTGGTGTTCTTGAAGAATTGTTCGTCACATACAGGAACGGAATCTCCGCTGCCCGAAGCGCCGCGATCAGCCGCTGGGCCCCGGGAATCATTCTTCCGCCATGATACAAGGTGCCGTCCAGATCAATTAACAAGCCTCCGATATTGTTCATAAGTCCTCCTGTTAACTCGAGCTAAGTGATTCATCCTATATATTATTAATCCTATGAACTATATTTCAGAGCAGCGGCAGCTTCTCATGGAAGCGCGCTGCGAATGGATTTATTGCCCGCCTGCCTGCGATTTTTAACCGCTTTGTTTCGGCATTTTCTCTACTGCTTCGTACGCTTATTCCTTAGGTTTTACTTTAAATTTAACGTTCTTCGTCGAACGCTAGCGAACTCCTGCAGCCCCCGGCTATTTTTGGCACAGCCCTGTCATTTCCTGCGCTTTCCCGGAAAATAATTCAGTCCGCAGCGTCATTTCCCGGTGTTCTCCGGTAGACCGGGAAGGTGCAGAATTCCTCCGCCAGCAGTGTATTCGGGAAGATCTCCTGCGCTTCCTTCAGCAGCGGAGCGAGCTCCTCCTGCGAAGTGTAACGCGAGCTGAAATGGGTCAGCAGCAGCTCAGCCCCGCCTGCCTCCCTTGCCAGTTCCGCAGCCTGCTGTGCCGTACTGTGATGATATTGATGAGCCATATCCGCCAGTTCATGGGCAAACGTGGCCTCATGAATAATCAGATCGGCATCCTGCGCCAGCGGCAGTGACCCCGCACAAGGCCGGGTATCTCCCAGAATAACTACGATACGTCCGCGCTTAGGCGCATGAATCACCTCAGCCGCCCGGATCAGCACGCCTTCATCGGTAGTGATATCCTCGCCCTTTTTTAACCGGCCATACAGCGGTCCCGGCTTCAGTCCATAGCTCTTCAACAACACTGTATTCAGGTTACCCGGGCTGTCCTTCTCTGTAACCCGGTAACCATAGCTGTCAATCCGGTGCTCCAGCAGTCCCGCTTCCACCTTAAAGGTCTCATCCTCAAAAATCACCCCGCCGCTGTGCTCCACAATCTCCAGCTTATATGGAATGCGGGACTGGCTGACGGACAGCGATATGTCCAGATAGGCCTTGAGCCCGGGAGGTCCGTACACCGTAAGCGGTGAAGTCCCGCCCTGGTAGCCCCTGCTGGAAATGAGTCCGGGCAATCCAAACAGATGATCACCGTGCAGATGGGTGATAAACAGCTTCTCCAGCTTGCCCAGCCGCAGCGGCGAGCGCAGCACCTGATGCTGTGTCCCTTCCCCGCAGTCGAACATCCAGAAGGTGCGCCGTTCTTCAAGCAGCCGGAGTGCAACCGACGTCACATTGCGCTGCAGCGTCGGCACCCCGGCATTCGTTCCGAGAAAATAGATTTCCATTATGCCCCTCCTCTCTCTCTCCCTGATGTCTTTATTATTTTTTGAGATCTTGACCGTTCTTATGACAAGAATTCTACTCTGTTTTGGCTGCAAAAGCATCTTTTCAAGTGGAATCGGCTTTGCCGTATATCGTGAACATATACATTCTTATATTTGCAGCAAAAAACCTCCCGGTAACGGGAGGTTCCGAAAAGTCGGGGCAAAGCCCCTTCCGGCCGGTTAATCTGCGGAAGGCTTAGAGCTTCTCCACATTGAAATACTGCGCTTCCGGGTGGGCAAAGACCATTGCCGAGACCGAAGCCTCCGGTTCCATCATGAAGCCCTCAGTAAGCTGCACGCCAATATCCTCAGGCTTCAGGAGCTTGAACAAAGGCCCCTGATCCTCCAGATCCGGGCAGGCCGGGTAGCCGAAGGATACCCGGATCCCCTGGTAACGTGCGCCGTGTCTTTGCTTCATGGTCATATCTGCCGGGTCCGGGAACCCCCAGGTGTCGCGCATCATATGATGGACACGTTCAGCCAGACCTTCTGCGACCTCAAGAGCGACTGCCTGCAGAGCATGCGAGCGGAGATAATCTCCCTTATCCTTAAGCACCGTCGATAATTCACGGACGCCATGGCCCGCAGTAACCACCAGGAAGCCCACATAGTCCATGACTCCGCTCTCCACTGGCTTCAGGAAGTCTGCAAGGCAGAGATGCGGCTCCACATTCTGGCGCGGGAAGGTGAAGGTATGCAGCACCTTAGCCTGATCCTGCGGATCATAGATCAGAATGTCATTCCCGCGTGACTGGGCCGGGAAGAACTGGTACATCGCATGCGGCACGATCGTGCCTTCGAGCATCGCCTGATGCAGAATATCATCCACAGTCTCTTTCAATTCTACTGTACGCGGGTCACGCGCTGCCAATTGCGCCTCTACAGAACCGCGCAGGCCGAGATGATGGCCGAGCAGCATCTGCATATTCACATAAGGAATCACATGTCCCAGCGGATAATTACGCAGGACATGACGCTCCAGATCAGGCGGGATGAACACTGGGGCATCTGCCGAGATCTTGGAGCGGACCGCACGGGTCAGCTCGGGAAGCGGCGCTTGCGGAGCGACAGCTACAGCAGCCTCTGCCTCCAGGCGGACCTCCTCCTCAATCTTCACCCGCTCCAGCGGATTCATCAGCCGGTTGGCAATATCCAGACCATCCATGGCATCCTTCGCGTATAAGACGAGACCGTCATATTCGGGACGGATGCGGGTCTTGGTGAATTTGCGGGTCAGAGCTGCGCCGCCCACCATAATCGGCACATCAATACCGGCGGACCGCAGATCCTGCGCAGTCAGCACCATCTGCTGCGCCGACTTCACCAGCAGTCCCGACAAGCCGATGGCGTCGGCCTTTTCCTTGCGGAAGGCCTCAATAATATTCTCTGGCGGAACCTTGATCCCCAGATTGACGATCTCATAACCGTTGTTGGAGAGAATAATCTCAACCAGGTTTTTGCCGATATCATGCACATCACCCTTGACGGTCGCAAGCATGATTCTCCCCTTCACCGAAGTCTCGTCCTTCTGCATGAACTGCTCCAGATGGCTTACAGAGGCCTTCATGACCTCCGCACTCTGGAGTACCTCTGCCACGATTAATTCATTGTTATTGAACAGCCGTCCGACCTCAGACATCCCTGCCATCAGCGGTCCATTAATGATCTCCAGCGGCGGCGAGGTCTTCAGCGCTTCATCCAGATCCGGGATCAGCCCCTCCTTAGTGCCTTCTACCACATAGGAAGCTAGGCGCTCCTCCAGGGAGAGATTGGAGATCTTCTCCTTCTTCTCCACCTTTTTGCCGCGAAAAGCTGCTACGAACGCAGACAAGGTATCGTCATTCGTATTATAAATCAGCTCTTCAGCGAGCTTGCGCTCCTCTTCAGGGATCGATGCATACCGCTCCACCTTCTCGGTGTTCACAATGGCATAATCCAGCCCGGCCTTAGTGCACTCGTACAGGAATACCGAGTTCAGCACCTCACGGCCGGCTTCCGGCAGACCGAAGGAGACATTGCTGATGCCGAGAATCGTGTGAACAGCCGGCATAGCCTCCTTAATCAGACGGATACCGTCAATCGTCTCCTTCGCAGAGCCGATATACTGCTCATCCCCTGTTCCAACAGGGAACACCAGGGTATCGAAAATCAGATCCTCGGGGGCCAGACCGTATTTGTTGACCAGCAGATCATAGGAACGTCTGGCAACCTCCAGCTTGTCCTTAGCCAGGATGGCCTGACCGGTCTCGTCGATGGTGCCTACAACAATCGCTGCTCCGTATTTATGAATCAAAGGCGTAACATGCTCGAATTTCTCTTCACCATCTTCAAGGTTAATGGAGTTAATGATCGCTTTACCCTGACAATATTGCAAGGCCAGATCAATGACCTTCGGGTCCGTCGTATCGATCATTAACGGCACCTTGACCTTCTTCACCACCAGTTCCAGGAACCGCATGATATCTTCCGTCTCATCCCGGTCCGGGTCCTGCACACAGACATCAATGACCTGTGCGCCGCTCTTCACCTGGGCACGGGCAATCTCCGAAGCTTCCTCATATTTCCCCTCAACGATTAGACGCTTAAACTTCCGGGAACCAAGGACATTGGTCCGTTCACCGACCATATATGGACGGTTCTCACTCTCCACATACACCGGCTCAATCCCCGACAAAGCCGGAGGATGCTGGCCATCCAGCTTACGCGGCGGGTAGGCTGCCATGACCTCAGCCATCGCCCGGATATGCTCCGGCGTGGTTCCGCAGCAGCCGCCGGCAATATTCAGCCAGCCCTTCTCAGCGAAGCCGCCCAGCTTACGGGCCAAGGAATCCGGGGATTCATGATAATTCCCGTTCTCATCCGGCAGACCCGCATTCGGGTAGCAGCTGACAGCTGCTGAAGAGATCGCGGAGAGCGAACGGATGTGATCACGCATGAACTCCGGTCCGGTGGCACAGTTCAGTCCGATAGATACCGGCTTCAGATGCTCCAGTGAAATATAGAAGGCTTCTATATTCTGTCCGGCCAGTGTGGTTCCCATAGGCTCAATGGTCCCCGAGATCATCACCGGCAGCGTAATTCCGCTCTTCTCGAAGGCGTTACGGATGCCAATGCTTCCAGCCTTCACGTTCAGGGTATCCTGGGATGTCTCCAGGAGCAGTGCATCCACCTTACCGTCGATCAGCGCAACCGCCTGTTCTTCATAGCTGTCTATAAGCTCCTTGAATGTGACTCCCCCGGTGACAGAGAGCGTTTTCGTGGTCGGACCCATAGCTCCTACCACATAACGCGGGCGCTGAGGTGTATCATATTTATCAGCGGCATTACGTGCAAGTCTCGCGGCCGCAAGGTTAATCTCCCGGGCACGGTCCTGAATATCATATTCAGCAAGCACCACTGAGGTGGCACCGAAGGTATTCGTCTCGATCAGATCCGCACCGGCCTCCAGGTATTTCTCATGAATGTCCTGAATAACCTCCGGCCGGGTCAGGACCAGCATTTCATTACAACCATCCAGGTCATCCCCGCCGAAATCCTCGCCGGTGAGCGGCACCTGTTGAATCATGGTACCCATAGCTCCATCCAGTATCAATATGCGCTGCTGCAAGCTCTCAGCAAGTGTGTATTTGGCCACTTTCCATCCCCCCAGTGAAACATTAGAGTAATTTTAGCAGAATAAAGGGATTTCGGAAAGCCTTCCTTTCCACCCTGCATTATTTGTATTTCTATTGATTTCATTCCTATTACGGCGCTACCACAAGATTCTTGCTTGGCATGGAATGCTGTGTCCGGGCAGTCACATGTGAAGTGACGCTGAATTCGCCCGCCTCTTCAAAGGTATGTTCCCCGACATAAGCCCCTTCTCCGGCACTTTCACCCTTGATTTCAATCTTTTTAGTCTTATCTGTGGACTCATTTACCTCAAACATAACTTCTCTAGCATCATCTACCGGTTCACCGTCCTGTGTCACCACAGCCTTGAAGCTAATTGCCGTTCCTGCGGTTACTTCCTCCGGAGTCCAGCTCAGCTCCACCTTAATCGGTGACATGGAGGAATTGGCCGCCGCCTGCATCTGCATCTGCATCTCATCGTCCTTATTCCCCGAGCATCCGGCTAGTGTCATCCCCATCACAATACATATAAGTCCCCTGCGCATCCTTGGCTTCATCATCTGAAGTCCTCCCGGTTCATAGGTAGATTCTTCTTCATTCATGAAACATATCAAGCATGAAACATATCAAATCTATATTACAATGAAAGTCAGATCGCTGCTCTCCTTATTATACACATTTTATTCAATTTGCCTTAAAAAAGCTGCATGATTCACTCATGAACATGAGAATAGTCATATCTTTGATTCAAAGTGTTTGTATTGGGATTGCCGTGACTCCAAAGAATGTTTGGCCCTCCGGCCGCTGTTGTTCCCAGATTTCTTGAATTAAACCGCTGCTAGCGGTTGAAATCCGGTAACAAAGGCGGACGCTAACGCTCCTACAGTTCCAAAATTCTCCTCCGCCACTTTTCCCTTTACAGTATATTTTCAAGTTCAAACAATATAGCAGTTACATAAAAAAGCCAATACCCACTAAATAGGATACTGGCTTCATAGAATTCAATTATAGGGAGTCTACAAGCGGCAGTAGCTCGGAGAGATGGCTGATCTGGTAATCCGGCGTAATCTCCGGGTCCGATGCTTTCGCATTCCGGTTGATCCAGACTGTGGTCAGTCCGGCAGACAATCCGCCAAGAATATCTGTCGTAAGCTTATCGCCCACCATGATCCCTTGCTCTGGAGCAATATCCAGCAGTCCGAGCGCATGCTCGAAGATTCCCTTGTCCGGCTTGCCTTTGCCGAAGCTTCCCGAAATCACAACATGGTCAAAATACGGAGTAAGCTCCGGCACACCGTCCAGCTTCTCCTGCTGAAGTGCCGGACAACCGTTTGTCAGCAGCAGCAGCTTGACCTTACCGCGCAACTCGTTCAGCACCTGAAGCGTCTCTTCATAGATATAAGGACGGCTGCGGCGCTCAGCGGCGAACTTGTCAGCCAACTGTGCAGCCAGCGCTTCATCCTCTACCCCGAGTGCGGCGAGGCCGCGGCGCCAGGATTCCTTACGGTAGACAGGGGCAAGCTGTTCCAGTTGACGGAACTCCGGCTGTTCACCGGCAGTGAAATTCGCCCATAGCGCTTCAAATGGGTTAATACCGATTAGCTTGGTGAACGGATATGTCTCATAGGATTCATAGAGGGCACGGGCTTCTCTGCGTACAGCAGCTTCCAGCTCCTGCGGATCAACGGAATCTCCAGCCGCCTCACTAGCATAGCGGAAGGCTTCTTCCACGCTGCGGTCATCCCACAGCAGAGTATCGTCAAGGTCAAATAGTACGGCGGTAATCGGCATTAGTTCTCCCACTCCCTATATGCTGGTCTGTCTTCCTATTCGTGCACTAGTTCAATATTGTTGTTCTTGGCGAACTGCTCCAGACGTTCCCCCATCGCAGCGGTGTCATAACGGTTAATCAGCTTGGAGAAAATCCACTGCTTGCGCTTACCCTTATACTTAATGGTAACTACACTGCGCGATAAAGTGATCTTCTCAATATCCGCCGCAGCCAGGAAACGTTCGCGGTTGTATTTAATAGTAGAGATACGCGCACGCTCAACCTTAAGGAACGGACGGCGGAAGAACAGCAGCGCAGCGAGCAGGAAGTACAGCACTACACCCAGCCAGTTGGCCAGAATACCGCTTCCTTTAGCTTCGTCAATCGAGCCGACCACCCAGAACATGATGCCAAGCAGCATCAGTACTACGGGGAATACAATATTGCGGCCTTTGAAAATATCGATGCTTTTCGCGGCAGTCTTAGTGCTGGAAGTGTAAATAGAGTCCTTCCCCTGCTTCTTTCTTTGCTGGTTAATTTGCTTCGTGTTGCGTTGAACCATTCTTTCCCAAGAACGGGCCATGTAAGTTCCCCCTAGTCATCCTGTATTATCTATGAAAAGGCAACAGGCTAATGCTTAAGTCCGTTATTGCCCTCTTCATGCTCCGGATTGTCCACAATTTCGATAGTATCAAGCTGGGCCCGAAAGTTAGTGCGGATATTCCCCAGGTAAATCTCGCGGAGCTTGGCACGTTCAGCCAGTTCCTCTTCATTCAGGCCGCCGTTCTTAGCTTTGCGTGCCAATTCATTGATGCGTGCGACCAATTCGTCAATATTCAATACGTTTCCCTCCCTCTAAATTCATTTTAACTTTGCCATGAGAAAAAGAGCTTGTCAAGGTCTACCCCCTGAAAGCTCTCCGAGTCGATCATTAGTCTGACACAATCCTTCAATATAAAGGTAAAGTCAGAATATCTCCGGCCTTAATGACGCTGTTCTCCAAATGATTCGTCTTCATTATTCCTTCTATATATACGGCTGTCCTCATGTCCTCAGGCTTGTTACTTAACGCAATGCTCCATAAGGTATCTCCGCGTTCGACTACGATCCGCTTATCGGGCTTCAGTGAAGAGACCGAACCGGCAAAAACATTGCCCACTACAGTGAATCCAGAAATGACAAGCATCAGCACCAGGACCATCTTCATCAGGCTGACCTGACGGAATAGTGATGATAGCACAGTGAGACTATGAAGAATCGCATCCTTGACCTTGGTTACATTACTATGAGCAGTTGGATTACCGGGAGCAGACACCTTGATATCCTCATTATTGTAGATGCTGTTGTAGGTACTATACTTTAACATGATCATCATCCTCCAAACACATGTTCTTGCTTTCGAAAATAATATAACACGAACATGTGTTTCGAACAAGAGTTTTTTCGGAACGTTTGTTCTCTTTATTTCCGTTCTCGTTTTTTCCTCATTTTAGAACTTATGTTTGTACGAACGGAAGTTCTATGTTATAATTTTCCCAAACATAGTATATGGGGTTGATACCGATGTCAAAGATTTCTAGTCGTCAGCTGGCGATCCTGGAATTTATACGTAATGAAGTCCGCAGCAAGGGTTATCCTCCGTCTGTCCGCGAGATTGGCGAGGCTGTCGGCCTGGCCTCCAGTTCTACTGTGCATGGTCACTTGGACCGGCTTGAGAAGAAGGGCCTGATCCGCCGTGACCCTACGAAGCCGCGTGCGATTGAATTGCTCGGCCAGGAAGATTCAGAGAATGTGCATCAATTCGTCCAGACCGTTACCCGCATCCCGGTAGTGGGTAAGGTTACAGCTGGTGTTCCTATTACTGCAACAGAGAATATTGAGGATTACTTCCCGTTGCCTGCTCATTATGTAGGCGATAACAAGGTATTTATGCTTTCTGTCCTTGGTGACAGTATGGTGGATGCCGGAATTATGAATGGGGATTATGTCATCGTACGCCAGCAGCAAACTGCCGACAATGGCGATATTGTTGTAGCGATGACCGAAGAAGATGAAGCAACGGTCAAGACCTTCTACAAGGAACGGGATCATATCAGGCTGCAGCCGGAGAATCCGGCGTACGAGCCTCTCCGCCTTAACCGCGTTACGATTTTGGGCCGGGTCATCGGATTATTCCGCGATATCCACTAATCTACTCCCCGCTTAAGAACAGGCTGCTCCGCACCATGCGAAGCAGCCTGTTTTCTGTTCATTTCATTTCGTAAAGTGGCCAAAAAGCAGAGCGCGAACAAATGTTTGCATTCTCCTTTTTGGCCACTTTTTCTGTGAACCGCTGTACCGCTCCGCACATATCCTGTTATAAAGGAGTGCTGATCTGTATGCCCAATTATCGAATTATCGTCGATCTGTCACAGCGCATGCTGTACCTGCTGGATAATGACGTTGTCACCAGAGGCTTCCCTGTCGGCATCGGCAAAATGTTAACCGTCTCCCCTGTAGGCGAATACACCATCATTAACAAGCAGCCCAATCCGGGTGGCCCGTTCGGTGCCTTCTGGATGGGACTGTCCAAGCCGCATTACGGCATCCACGGAACCAATGACCCATCCTCCATCGGCCACATGGTCTCTCACGGCTGTATTCGTATGTATAACGCAGATGTACTCGCCCTGGCCGCCCTTGTTCCCATAGGTATCCTTGTCACCATCCGGGAATAGGAACGTCACAAAAACCCTTGAGACGCCAGATTGCGGCCCAAGGGTTCCTGTGACTCCTATGAATTAGAGCGGATACAGACTACAGCACACTTCTCAATAGACGGATAGCCACCGTATTCAAACGGATGGCCTCGCGGATCGATTCTCTGGCTGCCAGCAGCTCTCTTCTGGCCCGCGAACCTCTAGGCACTCTGCGCAGATTCTCATTGATTTCTTCCAGTCTCTCCAGCAGGACAGCCCGCTGTGTCAGCAGGACATTAATGGCTCTGCGAATCCGGTTACGTTCTCTTTGGCTCATCTTTACACCTCTTTTACACTTGGATAGTATAAGAGATGCCAAGAATCGCTCCAAAGCTTGTGTGATTCGGCAGTAATGTTAGAGCTGCAAGCAGCGGACAGGTAATCTGCTTACTTTTTGTTCAACCGTACCCGGAATTCAAATTCATCGCGTCTATAAGTCATTCCGGCCAGCACTATGTACTCCGGTGTCCATTTCTGTACAGGTCCGGCATAATCAGCAATCACATGCGGTTTGCCATCAACCAGCTGAACGACGTAGACCTGTACCTGTGCCAGTGCGGCAGCGAATAGATCAGCATCACTGGACAGTACTTTATAAGCCGTATTCAACTTCGTTCCTCCTTGTTCCACAACCATGATAATAGATTTAGCCCAACAATCTATTCAATTATACCGGGTTATGGAACAATATGTAAACCATATTTACAGCTTGATAAAAAGGATTTTGAACAATCCGATATACTTCTTAGTAGCCCCGCCATCCCCGGTAAAAAATTTGGTATTCTTAAGGTCCGGTACACTGAATACTGAGAACAAAATGTAGTTATCCCTCTTGGTCAAAGACTCAATTACAGGCTGGGCCACCAGCTTACTAATTCCGTCTCCTATTTCCTGATCAAGCGTATTCTCCAGATTCTTTACAGAATACTCACTGAATGCTTCCTTCCCCGGATTCGTAACAGCCATCACAACCAGAACAAGAATAAGGACCAGTAACGACTTACCGCCCGATCTCCTGCGGACTCTGCGTGCAGGACTTGGCGTATCATAACGCGAATTCATTCTTTTCCCCCTCAGCTACAGAATATACAACATCACTTGCAACAGGACTCCCAGCGGATTCAACATCATCCGGTACACGAACAGCATCCCACCTGTAATTCCACTGGCCCCGACATCAACACTGCTCCAATCCCACACCGGCAGAGGCGGCGCATCCAGCCCATATTGCTCCACAAGCCTTTCTTGGGTCTCCGCAGGCACAGCCACTCCTTCAGCTCCTGCCACCTGACCCATCAACGTCAGCACCAGCATCAGCGAAAGAATAATCTTATATGTATTCTTCATCATCCGCTCCCATGTCTGCCACTAGAATTCTCTTCTGGTTAAGTATATATGATATGGAATAGTATGTAAAAGGATTTGATTTGGAGTTTTAATTCCTTTATATTATGATGTAAGGGCTTTGCTCCGTCTTCATCTTCACTCTCTCCCCCACACTCAAAATCGGGAGAGTTTTTTTATTTAGGAGGTAAATGTATGAACGGAAATAAAGTTATCCTCATTCTTCTGTCCATATCCATACTCGGTATACTCCTTTATTTCGGATTAGCTTATGGATTACTATGGTATGCCTTCCGGTCCTCGGTTCCTATTGAAGAATAATCTAAGAACATCGGGGGATCATTGTGAAGAAATATAACAGATCTGAAAAAGTCATTATTGGAGTGCTTCTTGGCATGACGGCTGTGCTATTTTTGGGAAGCCTGTTTTTTTGGTATGTCTTCAGCACAATATAAAACAACTCCGTCGCGCTCAGGTGGGGACTATTAGCCCCTTATTTATGGTGGCTTGGTTTATTCATGACAAAAAAATAGAAGGCAGGAAAAGCTTCCTGGCCTTCTGTGTTTGTACATATTTCTATGAAGTAATAATATCATTGATATAGTAGATCGTTTTACGAATCAGTGAACCAACCTACTATAACGTTGCTTAGTTCTTGTAATATAAACGGAGGTTATAATGTGGCTAAATTAAAAGACTATTATAACAGTAATAAGTATTTGAATATGAAATTTGTTTATTATGATAATAGACCTGATCAAGGCTGTAGATTTATAGTATCGAATACTGAAGATGGAAACAGCATGACTAGTGAAGTAGGATGGACTAATTTTACATTAAACAAATTTATTGAGATGCTCAATAACTTCCCGATGGATTCTTATGATGGATATTTCTCACATTATGATGAATCGTTTGAATGGAAATGGATACAACAACCTGATAAAGAAGTATTTTTGCTCACGGTTTTTTCCTCAGCCAAAGAATTTTCTTATTACAGCAGCATTAAAGACATTAAAAAATTTGGTGAAGCAGTTCTTAAGGATATTAACCTTGCTCAAAAATTCGATTCAATCTAAAGGTTCATTGCTGCGCTTGGTGATTCTGTCGGAACGATGGACTTCGGCCTTGACCTATACTTCTCTCATTTCACCTCAGACTTTCAAACAGTGGCCCTTTATCCAGTGAAGTAATGCCATTTCCCACAGCCTGGGCAAGCCCACTGACCTGAACCGTCCGCATAATAACCTCATGATTGGCAGATCCAATCCGGTACACTCCTAAGCTTCAATTCCAGTCGCTTAGAGAAATATGAAGCCCACATGAAATCAATCCTCGAATAAACACCCACCAGTATTTGTGGGCATTTTGTGGGCACTATTAATTTTGGCCCCTACTGTTCCCGCCAACCAAACACAAAAAAGCCCCCAGCGCGTATAGCGCCGGGGGCTGCTGTATCCTAGTAAAGCGTCATGTACTGATCTCTTTCCCACTCGTGGACCTGGGTGCGGTAGATATCCCATTCGATTTCCTTCAGCTCGTAGAAGTGGGCCAGGGCGTGTTCGCCGAGGGCTTCTGTGATCACGTGGCTGCGGATCATTTCGTTCAGGGCTTCCTTCAGATCGGCTGGCAGACTTGGAATGCCTTCTTCGATCCGCTCTTCTTCGGACATCACATAGATGTTACGGTCGATAGGAGCTGGAAGATCGAGCTGACGCTTGATTCCATCCAGACCTGCCTTCAGCATAACAGCCAGTGCAAGGTAAGGGTTAGCTGCTGGGTCCGGGTTACGAACCTCAACGCGTGTGCTAAGTCCTCTCGAAGCCGGAATACGGATCATCGGGCTGCGGTTACTTGCTGACCAAGCTACATAACAAGGTGCTTCATAACCAGGCACCAGACGTTTGTAAGAGTTGACAGTCGGGTTAGTGATCGCTGCAAAAGCACGTGCGTGCTTCAGAATCCCTGCCATGTAATAACGGGCAGTCTTGCTAAGGCCCAGCTTATCGCTCTCATCGTAGAACATATTCTCTTTGCCTTTGAACAGGGATTGGTGAGCGTGCATACCAGATCCGTTCATACCAAACAGCGGTTTAGGCATAAAGGTTGCATGCAGGCCGTGATGGCGGGCTACCGTCTTCACGACAAGCTTGAAGGTCTGAATCTGATCCGCTGCCTTGATAGCATCGGCATATTTGAAGTCAATTTCATGCTGGCCGGAAGCCACCTCATGGTGGGAGGCTTCAATTTCAAAGCCCATTTCTTCCAGTGTCAATACGATTTCACGGCGGCAGTTCTCCCCAAGATCCATCGGCGCAAGATCGAAATAACCACCCTGGTCATTCAGCTCTGTAGTCGGATTGCCCTTCTCATCTGTTCTGAACAGGAAGAATTCCGGCTCTGGTCCAACATTCATAGCGGTGAAGCCCATTTCTTCCGCTTCCTGCAGACAACGCTTAAGGATACCGCGCGGGTCTCCGGCAAACGGCGTGCCATCCGGCATGTACACATCACAAATCAGACGTGCCACACGGCTGTCAGTCACCCAAGGGAAGATAACCCAAGTGCTCAGGTCCGGATACAGATACATGTCGGATTCTTCAATCCGCACATAACCTTCGATGGAAGAGCCATCGAACATCATTTTATTGTCGAGTGCTTTTTCAAGCTGGCTTACAGGAATCTCTACATTCTTGATTGTTCCCAGCAAATCGGTGAATTGCAGGCGAATAAACCGGACGTTCTCGTCCTTGGAAATGCGCAGAATATCCTCTTTAGTAAAGCTCACGTTACCCTCTCCCTTTCAACAGCTCTATATTATTTATTAAAAAACCGGGATAGCTCACCTTGGATTAGAGACACTTGTCCCGGTCTTTTACCGGAAACCAGCTCCTGCTTCAGCAGACGGTGAAGCTGCGAATCAGACAACTCTCTACGTCTCACCTCTGTATCAGGGGTAATAACCGTAGCTTCTTCAGATTCCTTCGAGACAGGATTCATCACCTGCTTGATGCCGGCAATGTTAACACCCTTCTCAATCAACGCCTTGATCTCAAGCAGACGTTCCACATCATTAAAAGAGAACAAACGCTGGTTGCCGGAGGTACGTGCAGGTACGATCAGGCTGTGCTGCTCATAATAACGAATCTGTCTGGCGGATAGATCAGTTAACTTCATTACGATTCCAATAGGAAATAATGCCATATTTCTGCGGATTTCATCACCCATGACTCATCCAACCTTCCAATGATCTTTTTCTCATCTCATTGTACATTTCCTTATATGGCGTGTCAATGGTATGTGAGTTTTTCTCACAAGATTTCTTTCACCCATTGTGAGATTAAGAGATCAAAGTGTCAGATGCATGGAATTTGGTTTCCCGAAGTATACCACATCGAGCAATCCTCACGCAAAATCACAGGCTACTGTGAAGGCTGCGGCAAGCCAGTATTCGGCTGTACAACCCTGGTATCCCGCTTCATGTCATGTTATGCTTCAATGATCCATTCCCCTTCACCCGTTGGCGTCTCAAATCCGTTCAGGAAACGGGTCAGAATCTCCCCGGTAATGGTGAATGCCGCATTGGCGTCAAACCGTGCGCTGCGGATGCGGAGCCTCCGGCGCAGCTCTACCGGCTCTACCTTTAGATGAACCAAGACCCACTGTCCGCCGTACTGCTCGATCAACTGTTTGTATTCGTCACGTCTTCGCTGCTGCCAGAAGCTGAAATCTATCACGACATGACGCTTCCCTGCAAGCAGCTCTATTAGCTCCTTGCGCAGCTTCTGTTCCGACTGCTCTTTGAAGGATTCATAAGCCTCTTCAGGGTAATCAATGCCATAACGGCCATGGGTGCTCCAGATATCCTCATCGATGGACAGCCGGACGAATCCCTCCTGCTCCAGCTTGAGCGCAAAGGTTGTCTTGCCCGATCCCGCTACTCCACACATCATTACAGCAACCGGAGCTGCATTCTCCTGCTTTCTCTGCAGCAAGCTTTCAATAGCTGTTGCTTCCTCCAACGTACGACCCCCACTCCAAGTTTGATACATAAACATCACGGTTTCTATGTCGCACTTATCCTACAACAGCTTGCGCTCCCTCATACTCTGCAAGGCCATTAAGACCCCGTATTTGACATGAGAATAGGTTAATCCGCCTTGCATATATCCGATATACGGTGCGCGGATGGGCGCATCTGCCGACAGCTCCAGGCTGCCGCCCTGGATGAACGTCCCGGCCGCCATGATGACCGGATGCTCATACCCCGGCATGTCCCAAGGCTCAGGCACGACATGGCTGTCTACCGCCGCTGCGCGCTGGATGCCCTGTACGAACGCAATCAGGTGCTCGGGTCCGTCAAAAGCCACCGCCTGGATCAGATCCGTACGCGGCTCATGCCAGGCAGGCTTGGTAGTGAAGCCGCAGCGCTGGAACACCGCCGCAGCGAAAATACTGCCCTTCACCGCTTGTCCCACCGTATGCGGGGCCATGAACAGACCTTGATATAGGCCGCGAGTCGTGCCCAGCATCGCCCCTACCTCGCCGCCGATTCCAGGGGCAGTCAGGCGGTAGGCCGCCAGCTCCACCAGATCTGCGCGGCCGCAGATATAACCGCCGGTCTCAGCGATTCCGCCGCCGGGATTCTTGATCAGCGAACCTGCGACGAGATCAGCGCCAACCTGCGGCGGCTCCAGCTTCTCGGTGAACTCTCCGTAGCAGTTATCCACGAATACGATGACATCCGGCTTAATGGCTTTTACCCGCGCTGCCATCTCGCCAATCTCAGCGACCGTGAAGGATGAACGCCAGTCATAGCCGCGTGAACGCTGGATTCCGATGACCTTGGTCTTGTCATTTATCGCTAAGGCGACCTCATCCCAGTCAACCTTACCCTCTTCTGTCAGCGCAGTCTCACGGTACCCGATGCCGAAATCCGCCAGAGAGCCGGTCCCGTCTCCAGGCTTGCCGACTACCTTATGCAGCGTATCATAGGGGCGTCCTGTAATATATACTAGCTCATCCCCAGGCCTTAACACGCCGAACAGAGCTGTAGAGATCGTATGCGTTCCTGAAGCGAAATGCGGCCGGACCAGCGCAGCTTCCGCACCGAATACTTCGGCATAGACCAGATCCAGCACCTCGCGCCCCCGGTCATTGTAAGCATACCCGGTAGAGCCTGCGAAGTGAAAATCACTCACATGCTGGCGCTGAAAGGCTTCGATCACCTTCCACTGATTATGATCCACAATCCGGTCCAGCGCCTTGACCGCGCCTTCGATTTCCTGCTCTGCAGCTTCCGCTGCCTGTAATAAATCCTCTGCAAATCCTGCCATGTCCCCTTCATCTCTCCTAACATTCTGTATAATGATATCCCGCTTCTGCATCAGGGAAAACCCGCACAGCAAAGCCTGCCTGGATCAGTATCCAAAGCAGACTGTTGCAGTGCGGGGATATAGATACTTCATCTCTAACCAGCCAAATCAGCTTCAAATGGGTCAGATAAGCAATTATTGCGGCTCCACAAATTCAGCCAGCTTATAGCTCCATTTATCGTAATCCTCTTTGTTCAGCCGCACGTTATAGAGTACGTCGCTTCCGTCATAATCCTGTTCAAGCACCTCGCCCACCCGGTAGAGCAGTGAGGACAGATCGCCCCGGTCTCCGGGAATGCGGAAGATAAGAGTATCCCCGGCAAGCTGGTCGCTGATGATCTCCGTAATCCGTGAGAGGTCGTCCTCATTAAAAGCACTGATTTTCAGGAAGCCCTCTCCGGTCGGGAGCATCTCCAGCTGCTGCGGCTGACACAGATCGATTTTGTTGAACAATACAACCTGCGGCTTGCCTGCCGCGCCCAGATCCTGCAGAATAGTCTGAACGACCTCCATCTGCTCCTCACGCATCGGAGAAGAGGCATCCACTACATGCAGTACCAGATTGGCTTCATTCACTTCCTCCAGGGTAGCGCGGAAGGAGGCTACGAGATCATGCGGCAGATTCTGAATGAAGCCGACGGTGTCTGTAAGCACGACCTCCTTGCCGCCCGGAAGCTGAAGCACACGTGAGGTAGGGTCAAGGGTAGCGAATAATTGGTTCTCGATGTACACATCGGCATCTGTCAGCTGCTTCAGCAGTGTGGATTTGCCCGCGTTGGTATAGCCTACCAAGGCCACCTGAACCGCACCGCTCTTCCGGCGGTGTTCACGGTGCAGCTCACGCGTCTTGACCACCTCGTCCAGCTGGCGCTTCAGCTCGGTAATGCGGTCACGGATATGCCGGCGGTCCGTCTCCAGCTTGCTCTCTCCGGGACCTCTCGTACCGATTCCGCCACCCTGACGCGACAGATTCTTGCCTTGCCCGGACAGACGCGGCAGCAGATAAGACAGCTGAGCAAGTTCTACCTGGATAATCCCTTCACGGGTCTTCGCCCGTCCGGCAAAGATATCGAGAATCAGCTGCGTACGGTCAATGATTTTGAGATCCAGCGCCTCTTCCAGATTGCGCACCTGCGCCCCGGACAGCTCCTGATCGAAGATGGCGGTATTCGCGCCAAGCCCGTCAGCGGCCATCCGGAGCTCTTCCACCTTGCCTTTACCGATAAACCACCTGGAATCGGGGGTCTCCTTGTTCTGCCGCAAGACATCCAGCACCTCTACCCCGGCGGTCTCTGCTAATTGTACCAGCTCCTGAAGCGATAGCTCCGGGTCGATCCCGGTGCGTTTGATCTTGTCAGTCACCAGACTGACGAGAATCGCCCGGTCCTGCACTTCTGTCTCTGTGTCATGTGTTGTAGTTGCCATTCATTCCATGCTCCTCATCTATTCTTCCTGGACTATCCTTTGAAATCCTCGGTCCGCAGCGTCATTAGCTCCTGCTTACCCGGACTTGTACTCTCATACTGGTTCAAGAGCCGCACAGCCTGAGCGCGTACCGCCTTCTCAATACTGTTGCGCACATACCTTGCATTGCTGAAAGCATGCAGACTCTCTGTCTTCTCCATAAGCAAATGCTGCTTGAGTCTGAGTATGGCCTGCGGCATCAGAATATAATCACGGTCCTTGGCCATCAGCTCGGCAATCTGCAGCAGCTGGTCGATGGTATAATCGGGAAATTCAACCTGGATCGGAAACCGCGAGGGCAGACCCGGATTGCTCATCAGAAAATAATCAATCTCGCCGGAATACCCGGCCAGAATCAGAACAAACTGGCTGCGGTGGTCCTCCATCGATTTGACTAATGTGTCGATGGCCTCTTTACCGAAATCCTTATCTCCGCCACGGGCCAGACTGTAAGCTTCATCGATGAAGAGAATGCCACCGAGCGCTTTTTTAACGAGATCCCGCGTCTTCTGGGCAGTATGTCCGATATATTCGCCTACCAGATCTGCGCGCTCTACTTCAATCAGATGCCCTTTGCTGAGCACACCCATCCGCTGGAACAGCTTCGCCACAATTCGTGCAACTGTGGTTTTGCCTGTCCCCGGATTGCCCTTGAATACCATATGGTAGGCCTGGCCTCCGGTGGCAAGTCCGGCTTCACTGCGCATCTGGGCCACCTGCAGCAGGGCATAGATCTCAAAGACCAGTTCTTTGATGTTATCCAGACCTACAAGTGCATCCAGCTCCCGGCTCAGCTCCTGGAACAGTCCGCTATGGCTGCCGGGCTTAGGAGTTGCCGTACCGCCCGCGTGATCAGCCGGCAAGCCGGACACCGGGGCCGGAGCCTGATTATTCAGCACAATGTTAATCTGCCTGGACGGTCTGCGTTCTTCCCGTCCGCTGCTTGCCGCCGCTACATGTCCGTTCACCTAGTTCACCTCATTATACAGGTCTGACTTGCTCTAACCAGTCTATTCCAGTATAAAAGGCGTTATTAGCAGTTTTGAAAATTAGCAGATTTACAGCGACAGCTCCTGCAATTTCCATTTGGTGTAGGCCAGAATCTCGCGGGGCTTGTACTTAAGCATTGACATCACTTTAGACTCCGTGACGCCAAGCTCCGGGTTCTTATACCCCAGCTTACGCGCAATCTCCAAGGCGCGGCGGCCATGGAAATCATGGGTAATTACGACGGCTGAAGACAATCCTTCCTGCTGCATAATTGTCTTGCTGAACAGCAGGTTCTCGTAAGTGCTGGTAGACTGGTCCTCCAGATAGATCACCTTATCCGGGACTTCATGGGCAACCAGATACCTCTTCATACCTTCGGCTTCCGTGTATTTGTAGTCCGGCTGATCCAGCCCTCCAGAGACAACAAAATGGCTGAATGCACCAGACTTATACAGCTCAAGCGCATAATCCAGCCGTTCCTTCAGCCCCGGACTCGGTTCATCCCCCCACATCGACATCCCCAGAATGACTCCCGCGTCCGCCTTCACCATGGGCGAGGTAGTTGCTGCACTGTTAATTCTGTTAAAGACTACTCCGCACCAGATGAATCCGGCCACAATCAGTACCAGCAGCGATACCGTCAGTACCCTCTTCGTACGATGGTGGCGCCTCCGCGACACTTTGCGGATCGGGGATGAACCCCGTTGATAGACATACCAATCCATGATCTACTTCCTCCTAAATTCTCCGTGATGAAACAATTCGGCACGATGCTTCAGTGAAAGGGAGAAATACGGAAAGGCATGAGCGTCTATCGCACGCAGTATGGCATTGGCTGTTGACCAGGCTAACTGATAATCACTGTCCGTGATATCTTCCCGCTCCAGCGCTTCCTCCAGTTCATCCTCATCCAGCAAAAACACTTCACCATTCCACAGCACTACAACGTCCAGATACAGATCGTCGAACCAGGGAACCCCTTGATCCGTTACGCCCTGAACCTTGCAGGTGTCAATGTACCACTGCACAATATTTTGCCGTTCATCAAACATGGCCGTCACAATATAGTGGCTGTCCTTGGGAAAATACTGCAGCCATGAATATCCCTTGTCCGCAATGCGGTATGTATGCCTGCCGTAACTCTTCCATAGCGGCTCCTTCAGCCCGTATATAGTGTAGAGTGTGATATAACCGCTGAACTCCCGGGTCTCCACATAGCGGCAGGCAAAATGGCGGCGGGTAATCCTGCGCCAGTTGGCCCGGTCTCCGAATTTACGTTTCATATGAATAACCCTCTTCTGATAATGGTGCATTCAGCTTAACACATTTTGCAGAGACACTCAAAACAAGAAAACCCCGACATCCGGCAATTCTGCATCGTGCAGAGCTCCCGGAGCTGTCAGGGTGATCGTTAATGCTATGAATTTGACTTCATGTTATTCTAATGCACATTGCCGGGGCCTTCAACAAAACCGCTGCCCGGATCACTTGCCGGATCAGTTCCGGCATTCGGGTCAGGGATGATTCCGGGATCGACAGTACCGCTCGTCGCCTCCGGTGCCGGTGTCGGTAACGGCTCTGGCGTGGCAGGCGGCGGTGTCATCTCAGGCGGGGATGTGGCTGCTCCGCTGCCGTCCTCCCCTCCTTGACCATTGCCGTTATTGCCAGGACCATGGTTACCCGGTCCATTATTGCCGGAACCGTTATTTCCCGGTCCATTATCCGGCGGATTGCCGCCATTCTCGCCATTTCCGGAATTGCCGCCGTTATCGGGGTTATCCGTAGGCATATTCGGGTCAGGCGTTATCTCTGGCTCAGGGGTCTGAAGCTCATCCTGAACGGACACTGTTACAGTCTCGGACGGTTCGCTCTCCTGATCAAGCTCCTGATAGTATGCAGTCACATAATATTCATAAGACAGTCCCGGCATCGCACTGATGTCCCCTATATTGGAGGCCATGGTGTTCATGAGCGGGGTGAAATCTGTCTCAGACGTCTCGCGGCGGTAAATACGGTATTCCACCCCGCTGGCCGCAGCAGGGTTCCAGCTCATATTCACCGTCATCGTGGAAGGATCATACGCTGCCTGGAAGCCCGTCACCGTAGTTACCGCTTCAGGCGTCGGTGTAACCTCTACCTCTGGAACAGCTCCCTTCGGTACCGGGAACTGCTTGGCAGGTACACCTTCCAGCGCCTTCTCCATGACCTTACCCCAGAAGGCAGCAGCCAGCGGACTGCTGTTCTTCAGCAGATGGGTCTTGCTCGGCTTGTCATAGCCCATCCATACCGCTGCTGTCCATTCCGGCGTATAACCCACGAACCAGACATCCCGGTTCGAGCTGATGCCCTTATACCCGCTCTGCGTTGTACCGGTCTTACCGGCTACCGGACGGTTAATTTTCGCTTTTTTACCCGTACCGTCCTGTACAACACGCTGCATCATCTCAGTCATCTGATAAGCGGTCTGTTCACTCATCACGCGCTCAGGCTTAGTGTTCGCCTTGTAGACCGTCTTATCATCACTATCGGCTATCGACTTAATAGCATATGCTTCCCGCAGCTCTCCGCCATTGGCGAAGGCGCTGTAAGCCTGTGCCATCTCCATCGTGTTCGTTCCCTCACTCATCCCGCCGAGGGCGAGCGACAGGTTCTTGTCTTCATCCTTCAGGTTGATCCCCAGCTTCTTGGCGAACTGGAAGCCGGTATTCACACCGATCTCATTCAGCAGCCAGACCGCCGGAATATTCTCCGACTTCGTCAGCGCATCACTCATACTGATCGATTTCGAGTACCCGTGCAGATTGTTCGGACAATATTTGCCGAAGCACTGCTTCTCATTGCTCAGCATGGAATCATTCGTGAATTTGCCGGATTCCAGTGCCGGTGCATAGGATACCAGGGGCTTGAAGGCAGAACCCGGTGAGCGGCGGCTGCCGTCGATCCGGCTGTAGCCTTTTTTCTCATAGTTACGTCCGCCCATCAAGGCTACAACACTGCCATTCTCCTGATTCACAATAGTCATTGAGCCCTGGACCAGCTCATCGTCCACACTCTTCTCGAAGTTATCACTGTCGGCAAAAGCATCCTCAATCGTCTCCTGGGCATGCTTATCCATGGTTGTATAAATCTTATAGCCGCCAATGTTGAGATCATCCTCGGTCAGCCCGAATTTGTCCTCAGCCTCACCAATCGCATAATCGATGAATGCCTGGTAACGCTGCTTCTTCTCAGGCGGCTTGTAGTTGTAATCCACGGCCTTCGCCTCGTCCATCTGCTCCTTGGTAATCAGCTTCTGCTCATACATGAGTTGAAGCACTACGCCGCGGCGTTCCTTCGACAGCTCAGGGTTACGCAGCGGATTATAGCGGGACGGCCCTTTGGGCATTGCAGCCAGAGTGGCTATTTCCCACAGCTCAAGTTTATTCAGATTGCTTTCCCCGAAATAACGGATGGAAGCAGCCTTGATCCCGTAAACCGTTCCGCCGAACGGAATCCGGTTCAGGTACATCTTAATGATTTCTTCTTTGGTTTCTGTTTTCTCCAGTGCCACGGCAATCGAAACCTCGGTCGCCTTACGGAAGAAGGTCTTATCCCGGGTCAGGAAGATATTCTTTGCCAGCTGCTGGGTGATCGTACTGCCGCCTTCAACCATGCTGCGCGCCGCAATATCCTTGACAGCCGCGCGTCCGATGGACCAGAGATCCACCCCGTTGTGCTCGAAGAACCTTTTGTCCTCGGTGGCTACGAATGCGTCAATCAGCAGCTTGGGAATATCCTGGTATTCCACCGGGTCGCTCTTCTCCAGCGACAGCTCGCCGATCAGATTCCGGTTCCGGTCAAAAATCTGCGTCGGCGGGTTCACCGTCAGCTTATCCCTGTTCTCATCAAGCAGCTTCTGCCCGTTCAGCATGATGAACAAGTAACCGCCCAGCGCGCAAAAAATAGCCAGCGCAACTGAAAAAAACAAACTCCACAGCACACGTTTTTTGGTTAAGAACCTTTTCTTTTTTTTCTTCGGCTTCCCTTGGGAGCTAGACGGCTGACTTCCTCTGTTTCTATTGCCGCCGCTCCGGGTTAGTTGGTCTCTGGACATGCTGCCTCCTGACTCCCTTAACGGAAAAAACATAAATGATGTTCACGAATGAAAAGAACAACCTTCTCAGGTTGCTCTCTCGCACTCTCTATTCAAACGATTTATAAACAAAAAGGTTTCGCTTCAAAACAGTAAAATCTTAATTCTCGTTATTGTTGTCCTGCATCAGTGATACGCTTCGCTGCGGAGTAAACGTGGAGATCGCATGCTTGTACACCATCTGCTGGCGCCCGTCACTGTCGATGACAATGGTGAAGTTGTCGAACGCTTTGATAATTCCCCGGATTTGAAAGCCGTTGGTCAAATATACTGTAGCAGGGATATTCTCTTTGCGCAGCTGGTTCAAGAACGTATCTTGAATGTTAATGGACTTGTTCATATGACGTACCCCCAATGGTTCAATTAGATTGTTCAGAAGTATATTCAAGACCTGTAAGAAACTTTCCTGCTATTATACCATTTAATTTCGCAAAATTCTCAGAAAAGTTTTGGCTCTCCAGGATGTCAATCCACTGAATCTCCTTCATGTGGCGAAACCATGACAACTGCCGCTTGGCAAACCGGCGGGTATCACGCTTCAGCAGCACCACGGCTTCCTCAAGCGTCATTTCCCCCTCCAGATAGGCGGCAATTTCCTTGTAGCCCAGACCCTGCATAGACACAAGACTCCTGCCGTAGCCTTGATCCAGCAGCCGCTGCACCTCAGGCACGAGGCCATCCGCCAGCATCTGATCGATTCGCTCTTCAATACGTTTATATAGTATTTTCCGGTCCATTGTCAAACCGATCAGACATAAATCATAGGGAGACTCCTTGTTCTGGCCGGCCAGCGAGTCGGATAACGGGACGTTCGTCTGGTGAAAAATCTCCAGCGCGCGGATGATCCGCCTGCGGTCATTGGGATGCAGCCGCTCCGCGCTGGCCGGGTCCACCGCTGCCAGACGGGCATGCAGGGCATCAGCCCCATGCTCTTCGGCGTAAGCCTCCTGCTGCTCGCGGAACGCCTCGTCAGCCACTGCTTCAGAGAAGCGGAAGCCGTAGCATAACGATTCAATATACAGTCCTGTTCCGCCCACAATAAAAGGCAGCTTGCCTCTCGCGCTGATCTCCTCGATCAGCCTTGCCCCCTGCTCCTGGAATTCAGCCGTAGAATACGCATCCTGCGGATCATGAATATCAATCAGATGATGGGGGATGCCCTTCATCTCCTCAGGCGTAATCTTGGCCGTCCCGATATCCATCCCGCGGTAGACCTGCATTGAATCCCCGGAGATGATCTCGGCTCCGTGCGCTTCGGCCAGCTCCAGGCTCAGTCTGGTTTTTCCGACCGCAGTCGGTCCCAGCAGTACAAGCACTTTGCGTTTCGTCTCAATTGTCAATGGTAATCACCCCGTACGATGTTTTGGCATTGGCCCGCAGCAGCTCCTTGAAGCCGAGGCGGGTGAATTCTCCGCTCAGCGCCTTCTCCTTGAGCAGCACGGTCTTGCGTGCCACCCTGGTGGCCTCAGCCACGCTGTCAGCCGATAGCGCAGCAGAATTGGCGAATTGCCGCAGCGGCGAGATCGCTGCCGAATCCGTCAGCGGGACCCGGAACATCGGATCGAAGTAGACAATGTCGATGCTCTTGTCCGGCTGGGCCCGCAGGTATTCCAGATGGTCCCCGTGCCGCACATCAATACGGCGCAGCGCCTCATTCACCTTCACCTGGCCGGATACATACCCGCTCATCCCTTCCAGAAGGAGGGCGTACAGCGGCAGCGAGCTTTCCAGCGCCGTCACCTTGGAGGTCTCTCCTCCAGTGACTGCGAACAGCAACGAATCCGCTCCGAGTCCGGCCGTGCAGTCCAGCACGCTGTCGCCGGGGAGCATGCCTGCGGCATCGATCATGGGATCCGGCTCACCTCTTAAGATTCTTTTGGCGCGGACAAAACCCATGCTGGGATGGAATTCCATCGGCGGCATTCCCGGTGTAATCAGCCGGACCGCCTCCTGGAGGACCACCAGAATCTGTTCATCCCCGTAATGCTCCACCAGCTTGCCCATCGAGAATTTCGCTCTCGGCGCATAGGCGCAGCCAGTGCGGTCCGCAAGCTCCCGGGCCCGGGCCACCACTTGCGGTATCGGGTCAAAGCCCGTCGTTATAATCATGTTGCCTCCGATCCTGCACTCTATAAATGTACAATATAGCCACTACATCACGCGCTTAAACAGCTTCTCCAGATCATAAGCCGAGAATGACACAACGATCGGACGTCCATGCGGGCAGGTATAAGGCTGACGGCAGGCCGCGAGCCTGGTAAGGAGCGATTCCACTTCCAGCTCTGTAAGCTTCTGGTTGGCTTTGATCGAAGCCTTGCAAGAGCAGAGAATGGAGGATTTCTCGCGCAGCTTGGCGAGGTCAATCGACCGTTCGCTCAGCACCCACTCTGCCATCTCTTCAATGACCGCCTTCTCGTCCCCTTCCGGGAACCAGTACGGCAGGGAACGAACCAGGAAGGTCTGGCCGCCAAAATGCTCAAGCACGACCCCCGCCTGCTCGAACCAATGCAGCCGTTCGCTAAGCTGCCTGCTCTCCGAAGGCGTGAACTCCAGCGTAATCGGCAGCAAAAGCTCCTGTGAAGCATCCTCCGGCTTGCCGAATTTCTCATAATAGAATTCATAATTCACCCGCTCATGCGCAGCGTGCTGGTCAATCAGGTACAGCCCGCTGTCATTCTGGGCGATGATATAGGTTCCGTGATGCTGGCCGATATAATTCAGCTCGGGAAACTGCGGAAGACCAGTGTCAGTCTGCTCAACAGGTGCGTACAGCTCCCCGGCCGCCTGCTGCTGCCCCCGGCCAGCGGTGGCTGCCTGAGGACGGTAGCTGTCGCGGAAGCCGCTAAACGGCTGGCGGTATGAACCCTGGGTGGCGTTACCGCCGCTGTATGCAGCGGCCGTCTCTCTGGCCTGCTGCGTATTGCTGCTATATGGCTGGGTATTCCCGGATGCTTGGGAAGCAGTATAAGGGGTTCCAGCGGCAGGGTTGGCAGCGTCCGTTAATGGACCAGCACTGCCAGAGAACGGGACGCCGCTCCGTCCGCTGACAGGCGGCTGACTGCTCCCTCCAGCGCCAGCACCGCCAGGCATTCCCTGGCCGTAGCTGGTCGGAGTTGCTATCTTGTCTGTGCCTCCCGTTTCCGTACCTTGCTGAATACTGCCCGGAGCTGCACCTTTGGAGAAGGCGAATTGCTCCTGAATGAAAGAGCTGCTATTCTTGCCGCCGATGATCTCCTTGGTAGGGCGCGGAATCAGGCTCTGGCCCATCAGCAGCGCGCGGAGCTGCTGCTCAATGAACCCGTACAGCTCAGGTTCTTTGCTGAAGCGCACTTCAAGCTTGGCCGGGTGCACGTTGACATCCACCAGTGACGGGTGCATCTCCAGCTTCAGGACCAGCAGCGGATAACGGTTGATCGGCAGCAGCGTATGATAAGCGCGCATAATCGCTGCGTTCAGTCCGTTGCTGCGGATGTAACGTCCCCCGACCAGCGTCGTAACCGCATTGCGGTTCGAGCGTGTCCACTCCGGACGGCTGATATAGCCGGAGATCCGGAAGTCCGGATCTTCCGCCGACACTGGGAGCATGGCCTTAGCCGCTGAGGTGCCATATACTGCAGCAATCACCTGCAACAGGTCTCCGTTGCCCAGCGTATGCAGCAATTGATTGCTGTTATGCTGGAGGGTGAAGGAGATATCCGGGTGGGCCAGTGCCATCCGGTACATGGCATCCGAGATATGGCCCAGCTCAGTCTGGATGCTCTTCATATACTTCAGGCGTGCAGGCGTATTATAGAATAGCTCGCGCACGGTAAGGTCACTTCCCTTGCCGGAAGCTGCATCTTCATTACGGATCAGCCTGCCGCCCTCGATATCCAGCACCCGGCCCTTCCCGTCGTCTCCGCTTGCGGTCAGCAGCGTCAGCTTCGATACCGCAGCGATACTCGCCAGCGCTTCACCGCGGAAGCCGAGGCTGGTGATCAGGAAGAGATCACGGCCGCTGGCAATTTTGCTGGTCGCATGTCGGTAGAAGGCGGTCTCGCAGTCCTCCGGCTCGATCCCCGAGCCGTTATCCTTCACCCGGATGCTCTGC
Organism: Paenibacillus sp. FSL H3-0469; assembly: GCF_038051945.1. Lineage (NCBI taxonomy): Bacteria > Bacillati > Bacillota > Bacilli > Caryophanales > Paenibacillaceae > Paenibacillus > Paenibacillus sp. FSL H3-0469. The sequence goes on from NZ_CP150302.1 coordinate 1,132,453, forward strand.
AGTCCCCCCTCTTCCACTGAGACTTCAATGCGGGTGCTGCCTGCATCGATCGCGTTCTCGACCAGCTCCTTCACTACGGAAGCTGGACGCTCGACTACCTCCCCGGCCGCAATCTGGTTGGCAATATGCTCATCCAGCACATGAATTTTAGCCATATTCGTTCACCCCGCATTTATTTAATTTATAAATATTATTGAACACTAACGGACTGTAAAGACTTATTCGGACAAGCGGAAGCGGATTTTCCGTCCTTTGCCGTCCTTTTAAAGGACGGTAATGTATGCTGTTTTTCACATACATTCAGGCCGTTTGCCTGCTTGGGGCCTGAATGTATGCTGTTTTTCACATACATTCGGGCCGCGTGTCTGCTTGCGAGCACAATGTATGCTGTTTTTCACATATATTCGGGCCGTGTGCCTGCTTGCGAACACAATGTATGCTGTTTTTCACATACATTCAGGCCGTTGCATGCTTGCGGGCACAATGTATGCTGTTTTTCACATATATTCGGGCCGCGTGTCTGCTTGCGAACACAATGTATGCTGTTTTTCACATACATTTGGTCCATATTCCGCTGTCAGTCAAGTCCGGACCTTGCTTTACTTTAAACAGGATGCCTGCAGCAGTTCTGCTGAACTACAGCTCTCTTGCCTTCAGCTTCAGCTCATTCAAGAGGCCCATCGCCTGCAGCGGGGTCATGTTCATCAGATCCGCGCCTTGCACGGCGTTGATTAACTCTTTGAGCAGCGGATTGTCTTTGACGGCAGGTGCCGCTGCTCCGCCCTTGCGGTTCTTGCGCGGCTCTTCCTCGCCAAAGATAGACAGTTGTACCACTTCATTGTCCTCTTCCTCTACAGGAGAAGCAAGGGATACGGCAGCTTCCCGCTGTCCGGCAGCCATAGAAGCCGCTGCTTCGGGATGCGGATCTGGATGTACCGGAGCCCCCGTGGTGCGTTCACCCGAATAGGACTGGCTGCCTGTGGCAGTTCCCTCTCCGGCATCCGGCGTCTGCGCAGCGGTAGCCTGATTCTCCTCTATAACCGTTCCGCTCCCGCTCCGGTCACTGTAACCCGTGCCGTAATTCAGCGCTGCGCTGCCCGGCGGAGAAGCCTGCTCAATGCTCTGAAGCAGCCCGTAGGCCCGGTCTATAATTCCTTCCGGCAATCCGGCCAGCCTTGCACAATAGATCCCGTAGCTGCTGTCCGCAGCTCCCGGCACCAGCTTGCGGAGGAAGTTCACCTTGTCGCCGCTCTCCTGGACCGCCATCGAATAATTCCGCAGCCCCTCAAGGCTCTGCTCCAGATGGGCCAGCTCATGGAAATGCGTCGAGACCAGTGCCTTACAGGCGATGGTATCATGCACATATTCGATCACCGCCTGGGCAATCGCCATCCCCTCGCTGGTCGAGGTCCCCCGGCCCAGCTCATCGATGATGATCAGGCTGCGGGCAGTTGCTTTCTCGGTCATGACCTGAATGTCGGCCATCTCGACCATGAACGTGCTCTGGCCGCCGATCAGGTCGTCCGCTGCACCGATCCGCGTGAAGATGCGGTCGATCAGTGCCACCTCGGCGCTGGCCGCAGGCACGAAGCAGCCGATCTGGGCCATGATGCAGATGAGCGCCACCTGGCGCATATACGTGCTTTTGCCGGCCATGTTCGGCCCTGTAATCAGCAGGATATTGCCCTCGTCCTTGCTGAGTGTGCTGCCGTTGGCAATGAACGCCGAATCCTTCAGCACCGCCTCCACGACCGGATGGCGTCCGCCTTCGACCCGCAGATCATAGCTGTCGGACAGCTTCGGCTTCACGAACCGGTGCTCCGCGCTGACCGCTGCGAGGCACTGATACACATCAATCTCTGCCACCTTCTCGGCCAGCGCCTGCAGGCGCGGAACCTGGCTGCTGATCCGCTCGCGCAGCTCGGTGAACAGACTGTATTCCAGATCTGTCATCTTGTCCTGGGCTTCCAGGATCAGCGCTTCCTTCTCCTTCAGCTCAGGCGTGACATAACGCTCGGCGTTGGCCAGTGTCTGCTTGCGCTCGTAACGGCCTTCCGGCAGCGAGGACAGATTGGAGCGGGTAATTTCTATATAATATCCGAAGACTTTGTTGTAGCCGATCTTGAGGGATTTGATCCCGGTCACCTGGCGTTCCTTCGCTTCAAGCTCGGCAATCCAGCGCTTGCCGCTGCTGCTGGCTTCCCGCAGCTCGTCCAGCCGCTCATGGTAGCCCGCGCGGATAATTCCGCCGTCACGCACGGACACCGGTGCATCCTCCACAATCGCCCGTTCAATATCCTCACGAAGCTCCGCACATTCATCCATGGACGCGCCGATCTCCCTTAAGGTAGAAGAGCCGGAGGTCAGGCACATCTCCTTCAGCGCAGGAATCTGAGCCAGAGACAACCTCAGTGCATTCATATCCCGCCCGTTCGCGCTGCCGAAGGCAATCCGTCCGACCAGCCGCTCCAGATCGTAAATCTCCTTCAGCGCCCCGCGCAGATCCTCGCGGACGATGAACTGGTTATACAGATAATCGACGGCTTCCAGACGGCGCTCAATCGGCGCGCGCTGCAAGAGCGGCTTATCAATCCGGCGGCGCAGCAGGCGGCCGCCCATGGAGGTCTCGGTGCGGTCCAGGAGCCAGAGCAGCGAGCCTTTTTTGGAGCGTTCCCTCACAGTCTCGGTCAGTTCAAGATTACGCCGGGTGAACGGATCGAGAATCATATAATTCCCCGGCTCGTAAGGTGAGATCTGGGTAAGCTGTCCCAGGGAACGGCGCTGGGTCTCACTGAAATAGGAGATCAGCAGCGCCAGGGCACGGCCGCGCTCCTTCTCCAGCCGGACCCAGGCCGCTTCGCCGAATTGGCGGCGGGCCAGCGCTTCCTCCTGCTTGTCCCATGGGGTATAGACCACCGGCTTAGCCAGCAGAGAAGCTTCACTGCGCAGCTCCTCCAGCAGGGCCGAATCTCCGATAATCTCCGCAGGCTCATAGATACCAATCTCATCGCGCAGCCACTCGGTGCTTGCGAGTACCGAGGTAACATACAGCTCACCTGTCGTCAAATCGCAGGCGGCCAGCGCCATCATCCCGTCTTCCTCTGTTACGCAGACGAGATAGTTGTTGCTTTTGTCCGAAATGATCTTGCCGTCCATCACCGTACCTGGTGTTACGACCCGGACGATATCGCGGCGGACCATCCCTTTGGTCACCGCAGGATCATCCAGCTGCTCGCAGATCGCGACCTTGTAGCCCTTCTCGATCAGTCGCTGTATGTACCCCTCGGCGGCATGATACGGCACACCGCACATCGGAATTTTTTCCCCGATCCCGCCATCGCGGCCTGTTAAAGTAATCTCAAGCTCTTTGGATGCAAGCAGCGCATCCTCAAAGAACATTTCATAGAAATCGCCCAGACGAAAGAAAAGGAAAGCATCTTTAGCCCCTTCCTTGACTTTGAGATACTGCTGAATCATCGGCGTATAGTTTGCCATCGTCTACCTCCATACCTGCTTCATACTGTTCTCTATTATAGCAGAAACTCCGCTCCCCGGGTTACCCCCGGCAAGCACGCGGCGTTTGCTAAAAGTTGGGGCGGGTGTGGCGGGCGCTGGGGGCGGGTTGTTCGTGGGGAATTAGGGTCTTTGTTGGGAGGATGCGCGATGTGAGTGTAGGAGATATGGTGGTTTGAGGGTCGGAGTAATGCGGAGATGTTGGGGGCAGGTGTAAGGACGGGGTGAGGCGGATAATGGGGCGGTCGTGAGTAGCTGCTGTGGAGGAGATACGCGTGCGAGGGCAGGGTGAGACGGAATGCTAGGGCAGGCGGAGATGTGCGGAGCGAGAGTAAACTGTGGGGAGAGATGCGCGTGCGAGGGGCTGAGTGAGATGGGATGCTGGGCGGGGTAAGGGTGTGGGGGCGGGTGTGTGGAGCTTGTGGGTGATCGAGTCTAAGAGCTGAGTGAGACGGTATACTGGGCTAGTCGGAGATGTGGGGGCGGGTGAGAGTAACTTATGGGGATCGAGTGTAATGTGTATGCGGAAGAATGTTGGTCAAAAAATCAGTACAGAATGTGGGTGAGCATATCGGTGCAGCTGAGAACGCTTGGTCAGAGTGCGGACTGCATGTGGTAGGAATATAGTTGAGAATGCTGGGTGAGGATGTGGCGCTGGCGGGTGTAACTTCTGGGGGATTGCAAGTGTGGCGTGCCGAATGGGGCTGCATGTGTGAGCGAAAAATATGGTGGCGGAGGCCCAGACCATCATAATGAAGCATGGTGCTGAGAGTTCCCGGTAATTTTTTCATTCTATTGCACTTTATACTTTAGATGGTCCTGTAAATAGCTAAAAAATGGGATCTGTTGCAATTTGTACAGTAGAAATCCTGAAAACAAGAGTTTTCGGACCAAATCCCAGAAATCTAATGTACGAAATACATTAGAATGAATCACAGCGCTGGGAAACGGCGATTCTGCTGCAGTAAATACAATCACTTTGATAACCACTTCCTTAATGACTCCACCAGACCCATGTAGTTGCGATAGCGGGGTTAGAATAGTAGTTGTATTGGGCGTTAGGCTTAATTGCAGTTCGTACAACTAAAACGTCCGATATTCCACCGATTATCCATTTAGTTGTAATCTGTACATATAAAAACCCATCTGTACTTGGGTTCTGGCGATTCGGGCAAATTTAGTTGTACACACTACAATTAGAAGAGAAAAAGCTTCTTTTAGAGTGTGTTTAGTTGTACAGAGTACACCTATCGCTAGGCACCTATCACTGAATGATCGCTTCGAACGAAGTTTCATATAATGGGCGCAAGTTTGAAGGGGATGATTAGCTGAGTAACTTAAGTATTCAGAGTAATTTAGAGTACTTGTAGTAATTTAGAGCAATTGTGCACAGTAGTTTGTTTTTAAAACAGCCGCCATAGTTACAGATTTCCACACCTAGCGGTGCAGAAAAGCTGTAACCGGCGGCTATCTGGACTTGACGGCGGCGGGCTCTATTGATAAGCATCCGCCCGCCCGGAGGGCAGCGCCCCGGAGTCCGGCGGGGCGCTCCGTACCCAGGAGCCGCGGATATCCCGCGACTCATCCCAGCTCTGCTGCTCCGCTATGGCGCGCAGCAGCGGATCAATCCACCGGGCGGCGGCAGCGTAGCCGCCCAGTGCGCGCAGCTGCGCCTCCAGGGGAGGCCAGGCTGTGCGCAGAAGGTCTTTGCCGCCGCTGTAGAAGGCGGCATGCAGGTCTTCCCGGTCGAGCGGACGCAGCGGCAGGTCTTCATAATGGCTCACGATCAGGTGAGCCAGGCAGACCGCGCCTTTGGCGATGACCGGGGAGACCAGGAAGCTCGGCAGGGTCCGGTACTCGAAGCCGCCATGCGGCTGAGGACGGAAATCGCCGAGCACGCCATAGCGGGGACGCCGGGCCGCAGCCCGGATGTCCTCCAGCAGGAACAGGGGCAGCGCTAGATAGTTATCTAGCGCGCGCAGGAGCGGCGCACACAGCGTGACGCCGCTGAAGTGCAGGTGGCCGCCGAGGGCCCAGCCCCGCAGCGGCATACCTCCCGCCCGCCAGCGCAGCGAGCGGTCGGCAATGAGCCGGTCCGCCTCGCGTGCGGCGGACATCAGCTGCGCCAGCAGCGCGCGCGGTTCCCCGCGCGGCGCAGGGCGCAGCTCCGCCACCGGGAACACGCCGCGCGTTCCCGGGGGTCCGGCGTCGCAGCCCGCGACGCCGTCCATGGGCAGGTACCGCGACGCCGGCACGACGCGGCCCGTGGATTCCCGGAGCAGCAGGAACTCCGGGTCCATGCCCATGAGCAGCCCAGGCCGGCCCGGCTGCTCACTGTCGAGCATCCGAGCAAGCGCTGCGGATGCTGACCGGTACGGCTCAGGCAGCGCTCCTGAGGAATCAGGCATCACCGGAGTAATGCCTGTCACCATATACCGCCGCCCGCCCATGGCCCGCAGCTCCACCTCGCCGCTGTCCAGCCCCAGACTATAGAGCGCCCGCACCGCTGTAGTCCGCAGAACCCCCGCAGTCCCCCGCAAATCCCTTCCCCCACCACCTAAACTGCCAAGCTCATCCCCACGACTCCCATACTCACCCTGCCCTTCAACTCCCCCACCAACACTCCAGTACTCACCTTGCCCTTCAGCTCCTCCCACACCACTCCCATACTCATCTTGCCCCCCTGCTACTCCCTCACTACTCCCATACTCACCTTGCCCTCCAGCACCTACTCCATTACTCCCATCCCCATCTCGCCCTCCAGCTACACGCCCAACGCTCTCATACTCCCCTTGCTCTCCAGCTCCTCCCATACCATTCCTATACTCCCCCTGCCCTCCGACTCCCCCACCATCACGCTCATACTCCCCTTGCCCTCCAACTCCCAGCCCGCCGCTCCCATCCCTACCCAACCATCCAGCCGCTCCCCCGCCAGCGCCCATAGCTGCTCCCGCTCCAAGCGGCTGGCAGTCCAGCACGGCCAGATTGAAGATGAGCACGCGGTAGTGCTGTCTGTAGCTTGCAGGGTCTTGTCCATGTGAGTGGGCATGGGTACCTCTTGTATCTTGCCGCGACCCTCTAGCGATAGAATCGGAGTCGGCCTCAATCCCGCAGCGCCGGAGCCTGCGTTCCATCTGCTCCGGCGCAAGCTGCCGGAATACGTTCAGCCCTTCATTCATGTCTAATGCCTCCGCCCATACGAAATTCCTCAGTGCCTTATCCCCTTGCGTACCATCCTGTACCGGACAATACCCTTTGAGCATAAGCCGCTGAGGAAGCCTGACCCCCAAATGTTCAAGTGGAAATAGCGTGAAAACCAAAGTAAAAATAATACATATATAAGACCGTATAAAAATTGAACCCGAAGCTTGATCGCCGCTGCGGTGTATACTTAGACATCCGAACGCCGCCCTGTTTAAATTCCCTGATGAATGCCGCTTCTCCAGCGCAAGCCTCCCCCTCCGCATCCCTGTGCCTTGAAGGATACTCAACAACCTGAAGCCTAAATCCTTACCCTGCAAAAAATATTTTTATATTTTAAAAAAAAGAGGGCATTCGCCCTCTACGCCGCTGCCCTCTCATCATATAATGGATCATAACCCACACAGTACTTCAGGCAGCGGCGCATTCCTTCCTACAACTCATCATCCAGAGCGTCAGGGTCCAGATCATCGTAATCATAATTCTCGCCTTCAAAATCATAATCCTTGTCTTCCAGATCGTCACTCTGATCACTGACAAACACGCGGAGCTTGGTCTCAGCCACCAGTTCCGCATCGAACTCGCGTTCCACGCGGAGTGTCACACTGCCTCCGCCCGGTGATACCCCGGCTTCCACACAATTGGGTTCCTGCGTTGCCTCCGCAGAGACCTGTGCCGTGGAAGCACGGTGTCTCGGGTCGAGGTACGACAATGGAATAAGCTCCACATAGGAGACCGTTTCCTTGGCAACCTCGGTCTGCTTGTTTTTGTCGTACGAATACCAGATGTTCACATCATAGGTACCAATCACTTCGATTCCGTTCCCGGCGGCAACCGCTTCGTACTGGTGGTTAATGATCCAAGCCCCCAGAATACTAGTCGGATGATGTGGCGGAGTCACGGTATGGGTTGCTGTAGAGAACTTACGACCTTTGCCGCAAATTGCCTTCGTAATGATCTCCCTTGTTTGACGTTTATGGCTTAATGACATCTTTGAACCTCCTCCATACAATCATTCACTATCAAGTGTATGCACGTTCTGGGCATTTGTTGATTGTTAGAGTAGAAATAAATTTGGGTAAGCCCTCAGATGCCGTAACTGAAGCCCTTTGCTTCATTTTATTGCCGGATTTAGTCCATTATGAGTCTCCTGATCCGAAAAAAAACAAAAGTAGCGGCTCCCCCAAACCGGGAAAACCGCTACTTTTTGTTGTGCCAACATCTTAAGCCGGGAAGGGCCAGGCTCTCTGCTAGGAAAGCACACGTACGATACCAAGCTGCCGGTGGCGGCTGAGATCGATGAAGTCCTCACCGATGTTCACCAGCGGACGCAGCGGGTCATGGGCCAGAATCATAATGATTTTGCCGATCTGCCCGTCCGTCAGGAGCACCTCATTGCCGATCATCGACTGCATCAGCTTATTAATGAACACACTGCAGATATACGGGTCCAGCTTGCCGTAGACATTCTCGTCCATCTGCTTAAGCACCTCATACAGCGGCGCGGCTGTACGGTAGAACCGGTCCGAAGTCATCGCGTGGAAAATATCCGCCACCGCTACGATCTTGCTGAAATCCGTAATCCGGTGGCCCAGCACGCCGAACGGATAGCCGCTGCCGTCCATCCGTTCGTGATGCTGCAGCGCCACGAGCGCCTGCATATGATTGGTGCCCACCGTATCGCGGATCATCTCATAGCCATAGGTCGTGTGCTTCTTCATCAGGGCATATTCATCCTCACTCAGCGGACCCGGCTTGGTAAGGATCTCGGCCGGAATCATAATTTTGCCGATATCATGCAGCGTCGCAGCAATCGTCAGCATACTCAGCTCGTCAGGCTTCAGCTTCAGCCATTTGCCGAGCAGTGTAGAGATGATCCCTACTGCCACATTATGCCTGTATGTATAATCATCCTTAGTCTGCAGCGCAGACAATATTCCAAAGAAATCATTCTTCTCGCTCACCTGCTGGATGAACGGGATCACTTCATTCCTAAGCTCAATCATCGGCAGACGCTTCGTCTTCGTATAGCGCAGCTGTTCAAAAATACTCTCCATTGCCGCCGTACAGTCATCCACAGCCAGCTGATAGAATGCAGCGCTATCGACCTGGACCACATCCTGCGGCTCCAGAACGATCTTGTGCTGCGTAATCAGGCGGATATGCTCTCCGGTGAGCAGGGTCAATGCCGGCAAGACAAATACACCGCTATGATTAAAAAGGTTCGCTACCAGCTGTTTGCCGATATATTGATCATTGCTGTTATTCATATTCCTCACCTGCCAGACCAAGATTCTTGAGTTTTGGACATCACTTAAGAGACAAGCTCACTTGCGGTGCTTATGTTTCTTATCGTTATTTTACACCGGATTGTGAATACCTGACACCTAAATTACATGGATTTGCTTACGCTTTGCCCTTCGCAGGCTGCTTGTCCTTCGCCGGACGCAGCTCCACCGGGCTTTTATAGCGTTTGGCAATCTTAAGATACAGCGCAAGCTCACGGCATAATTGCAGAATCGCGGAGCGGATCTCGAATTCCTCACGCGAATCCGGCAGCTCCATCTCCTGGAACTCCTGCTGCAGCTCCTCCAGCAGCCGTTCGGTCCGGCCGGTATATTCCTCAGCCAGCACATCACCGCTAAGCTGGTCGAACAGCTCTGCCACCATATCTCCGTGCGGCAGCTGCCGGTAGACCTGCGAGAGCAGCTGCATCATATTCTGGATGGACTCCAGCTGCTCCTTACGCATATAGAAGTACACATTCCAGGCTTCATCCGGGTGGATCACATGATTCTCCATTTCCCTGGATGCCGCGCTCAGCCCCTTCTGTACAGCCTCCCCTGCCCCGATCAGCTCTTTCCCGTCCCAGATATAGCCGGGATCACGGAGCGTTCTGGCCATTTGCCGGAAGATGACCGAGAAGTAGCCGTCCACCTCTTTGCGGATGCCCGCAATGATCCCGCCGGTCTGCGGCATATAGATGAAGTTCACAAGTCCGGCGGAGCCGAGGCCGATAATCAGCAGCTCCACCTGTTGCAGCAGGATATGAACCGTGATATCAGCTTGTCCAAACACGCGGAACACAATGACCGAGCTGGTGACGATCCCTTCCTTGAAGCCGGATTTGACGATCAGCGGGAAGCCGAACAATACATACAGTCCTAGTACCCAATAATGAAAGCCCAGGGCCCAAAACAGAATACAGCCCAAAAAGAGTCCCACCAATGAGGCGAAAAAGCGCGCCGAAATCGTGCGTAGACTCCTTTTACGGGTCGTTTCCACCCCGAGAATGGCCAGCAATCCCGCGCTTTGGGCATTAGGGATACCAGCGGCGGCTGCCAGCAGAATAGACAGCAGAGTTGCAGCCGCCGTTTTAATAATACGAAATCCCATGTGAATATCTCTCCTACACCGTTAAGCTTCAACATTCAGATAAAGATATAGTCATGGTACAAGATTTTGCCAAGAGACACAATATGACATGGTTCTTACCGTCTCGACAGCAGCAGCTTCTCCACATACACCACCAGCTGGTACATGGCCGTAGCCACAGCCGCAATAATGAGCAGGCTCGACATGACCAGGGTGAAGTTGAACACCTGAAAACCGTAAATAATCAGATACCCCAGTCCCGATTTCGCCACCAAAAATTCACCGACAATGACACCGACCCAGGACATGCCGACATTCACCTTGAGGGTGGAGACCACCGCCGGGAACGACGCCGGGAGAATAACTTTGCAGAACTCCTGGCTTTTGGAGGCGCCGAAGGAGCGGACCACCTTGACCAGATTCGGGTCCACGCTGCAAAAGCTGTTGTACACTACCAGAGTCGTGATAATCACGGTAATCGATAAGGTGGTAACGACGATGGCGGTGAAGCCTGCCCCGAACATGACAATGAAGATCGGTCCGAGCGCCACCTTCGGCATACTGTTGAATACAACCATATAAGGGTCCAGGACGGCGGACAGAAAAGGTGACCACCAGATCACGACAGCCAGCAGCGTCCCGATTAAGGTGCCCAGAATAAAGCCCACCGCGGTCTCGCCCACGGTCATTCCCAGATGCGGCCACAGACTGCCGCTGACCATGTCCTCCCAGATCTGCCCGAACACCTTCGTCGGGTAGCTGAACAACAGCTCATCGATCCAGCCCATTCTGGCCCCGGCTTCCCAGAGCACGAAGAACACCAGCAGCAGGCTGCTCCGGACCATAAGCACCTGACTCTTGCGGCGCAGCTTCTTCTTCCTGTAATCCGCATGCTTCTGTTCCAGCCACTGCGCACGGGAGGCCGTCTCACGGGGCTGCGCTTCTGTATTCACATCTCTTCCCTCCCTGCCAGCTCCATTTCCTTCCATACCTCGTGAAAAAGCTCCGCGAAGCCCGGCAGGTCCCGCGCATACAGCGGCGGGGTGCGGCGGATCGCTTCCGGAATCTCAAAAATCCGGCGGATTCTGCCCGGATTCGGCTGGAGAAGAATGACCCGGCTGCTGACCGCAATCGCTTCAGACAGGTCATGCGTAACCAGAATCGCCGTGGTTCCCCGGCGCATCAGCGTCTCCGAGACCAGATCCTCCAGCTGCAGCTTAATCTGGTAGTCCAGCGCCGAGAATGGCTCATCAAGCAGCAGCAAGCTGGGGTCGGTAGCCAGCGTCCGCACGAGAGCAACACGCTGGCGCATCCCTCCCGAGAGCTGTGCCGGATAGGCTTGCTCCTTGCCTTCCAGCCCCATATCGGCCAGCAGCTGCAACGATTTGGCACGCGAGCTTCCGGTGAGCCTTCCGGTCAGCTCCAGCCCGAGCAACGCGTTATCCTCAATCGTTCTCCAGGGAAACAGATAGTCCTGCTGGAGCATATAGCCGACTTCCGGCGAAGGTCCCGCGGCCTTACGTCCGCTGAGCAGCACCTCACCGCGTGAAGCCTGCAGCAGCCCGGCGATGATCGACAGAATCGTTGTTTTGCCGCAGCCGCTCGGTCCGACCAGACTGACGAACTCGCCTTGGCCAACGCTGAGATTCAGATCCTCTATAGCAAGCGAAGCCTCGCGGTCTCCCAGATAGGCGTGCGTGACTTCCTTCAACTCGACTACTGGAAGCATAGTGGTCGGCCTCCTCACTCCTTGATGGTGCTCTCTGCCTGCTCTGCAAAGCTGTTATTAACTATTTTAGCGGCAGGGATTCGTTCCTTCAGCTCACCGGCATGGTCAATAACATCCAGCAGATTATTCCATTCCTTGTCATCAATTACCGGATTCACCGCATAGGTATCCTGTTCCTTATAACGGCTGATGGCAGAGACCACAATGCCCCGGTCAATCTTTTCAAAATAAGGCATGACCGCGTCAGCAATCTCCTCAGGACTATGAGCCTTCACCCATAACTGGGCACGCTGGACCGCATTGGTGAATTTCTGCACCGTGTCCTGATTCTTAGTAATGTAGCTCTGCTTGGACATGAATACCGTATACGGCAGATAACCGCTCTCTACCCCGAAGGAAGCAACCACCTGGCCCCGGCCCTCACTCTCGAAGATCGATGCCTGAGGCTCGAACAGCTGTACATAATCCCCGGTCCCTGAAGCAAACGCGCCGGCAATATTGGCAAAATCAATGTTCTGGATCAGCGTCAGATCCTTCCCCGCATCAATCCCCTTATTCAGCAGCGTGAATGCGCCCGCCATCTGCGGCATGCCCCCTTGCCTTTGCCCCAGGAAGGTCGAGCCCTTCACTTTGTCCCATGTGAAATGGCTGTCCGGTGTACGCGCGAACAAGAAGGTTCCATCCCGCTGTGTAAGCTGGGCAAAATTGATTACAGGATCATCCGCCCCCTGCTGGTACACATAAATGGAGGTCTCCGAACCGACCAGCGCCACATCGATTGCTCCTGATAGCAGGGCCGTCATGGTTTTATCTCCGCCAGGTATCGTCTGCAGCTCCACATCCAGCCCTTCATCCTTGAAAAAGCCCTGCGATAAGGCCACATATTCAGGCGCATAGAACACGGAACGGGTAACTTCGCCGATCTTCACCTTGACATCACCGGATTTACTGCCGCAGCCTGCAAGAACAGAGCCGAGCACAAGCATTACCAAGAACGGCAATGACAGTCTTTTGAACCCTTTCATCCTCTCCACTCCTTTCCTCCCGGGTCTTTCGCCCTTGCTCTATGCATATGCGGGAGTCTATGGAAAGGTTAAAGTACAATATATAAAGCGCTTACATTAAATTGCGTTCGTATACCCCGCCCGCATTATGAGCGATCGCAGCGCCGTATTCACGCTGTACCGGACCAGCGAGCCGGACCCGTCAGAGTTAGTCGGTGCTTCCGCCAAAGCTATTTTGCCAGAACAATCTTAATAGAGCAGCCATTCCCCAAAAGCATGACATAGCTCTGCCCGGGTCAGCGGGAACGCAATGATATAACCGTCATCCTGTTCACTGCTGCTGCGTAGAAGCCATCCGCCCGAAGAAGCTTCTATGTAAGAGATCTGCTGCAGGGTCCAGCCCTCATCATTCCGCACACATAACCGCAGTTCACCGGAAGCTGTCCGGTTCTTAAGTACTTTAGCCAATTCTACAGAGCTGTCAGGATCACCTGTCTCCGCTTCCAGTGAAGCCGCCAGCACACAGAGGTTCCACGTTCCGGCCTTCTTATGAATCTCCTCATAACTCCGTCTGGACAGGAATACCGCTGGAGCGGACTGGTTCCGGGGCTGCGCACGCTCGAAGCAATTGAACAGGTAACAGCAGGCGCGCTTCATCTCTGCCGGCTCTTTCAGTTCGTAGGCGAAATCGTCCTCTTCTGTTAACCCTCTCAGGAGGATCTTATCCTTATGTACTTGCAGGCATACATCCTGCGCATATTCACGCTCATTGAATTTCACTCTGCAGATCCGCTTGGAGCCGGAGGCTGCGTGCAGGAGCTCCGCCACCACTCTACGCTCGGTCTCACCGGGGAACAGATACTGTGCCAGACAGATCACCTCTTGCTTATTCACATTCTTTATCCCTTCCTTTTAGGCATACATCTATGTTTTAATGTAAATGAGTGGCTTTCAAAAAAACAAGCAAAACTATAAAACTTGCAATCTTTATGTTATCATAAGCTAATTTTAAGGTAAAATTAAGAAACACAGGGTAAGATCAATACCATGAAATACTTTTAGCGAGGTGGTTTTCAAAATGAGAATGCTCATCACATTTCAAAACAAGCTTGTCCCTGTATATTTCACAACAGAAAACAAACAGCCGACCCAAAAAGTACTTCGACTGCTAAACAGCACCCTTGAACTCAAAATTCAAAAAGGCAAAAACGCCCTGCAGACCTGTTTGAATTCCCTGATCAGTATCGAAATTAAAGGCTCAGAAGCTATATTGCACAGTTACAGTGAAAATGATTCATTGGCCTTATCCCTCTATTAAACAGAGGGATATTTTTTTGCCGGTATTTGGCGGTATACATATATGGATAAACAACTTAAAAAAGCACATTCCCGCAAGTGAGGGATGCGCTTAGTCTATGGTTTACAGGGGCTTAACACTCAACATTATACCGGCAGTTATCCAATCCGGAGGTTCCGGTTCTCCTCTTTCTCCGCCTTTTTAATTCGCAATTTGAACAACTTCACCAGGTTACGCCGGGTATGCTCTTCGTGACAGCTGTCCAGTTTCTTCAGGATGAAACGGTCGATGGACATGTCAATCGCTCCTTTAAATGGGGGCTTAGTCCCGTGATCTGGAGAGGGAATCATTTCCTCTTCTCCTTATATCACCTATATAACCGGGCCGCAGAATCATTAAACTTGTCCCTGGCTGCGCCTGCACCGCTTGCGAAATTTGGAATACTACATATAGACCGTTCCCGGGCGGATTAGAGCGCTGTTATAGAAGATATGGTACATTTGCGAAGAATAGCAGCTTCTGCAAGCAGAATAAAAATTTTATACGACGGATATTTACAAACTAAAAATTAAATGCTATATTATCGATAGTTAATATTAAATAGATATCTAAGGAGAAATCATAATGTCGAATGTACTGTTTATCAAAGCTAATAACCGCCCTGCCGAGCAATCCGTAAGTGTTCAGCTCTACAACGAATTCCTGTCCAGCTACAAGGAGACTCATCCGCAGGACCAGATCACTGAACTCGACCTGTTCGCTGAACAGCTTCCTTACTACGATAACACTCTGATCACTGGTGTATACAAAGCCGCTCAAGGCTTCGAAGCTACTCCTGAAGAAGCAGCAGGCGCAGCACTTGTGAAGAAATATCTGGACCAGTTCCTGGCTGCTGACAAAGTAGTATTCGCCTTCCCGCTCTGGAACATGACCGTTCCGGCTGTACTGCACACTTATATCGATTACTTGAACCAGGCTGGAACTACCTTCAAGTATACTGCAGAAGGTCCTGTAGGACTCTTGACTGGTAAAAAAGCAGCTGTTCTGAACGCCAGAGGCGGCGTGTACTCCGAAGGCCCGGCCGCAAGTGCTGAAATGGCTGTTAACTTCATCATGGGCAACCTGAACTTCTGGGGCTTCAAAGAAACTACACAGGTAATCATCGAAGGACACAACCAGAACCCGGACAAATCCGCTGACATCATCGCTTCCGGCCTGCAACTGGCTAAAACTGCAGCAGCATCGTTCTAATCTGATCATAAAAGCTTTTTGAAAGTCTTCGTAGGGAGACTGACCAAAAACGGAAAGCAGCGATTCCCCACTAACGGGAGAATCGCTGCTTTTTAGTGTGCCAGATGCCATTTTTATAATAGTTGCTGAAGCAGGTGGATTTTCTCCACTTGTTATTTAATAAGCGGCCTCGAGCTAGGGAGCAGTTGGAAAAGCAGCACTTAATATCCTTGATTTTGTCCAAATGAGCTATTTACGGTGTAGTAAGTGACGTTTATCCAACTAATTTCCTCTCTAGCTCCCAAACCACCAAATTAAAATACGTTTTTCCAACTACTCTCCAGGGTGGCGTAGCTCCTACTTACACAATGCTCAGCATCCAGCAAGCTTATTCCGTTATGCAAACTTTCATCCCTATTCCCAAGCTCGCTTCCATGCTCCTGCAACGCCCTGCAATGTCATCGCTGCTTAATATTCATCCAACACCCGCTGCCAGCTGTTGCCCTTGGCACGGGGCGGGGTGCTCTTGGTGGAGGCGGCGGCTGTCTTGCGCTTCTGCCGCGCTTCCTTGCTGTTCTGGAACTGCAGCTCCTTCTGCGTCTTGTGGTAATTCTGCAGCCGCTTCCCGTCCAATACTCCGCTCGCGGCCGCCTCAAGCACGGCGCAGCCTTCCTCCCGTGTATGCGTACAGTCACTGAAGCGGCATTCAGCCGCAAGGCTGCTGATCTCACCGAACGCCAGGTCCAGTCCGCCGTCATCCTCCCACAATTGCAGCTCGCGCATTCCCGGCGTATCGACGATAATCCCGCCGTCCGGGAGGACAAACAGCTCACGGTGAGTGGTCGTATGACGTCCGCGGCTGTCCCCTTCCCGCACATCCTGGGTGAGCTGCAGATTGCGGCCGCTGAGCCAGTTAACCATCGTGGATTTGCCGCAGCCGGACGAACCGGTCAGAGCTACCGTCTGGCCGCTGCCGATGTAAGGCTGGAGCTCCTCCCGTCCGTCGCCTAGTAAGGCGCTGACCACATGGACCGGGACACCTGGAGCCGCCTGCTGCATTTCGGCCATTTTCAGCTCCGCATCAGTGCACAGATCTGCCTTGGTCAATAGAATGACCGGATTCGCCCCGCTGTTCCACGCCATAATCAGATAACGCTCCATCCGCCGCACATTGAAATCATCATTCAGTGCACTGACCAGGAATAGAGTATCTACATTGGAAGCCACGATCTGCTCCTCCTGAGTCGGGCCCGCCACCTTGCGCGAGATGACGCTGTGACGGGAAAGCACGCCATGAATTACTGCATGTGCTCCTCCATCCTGCATCGCCAGGACCACCCAGTCGCCTACCGCTGGATACTCGCCTGACCCGCTCAGCGAATGCCGGAACTTGCCTGACAGCTCACCCCATATTTCACCTGCTGTGGTAATTACTCTGTATTTACTGCCGAAATCCCCGGCAATCCGGCCCGCTGCATAGTCCCTGCCGTCCAGCAGCCGCAGCTTATCTGTCCATTTCCGGTTCCATTCTTCATTCCAGCCGTACTGTTCAAGCTTAATATCGATATTCATGCATTTCCTCCTGAATGGGTTATTATTGTTCTTAATACATCCGCTTACCACACATCCATGTATCTCCGGGAAGTAATGCTCCTTAAGGCGCACGCAAAAAAGCCGCCGGAACCCAAAGGTTCCGGCGGCAGAGGCAGACCCGGCAGCGAGCTGGCCCATGCTGTGGTACAGCAAAGAACCGCCCGCTGGGCAGAGTCATTCCAGAATAGCGGAAGCTACTCTCTTCGCGAGAAGGAGCAGACTCCGCTATTTCGGGCGTGATGCAGCAAAACTGCACACGCAAAAAAGCCGCCGGAACCGATACGGTTCCCGGCGGCTCTAGAAGGCAACATAGAGCTTACTTGCGAAGCTGGGATTAATAATTACTCCACAGCCGCTTTTCCCGGAAGACACGTATCCACAACAGTAGCAACCAATCCTGAACCGCTTGTATAAACTGCCATTTGACATCGTCTCCTTCCGAAATAATATGCTGTTATAATATACGGCCCGGATGCCGTTTGTCAACAGCAGGCCCTAACTTTCTCAAATAATCCCCCTCAGCTCATCCAGTTCCTGAATGACCGCAACCGGCTTCACGTTCAGCGATTCATCCCAGGCATGATTGCGTTTCAGCCAGATCGTATCCATCCCGCTTCTCGCCGCCCCCCAGATATCATTCACGGGGTGATCCCCGATGAAGATCGTCTGTTCCGCCGTGGAACCCAGACGTTCCAGGGCTAACCGGTAGATCGCAGGATCAGGCTTGCTGATCCCGGCTTCGCCCGAAATGACAATCGTGCGGAAGTAGCCGCGGAGTCCGAGCAGATCGATTTTGCCATATTGAATATCTGTGCCGCCGTTCGTGACCAATCCCAGCGGATATCCGCGTTCCCGGCAATACTCCAGCGTCTCCACCGCATGCTTCATCATCGCCCCGTGACGGATATAGGTCTCGTCATAATAGGCCCGGATGTCCGCAGCGGTCAACGCCTTCTCCCAAGGCAGAACCTCGCTCAGCTCCGCGAAAAACCCGTCCTTATCCCGGTATCCGTCGGCATCCCTGATAATCATATCCTCCACCACCTGCAGTGCCTGCTCTTCGCTAAGATGTCCCAGGAAATCCTGCACAAACTTCATGCTGAAGCTGCGGAAGGTCTGATCACGGTCCATCAGGGTGTTGTCCAGATCAAACAGCAAAGCTTGTACCTCTCTCATGTATACGCTCCCCTTCTGTCGTCCATTTCTGCGATAAAACACCAGATGCTTATTGTACTACGCCCCGTAGCGCAAAATAAAGACCATTCCGCCGGGAAGGACAACCTCTCCTTCGTCAGAATGGCCTGTATAGGGGAATCAGGTTGGCTGAGCTGTCAGGATTCAAAATGCTCTGCCCGGTGCGTCAGCATCATTTCCTCGTCGGTAATATAGAGCGGGAACGGCGGTGTCTCCTTCAGATAACGCTCAGTGGAGAGCAGCCGGTAATGAACCTCAGGGAGCCAGGCGTCTTCGAGCAGCGGGAGCTTGCCAGTGTCACTGATATAATTGTCTACCGCCGATTGAACCATGTCGAGGTAGTATGGCACCAGCTTGTCAGATTCTTCAAAAATCTCAAAGGTCTCGCTGGACATATAGAACTTCTGCTGCGGGACTCCGCCTAAATATCGTTTGAGCCGGTTCAGGTCAATACTCTTATCTTCCTGGATCAGAGCGGTACGGTTAATGGGAGCGGGCATATCTTCTTCAAATTGCCTTACAGCCTGCTTGATCTGCGGCAAGGTAACGGTTGGATGATTGGGTTGCAAGTTTTTTTTGGCACGTTTGAATATCATACTGAAGGTCTCCTTTCGAAGCTTTTGTCAGATAACGCTTACAATACCATTTTATTCGTTATTTGAACAATTAATCAGCAGTTTCGCACTTGTCATAAAAAATCCCCATTTATTAGATCATTATTTGACATTTTCCCAGTGAGTCCAGAGTTCGGGCGGGTTGAGCTCGTACTTATCATTCTCCCGGTACATGAACTGGTGCATAATGAACTCGCGGCGGATTGTGGCATAATCATCATGGAACGGCTTAATGAACTCGTTGATCTCTTTCTCCGAATAGACTGTGCCGGGTTCGAGCTTCTCCACCATATATTGCAGCGCGATTAATTTCTTCTTGTATTGTGCGGGAATCTGGCGCAGGCGTCCGTCTTTGGCAAAAAAATTACGGAGCACCGACTCCTTCAGACTGTGTTCAGGCGACTCTTCCTCCATCTCCTCCACCCCCTTTGCAAAAATAAATTTCAGCGAAGCCTCGGAGCCTGACTGGATAAACTCGGGATTCAGCTTAAAATATACGGTATTCTTGTCTCTGCGCTCCTGAATGAGAGCGGCTTCGCGCAGCTTGGCGGCATGGTGGGTCACGGTAGGCTGCGAGAGATTCAGCTTCTCGGCCAAGGCATGACCGTGAACCTCGCCCCGGGAGAGGAGCAGCAGTATACGCAGCCGGGTCGGATCGGATAAGGCTTTGTGATAGGCGACAATTTTCTCTAATTGCAAGCGGGACCACCCTCCTAGTGATGTTCGTAATGCAGTTTGTGTGACCTGACATCTTAACTTTAGATATATATCTAATTATATACCCATCATGGCCTTGGATCAATCCCCAATTTGCGGAATTCACCGGCCATGGCAAAAAACAAAAATATAAGGTACCATTTACTGAATAGAATACTACCTTAGGAGGACATAGATATTATGCTAGACGTGATTATTATCGGCGCCGGTCCCTGCGGACTGTCTGCAGCCATCGAATGCCAGCGCCAAGGGCTCTCCAGTCTGATTGTGGAAAAGAACTTCATTGTCCATTCCATCTACCTGTATCCGACCAACATGCAGTTCTTCAGCACCACCCCGCTGCTCGAGATTGGAGATGTGCCCTTCACCTCTCCGAACGACAAGCCCTACCGCCATGAGGCGCTTGTCTACTACCGCCGCGCTGCCGCGCAGCATCAGCTTGAGATTGCCGCTTATGAAGAAGCGCTGTCCGTTCTGCCGCAGGAGGATGGCAGCTTCGTTGTACATACGGTCAACAAGCGCGGTGAGGAGCAGCAGCGCAGAGCAGCAAATGTAGTCATCTCTACCGGTTACTTCGACCAGCCTAACCTGATCGGGATTCCCGGGGAGGAGCTGCCGAAGGTCACGCATTATTTTGGCGAAGCACATCCTTATTCCGGCATGAAGGTGGCTGTAATCGGGGGCAGTAATTCAGCGGTGGACGCTGCGCTGGAGCTGCTGCGGGTAGGCGCCAAGGTGGATATGGTCTACCGGGGAAGCAGTATTTCGGACAATATCAAGCCTTGGGTGCGTCCGATCTTCGAGAGTATGGTGCAAAAGGGGAGCATAACCCTGCATCTGGAATCGCGCGTCACGGAGATCACCCCGGCCTCGGTTCGGGTAACCTCCTCCGTGAACGGGGAACCTACCGAGCTGGATAATGACTTCGTGCTGGCGATGACCGGCTTCCGTCCCAGCAGAGCCCTGCTCACCTCTGCCGGGGTGCAGATGGATGACTCTATGGATAAACCAGCCTTTAACCCCGCGACAATGGTGAGTAATATACCGGGCATCTATGTCGCCGGGGTTATCGCTTCCGGACGGAATGCCAACGAGGTATTCATCGAGAGCGGACGCGGGCACGGTAAGCTGATTGCCGATCATATTGTGAGCACAAGGCTTACTTAAGAGAAGGAGTGTATCCAAGCTATGGATATAACCTCGTTATTGCTGCTGGGTCTGGCAGCGCTCGGTGTCATCAGCAGCAACTCGCCGATTACCATCGCCATGGTTGTGCTGCTGCTGATCCGTGTGCTCGGACTTCAGCAGGCTTTTCCCTGGCTGGAGAAATACGGGCTGACCGTCGGCATCATCATCCTGACCATCGGGGTTATGACACCACTCGCCAGCGGGAAGATCTCCCTCCAGACCGTCGGACAGTCATTCCTCCACTGGAAATCCCTGGCCGCCATCGGAGTTGGTGTCCTGGTCGCTTACCTGGGCGGACGCGGAGCTGTGCTCATGGGCAGCCAGCCGACCATCGTCGCCGGGCTTCTCATCGGAACTGTCCTTGGCGTGGCGCTGTTCAAAGGCGTTCCGGTCGGCCCGCTTATCGCTGCCGGCATCCTGTCGCTGCTGATCGGACGGATGTAAATCTAGATACACCTCAAGACCAAGCAAGACGAAACAGGCTGCAAGTCCACCTGCGCGGGTGGAACTGCAGCCTGTTTGTTTTGAATAAGAATAATATTTGCCGTATTAAGCATCCAGCCGTTGAACGTTGAACAACCGGGCGTAACTCCCCGCAAGTCCCATGAGCTCTTCATGGGTGCCGCGTTCGGTGATTTCCCCGTTCTCCAGCACGATAATCTGGTCGGCATGGGTAATCGTGGACAGCCTGTGGGCCACAATCAGCGTCGTCCGCTCAGATGCCAAGGATTGCAATGCCTGCTGAATCAGGTGCTCAGATTCCAAATCCAGCGCGGAGGTCGCTTCGTCCAGAATCAGCACCTTGGGGTCTTTCAGGAATACCCGTGCAATCGCCACGCGCTGCTTCTGTCCGCCGGACAGCTTCACACCCCGCTCCCCCACCTCGGTATCATAGCCTTCCGGCAGCTGCATGATGAAGTCGTGGGCATTCGCAGACACCGCCGCCTTCATGACCTCCTCTTCCCCCGCTTCCGGGTTGCCGAACCGGATGTTGTCGCGTACCGAGCCGCTGAACAGGAAATTATCCTGCAGCACCATGCCCACCGTCCGCCGCAGACTCTCCTGCGTCAGTCCGCGGATATCGTGGCCATCCATGCGCAAACTGCCTTCGCTGATGTCGTAGAAGCGCGGGATCAGGCTGATCAGCGAGGATTTGCCGCCACCGCTCATCCCGACAAAAGCCACCGTCTGGCCTGGAGCAATGCTCAGATTAATGTCCCGCAGCACCCACTCATGCTCGTCGCTGTACTTGAACCACACCTTGCTGAATTCGATCTTCCCGGCTGGCTTCAGCAGCGGCTTCGCGCCCGGAGCATCAACAATATCATACGGCTCATTCAGCAGCTCCAGCACACGCTCCAGCGAGGCCGATGCCTGGGTCAGCACCGTCGAGGAATTAATCAGCCGGCGCAGCGGCGCATACATCCGGTCCAGATAGCCGAAGAAGGCCACGAAGGTTCCGAGGGTCAAATTGCCCTGGATGACCTGGTATCCCCCGTATCCGATGACAAGCAGCGGAGCAATATCGGTCAGGGTGTTGATAATCGCGAAGGTAAAGGCATTCCAACGCGTTTGCGCCAGCGCTTTTTGCAGAAACTTGCCGTTGATCTCCTCGAATTGCTGCTGGTCTACCCGCTCCATCGTGAAGCTGCGGATGACCGCAATCCCTTGAATTCGTTCATGCAGATAGCCCTGTATGACGGCAAGAGCCTGCGACCGGTCTTTGGTCAATACCTTTAGGCGTTTGTACAGCGTATTGACGGCAATGCCATACAGCGGCAGAATCGCAATCGCCACCAGCGTCAGCACCGGATTCAGATAGAGCATGAAGCCCAGGGCGAAGAGCAGGGTGAACATATCCAGCCAGACATTCATCATTCCGACCTCAACCAGGTTCTTCGACTGCTCCACATCGTTAATGAACCGGGAGATAGCCTCGCCTACCTTCGTATTCTGGTAATAACGCAGCGACAGCCGCTGCAGATGCCCGTAGAGCTTGTTGCGCATATCGAATAACACCTTGCTCGTAATCAGCTGGGCGAAATACTGGCGGTAATACTCCACCGGCCCGCGGACAATCACGAATAGAACAAGGCCCCCGCCTATCACCGTCATCAGCTTCGAGACCCGCTCCGCTATCGTCAGTGCGGGATTACCCAGCAGCTCATCGACCACATATTTCAGAATCATCGGCAGCGTCAGCGGAATGCTGAATTTGACCATCCCGATGATCAGAGTGAGCACAATCCATTTCATATACGGCCGAACAAAGGTATAATAAGATTTCCAAGATTTCACGGCGTGTCAGGTCCTTTCCAATTCATTCTTCATCAGGGTACAGTTGACATTTGCGCGCTGCAGTGTTTTATTATTTTTAAACAGTTACGGTTGCAGTACCGAAATTCAGGAGGATAATGATGCCCAGACAATTTGTGACGGAAGCCGTCATGATGGCGATTTACGGCCAGCTTCTCATTCCGCGGAGCCCTGTAGAATATATAGTCCCTTATACCACAATTATGGAGCTGTACGAGCTGCGGGACAGCGATGAGCCGGTGATGAGCCAGGCGGATGACGACAAGCATGTCAGACTCAGAATCCGTGAGCTGATCAACTATTTCGAGGAGCCGCTAAATGCCAAGAAGATTAACCGCTGCCTGAATATCCCCTGGGCCAAAAGCTCCGGCATCCTCCTCGGCGGACACGCGCAGATTACCATCATCAACAGCATGGACAATGCCTCCTACGGCGAAGCTTTCGATCCGATTGAGACAGAGCTGCTGCTGGCTTCCCAGCGTGAGAAGGTGCCGATTCTGACCGACCAGTTCGAGCTGATCCAGCGCATCATTGAAGGCGGGGTTCCCGTCCAGGTGTATGATATTGATGATTTCGAATTCGCCATGGAGGAAGAAACCTTCCGCAGCTCACACTGATCGCGTCACCTGAACAGCGGGCGGTTTCCCTTTCCTGATGCGTACAAGTGGAAACGGCTTGGCCGTCCTTTTAAAGGACGGTACCGCTTCAGCGAGAAATAGAAGGATAAGTTATCGTGTGAAACCTATAAATTCTTATATTTTGGAACAAGCCCTTGCCGGACGGCAAGGGCTTGTTCCGCATCCCCGGCAGTGCCGGGATCTGCCATTCGCTCCAGCACTCCCTTATGCCACCGGCACAGGCTCATACTTATATTCGATGTCATCCTCAGCTTGCGAATAGACAATCGACAGATTGTACCCCTCCATATACCACAGATCCTGCTCTTCCATGTAGAAGGTCAAGCCGCCCTCCATGAACTTCACAGCAGGACGTCCAGGCTGCTCGGTGGCAATGCCCAGCGAGAAGCCTGGGTGCAGGCCCCCGCCTGAGCTGTACCGGGGAAACAACCGGATATATGCCCCCTCCTGGAGGCTCAGTTCTCTTTTGAACCAGGCGGCTGCTTCCGGACTAATGAATATGTTCATCTCTCCACTCCTCCCCTCTACCCCAATCATACCCAAAAAACTTCAATTCACCAAATCATTGCAGCAATGCAGTCAGATATCCTGCCGCCCCGCAAAATTAAGTTTGACAATTCTTAAAGTGTGATGATAAACTCGGAACATAACGAAACGTCTTCAAGTAATTACCAAAATGAAGAAAGGGTGATCTCGGTGTTTAACATGGATATGGTATACCTCGCCACTATTGTAGAAAACTATACCCAACTGAATACCGAAGCAGCCCGAGCAGTGGAGAATTCCTGAGGTTCATGCGTATTACGCGTAACGTATGAGAACAGGCTTAACTTATCTCTCACATGTCTCTGTGCTGCTTATAGCACCGTGGACATGATAACCGCAATTACAGGCGTATCATCCGTTTTCGGATGGTACGCTTTTTCGCGTGCTGTGAGGTTATAATCCGCTGCAAAGTGTCCATGAATGTTCCGTTAACCAAGCTAACTTAGTAATTACTCCAAGCACGAAAGGAAGGGATTCACCTTGTTCTCCGTACTCCGAAATCTCGGCTGGTTCTTCCGCCGGGAAAAAAGGCGCTATACTATAGGCCTCATCCTTCTTATTGTGGTAGGTGTGTTAGAACTCCTGCCTCCACGCCTGCTCGGCAACGCCATTGACGAAATCGTCACCGGTGCCATCACTGCAGGTTCACTCATGAAATACATTGGCCTGATCGTACTTATGCTGCTGATCATTTACTGGATCACCTACATATGGATGCATAAGCTGTTCGGGGGATCGAATCTGGTGGAGCGTCTGCTCCGCTCACGCTTCATGAATCATCTCATGACGATGACCCCCGCCTTCTTCGAGCGTAACCGCACCGGGGATCTGATGGCCCGCGCCACCAATGATATCCGCGCGGTATCCGCCACCGTGGGCTTCGGGATGCTCACCCTTGTCGACTCCACTGTGTATCTCACGGTTGTCCTGTTCGCTATGGGGTTCCTGGTCAGCTGGAAGCTGACACTGGCTGCCGTCATCCCGCTTCCGATGATTGCGGTAGCCATGGTGTTCTACGGCAAAGCGATCCACGACCGTTACAGTCTGGCGCAGGATGCCTTCGGTGACATGAACGACCAGGTACTGGAATCCGTATCGGGCATCCGCGTCATCCGTGCTTATGTGCAGGAGCGGCATGATGAGAAGTGCTTCTCTGACATTACAGATGATGTATACCGCAAAAATATGGCGGTCGCCCGGGTCGATGCCTTCTTCGAGCCGACGATCCGCTTGTTCGTGGGCCTTAGTTATATCATCGCTCTGACCTACGGAATCTATCTCGTATTCCGCAATCAGATTACGCTTGGCGATCTGGTATCATTCAATATGTATCTCGGGATGATTGTGTGGCCGATGTTCGCCATCGGCGAGCTGATTAATATCATGCAGCGCGGCGGCGCTTCATTGGAGCGGATCGACGAGACGCTGAATGCGAAGCCTGATGTCAAGGATGTGCCTCATCCGGTTCCGGTAGCCCAGCCGACTACCATCGAGTTGAAGGATGTAACCTTCCGCTATCCGACCTCTACCATCGACAATCTCAGCGGAGTCAGCTTGTCTCTCTCCCAGGGCCAGACGCTTGGCGTGGTCGGACGGACCGGCAGCGGCAAATCGACGCTGCTGAAGCAGCTGCTGCATGAATATCCGGCTGGCACAGGTGAGATTCTGATCTCCGGTGTGCCGATCACCCAGATTGCTCTCGACCAGCTTCACAGCTGGATGGGCTACGTGCCGCAGGAACAGATCCTCTTCTCCAAGTCCGTGCGCGAGAACATCCAGTTCGGACATTCCGGGGCCAGCGATGAACGGATCATGCAGGCGATTACCGCCGCAGCCTTCCAGAATGACCTCGGCACGTTGTCTGACGGGCTGGATACGATGGTTGGCGAGCGCGGCGTCTCCCTCTCCGGCGGACAGAAGCAGCGGGTCTCCATCTCCCGGGCCTTCATCGCGAATCCTGACATTCTGATTCTGGATGATGCTCTGTCTGCCGTGGACGCGCGGACAGAAGCGAAGATTATCGAGAACATCCGCGAGGAGCGCAGCGGCAAAACGACGCTGATCTCCACCCACCGCCTCTCGGCGATTGAGCATGCCGATCTGATCGTTGTCCTCGAAGACGGGCATATTACAGAACAAGGTACACACCAGGAGCTGCTGGAACTCGGCGGCTGGTACCGTGAGCAGTTCGACCGCCAGCAGGTTGAGAATAATCTGACGAATGAATAACCCCATACAGGAGGTGTCACCGTTGACACAGAGTACAGGCAAACGTCTGCTGCAATATGCACTGACCGCCAAAAAGACCTTCATCGCCGCCCTTCTGCTCCTTACGATCGGAGTAGCGGCTGAGCTGGCAGGGCCTTTTATCGCCAAGAGCATGATTGACAATCATCTGCTTGCGATTGAGAAGCCCTACTTCCAGACAGCCTCGCCGAAGGATGCTGCGGAATATAACAACACTTATTACAAACGCGGTGACCGTTTTGCCGCAGGTGAAGCCAAGGGCCAGGAAGTCCGTCTGCTTCAGGCAGGCAGAAGCTTCTACTTCATCAATGAAGCTGTACCAAAGGCCGAAGGCGAGCGCAGCTTCACGGACGGTAAGCTCCAGATCAAATATGGCGAGCAGACCACGGTCTATCCGGCCGTCAAGCTGTCGGCTGGTGATCTGTTCTCCTTCTACAAGCCGGAGCTTCCGGGAATCTATCAACTGGTCGCTCTATACGCCATGTTCCTTGTGATCTCTATTATTGCTGAGTTCGGCAAAACCTACTGGCTGCAATCGTCTGCCAATCAGGTCATCCGCAAGCTGCGGACCGATGTCTATGCCCATATCCAGCGCCTGCCGGTCTATTTCTTCGATAACCTGCCTGCCGGAAAGGTAGTCTCCCGGGTAACCAATGATACAGAAGCGGTCAAGGATCTCTTCATTGCCGTGTTATCCAACTTCGCTACAGGGATCATCAATATCACCGGTGTCTATGTAGCCCTCTTCCTGCTGGATGTGAAGCTGGGACTGGTCAGTTTGTTCGTTGTACCGATTATTATTCTTTGGATCGTGCTGTACCGCAAAATCGCTACCAAATACAACACGATCATCCGCTCGCGGCTTAGTGAGATTAATGCCATTATCAATGAATCGATTCAAGGGATGTCGATCATCCGGATTTTCCGCCGCCAGAAG
The DNA here is from genome assembly GCF_038051945.1 of Paenibacillus sp. FSL H3-0469. Lineage (NCBI taxonomy): Bacteria > Bacillati > Bacillota > Bacilli > Caryophanales > Paenibacillaceae > Paenibacillus > Paenibacillus sp. FSL H3-0469. Next base: position 1,159,792 of record NZ_CP150302.1, read on the forward strand.
CAGAGTAGTGCTGAATTCGAGCAGCTCAATGACGACTATCTGAAATATCAGAACAAAATGCTCAACCTGAACGCCTTCACCTCCCACAACCTGGTGAACTCGCTGCGCAGCCTCTCCTTCGTGCTGGTACTGTGGTATTTCGGCTTCGGCAGCCTGGACGGTTCAACCTTCGTATCGCTTGGCGTTCTCTATGCGTTCGTCGATGTTCTGGGCCGGATGTTCCAGCCGATTACGGGCATGGTCAACCAGCTGGCGAATCTGGACAGCTCAATGGTCTCCGCCGGCCGCGTATTCACGCTGATGGATGAGCCGGGAGAGCCGGTCACTGACGGATCGATGCCGCGATACAAGGGAAATGTCGTATTCAAGGATGTCTCCTTTGCTTATAAAAAGGACTTCGTCCTGCGCGATATCTCCTTCGAGGCGCGCCCTGGTGAGACTGTCGCCCTTGTCGGCCATACCGGCTCCGGCAAAAGCTCCATCATCAACCTGCTGTTCCGCTTCTATGATCCGCAGCAAGGAAGCATAACGATCGATGGGCAAAAGGTCAAGGATCTGCCGAAGCAATGGCTGCGCAGTCATATGGGCATCGTGCTTCAGGACCCCTACCTCTTCACCGGTACCATTGCCTCCAATGTCAGTCTGGGTGACGAACGGATCTCAAGAGAGCGTGTCGAACGCGCCTTGCGCGAGGTAGGGGCCGATAAACTGCTGGCCCATCTGCCGCAAGGCTTCGATGAACCTGTCATTGAGAAGGGCAGCACCCTGTCCGCCGGACAGCGGCAGCTGATCTCCTTCGCCAGAGCGTTATCCTTCGATCCGGCGATCCTGATTCTGGATGAAGCCACGTCCAACATCGATACCGAGACCGAGAGCATTATCCAGCAAGCATTGGAGGTGCTGAAAAAAGGGCGGACCACCTTCATCATCGCCCACCGGCTGTCCACCATCCGCAGTGCGGACCAGATTCTGGTACTGCACCGGGGCCAGATCGTCGAACGCGGCAGCCATGATGAGCTGATGGCACAGGGCGGCAGATACTTCCGCATGTATCAGCTTCAGCTGGGTGCAGGTGCCGGGAACGGCCCGGGCGAGCCGGCTCCGGAGTCCGGGGACTCTGCTTCTGCCGCCGGACTCCGGCCATCGCTGGAACAGATCTAGGCCGGCTGCTTAAGCCAGGGGCTCGAGTACAGCAATTTAGCCTAATGGCAGGCAATCGCATATACCGTTACATTGCATTAAGAACACCCCCTGACGAAGGAAGGCATCAGGGGGTGTCTTTCACTTGATATCAGAACGTTTGTTCTGTATAATGGAGCAATACATATTATGGATGAGGTGAAGATGATGATAACCTACAGTCTTAGCAAGCGGCAAGCCCGGCTGTTCCTGCTGCGCCATCAGCGGCTTGTCCCGGATGGATTGCCCGGCGGTAAGCAGAGCATCTATGACTTCGTCCGGCATGTAGGCTGTATTCAGTATGATCCGCTCAGCATAGCCGGACATAACCACGAGCTGGTACTTCAGGCGAGAATCCCCGGCTTCGTGCCCGAGATGGCCAATGAGCTGCTATATAAGGACAGACTGCTGATTGACGGCTGGGATAAGAACATGTCGATTTACTGTACAGAGGATTGGCCGTATTTCCAGCGGCGCCGGGAAGCTGCCGCCAGGCATCAGCATAACGAGGCTATGGCGGCCATGATTACTCATGTCCGCGCGGAGCTGGATGCACGCGGACCGCTCTCTTCACTGGACTTTGCGAGCAAAGAGAAGATCGACTGGTCCTGGGCTCCGGCAAGACTCTCCCGGGCTGCTATGGAGAGCATGTACTTCTGGGGCGAGCTATCCATCCATCACCGGGTGCACACCCGCCGTTATTACGACTTCACTGCCAAGCTGCTTCCTCCTGAACTGCTTAGCGCAAGCGATCCTAACGAGACGCTGGAGCAGCATCACGATTGGTATGTGCTGCGCCGGATTGGCAGTATCGGCCTGCAATGGAACCGGTCCGGGGACGGCTGGCTCGGCATTGCAGGCCTGAAGAGTAAGGAGCGGACAGCATCTGTGCAGCGGCTGCTGGAGAAGGACCTGCTCCGCGAGGTACAGGTGGATGGACTAAAGCTCCCGCTATACATCCGCACAGCAGACCTCCCTGAGCTTGAAGCCGTATTGCTTGAAGATGATACTACGGGTGCAGATGAGTCCGCAGCAGGGTCTCAGGCTGGTAATAAAGGCGGGGCCGGTCATGCTGAGGGAGCGTCATCCTTCGCAGCGGCACTGGCTCCTCTGGACAATCTGCTGTGGGACAGAGAGCTGATCCTACAGCTATTTGGCTTTCAATACCGCTGGGAGGTCTATAAGCCAGTGCTTGAACGGGAATACGGCTACTATGTCCTCCCCCTCCTCTACGGCGACCGCTTCATCGGCCGGCTGGAGCCGGTGATGAACAAGAAGACCGGCGTGCTGACCATCGTCCGCTGGTGGTGGGAGGACGGGGAGGCGCTTGAACGCACCATGCTCCCCGCGCTCACCGGAGCCTTCTCCTCGTTGCAACGCTCGACCGGAGCCACCGCGATCCGCTTCGCGCCGGATGTCGTTCACTCCTGCGGACTGCAGGAGCTGGAGGAGGCGCTGTCTGCTACAGCTACGCCTGTAAAGACAAATTAATTCAATCATCTGATACCCCAGCGGGTGGAGGATATATGGACTTATGCGGTCTACACAGCTTGTGTGAACCACCTCTCACACATTACTCACATCCACCCGCTTCTGGAGCAATCAGCGAATTCAGGGGCACTAGTGCTCCTCATTTGGACTTTTGGCTCGTATCCGCTGAATTCAGGGGCACTAGTGCTCCTCATTTGGACTTTTGGCTCGTATCCGCTAAATTCAGGGGCACTAGTGCTCTTCATTTGAGCGTTTAACTCGCATCCGCTGAATTCAGGGGCACTAATGCTCCTCATTCGGGCCTTTGGCTCGTATCCGCTGAATTCAGGGGCACTAGTGCCCCTCGCAGCTCTCCGTCAGCCCACATGACGTCTCTCCAGCACATTGTATTCAGTTTTCTGCATTCATCCGGCATACGCACAACCTACCCCAATGTATTCAATTTTCCGCATACATCCGGTCATCCCCTGAGCTCAGCTCGCACTACCAAAAAAGACTCCCTCTGGCGCAGTCATGCTGCGATAAGGGGAGTCTTCTCGTAGGTGTAGCTATATTTCATTGGACACGTCATTGGATATGCTCTTCCTCAAGACCCAGCTTGCTGTACATCTCTGTACAATAGCCCTGCAGCTTAATCTCCAGCCGGCTTGCCTTGTTCTTGAAGCGCTTCAGTTCACGGATCATATGGGCCCGGCCGGCCGGGGTGAAGGTCTCTTGAATCCGTTCCTTGAAGTAATCATGGACGATATGATTGCGTTCCTTCCATACGGCCTGCAATTGACTGGTCTCTTCCTCAGAGAAGGGGAAGTGATGCTGGATTTCTTTGATGAGCTGGCCGAGTGAATTGCTAAGCTTGCGTTGATACAACTCTGCGATTTCGGCATCGGTTGGCGTCTTACCCCGCGACAGCTTCGTCAGCAGCAGCAGATTCGTTAATTGCTGCTCCAGTGCCTGGCAATAGTACACAGCCAGCCCGAAATAGGCAAATAGCTCTTTGGATTGTTCACTCTCCGGTATTTGTGTATCCTTCATCGTTCCTCCCGTCCTTAATCTGGTTATTTGATCGTGTGTGGTTGAACTTTTCGTTCTATTTTGGAATAACCGTTACTGCGGTGAATATTTGGCCTCCGTCACCTTTTTCAAATTGTAAATCATCAAGTTCAAAGGACACAGCTCAGTTTGTTTTGTTATAGTCCATGCGGCCGGAACGGTAGATGTAGAACCCGGCAAGCAATATTATGTACGCCAACGCATGGGCATAGGCTCTGAGCACGGAAGAAACCGGCAGAGTCTCTGCATTCATCATCCTGTCCATAACCGGATATACCGGCGGCAGGAGAATGGATACAACGGGCCCAGGCACCACTTCAGCCACTTTACCGGCGCTAATAGATAAAATGAGGAGAATCAGCATCATTCCGGCCGCATAGCCAGCCCGCGGTACCCACGAGGATTGCAGGTACAAGGAAAGAGTGATCCCTAATAACCCCATTAGAGCATGTCCGGCCAAACCAAGCAAGATCCGCTGAAGTCCGGCAGGTTCTTGGAAGCTTCCGGCCAACACGGGATAAAGTACGATGATTATATCCAGCAGAAGCGTAAGCAGAACAAGGGTCAGCAGACTTCCGATACTGTAGCGTCGGGCACTACGGAGCTGAACAATAACCACCTGCTTCTGCACCGCCTGCTCATGGTTAAGGAAGCTTAGGCCGAGCCACGCACAGGCTACGAATAAAAAGACTGCCGTTGCCGAGTAGCTGCTCATTACCGGGTTAGGCTTATAGGAATACAGTATTAATACCGGAATCATAATGCCGGCAACCGGTCCGAAGAACCGCTGGGAGACTGTATAACTGTGCAAAAAATAACTGATTAGCCCTTTCACCCGCGTTCACTCCCGCTCTGATCCTTGGGGTCCATCCACTCGGCCAGGTCACTTAATCCCCCGAGAGGCTTCACCGAAACTATAGAACCGCCCGCTGCAAGAATCTGCTTCAGGCATGTATCTGACATTTGCTGATCTACAGTCAACCCTGTACAAGCTGTACCGGCAAAATCCGGCTCCGGTAGCACGCGGATGACTCCAGACAAGGCTTCCAGAGCCTGCTGGGCTTGTCCCGGCAGTGCCGTATAGACGATATTCACTACTGGAGCACTCTTCAGCTTCTCCGCTCCATGAATCGTCCGGATGGTCTGCCCTTCATGTAATACATATACTGTATCCGCGACAGCTTCGATGAGCTGCGGTTCGTGAACGGACAAGACGAGTGCTGTCCCCTCCGCCTTCAGCTCCAGCAGGATATCGATAAGCGTATCTTGTGCGGGCAGATCCAATCCTGACACGGGCTCATCGAGCAGGAGCAGCTGCGGCCGGATCAGCAGACTCTGGATCAGGTTGACCTTCTGCAGCATCCCCTTGGAGAAGCCAGCCAGCTTGCGGCTGCGGGAGGATTCGAGACTGAACAGCTGCAGCAGTTCGTTGATCCGGGATGCCGAAGCCGCTTCGGAGAGTCCGGCAATCCGGCCCATGCAGCGCAGATAGTCTTCGGCGGTGAGCTTCAAGCCGGGAAAGGCTTCAGGTGCATAGCCTGTGGTTATCGCCTGGCGGTCGCAGGTAAGCGTGCCGGAAGTCAGCTTCAGCAGTCCCGCGAGGATGGACAACAGCGTACTCTTGCCGGACCCGTTGCGGCCAATCAGAGCGGTGGCCGTGCCAGGAAGAACCGTCATCGATATCCCGGTAAGTACCGGGCGGCTTCCATACCGCTTGCTGCCTTCAGTAATTGTAATTAGAGGTGATGCATTCGTGGCTTCCAGGCCTCCTTCCATTCGTGCATGCCAATGGGCCTCACCGGACGGCAGCCTGATTATTCTCTTAATGTAACATTCGCCGGAATGCCTTTATTCTCCTTTTTAATTTCCCGGTTCCATCCATTTCACATCGAAAAAACCAGAACTGTGCAGAATAAAGTCTGCAGCCGCCCTGGTTCCTGTTAAGTATTCAATGCAGTATATGTCAGTCCTAAAGGGTGATGTCAGGCGTAGACTTCAACAGCTTCACTGACCCTTCTGCAGGCCATGGCTGCATTGCGGCAGGTATCGATGCAATCCTGGCAATGGTTATGCTTATGACGGCTGCTTGTGTCGGCGCAGCGGTCACAGATGTCAGCACATAATTTGAGGATTTCGGCCACGAACGGGCTTCGGCGGGTCATCGCTTGAATAGCGAAGGAGCAGATGTCTGCGCATTCACGGTCCAGCTGGATGCTCTCCCGCAGATCGGCCAGATCATATTCCTTGAGGCTTGAGACATAGCTATAGTTACAGGCATCCATACATTTAATCAAAGCATTAATGCATTCCTGATATTGAATTCGGGTCATAGCCTTACAACCTCCTGCAATTAGTATAGGGTATGCCTATGTATTAACCTGCAAGAATAAGAACGAACCATTCATAAGGAACTGCAGATGGTTAACTATAGGCTTCGTTTGACCGCTGCGGGTCTGGTCACTAGACGTCTCTCCAGGCGCAGAAGCTCCCTGCGCAGATCGCCGGAGGAGAAATGCTCACCGATAAATACCGCAACATCCGGCACCTCGCCTTGGGGCGTAATTCTCATGAAATCCGCCTCCCTGTAGGCGTACTGAAATAGAAACCGGCTGGAGGTATCTGTAAAAGTTACGATTCCCTTGGCCCGGTACACATCGCGCGGCAGCTCCTTCACAAACCGTTCAAATTCCTCGCTGTTCACGGGATTCTGGAAATAATGGGTGTAAGCCATCACATGATCATGGGACGCATGCATCGCCCCCTCAGCCCCGCTCTCCACCTGCTCCCCGCCCGCAGACCGGTCATCCATATGAACGGCTCCCACACTACCCAGCAGCACTTCTGGCTCCAGTTCACAGCGTACCGCCGGCAGAATCTCCGCGTAGGCGTTCCACTTGCGCAATACTTCCGAGATCTCTGCAATCTCTGCGGCTTGAATGCGGTCTGTCTTGTTCAGGATCAGGACGGATGCACAGCGGATCTGCTCCTGCATCAGACGGTAGGTAGCCCCTTGCTGGGAACGGTACAGCTCCAGCAGATGGGCGGCATCGACGACGGTAATCAGCCCCTTCAGCTCCACTTGCTGATATAAAGAGGTCTCCGTCACCGCATCCACAATCTCCAGCGGGTTGGCTGCACCCGTAGCCTCGATGATAACTACATCCGGCGATTCTTTTTTGATTAGCGTGGTCAGCTCCGTACTTAAGTCCCCCCTGCTTGTGCAGCAGATGCAGCCGCCCAGCATCTCAGCCATGGGCACAGACTGCTCCACCAGCAAGCCATCCAGATTCACTTCACCCAGCTCGTTCATGATTACAGCCGGCCGCAAGCCCTGAAGGTTCCAATGATCCAAAAGACGCTGTAGTAATGTGGTCTTGCCGCTGCCGAGAAATCCCGACAAAATATATACTGGTAATGACTGTTCCAAGTTTGCCCTCTCCCTGCCTCAATCGGTTATGGTAGCGAGTGTACTACAATGACCGCCTCTGTGCAAGGCGGTACTGTCTATGTAGGCTACAGCAGCTTCCCCCGGAGCTTGTTATTACTGCTTCCATCCCCTATCATGAGAAATATAAGCTGCACAGCAGATAATAAAGGGAGCTGGTTCGTATATCATCCGTCGAAGAACACCGGAGCGAAGCCCCGGATTCAGTCGCTTGCTACATCATAACGGTCTCGGATACCCGGACCACCGATACGGACACAGGAGGTCCGCTGATCCAGAGCCTGCTGGAAGCCGCCGGTTATAACGTGATCGGCCGCACCATCGTGAAGGATGATTATGAGGATATCCGGGAGCTGGTCTACAAAAGCTCCGTTCATTCCGGCATCGAAGCCGTGCTTCTGACCGGAGGGACCGGTATTTCCCCCCGTGACACCACCTATGAGGCCGTAGCCTCTTTGCTGGACAAGTCGCTGCCGGGCTTCGGGGAGATTTTCCGGCTGCTTAGCTTCACAGAAGATATCGGCTCTGCCGCTATGCTCAGCCGGGCCATTGCCGGGACGATCGGCAGTACCGCTGTCTTCTCCATGCCGGGCTCCACCGGTGCGATCAAGCTGGCCATGGAACGGCTGATCCTGCCCGAGCTGCGCCATGTCATGCGCGAGATTTACAAGCGTTCCTGAGACGAAGCATGGGCAGCATGGACGGACACCTATTTTGCCGAAAAATAGACGAATGAACAAGCAGGCTCCTACATAACGCGTATACTGGCATAAGTCCACTGCGAAGGAGCTGAGTGTAATGAGAAATTGTCCGAAATGTCCTACCCAAACGGTTACAGATCCCACACAGGTTGTATATGAAGATTACTATCATCCCCAGGAAGTCCAGGTGGTCCACCATGTCGAGGTCGTCAGACGCCATCACTGTGTTCCGGTCCCTCACCATATCTACACTTATTCCGTCCGGGATGAAATGTGCGGGCCTACCGCAATGGTGCGCAGCAGAAGAAGATAGTCTGCCTCTCCCGTCTGTACGATAGTATATTGTAAAAAGCAAAACCGCCGTCTGCGCTTGAAAGATACGCACAGCGGCGGTTTTGCTTTTGTCCGGAAAAATCTATACGATTGGCGGGTCTGTATGAACATCTGCATCGGGTACTGTAGCTGCCCAGCGTGTGAAGGTAACGTGAAAGCCGGCCCGCGTTGGAGCGCACAGGAACGGTCCCGCTTGGGTGCCATTCTCATACGGGAACCGGGCAACACGGATAGTCCGCCATGGATGATTCTCTGTTCGCGCTCTGAGGATTACCGCATCCTTCATCCGCGAAGCCCGGAGGGTAACCACCTCGCCCTTCCATTCGGGAACAGGGGACAATGACCAGTCAGAGTAACCGTCCGTCACAACTGCACCTATATGAGGAACACCGTCATTCAGCTCAATACCGGCCTTGATCCATTGCTCGCCGCTGTGCCATAGCATAATGCCTGCCTGGTCATACAGCTCCGTGAACCCGTCCAGCGCGAAGCTGATCTCTACCGCCTCTGCCGTATTCCAGGGGGCAAGCAGCGCATGACCGTTGTCATGCTGGAAGCCGTACATCGTCTTTTCCCAGTAATCGCTGCCCTCCGCTGCAAGGGTCACCAGTTGACCGTCCACGGTCCTGCTTGACACCGGTTCATTGCTCCATACTCCATCCTGCCACTCTATGAATCTCATTACAGGTTCACCTCTCCTTGTCGTTTGCTCATCATCCTATTAATGATTTCAGAGCTTACTATCATCACTATGATATACCCGATCATTGCCGGCGGGAGAATCATGAAGGTGCTCCGCGCCGCCGCCCAGCCCAACAATGGAGGCAGAAACGCACCGCCGGTGTAAGCCAAGGCCATCTGATACCCCATAATCTTCTGCGAATTCTCCGCTCCGAACCGGGCGGGCGTCTCATGCAGCATGCAGGGGAAGATCGGTGCCGAGCCGAGGCCAATCAGAATAAAAGCGACCAGTGAATATACCGCCGGAAGCGGCAAGGCCAGCAGCAGCGCACCACCGAGTGAAATCGCCAGCCCGCCGCGAATCAGCGTACGGTTGCTGAAGCGGAAGGTAATGAAGCCGGTGATCAGCCGCCCGGCCGTGATTCCGCCATAATAGAGCGAGACCCATCCGGCGGCAGTTGCCGGGGATACTTCCTTTACGTTGACCAAATAGCTGCTGCCCCATAGCCCCACCGTGGCTTCTACTCCGCAATAGAACAGAAAGGTAAGCATCGCCAGCTTCACGCCTTTGATCCGCAGCACCTTACCCTCAGCGGGAACGGCCGCAGGCCGGGAATCTGCCTTCTCAGACATCCCAACAGGCTGCTGTCCGCCCCGTTTGCTTACCTTTGTCCACAGCGGCAGACTGAAAAACAGTACCACGACTAGTGCGAACTGAATCATGCTGACCGCGAAAAACCCTGTTCTCCAAGACTCGCCATTCGCAATATACCGCGACATCAGGATCGGCCCCAGCATAGCCCCTATCCCCCAGAAACAGTGCAGCCAGCTCATATGATGCGCTTTGTAATGAGTCGCCACATAATTATTCAACCCTGTATCAATCGAACCGGCCCCCAGACCGAGCGGCAAGGCCAGCAGAGCCACCCACAAGGCGGAAGAGGAATAGGAGAAACCGAGCAGGGCCAGAGCCGTTACCGCCACGCTGATAAAAGTAACCATTCCCGTTCCGAGCCGCTTCAGCACCACACTGCTGGCCAAGCTTGAGATAATCGTGCCGGCGACCACTATCATCGACAGCAGTCCGGCCAGCTCGACCGGCGCCCCGAAGTCCAGCCGGATAACCGGCCAGGCTGCGCCAAGCATCGAATCCGGCAGTCCCAGGCTGATGAACGCCAGATAAATAATAATTAAGAATACTGTTGCCATGCTACCCCCGCCTAACCTTCTAATGGTTGCTGAACTCCTCCACCTGTAGCGGTGGCGGCTTGACCTCGAAGCTACTTTTTAACTGTCTGTCGCCTCGTTACTATATTACTTTATAAAAGTATTATACTAAATAGTTTTTTCGGGTTACTTGAAGCAGCAAATAGCCCGGCAGAGTGACTCTGCCGGGCGGGTACTAACTTTAGCTGTTGCGTATGCTTAAGAATGCTAAGCTTCCAATAGATTCTGCACCTTACAAGTCAGGATGCTCATGCTTAGCTTTGAGGCGGCTCCAGCGGCGCTGAACTTCACCCTCGAAGCTGCGCAGAGCCGGTTCATTCTCCGGCTTCAGCAAATGGCGGGTCTTGCCCATTGTCTTCAGCCAGGCGGATACTTCTATCCGTTTGTCCTTATCTTCCGGGTTATAGGTGATATTGGTAATTCCCTGCTCTACTTCATAGAGCGGGAAGAAGCAGGATTCGACAGCCAGGGACACGATATCTGTGCCGTCCTTGTCGTCGCTCATCCAGTTCAGCGGACAGGCAATGAGAATCTTGCCGTAGACCAGACCTTCATTCTGCGCATACCACTGGGCCTTCGCCGCTTTCTTCAGCATATCCTGCGGATAAGCTTCACAGCCGGTGAAGACATAAGGAATGTTGGTAGCCGCCATAATCTGCGCTGTATCCTTGTGCTGGGTCACCTTGCCCTGCTGGGTTTTGCCGATGCTTGAGGTGGAAGTCCGGTGTCCGAGTGGTGTCGAATAGGACTGCTGCGCCCCTGTATTCATATATCCTTCGTTATCATATTCCACAATGATCATCTTGTGGCCGCGCAGCGCTGCACCGATCGCAGGCCCCATCCCGATGTCCATCCCGCCGTCGCCGGTAACCATAACGAACGTGAAGTCTTCCTTCAGCCCCAGCCCGTCAAGCTCACCGCGGCGTTTGCGTTCCCAGAACATCTCAACCACACCGGACAGCGTAGCTGCGCCGTTCTGGAACAGATTGTGGATGAACGTCGATTTATGGGAGGAATACGGATATCCGGTAGTCGTTACCATCGCGCAGCCGGTGTGGTAGAGTGCTACGATATCGCCTTCGATCCCTTTGAAGAACAGCTCCAGCCCGGAGAAAATCCCGCAGCCCGGACATGCGCCGTGCCCTGGAGATAGACGTCTCGGCTTCTTCATCAGCGAACGGACCGGCGGAACTCTGACACTCAGCTTGCCAGTCTCTTCGTTCCGGGTTACCGTGATCAGGCCGGTCTTCAGCTTATCGAAGTCCATCGGCTTCAAGAGGCGCTTCGGCGCATTCTCCGGCGCTCCCGGATTATGGCCATAGTAATCGAACGGAATCTCTACACGGTCCGCAACAACGGCATCCATAGCCAACTGGAAGAAGTGATGCCCGTCCTCGGCATAGAAGTCTTTACCGCCTAGTCCGTAGATCCGGCTGATCACCTTAGTCGTTGTATTGCCGTAAGTGAACAGTGCAGCCTTAATCTCGTTCACCATGTTACCGCCGTGTCCGCCAACCGAATCGGCACGGTCACCTACAGTAATGGCTTTGACATGCTTCAGTGCTTCAGCAATCTGCTTCTGCGGGAACGGACGGATCATGTTCGGGGAGATTGCCCCTGCCTTGATTCCCTGCTCACGGAGCTGATCCACTACGTCCTTAATAATCTCCGAAGCCGAGTTCATCAGGAAGACAGCAACATCGGCATCCTCCATCCGGTACTGCTCGATCATCTCATAATGGCGTCCGGTCAGCTCTGCGAATTCCTGGGCAATTTCTTCAAAGACTTCACCCGCATTGTACATCGCAACGGATTGCTGATATCGGTTGTTGATGTAATCCGGTTCATTCATGTAAGGCCCCACAGTGACCGGGTTATTGCGGTCAAGGGTATCGGTAAAGCCTGCAGGCGGCTGTTCGCCAACGAACTTATGAACATCCTCACGATGGGCAAAAGCCTGCACCCGGCGCTTCTGGTGCGAAGTGAAGTAACCGTCAGAGGCCACCATCACCGGCAGCCGGACCTTGGCGTGTTCCGCCAGCTTCAGCGCCATCAGGTTCATATCATAGACCGACTGCGGATCACGGCACATCAGGATCGGCCAGCCGGTGTTCAGGGCAAAATACAGATCGGAATGGTCTCCGTGAATATTCAGCGGTCCCGAGATCGAACGGCAGACCAGATTCATGACCATCGGCATCCGCGTACCTGCTTGTACAGGCAATTGCTCCAGCATGAACATGTACCCTTGAGCGCTCGTTGCATTAAATACACGACCGCCTGCTGTCGAAGCACCGTAGCAGATCCCTGCAGAGCTGTGCTCGCCATCGGACGGTACCAGCATAATATCGTGCTGGCCGCTGGCCTTCATCGTATCGAGGAACTGGGCCACCTCAGTCGATGGGGAGATCGGGAAATAACCCATGACATGATAGTTAATCTGATGCGCGGCATAGGCCGCCATTTCATTGCCGGACTCGTATAGGAATTTCTGCTCCACCTTGGCGGAGCCTAGTTCTTTTTCATAATCAATAGCCACAATGTATTCCACCTTTCTTCCGGGTTTTAGACTGGAGTTACCAGATCGAACTGATGCTTCACGGTATGGCTGTCTGCGAAGCCTTCCTTCTCTCTCATGCTGGATAATGCTGAGGTCGGGCAGGCACCGATACATTTCAGGCAGCCTTTACAGTACTGGTAGTCAATACCAAGCAGGAACATCTGCGAACGGCCCTTGCGGTCCAGGCGCTCTTCCCACACGAAGCACTGGTCAGGACATACCGTGTCACACTGTGCGCAGTTGATGCAGGACTCCATCTCAAAGACCGGAAGCATACCGGAACGGGAGATGCTGAGGTTCTTCAGGAAGCTGCCGCCTGGATTCGTGATCGTTCCGCCCATCGGCTGAGTCTCATAACCGAGAGCCGAGATATCGGAACGGACATATTCAGGCATCGTATCACAAGCAGCCAGCTCAAACTGCATGAATTTCACTTCATTGTAGCCGCGCTCGAAGGTGGTGATAGCCGACTGGACGGCCTGCGGATATTTTTTGCCGAGGGACTTCTCAATGACGCCCTTCATAATATCTGTGTCCAGGAACGGGCAGAGCCGGAAAAGCGCCCCCAGCATGGCCATATTGACGCGGTTCTTCTCCTTGAGTGCGATGCTGGTAGCATCGATCACTGCAATCGTGCCGGCCTTCATCTTCAGCAGCTCTCTGAGTTCTTCCGGCGTCTTGGCCGAGTTCACAAGAACGGTGCTGTGTTCATGAATTCCGCTGGTTACATTAACGGTCTTGGCAAGTGCTTCGTGAAATACCCCTACAACATGCGGACGCTCGACCGGGGAAGTATCGCGGATATGGGTATCCATATCACAGAAACGGATGTGAGCCTTAACCGCAGACCCCTTCTTCTCCGAACCGTACGATGAGAAGCTGACGCCGTTAAGCCCTGCGCCGACCACTCCTGCTTCCGCCAGCATTTTACCTGCCAGGTTCGCGCCCAGGCCTCCAATGGACTCCAGACGAATCTCAAAGAATCCCAGCTCATTTACTATTGGCAATTGTACCACCGACATAACCCCTTTCTTAGTACATCCTTTTGACTTTTTTAAGCGATTGTAACTTGATTTTGCAAGCCGCGAAGTGACATATCTTGCATTTTCCACGCTCAGGAAATCACAATTCTTTATAGATTTATGCAGGTTTCTTTATACGCGACAGTGCGGTGTTATTTCAATAGAAGGAAAGCTTCCATGAAAACGACAAAATGTGAAGATTCTGTGTAATTCCGCACTTTCCTAAGCAAGCTGTGGATGAGATGTCATCCTTAATTTAGCAATAAAATTAAAAATTAAGATGTTAAAAATATCACAGAAATTCGCGTAATGCACAGCATCGTCAATGATCTTCATCCCTTTTTGAAACAACATCTATTCTAATGGTTCAGTACATTGATAAGAGATTTGTAAAAGGGAGTTTTTGTACCTTGTTCAAGGGGGATTTATAATCAAGAGTCGATGTAACTGTAAAAGAATACGTAGGTTAGCAAACGAAAAAGAGCACCCCTTTAATCGAGATGCCCTTTAACTTTCAATGTATTAAATTGGAAGTGCAAAAAATACAAAATGGTAAGCCGACATATTCGGGTTATTGGGTGAATCAACTCTTACGTATACCGTTGCTCCCGGGGCAATGACCATATTAGCAAAATTTTGTCTTTCCGCTGTATTTGCTTGATCGAGATAAATAGGACCAGTGTCACCCCAGCCCTCCTTTTTTATGATAACTGCCGCTCTAGTGGGTCCATTGCCTGGGAAGCCTCCCACTAATGCACTAGCCCGTAAATAGTTTGGCGTAGTGTTGGTCCATTTAAACCAATCTTGTTCTGTTCCATTTTGAATAAAAAGATCATAGGTTACTCCCCCTAAGACCCCACCTTCTCCATTCAAAATTAAACTTATTGCAGTAGACTCACTATCCCCAACTCCAACCGATGCAGGAGAAACTTCCACTGATTGTACATTTTCTTCGGCAAATGCGGAAGCCGATGGAATCAATACAACAGCAGAGATAAGAAGAACAGACAGAAACTTTTTAATTTTCACAATTCTTCCGCCTTTCCAAGCATTGTTAATCGGCCGATTACATCTTAAATAATACATCTACCCCTTTATTATTTATATAGTACATAAGTTGTTAAATAATATATATTTATGGATGATTATTTTGTAGTATTTTGTTATATTATTGCATTAAATATTACTTATTGTCATATTTATCTTTTCACGCATATTCAATGCAGGGACAAAGTCTGACATATGAAGGCATAAGATAAACGTCCTCACCGACCGGTTGCTTGGAGCCGCATTGTTGCACATCTTGCAGGATTCCTCTAAAAATGTTACGGGCTACGCTACATTGTTGCATCATTTGCAGGAATTCTGGTGTTTAGTGCAAGTTAGCGCGGGCTTTGTTGCATTTCATGCATGATTTCAGCATTTGGCGCTTCTAATGGGTAGTATTGCTGCACTTCATGCAGGATTTCTCTCAAATGTTACGGGCTGCCGATTATGGAGCCCGTCCTTTATCGCAGCAGCACCGATTGTACTCGGATTTCCGCATACATTTCGGCCACTTCCTTCGTAGCAGCACATTGTGTTCAGTTTTTCATATACATTCCGGAAGAAAATCATAATTCCTAAACAACAAAAAAAGCAGCTTCACCGATTTACACCGGGAAGCTGCCGGGGAGTGCCTAGTAAGTCCACCAGTTGCCTGACATAACAATCATCGAGAACAGCTTAATACTGTCTTCATAGTAATCCTCTGCTGCGCTGCTGGCCGTATGGCTCCAGAGCGAGTTCAGCCAGCTCTGATTGGCGGAGGAGGTCATGGCGCTTACACCGAAGGGGGCATAGAACGCGCCGCTGTTATAGCTGCCGAAGGTGGTTCCGTTCAGCTTGTAGCCATCTTTGATGTTCCCCGGTGTACTGCTAACTTTGGTCTTGATCCAGCTGTTCAGCTGATTCAGCTGGGCTAAGGCCCGGTTATCGCCTGTCAGCAGATAATCGGTGGCGATCCGCCACGGTGTACGGCAGGAATTATAATTATAGTTGCCGTCGTTGGCATCCTCCAGGAAATTCGCGGCGGCTGGCTTATAGGTATTGCTGGAGTAAACTACGAAGTCCGGCAGCAGGCCGGTGGTTGAGCTATAGCCGGTATAGAGGCTATTAATAATCGTGTAGGTCTTGTTCGTTACATTCTGCCAGCGGGCATCCCCGGTAGCGGTCTGGAAAGCCTTCAAGTGATTCAGCATGAAGTCTGAAGGCCGGGTAGCCGTATTGTATGAACCGCTATTCGCCCAGTCTCCAAGACGGATTGTCCACTGAGTCTGATTAATCTCCTTATCCATGATGGCGTTAATCATGTTTGTTGCTGCCTGCAAATAGTTGACGGTTCCGCTGCTTCCCCATTGCTTGTGGGCCAGCAGCAGCGAGAAGGCAATATCCATATCACCGTCGGTTGCGGAGTCTTGTCCTTCTATATTCTGGAAGCTGCTGTTCTGTTTCCATGACATCAGATAGGGATTGATGGCGCTTGGATGTGCTGTGTAATAATTGTAGAGTCCGTTATAATAGGTCTGCGCATTCGTGTCATAGCCGGCCATCAGCACAGTGAACAACATGCCATAGCCATGCGCTTCGGAGACAGTCTCCCCCGCCGAATTATATTTGACATAATACTTACCGGTCCCGGCCGGCTTGAGATATGTGCCTTTCCATGCATCCCATTTGGTCTTAACAGCGTTATCCATGACTGTCTGTGTGACATTGTTCGGTTTAATGGTTCCGCTCGTATAGGTGGTGTGCTGCGGGAACGGTTTGTTCACTGCGGCGAAGACGGACCCGGCAGGCAGGATGAACATTGCCAAACATAGAAGCATCAGACTTTTCCAGTGCAGCTTGCGTTTCCCTTGCTTGTTCATAACCCGTTCACTCCTCATCGTTGGGGTGGATACTTCAGAGAATCCATTGTACTTACAAACGGACAGCTGTAGGAAAAGTTCACCTCCTCAATCGGGTGTGGCGGCTACAGAAGAGAACATAGCGGTTATAATGAGCTGAAGAGTAAAATTAAAGCGCTTAAACTTTTGTTGCAAAAAAACTCTTTCTTCCAAATCTGTTAACTGGAACATTTTAAATATATGATTTCAGAGACTTGCTGTCAATGAGTAAATGGTCGCTCACACAAAAAGCCCCCTCATACCGCCGGGTTCGCACGGCAGGCCTGAGAGGGCTGACTATATTCTGGTTCTAATGAAATTCAGGCCAGATTCTACTCCACATCCGTAATCATATGCTCCGCAATCAGCTGCTGCTTGCGGTTCCATAACTGTTCGCTGAGATTCACGCGGAAGACTTCCGGGTTCAGCTTGCGCAGGTACTCCGGCCAGAAGAGGTCTAGCTGCTCCTCATGGTAACGGCGAATCTCCGCCAGCTCCGGCAGGGTATAGACCTGGAAGCCGTTCACCACAATCGGCTCCAGCATCCGCAGAGCGTCGTAGCGCTCCACATGCTTCTTCATATAAGGGTGCAGCGGGTTGAACAGCTTCAGCCGGACACCGCTGCGGGGCGCAGGCTCATCGGCGAAGCTGATATAATCCGCCAACGCTTTTCCGTTCTGGCCGATAATGCGGTAGACTTCCTTTTTGCCGGGAGTGGATACCTTCTCGGGATTGGAAGAGATCTTGATCGTGGGGATCATCTCGCCGCTTGGAGCTTCAATCTCGACCAGCTTGTAGACGCCGCCGAGCGAAGGCTGATCCGCAGCGGTAATCAGCTGGGTGCCGACACCCCATGTATCGATTGCAGCCCCCTGCGACTTCAAGTTCATAATGGTGTTCTCATCCAGATCATTGGAGGCCACAATCTTCACATACTGCAGCCCGGCTTCATCCAGCATCTCACGCGCCTTGCGGGACAGATAAGCAAGGTCACCGCTGTCCAGCCGGATACCGTTCATCCGTTTGCCCTGTGCCTCCAGCTTCTTCGCCGTGTTGATGGCATTCGGCACCCCGCTGCGCAGGGTATCGAAGGTATCCACCAGCAGCGTCACGCCGTCCGGCATCACTCTGGCGTACGCGTCGAACGCCTCCTGCTCGCTTGGGAAGCTCTGCACCCAGGAATGGGCATGGGTGCCCTTCGTAGGGATGCCGAATTTCTTGCCGGCCAGCATGTTCGAGGTTGCATGGAAGCCGCCGACATAAGCGGCGCGTGCGCCCCACACTGCGGCATCCGCTTCCTGCGCACGGCGCGTTCCGAACTCCAGCAGCGTGTCGTCCGGGGCCACCTGCTTGATCCGCGAGGCCTTGGTAGCGATCAGCGTCTGATAGTTCATGAAGTTCAGGATTGCCGTCTCGACCAGCTGCGCCTCCATAATCGTGCCTTCCACCCGGATCAGCGGCTCATCCTGGAAGACCAGGGCCCCTTCCTTCATGGAATGGAGGCTGCCCTGGAAATGGAACTGCAGCAGCTCCTCCAGGAATGCGGGTGCATAGTTCTCCTCCTGCTCCGACAGGTAGCGGATATCGTCTTCCGTGAACCGCAGCTCGGCGATATACTGGGCTATCCGCTCAAGCCCCGCGAACACGGCGAACCCGTTGCCGAACGGAAGCTTGCGGAAGTAGGCTTCGAACACGGCCTTGCGCTTGTGGGTACCGTTCATCCAGTGGGCGTACATCATATTAATCTGATATTTGTCTGTATGTAGAGCAAGTTCTCTCCTCAAGTCCTCATCTCCTAATGTATGCACTGCTGTATAAGGGCTCTGCAGCTGCTATTGTGTTGGAACTCTATTCCGCCGTGACGACCTTCGCGCCGAGACTGCCGCGGAAGTGTTCAAGCGCCCACACGTGGCCGTCCGGGTTGAAGCTGGCTACGGCATCCTCATGCACGATGATCCCGAAGCCGTGGTTGTAAGCATCCACTGCCGTATGCAGCACACAGATATCCGTACATACTCCGATCAGATGCACCTCTGTAATGCCCCGCTCACGCAGCTTCAGCGCAAGATCCGTGCCGCAGAAGGCGCTGTAACGCGTTTTGTCCATCCAGTAGATGGCTTCCCGGTTATCCTCGTAGACAGCCTTCAGGCTTCCGTACAGCTCACGTCCCTGACTTCCCCGCAGATTATGCGGCGGAAACAGCTTGGTCTCCGGGTGGTACGCGTCATCCGCCTCATGCAGATCTACAGCCATCACCACATAGTCCCCGCTCCGTACGAATTGTTCCGTCAATTCACTGACTCTGGGCGCAATATCGATGCCGGGCTGGCCGACAGGCAGGTTCCCGTCAACGAAATCATTCGTGAAATCAATTACAATCAGTGCTCTCATGGTAGATCAGCCTCCTCCAAGGTTAATGGGCCTGCACTTCCCGGCAGCTTACGTATAAATGGATAATAACGGCTCATGGTCCGTGAACATATAGAGCTGTGCCGGGCGCTGGGAGTATTGATTGGAGCTGAGCGGGTTCCCCGCTTCATCGCTCACTTCTTTTAATATACCCTGACGGCTGCGTGTTGACGTAATTTTGCGGATAAAATTCGGTTCTTTGAATTCCGGCACCACCGTCTGGATCACCTGGTACAGCTCGCTCAGCGTGAAATGGCGCGGCAGGAACTGCCGGGCAATCGTCGTCTGCAGCATCTGCTGCTGAATCCGCAGGTAGGCATCGGTAATAATATCATGGTGGTCAAAAGCCAGCTCCAGCTCCTCCAGCGCTTCCTGCAGGGTGAACAGGCCAACCTCGCCTGCATCATCCGAAGCCTGCCGTTGCTCCAGCATCCACTCCTCCACTAGCGCAAAGAAGGCGTGGCTGATAATCCAGCCGCGCGGGTCACGGCCCGGCTGGCTGTAGACGCCGAGATATTCCAAATGTCCGCCGTCCACGCCCGTTTCTTCCTTCAGCTCGCGCGTGGCAGCATCATAGATCGATTCATCCTCCTGGCAAAAGCCGCCCGGCAGGGCCCACATGCCCGCACACGGCCATTTTTTGCGCCGGACCAGCATCACCTTCAGTTCGCGCAGCGGCAGTGTCTTCGTGACGGTCTTCCGCTCGCGCTTGGTTAGTGTAAACATGACAATATCCGCCGGAACGCCATCCGGAGTGCGGTACTTCTTGGCGTTATAGGCTTGTTCCGCGTTCTCAGTCACTATAGATCATCCTTTGCCGTGCTATTGTTTGTTGTTCGTATCTTTTAATGTACCAAACCTGTCCGCCCAAAATCAACAGGAGCCGGCCTGCCGGCTTATGTAAAAAGGGACGGATTCACATCCGCCCCCGGGGTGTTCTGCATTAATCTCCGCAGGTGGAGGGCGGTGCCTCGGTGCCTGCTTCCACATTGATTTTATCCGAAACGGTATCCCTGATCACTGAAATCACCATCTGCAGCAGATAATTGATATCGCTCTGGCTCTGCTGGAACTCGTTCACAACCGGGATACTGTCGATCTCATCCTGCAGCTCTTCGATCTCACGTTCAATCTTCTCGACCATGGCCTGATTCTTGAAGCTCTCGAATGCCACGATCTCCTTCTGCTTCTTCTTAATCGTAGCAATGAGTCCCTGCACACGCTCGTGATTCAGAATCTTCTGCTCGGCCTGCTGAAAATGACGGACCTCCTCACTGGTGGAGATGAGTGCAGCCAAGTCCTTCGCCTTGCCCATGATATCCTCCCGGACAATTAAATCGCGGGTATTGTGGGTCTGCATGCCATATTCATTCAGTCGTGCTTCTTCCTGGCTCATTCTTCTCGCCCCATTTCTCTATAATTAGAGGACCGCTGCGGCTTCCGCCTGATAGTCCCCCTGGATGTACCAAGTCTTCGCGCCGGTAATGCTCACCTGCACCAGCGTGCCGATCAGGGAGGACGGGCCTTCAAAATGCACCAGCTTGCTGTCACGGGTACGTCCGGCCAGCATCCGGGCATTATTCTTACTCTCGCCTTCCACCAGAACCTCCACCCGCTGGCCCAGCATCCGCTCATTCCCCAGCCGGCTCTGCTCCTTGATCAGATCATTCAGACGCTGGAGACGCGCGCTCTTGACCTCTGACGGAACATTATCGTCCATCCCGGCTGCCGGAGTCCCTTCACGCGGAGAATAAATGAAGGTATACGCCATATCATACCCTACTTCGCGCACCAGGGACAGTGTCTCCTCGAACTGCTCCTCCGTCTCACCCGGGAAGCCGACAATAATATCGGTAGTCAGCACCGCATCCGGCACGTTTTCCTTAATTTTACGGACCAGCTCCAGATAGGCTTCACGGGTATATTTGCGGCTCATGCGCTTCAGCACAGCTGTGCTTCCCGACTGCACCGGCAGATGGATATGCTCCACCAGATTGCCGCCTTTGCCCAGCACATGAATCAATTTATCGTCAAAATCACGCGGATGCGAGGTCATGAACCGGATACGCGGAATATCGATTCCCCGCATGTCGTCCATCAGGTCGCCGAAGGTATAATCAATGTCGGTAAAATCCTTGCCGTAGGCATTCACATTCTGCCCCAGCAGCGTTACTTCCTTGAACCCCTGGCGGGCCAGCTCCCGCACCTCGGCAATGACATCCTCGGGACGTCTGCTCCGCTCCTTCCCCCGGGTGAACGGCACAATGCAGTAGGTACAGAACTTGTCGCAGCCGTACATAATGTTCACCCAGGCACGCAGACCCTCCCGCTTCTTCGGCAGATTCTCAATGATATCGCCTTCCTTGGACCAGACCTCAATGACCAGCTCGCGGCTGAATACCGCTTCCTTGATCAGCTGCGGCAGACGGTGGATGTTATGGGTGCCAAAAATCAGATCCACGAAGCCGTACCGGCTCATGATCCGGTTGACCACGCCCTCTTCCTGGGACATACAGCCGCAGATTCCCAGGAGCAGGCCGGGCTTCTCCAGCTTCAGTGTTTTGAGATGGCCCAGCTCTCCGAATACCTTATCCTCCGCATTCTCGCGGATCGCACATGTATTAAGTAGAATAATATCAGCTTCACTGCGGTCTTCAGCCGCCCGGTAACCGAGCTGCTCCAGCATTCCCTTCATCGTCTCCGTGTCATGCTCATTCATCTGGCAGCCGTAGGTGGTAATATGATAGCTTTTGCCTGCACCGAAATCTGCCATCTCCGGCGGAATGTCGAAATGATAGAGCACCTCGATCTCTTCCTTGCCCCGCCGCTTGCCTTCCTTGTAATCGGGCTGGCTGTTGATCTGCACGTTTCTGCCTTTGATCCGGTAAGTGGTCTTGCCTTCAGTCTCGCTGATCAGTTTGGCATCCGTGAAATCGAAATACTGCCCGTAATCCTTGCTCCCCTTCACCATGCTAAAGTCACATCCTCTGCTGATGTCCCCGTATTTTCAGAGCTTTTCTAGTGTAAAATTATATCATAAGAATCCCAATAGATACCATTCTAT
This sequence comes from Paenibacillus sp. FSL H3-0469, assembly GCF_038051945.1. Classification (NCBI taxonomy): domain Bacteria; kingdom Bacillati; phylum Bacillota; class Bacilli; order Caryophanales; family Paenibacillaceae; genus Paenibacillus; species Paenibacillus sp. FSL H3-0469. The sequence continues at coordinate 1,181,881 of NZ_CP150302.1, forward strand.
ATCCGGGGTCAAGTTGGATTTAAAAGCTTTACTATAACGTATACGTTATCGTTTATAGTGTTACTAAGGAGGGAACGTAACTATGATCCGCATTGGGGAGTTAGCGAAAACCGCAAATATCAGCAAAAGAACCCTGTATCACTATGAACAAATTGCGCTGTTACAGCCCGCACTTATTTCAGAGAACGGATATCGCTATTATGATGCCAAAGCCATCCTCCGGCTTCAAAAAATTCTTTTATTGAAATCGGTCGGCTATACCTTAGAACAGATTAAAGGGCTGTTAGAGAATAAGCATTCTGCGCAAGAAGATGATAATTGGATTGCTTCATTAAACGAGCAGATAGAGCTGATAGAACAGAAGAAGGAAGAGTTAAGCCGCAAGCAGTATTATCTCCGGTCAACCATTCATGCCATCCGGCTCAAGGGAACGGAGAATTTGCAGGATCTGACGCACATCATTAGTGCCATGAATAACCGCCCTTTGAGCGGAGAAATCATACCTGCCGAATTCACGGAGGATTCACCCTTTACGGCTAAGGAAACCGGGATTCTTCAGCATCTCCCTGTGCTTGGCAGCAACAACCGGCAGATGGAGGAGCTTTTGGATATTTTGGAGCAGGCAGTACGGTTAAAGTCCTCATCTCCCTATTCTCAAGAAGCACAACATCTGGCGGGCCGGTTGTACGAGAAGGCACTGGAGCTGTTCGAGGGTGATGCCAAGCTGCTGGATAAGTATTGGGAGCAGATCAGACCCGCTGACGGGGCAGAGCCTGTCGTAATGGGCATGGATCGCGCATTCATGTCCTTTGTAGATGAGATGATCCGCTATTATCTGCACACCAGGAAAGGAGAACAGACATGAGTAACGCTAAACAAATAAAGATGATGTTCAGGAAAATAGGAAGGACAACCCTGCTGGCCAGTGCACTGCTTCTATTATCGGCCTGCGGAATAACACAAGAATCCAAGGATGGAATGACCGCTGAGCCCTCCCCAGTACAGGCTGAACCGGATGCCGATGCCATACGGGTAGAGGTGCTAATTGAAAGTGACAGCGATTCGGCAGTTAATCTGGAGGTGGACATCGATGCCCGGAAGCATCCGGAAAGTGTCTATCTGGATACTATCGAAGTTCCTTACAGAGAGGAATTTACCATCCCCAAGGACGCCTTCATCCCGCTGACCTCCACTAAGGTGCAGGCAGACAAGGATGAGGCGGCCAGCTGGATCAGCTGTACCATTCTGTATGACGGAGAGGTAGTCGCAACTCACAAATCCAGAGGTGATAAAGCGAAGGCTGTTTGCGAGAAGAATTTCCGCTTGGGGCCGGGATAACGGATAAGAATTAGGCTTCACGGACAAAAAAGAACACCCCATGCGGGCAGCCATGAGCTGATAGACTTGAAGTCTAACCTAATGGCTTGGCACAGGGTGTTACAGATCAAGCTCTATTGATTAATACAAAGTCTGGGTCGCCTCGGAGGTGAACGGAATAATCTCGTCCGGCTTGCCCGCCTGCACCTTAGCAGGCCATGCAGGATCGCTGATCAGCGCCCGGCCTACTGCTACCAGATCGAATTCAGCCCGTTCCAGGCGTTCCAGCAGACGGTCGATATTGTCGTCCTGGTCCTTCTCCGTGACCGCACTGGTGAACGCACTATCCAGTCCCACGGAACCTACTGTAATGGCAGGCTTGCCCGTGATCTTCTTCGTCCAGCCTGCCAGGTTAAGCTCCGAGCCTGCGAATTCCGGCTCCCAGAACCGCCGGGTCGAGCAGTGGAAGATATCCACACCCGCATTGCTGAGCGGAGCCAGGAAGCGGGCCAGGTCCTCAGGAGTCTCAGCCAGCTTGGCGTCATAGGCTCCGGCTTTCCACTGCGAGAAACGTAGGATGATCGGGAAATCCGGTCCTACCGCGCGGCGGCAGGCATCAATCACTTCCACCGCAAAGGTGGTGCGCGCTTCCAGATCGCCGCCGTATTCATCGGTCCGGCGGTTGGTCTTCTCCCAGAAGAACTGGTCGATCAGATAGCCGTGGGCACCGTGCAGCTCAATGCCGTCGAAGCCGATGGCTTTGGCCGCCTTCGCCGCCTTGGCAAAGGCACTGACGATGGCCTGAATCTCGCTCTTCGTCATCGACTCCGTGACCTGCTCTCCGGCCAGATTCAGCCCGGACGGGCCAATGGGCAGCGCCGAAGCGTTAGGCCCTTCACCGATGCTGCGGGCCATGCCGACATGCCAGAGCTGTGGCATGATCTTGCCCCCTGCGGCATGCACCTCGCGCACGACCTGCGCCCAGCCCTCCAGGGCGGCTTCGCCATGGAAGTTCGGGATATCCTGATGGCTGACCGCTGCCGGATGATCAATGGCTGTGCCTTCCGTTATGATCAGGCCTACCCCGCCTTCCGCGCGGCGGCGGTAATATGCTGCCACCTCAGGACCGGGTACGCCTCCAGGGGAATGCACCCGGGTCATCGGTGCCATCACCACACGGTTGCGGAGGGACAGGCCTCCATATTCAAAAGGTTCAAACAATGCAGCAACATTCATAATCCACTAGCCTCCAATTCATACAATGATTACTTTAAGTAAGCATAGTATGACGGTTTCCGGCGGCAAATGCAAATTACTGCCAGTCTAAGAGCGGCTGATAATGTCTTATAAGTCCAGCACGCCGGCTTTCGGAGTCACCCGGAAGGCTGCAGCCAGATCCGCCAGCTGCTGATCGGTAATCTTCTGCTTGATTTCTCGTCCGCCGATCAGATTATAGACGATGGCGGCCTTCTCAATGGTCTCTACTAATCCGAACGTCGCATCCATAGTCTGGCCGGTTACGAAGATGCCATGCTGCGGCCAGATGACCACGCGGTAATCCTTCATTTTATCCGCGGTGGCCCGCCCGATCTCACTACTGCCCGGAACCATCCAGGGAATGACGCTGACGCCATCCGGGAAGACCACCAGACATTCCGTGCACATCTCCCACAGAGTCTTGGTGAATTTCAGCTCATCCAAATCATGGGTGAACGTCATGGCAATCACGTTCGTTGCATGAGTATGCAGCACAATCCGGTGCGCGGGATCTACCTTCAGCCGCTCAATGTGGCTCATGAAGTGGGAAGCAAGCTCACTGGTCGGAATAGCGCCGCTGCGCAGTCCCCACAATACCTCCACGCTCTCGCCGCTGCTGCTGACACGCAGTACACCAAGGTTGGCTTCCGGGTCCTTAATCACATTACGGAAATACTTGCCCGATCCGGTAACGATGAAGTATTTGCCCGCCAGCTCGGTTACAGGGAAGGTAAGGCTGATCGTACGCAGCGGCTCGCGGATATTGATATATTTGGCTACCTCTTCTTCATCCAGGAGGTAACTGACATTGCCCCCGTTCAGCTCATCCCAGCCCAGCGACCACATGTGATGGGTAATTTCGGACATTTCCTCGATAAAAGGCGCAGTGACGCCGGATATATACCCCTTGGATTCAATTACGGATGTACTCATATGCTCTCTCCTTCTATATGCCCCTTCAGCGTGCGGGTACTTGTTATTTTGTGTTTTCAGCAGCTTGATCTTATCTTAGAGCCAATACTTCCTGCTCATAGCTCTTCACTTCAGCCAGCCACCCCTCGCGGACCGGGGTCCCCTGCGAAGCGCAGTAGTAATCCCAGACGGCACCGAACGGATAGGACTTGAATTCTTCCACCAAGGCCAGCCGCGAGGTGTAATCTCCAGCCCGTTCAATGGCCCGAAGCTCCTCTACCGGCTCCAGCATGGCGCGCAGCAGGGCCTTGATCGTATTGCGCGTGCCGATTACCCAAGCCGCCAGATGATTGATACTGCCGTCGAAGAAGTCGAGGCCGATATGCGTGCGCGGCAGCAGATCCCCGCGAACCAGCTCGCGGGCAATCTCCAGCAGCTCATCGTCCATCGTGACTACATGATCACTGTCCCAGCGGACCGGTCTGCTGACATGCAGCAGCAGCTGCTCGCTGAACATCAGGATGGAGCTGAGCTTGTTCGAGATCACTTCCGTCGGATGGAAATGTCCGGCATCCAGGCAGATAGCCTTGCCGCGTGTCAGGCCGTAGCCCATGTAGAACTCATGCGATCCGACCACGTAGCTCTCCGAGCCGATACCGAACAGCTTGCTCTCCACGGCATCGATCGTGTACTGCGGATCCATCTCCTCGCTGAAGATTTCATCCAGCGATTCCTTCAGGCGCATGCGCGGTGCCAGTCGGTCCACCGGAGTATCCTTGTAGCCATCCGGCACCCAGAAATTCGTGACACACGGCTGGCCCAGCTCGCGGCCGAAGTGCTCGGCAATGCTGCGGGAGGCCTTGCAATGCTTAATCCAGAAGCTGCGGATCTCTTCGTCCGCATGGCTGAGGGTGAAGCCGTCCGCCGCCTTGGGATGCGAGAAGCAGGTCGGATTGAAATCAAGACCTAATCCCTGCTCCTTGGCCCATTCTACCCAGTTCGTGAAATGGCGCGGCGCCAGCTCATCCAGATCCACCTGTTCCTTCGTATCGGCATAGATCGCATGCAGATTGACCTTATGCTTGCCGGGAATCAGCGAGAGGGCCTTCTCCAGATCCTGACGCAGCTCATCCGGTGTACCGGCCCGGCCGGGGTAGCTGCCAGTCACGGCAATGCCGCCGCTCAGCTCTTTATCCTTGAACAGGAAGCCCCGTACATCGTCGCCCTGCCAGCAGTGCAGAGATACTTTGATCTGCGCCAGCTTCTCCAGTACCTCATCCGTATGAATCCCATGGGCTGCATATAATTTCTTGGCTTCGTTGTAGATGTTAATGATGCTCTGATCCATGCTGTTGCCTCCTAATTACGTATTGTGAACATTCGCTCCCGGTTGAATCTGCTCCCAGCGGATCAGCAGCTCCGCCAGCTGAGGAACCGGCTGCGGCAGATAAGACGGAATCGCGAAGGACTGGCCGATGATCTGCCTGGCTTCATGGATGTCAGCCATGCGGCCCGCCTCAATCATCTGCACAGCCAGATTACCCAAGGCTGTGGATTCGGTCGGTCCGGCCAGCACTTCCCTGCCGGTAACATCCGCTGTCAGCTGGCACAGCAGACTGTTGTTAGCTCCACCTCCTACAATCTGCAGCACTTCTATGCACTCCCCGGTGAGGTCTTCCAATTCAGCCAGATAGCTGCGGTAGGATAACGCCAGACTGTCGAAGATACAACGGGCCAGCTCGCCCGCCGTCTGCGGCACAGGCTGACCGCTCTCCAGGCAGGCCTGGCGGATCTCCTGAATCATATCGCCGGGCTTAAGAAACCGCGGATGATTGCAGGGAATCAGGCTGCGGAAGGCTGCGCAATCAGCGGCCTGCTCTGCCAGTTCCGCGAAGCTATACCTTTCGCCGTCCAGTCTGCGAACTTCCTGGATCAGCCAGAGGCCCATAATATTCTTCAGGAACCGGTAAGTCCCGTAAGCGCCCCATTCGTTGGTATAATTGGCTGCCATCGCTCTGCTGTCATTGAGCGGGTGATCCAGCTCTACTCCCAGCAGAGACCAGGTCCCGCTGCTAAGATAGGCTGACGCACGGTCCTTCTGAGCAGGCACACCGAGTACCGCAGATGCTGTGTCATGTGTGGCCACGCAGATCAGGCGGCATTCAGGCAGATCATACTGTTCCACCAGCTCCCCTGAGAGTAAGCCAAGCTCTTCCCCAGGCTCGGTCAACGGAGCAAATTGTTCACGCCGCAGACCCAGGAATTCCAGCAGCTCCGCATCGAAATCACGGGTCGCAAGATTCAATAGCTGCGTCGTTGAGGCATTGGTAGCCTCGTTCATCTTCCGTCCGCCGAGCCGGTAATAGAGATAATCCGGCACTAGCAGAATCTGATCGGCCGCCTTCAGCTCTTCCTGGTCATGCGCATATAGCTGATAGAGTGTATTGAAGGGAAGCTGCTGTATTCCGGTCTTGGCGTATACCTTATGCGGCGGAAGCTGCTTCGCGACCTCCTCCATCACCCCGTCCGTCCGGCGGTCACGGTAGGCATAGACCTCATTGATCCGCTTACCTTCGGCATCCAGCAGCACATAATCTACCGCCCAGGTATCAATGCCAACGGTGCACTTGTTAATTCCAGCCAGCTTCGCTTGATGAAGCCCCTTAATAATCTCATCTATTAAATAATCCATATCCCAGAAGCAGGAGCCGTCCTGCTCCGTGAAGCCATTGCTGAAACGGTGAAGCTCCGCAAGCTGGAGGCTCCCGTCCACGAGCTGTCCGAGTACCAGCCGTCCGCTGGAGGCGCCGATATCGACGGCGATATGATAGGTCATAGGGAATCTCCTATTCTATGGAGGTGATTTACAGAATTTTGCGGAATAACGCGATTACTTCATCTTTCGTCGGAATAAAAGGATTACCGGGTGCGCAGGCATCCTTCATGGCATTCTCAGCGAGCAGATCGAGATCTACTTCAGCAACACCCAGCTCGGACAGCTTGGCAGGAATGCCAACCTCCTTGGACAGGGCTTTGATCGCTTCAATGACGTAATCCGCACATTCCTTGTCGCTTCGTCCTTCGGTCTGCAACCCGGCCGCTCTGGCAATCGCTCTGAATTTCTCCGGCACATGCTTGGCATTCTCTTCTTCCACATAAGGCAGCAGCATCGCATTGCACACACCATGCGGCAGATCATAGACCCCGCCGAGCTGATGGGCCATAGCATGCACGTAGCCTAGCCCTGCATTATTGAAAGCGAGACCGCCGAGGAAGATGGCATAGACCATCTGCTCACGCGCTTCAATATCGTGTCCATCCGTCACCGTGCGGGCCAGATTGGCGAAGATCAGCTCCACCGCTGCCAGTGCGGTAGCATCGGTTACCGGATAGGCGCCTGGAGTGACCAGCGCTTCAATGGCATGCGTCAGAGCATCCATGCCCGTTGCCGCCGTCAGCGCAGCGGGCTTATCGGCCATCAGCTCCGGATCATTCACCGAGATGGTGGCGATACTGTTCTTGTCCACCATGACCATCTTGATCTTGCGCTCTTCATCCGTGATCACGTAGTTGATCGTCACTTCACTTGAAGTCCCGGCCGTCGTGTTCACCGCGACAATCGGCAGCGATTTATGCTTGGATTTGTGAACGCCTTCATAATCGGCAATATGCCCGCCGTTGGTGGCAACAATGCCGATGCCCTTGGCCGTATCCTGCGGCGAGCCGCCGCCGATAGAGATCAGATAGTCACATTCGTGCTGCTTCAGGAAATCTGCGCCGTCATGGACATTTTTGCAGGTAGGGTTCGGCTTCACTTCATCATATACCACATACTGAATTCCCGCTTCTTCCAGCACGGCCAGCAGCCTTCCGGCGATTCCGCTCTTCATCAGGAACTTGTCTGTGACCACAAGCGCTTTTTGCAGATTCAGCTCTTGAATGTACGGGGCGATGTCCTTCAGACAGCCCTTTCCCATAATGTTAATTGACGGCACTTAATAGACATGAGTACTCATTGCTTAACCAGCCTCCCGGGCGCATAAATAGTAAATGAACACTATAAGCATGCTTTCAACCTGTTGACCTTCCCATCGTATCGCCGTTAATCTGTGTTGTCAACACTTTAAACACATAATAAGTTGTTTTAGTTTGTTTATTGTTTGTTTTGTGGAAAATAAGCAATGATTACTGTGGGTTTCAGCGCAATTCGGGTTCACTATGTTGTACAACACAGAAATAACAGGCTATATTAAGACTATCAACTCTGGAAAGGTGATACATATGCTCGCTGCCGAAAGACGCAAAAAAATAATCGACCTTGTCCATCAGGACAAACGGGTGCTGGTCTCCGATCTGAGCCGGATGTTCGAGGTGACGGAGGAGACGATCCGCAGAGACCTGGAGAAGCTGGAGAAGGATGGCATTGTAAGCCGGACCTACGGCGGAGCCATGCTGAACAGGCATACGAATGAGGACCTGCCTTTTCTGACCCGGGGAGCACTCAATACGGATATCAAACGCAGAATAGCGATCCAGGCGCTCGATCTGATTAATGACGGGGATACACTGATGGTGGACCCCAGCTCGACCTCGTTTGAATTCCTGAAGCTGCTGGGTAATAAAAGTAATCTGACGATCATCACCAATTCGATCAACATTCTCCATGAGTTCGCGAGCTCGAGCCACAGCATTATTTCTACAGGCGGCTCACTCCGCCACCGTTCCCTGTCGCTTGTCGGCCCCGTAGCCCATGAGACCATTCAGCGCTACAATGTGGACACCGCCGTAATCAGCTGCAAGGCCCTCGATATGGACCGCGGGGTCACCGATTCCAATGAACCGGAATGTGAGCTGAAGAAATATATGCTCCGCCAGGCACACAAGGTGGTGCTGCTCGCGGACCATACCAAGTTCGACCAGACGGCCTTCGCCAGACTCGCAGAGCTAAGCCGGATCGATGTGCTGATTACCGACCGCAAGCCTTCGGAGGCGTGGCTGAAGGTGTTGTCCGAGAAGAATGTGGAAGTGCTGTACTAAGTTCATGGTAGATCTATCAGGGGAGATTCATCTTAGGGAGGAGAATTAATCAAATGGGCAAAAAGAGAATTACCTTACCCGCGGACTTCCGCGAGCTGGTTAAATCAGGGGATATCGATCTACTTAAGGCTGTTTTTGAGAAATGTGACTGGAATGCAACCTTGGGATCGTACAAAGAACCCGCGCTCAGCATCCGGCAAATTCCGGATGAGCTGGTCCGCTGGCTGGTAGAGCAGGGTGCTGACATCAACGCCAGGGATAAATATCAGCGCACTCCGCTGCATTCGCAGGCCGGACACTGGTCGGGTAATATCCCGCTGTTCCTTGAGCTTGGCGCTGAGCTGGAAGCCCTGGATTATCAGGATGAGACCCCGCTGCACGCCGCTGTCAACTACTACCGGACTGGGGCGATCCGTGATCTTATCGCTCACGGCGCCAACATCCATGCTGTGAGCAAGCGCGGGAATACCCCGCTGGCCAAGGGCTTGATCAATTGCCGGAATGCCGATATCACCGGCATGGCTGAGATCGCGCAGGCGATGCTTGCAGCCGGGGCAGAAGTCACACCGGAGATGAGGGAATCCGTGACGAAGATCGGCAAGAATTTTGAATTCAGCAAAGCTAATTTCAATAAAGACTACCTGGATGATACCATAGCAGCCCTGGACAAGCTGTACAAGCTGTTCGGTGTGGAGCCTGTAGCCGGTCGGGTGATGCATGACGGCGTTTCTAAGATCGAGGTTAAGAGCACAAGGTGGCAGGATCAGCATCAGGAGCTATGGGAGGCGCTCATCCCCGGCTCAGGACCGGCGCTTACCGTACAGGGGGAGGTCATTCGCATCACTGGACGGATCTCTTATGAAATCATGAATAACGGCGGCGGCAACTGGGATGCGGATTTCCGTAAAATGCTCAGCGCACTGCTTCTGCACTTCGCCTCAGGCACGCCTCTGGACCCTGCACAACTGAAGGAAGCTGCGGAATTAGCCGGTTATCTGCGCCATAGCAACGGTAATGATGAACCGGCCAGATTATGCGAATTGGCCGTGAATTGGGTACTAGCCAATCCACAGCCTGTTTCCTTGCCGCAACCGGATTACAAACGCTAAACGCTGAGACATCCGGACCTTGTCCTGCTCCTTATGAAGAAGCGGCTCCCTTGGAGAGCATGATATTCAGAATGGCCTGGTCTGTGGCGGCAAGCCCCTCCTGGACCAGGGTCTCCATATTCTTGATCGTATCCTCCACCTTCTCGAAGATGACACCGTCATTCAGACTCGCGGAGATATTGTTCATAGCCAGGGTGGCAGACTGAATGGCTGCGTTGGTGGCCGTGGAGATTTTGAGTGCACAGGTTGGCTTCGCACCATCGCAAATCATGCCTGAAGTAGAGGCAATCGTATTCTGGATGGAGTGTTTGATCTGCGCCAGCGTTCCGCCCATCAGATAAACAATACCGCTGCCCGCCCCTACTCCGCCGGCAATGCCTGAGCCGCAGAGCGGGGACAGACGGCCAATGTAATGCTTCACATGAATAGTAATCAGATTGCTGAGCGCCATCGCTCTGGCCAGAGTCTCCTCATCCTTGCCGAGGAGCTCGGCCAGGGCAATGACCGGCATAGTGCAGGCAATCCCCTGATTGCCGCTGCCTGCCGTAGTCATTACCGGCATGGCACTGCCGTCCATCCGTGCATCGGATGCCGCTGCCGTTGCGGCGATAATCCGGTTCGCCACATCCGCGCCGAACAGATTGAGGGCGGATTGCTGGCTCATTTTCCGGCCCACCTGGAGGCCATATTCCCCGCGCAGCCCTTCCTCCGAGATCGCCTTATTCATAACCGCTCCCTCAAGCAGGAAACGAAGATCCTCGAATGGTGTATTCTGAACGAAGGCATAGATGTCTTCGAGTGAGACCGAGTATACCTCAGGGTCCAGACTATGCGGGTCGCCGCAGTCGGCCTTGTCCATTTTCGGCTCAAGCCGCTGGCCATCCTTCGCAAGATACTGCACATTCGTGTGCTCTTTTACCAGGATTGCTGTGGCGGTATGGTTCTTGCTGTGTACTCTCGCTTCTATATATAGCTTCTCCGGCGTATCCTTCAGCTCAACCTCCAGCAGCTTACGCTCCAGCAGTCCCTCTGCACTTGCCAGCTCCGCCGGGGTCAGCCCGGACAGAATCTCAAGCTTCCTCTCCGAGCGGCGCACCACCGCACCCAAGGCCGCCGCTATCGGCAAGCCCGTCTGGCCAGTACCAGGAATCCCTACGCCCATTGCATTCTTGATGATATTGCCGCTGAGCAGCAGCTGAATCGCCGTAATCTCCTCTTCCACCAGTTCAGCGGCCAACGAGACGGCATAAGCCACTGCAATCGGTTCGGTGCAGCCTTCTGCGGGCATAATTTCTTTGTGCAATACTTCCAGTAGGTTAATCATCTGTGCATCACCATTCCCTCTGTCTGTCGATCTATGTCTGTATCTATATCTATTTCTTTATATAGTACATCAGATAGACAGTCCGGGGAATCCCCGTTATTACCCATCACCCGCCCAGCTTCACCAGCCGCTTCAGCCCTTCCGTACAGGCCCAGCCCCCCGCTCCCGCCAGAATCGTATTATGAAACAAGCTCCAGGCCAGCGAATACGTCATACTGCCGATAATCACCTCGACCACAATAAACCGCAGGATATCCCGCTTTGTGATCAGATAGACGGTAAACTCCTGATTGTGCGTCACCGGTCACCTCTCCTGTCTATTTCTTGTTTCTGTACTTATATGCTTCTGGCGGGTTGTCTGATGAAAAGTACTGCTCTTTTGGTTTGGGGCAGATCTTTATTGAGGAGTGGGATCAACGTGAGCACTTAGATGAACGCTCCGCAAACAGAACGTTGTTACAATCGCTGTTGTGTCCAGATTTTTTTCATTCCCCTTAGCGGTGAAAATCCGGACACAAAGGCGACCGCTTCGCTTTTCGACAATAGTTTTGCCCGCTCCGCTGTTTAAGCTGGAGACGAAATACATAACATTCCAAATAATACAAACTATTCATCCCAATGATACGAGCTTAGTAACGCTCAATTTTAGCATGGACCAACTGACTCTGAATTTACTGAATGCAGCCCAAAAGAGCTAATGTAGTGTATAAATACACTTGAATTCACCAAAAGTGAGCAAAACGAGCAAATATAGTGTATAAGTACACTTGAATTCCAAAAAGTGAGTAAAAATGAGCAAATGTAGTGTATAAGTACACTTGATTCAAGGGGATGTATCCCTTTCACTTCCCGTACGGCCCACCTCCAGCCCGGCTTCCGGCCAAATCCAAAACAAAGAGGCTGCCCAAACAGCCATTGCATGGCTATGGACAGCCCCCTGATATCAACGCTTCAGCCTAGTTGCTGCTGCTTACTTCGACTCCACCGCATGGCCGCCGAATTCGTTACGCAAGGCGGCGACGACTTTGCCGGTGAAGGTGTCGGTCTCCAGCGAACGGTAGCGCATGAGCAGAGCCATGGCGATGACCGGAGTCGCTGCCTGGAGGTCGAAGGCGGTCTCCAGCGTCCAGCGTCCCTCCCCTGAGGAATGCATGACGCCCTTGATATCCTCCAGCTTGGCATCCTTGGAGAAGGCACGCTCGATCAGCTCCATCAGCCAGGAGCGGACCACCGAGCCATTATTCCAGACGCGGGCCACCTGCTCGAAGTCGAAGTCATATCCGCTTTTCTCCAGCACCTCGAACCCCTCGCCGATCGCAGCCATCATCCCGTATTCAATGCCGTTGTGCACCATCTTGAGGAAATGTCCGCTCCCGGATTTGCCGGCGTACAGATATCCGTTCTCTACCGCAGTATCCCGGAACAGCGGTTCAACGACCGTCCACGCTTCCTCATCGCCGCCAACCATGTAGCAGGCCCCACTCCGCGCACCTTCCATTCCGCCGGAGGTTCCCGCATCCAGGAAGTGAATTCCGTGGGCACCCAGCTCCTCATGACGGCGGATCGACTCTTTATAATGAGAGTTCCCGGCTTCAATGATGATATCTCCCTTGGATAATAGCGGCGTCAGTTCAGTAATAACCGAATCTACAAAAGTATGGGGAACCATGATCCAGAGAACGCGCGGGGAATCAAGCCGTCCCGTAAGCTCCTCCAGGCTTGCTGCCCCGGACGCACCGCGTCCGGCCAATTCCTGCACCGCAGCAGGATTCACATCATACGCTACCACTTCATGGGCATGCTCCAGCAGGTTCTGGCCGAGATTGAAGCCCATTTTGCCTAGTCCAATTAAACCGACTTTCATTACGAATCCCTCCGAATTGTAGTCATATAAGCTAACTCTGTCCGCTTGCTGTTACCGCCGCCGCTTAGGCTCCAGGCCGGATGACTTCGGGTTCTATCCCTGCTGTCCGGTGAACGCGTGCAGGCTCTGTATTCTCCGGTTCATCCAGCCACCAGTGGAACTCGCCAAGGAGCTGTTCTGCCGCCGCGGGACCGTTAGATCCGGCAGGATACAGGTGCAGCGGCAGGCTGCCTTCTGCTGTTGCTTCGATTATAGGCTGAACCCATTGCCAGGACAACTCTACTTCCTCCCAATGAGCGAAGAAAGTGGCATCGCCAAGCATCGCATCATAGATCAGATTCTCATAAGCCTCCGGCACATCGGGATTGCCCGGCTCATGCTTAATGCTAACCGGCTCAAGCTCCCCGTGCTGAAGCGGATTCTTGGTATTCAGAGTCAGAGAGATGCCCTCATTCGGACCAATATCAATCACCAGCAGATTAGGGTCAAGCGGCAGCTTGTTACGGTTCTTGTTATGCACATCATTAAACGGCTCTTTGAATTCTATAACAATCCGTGTGGATTTCTCCTTCAGGCGCTTCCCTGTGCGAATGTAGAACGGCACATCGTTCCACAGCGGATCTTCGATCCACAGGCGTGCAGCAATATATGTCTCATTCTGAGAAGTAGCTGCAATCCCCGGTTCAGCGGTGTACGCAGGCACTTGCTGTCCGCGCATCTCCCCGGCTGCATACTGGCCGCGCACTACATGCTGTGTTACCTCTTCAGCGAGCAGGGGGCGGACGGAACGGATGACATGCCGCTTTTTGCTGCGGACGTCCTCTGGTGTACTGCCCTTCGGAAGCTGCATCGCCATCATCATGAGCAACTGGAGCATATGGTTCTGGAACATGTCGCGCAGCGCGCCAGCCTTATCATAGTAACCCGCCCGCTCTTCCACACCCACCGTCTCACTGGCGGTAATCTGAACATTCGCGATATAACGGTTCTGCCACAAGGCCCGCAGCACAGGGTTAGAGTATTTCAGCACCTCCAGGTTCTGCACCATCGGCTTGCCGAGGAAGTGGTCAATACGGAAGATTTCCTCCTCTGCAAAAGCTGCGCTCAAGCTCTCATTCAGCACGCGTGCCGACTGCAGATCCCGTCCGAACGGCTTCTCGATGATCAGACGTTTCCAGCCCTTGGTATCCCCGAGTCCGCTGGCATTGATATTACCGGCAATCTCTCCGAAAAATTCGGGACCGACTGACAAATAGAACATCCGGTTCTGCGGAAGCCCCAGTTCTTCCTCCCGGCGCTGTACATGCCCAAGGAGCTTCACATAATCCTCAGGACGTCCGACATCCAGCACACTATATTCAAAAGCCTGCAGGAAATTCTGCAGCACTGCTGTATCCTCTACCGGACGGCGCGAGAAGGTACGCAGCGAATCCAGAACCTGACGCTGGAACGTCTCGTTGGTGAGTTCCCGTCTGCCCAGCCCAATGACTGAGAGAGGACCGGAAAGCTTGCCATCAGTAAACAGGTTGTATAGAGCGGGGAAGATTTTCCGCTTCGCCAAGTCCCCGGTTGCGCCAAAAAGTACAAATGTAGATGATTCCACTTTCATTCCTCCCGTTGTTATCATTTTATTATATAGTTACTTATTATTACTCAGGAACTTTTATAACACACATCATACGACTATAAAATCAATTCGTCAATCTCAATTCGACATTTACGATAATTACCCAAACATGCCAAATAGCAGGCCTTCTATTTAGAAGACCTGCTGCGTTACTCAGAACCAGGAGGCTACCAGATCATTGAACGGCTTGTAGATCACCATAATCATCAGCAGCGGGCTTGGCACCTTAATTTTCAGCAATGTGCAGCCCGCAGCAGCGAGTCCGCCAATCCAGAGGATGAAGTACACCCAGCGGTCCCGCCGCTTCTGCCTGCCCTTCAGGTTAGGGAGATCAATCACCATACAGCCCACAGCCAGGATGAGGAATACCAGTAACATCAGCATTGCAGGATCACTCCTTGATTTCATCGATGAAAGAATTATCGATCGTTCCAATCCGGTTAATGGTTACAGCGGCTTTGTAATGCACGGGCAGGCTTTTGAGATATTCATCATTTTCTTTTACGCTGGACCATATTTTAGGGCTCTTGCGGTATATCAACTGGCCGAACCCAAAAACATCAGCATTATACCGCTCAGTTATGTTCTTCACTGCCGCTTCCATCCGCTCTACAATCCGCTCCTGCGTCTTCAGCTCCAGCTCATGGATTTTACTCTCGGTATCAATCTTGTCCGGACCTTCAATTTCCTGCACATTGCATAACGCCTCCACACTCAGAAAAATATGCGGCTCGCCGTCAATAATCTTCACCTTACGATTGGTTGTTGTGTCCAGCGCCTCCATTACAATCAGGCTTCCATTCTTGTCTTTGAAGTACCCTGTATTCTTGGTTACATTATCAATTACGTAATTGTATCCGACGGTTACTGCATCATCCATCCAGCCGATCAGCTTATCCCCTTTGAAAATGGCCACACTTTTATAGCGGAGTCTTGTATCCGGATTGGTCCGTTCAATATTACTCTTGCCGGCGCCTGCCTCAGGATCTCCCTCTATCTCAACGCCTGTCAGGACGGGGTTCCTTCCTTCATAGATCAGATCCTCAATGAATTCGTCCAATGTGACTGCAATAGTCCTGGACGAGATTCTGTAGGACTTGTCCAGTGAATTGAATAGCTTGTTCGCAGGCAGCCGGTCCAGCGGTGTCAGCACTTTCAGCACATTCGCCGCAGTAGACTTCCGCGCCACCATGACGTAGAAATCCATACGAGGCTCGCGGCTTCTCTTTAATACATCCAGGGTCTCGCCCACCCCCTGGCGTGCCAGTTCCTCACCTATAACCAGTACACGAATATGGCCCATATAAGGCGAACGTGAACTGACCAGATTGAATTTGCGCAGCGATTCATACACCGTTTTAACCTTGAAGGAATAGAACACTACAGGAACTCCGCTTCCGCCTGAACCCCCGGCACTCTGGGATGTAATCGAGGAAGGGATCACTACCTGCATGGAGACCAGGTAGCCGTCCTCCGCCTTGTCGAGACCCAGTGCGATTACAAATGCCAATTCGTTGAGCTCCTTTCGCTCCCAGCACCCGCTGAGCAGCATAGGCAGCAGCAATATAGGGATGCAAGCAGCCAGCGCCTTCACCATTCGTTTCTTCATCTTAAGTTCCCCCCGCGCTTGGGAGGAGCCTGCCGCTGCAGATTCTGCGTGCGGTTCTGCCGGGGTCTGGTGCGCAGGAGCGGCCAGGTCAGCCTGAAGATGGAATCCTTGAGATCTTCGCGGACGAAGGGGCCGATCGGACTCATATAGGGCACACCAAATGAACGCAGGCTTACGAGATGCAGCACCAGCACGAACACTCCGCATAGAATCCCGTATAATCCCATGAACCCGGCCAGCATGATCAACAAGAACCGTATCATTCTCGCGGCCACTGACATTCCAGCTTCAGGGATAACAAAGCTTGAAATCGCTGTAATCGATACAATGATGACCATGGCCGAGGAGATGAACCCGGCGGCAACGGCCGCTTGCCCGATGACCAGCGTGCCGACGATAGAGACCGCCTGTCCAACATTCTTCGGAATCCGCACCCCCGCCTCCCGCAGAATTTCATAGGTCAGCTCCATCATCACTGCTTCGACAAAAGCCGGAAACGGCACCGTCTCCCGCTGGGCAGCCAGACTGATAACCAGATTGGTTGGAATCATCTCCTGATGATAGGTGGTGATTGCTACATAGAAGGCAGGAGCGAACATCGTCAGGAAAAAGGCCAGAAACCGTACCCACCGCAGCAACGAGGAGATATCCGCCCGTTGATAATAATCCTCTGCCGACTGGAAAAAGGAAACAAACACCGTCGGAGCCAGCAGCACAAAAGGGGTGCCGTCCACGAGAATAGCTACCTTCCCTTCCAGGATACCTCCGGCTATCGTATCGGGACGGTCACTGTTATAGATTGTGGGAAAAGGCGTAGCCGCCGTATCCTGAATGAACTCCTCAATATAACCGCTCTCCAGAATACTGTCGGTATCAATCGCCTCCAACCGGCGCTTAACCTCCTCGACCAGCTCAGGATTGGCAATATGCTTCAAATACATGATTGATACGCTGGTCTGGGTTACACGCCCGATCTGCATCGTTTCGAGCCATAGCTGGCTGTCTTTGATTTTGCGGCGGATCAAGGCTGTGTTGGTTCGCAGGTTCTCCGTGAAGCCCTCCATTGGCCCGCGCACGACCGACTGCGAGTTGGGTTCACTTACATTACGGTCCTCCCAGCCGGGCAGGCCGATGCGCAGCGCTTCTGCCGACCCCTCCACCATGATCATCACATTGCCGGATAACAGATCATGAATGAAGGGGACATAGTCCCGGACGATAGTAACATCTCCAGCCAACAGTACGCGCTTGCTGAGAAGCTCTATTTTCCGCTCAGGACTCTCTGCTTCCAGCAGATCACAGATCCTACCTTCCTGCAGCGAATACAGAATGGAGTTATGCAGCAGCTGATTGTCAATAAGACCATCTATATAGAATACATTAAGCTCCGTATGTTCTCCCAGCTGCAGCCGTTTGCTGACCAGATCTGTGCTCTGGCCGAGCAGCCGGGACAGTTGTTCCTCATTGGCCTCCAGCCGTGCGGATAATTTGCCGTTCGCTTCATCCTTCATGCAGCTTCACCCTCTTCATTTGAGCAATTCGGTACGTTGATAGTTTGGTTGAAACGCTAGTTAATTATTCCGCTGCTGAACACAAGACAATGAGCACATAATTTCTGGAAGGAGCTGTCATACTAAGAAGATTGCAGCAAAGCAACCTTATGACTTGTTAAAGGAAAGGAGGAGCGTTAGGTGGGTATTGAAAAAGAACGAATCAGCACCGCGCAGATGGTCATTCTCGGTCTGTTCACTTTCATCGGGGATATGGCTCTGGTCTATCCGACCACCATGACGGCCGAAGCCCATCAGGATGCCTGGATCGCCGCACTGATCAGCATACCGCTTGGCATGGCCCTTATTTATCTGCTAATCAATGTAGCGAACATCAGTCCAAACCAAACCATAATTGAGATCAGTCAGCAGGTGCTGGGAAAATGGGCGGGCATTGCAGTAGGCTTATTCTATCTGAATTTCTTCGTCCTGGCCGCCTCGACATATGTGCGCGAAATGGAGGATTTCCTGACCACCCAGATCTATGAGGGGACACCGGGCGGAGTCATCCGGTTTATGAGTCTTGTCATCCTGGTGTATGGCCTGCGTCTGGGACTGGAGGTGGTGGGCAGGGCGGCACAGGTGTTTTTTCCGCTGTTTGCCCTATTCCTGGTCTCGCTGATGGTCCTCTTATTTCCGCAGGTTCAGATAGACCGGCTGTACCCGATGATGACCACGCCGCTGCCCGGGATGCTGCATACCATTATGTTTGGGGTCTTTTACCCGTTCGGGGAGCTGTGCGTCTTCTTAATGGTGTATCCCTTTACCCGCAAGAACAGCAAGATCAATCGTGACATCTTCATTGCACTCTTCGCGGGATCCGTTGGGCTGAATCTGATTCTGTTCCTCTCGCTGACCGTGCTGGGCGTCTATTTCTCGGAGCATAATTTCTATGCCGCCTATATCCTGGCCCAAAAAATCAATGTTGCCAACTTCCTGCAACGGCTGGAAGCGCTCATGGCCACCGCCTGGATTATTACCACTTATTTCAAAACAGCGCTATATTTCTATGCCTTCGTCCTGGGGACTGCACAAATGTTCAAGCTGAAAAGCCACCGTCCGCTGATCTTCCCGGTTGCCTTCCTGATCTATGGACTGTCCCAGCTCAGCTCCAATGATATTGTTTTTTATGTAAAAGAAATTCCGGCCTATTGGGTCGATTGGAACCTCACACTCTCCTTCGTTCTCCCATTGACGATCCTTATCGTCTATAAGTTTAGAAAACGCAAACCTGCCTCACAAGGATAAAAGAAGGAGCTGTTACTGTAGCGTTCTCCCGGCAGGTCCCCTATAATAGGAAGCAGTGAAATGTTTCTATTTTGTCATTGTGGGGGATGAACTGCAGCATGATGAAACAGCTGTTCGAGCCTGTACTGTTCGATAACCGGCAGTCGCTGATCTGGGACTACCGGATCTATACCGATGATCATTACAAAGGGTATTACCACTGGCACCAGTGCTGTGAAATCATGTTCGTGCACCGGGGTCAAGGCAGTATTGTAGTCAACCAGCAGATGTATGATATCCGTCCGGGGATGCTATTCTTTTTCCAGCCCTATCAGCTGCACCGGATCTATTCGGAGGTCTCTGCGGAGCGTCCGTTCGTACGCACGATCTTCTATCTCGACCCGCATACTGCCGAGCAGCTGCTACAGGGCTTCCCCAAACGCAAGGCTGTCTTCTCTGCGCTCTGGCAGGGCAATAATCCCTCTTGCGGCTTCGATCTCAGTGACCGTATGGAGACCATGGAATGGATCTGCGCGAATTATAACCAGTGCCGGAGCAAGAGCACCGGGGAAGAGACTGAAGATATCTCCATGCTCCTTCTCCAGCTCCTCAGCTGTCTGGGGACTGGAGAACAGTCGCTGATCCACGCCGGAGACAAGCGGCAGCTTCGCTATTCGGAGCAGATCATGAACTGGATCGAAGCCCATTACCACGAGGAGATTAGTCTGGAGCAGCTGGCAGCAGAGACCCATCTGTCGAAATCTTACGTGTCGCGGATTTTTCATCAGGAGACCGGCGGACGGCTCGTAGATTATCTTACAGCCCGGCGGCTCAAGCAGGCCTGCCGGCTGCTGGAGACCACGGACCTGACGGTGGAACGGATCGGCAGTGCTGTCGGATTCCCGAATCCCTCCTACTTCAACCAGCTGTTCAAGCGGGTGCTTGGCCTTTCTCCGCTGCAATACCGCAAGGGAAGCTGAGAGCCCCTGAGGGAAAACAGGACAATAAAACAACATTTCGTGATATTAAATGACAACTTTCGGTTCGTCATAGGCGTTATACTGAGGCCATAATCTAATGCATGTGGAGGCTTCAGCGATGACTACAGCTTATTGGCAGGGAGTAATGAACAAGCTGGATACGAAGGTATCCAAGATGATAGAGCAGTTGGGCGGAAGAAGCCCGCATATGGCCGGAGAAGATGGCCTGTTCGACAATCCCGCTACGGACTGGTGGACCTCCGGCTTCTGGCCGGGAATGCTCTGGGTCATGCAGGATATGACAGGCAAGGATCTATATAAGAACGCTGCATGGGACTTTGACGAAACGATTGGACAATGGTTCGCGAAGCCGACCGAAGAGCTGCATCACGACGTCGGCTTTCAGTTCCTGGCTACTGCGGTAATCAAGCATACGCTGACCGGTGACGCGGAGGGCTTGCGCCGGGGACTGGAAGCGGCTAACTATCTGGCTGCTCGTTATAATCCTGCGGGCGGGTTCATCCGCGCCTGGAACGGGGACAAGCACGGCTGGGTCATCATCGACTGCATGATGAACATCTCGCTGCTGTTCTGGGCCAGCCGGGTAACCGGTGATCCGCGCTACCGTCATATTGCGGTCAGCCATGCCGGGACTGCCATGACGTATGGTGTGCGCGAGGACGGGTCCACCAAGCATATTCTCTCCTTCGATGCCGCTACCGGTGCTTATATTGAGAATTTCGGCGGACAGGGATATTCGCCTGAATCCTGCTGGAGCCGGGGTTCAGCCTGGGGGCTGTACGGCTTCACGAACACTTACCGCCACACCGGGGACGCGCGCTTCTTGAATACCGCCAAGCGCATCGCCCATTACTTCATCGCGGCTCTCCCGGAAGATCACGTCCCGCACTGGGACTTCCGGCTGGCAGATGACAAGCGTATGGCCAGAGACAGCTCGGCCGCCGCGATTGCCGCCTCTGGCCTCCTGGAGCTCGCAGAGCTTGTGCCGCCGGGCGAGAAACGTGTCTATGCGGATGCCGCAGAGCGTATTCTGCGTTCGCTGACCGAGAGCTACGCTACCTGGGAGCAGCCCGGGCATGAAGCCATCCTGCTGCATGGCGCAGTCAGCGGCGACTCCCACATGGATGTGTCGCTGATCTACGGCGACTACTTCTACGTTGAAGCTGTAGCGAAGCTGAACGGCTGGAAGCACCGGGTGTTCTAGTCTGGCTGGAAGCAGGCACAGACAGCTTGCATGGACGCGCGGGCCGAATGTAATCGGAAAACCGATTACATTCGGCTCTGCGTGGGCATGCGGGCTCAATGTTATCGGAAAACCGATTACATTCGGCACTGTGCAGGCGTGTGGGCACAATGTAATCGGAAAACCGATTACATTCGGCTCTGCGCAGGCGTGTGGGCACAATGTAATCGGAAAACCGATTACATTCGGCACTGCGCAGGCGTGTGGGCACAATGTAATCGGAAAACCGATTACATTCGGCACTGCGCAGGCGTGTGGGCACAATGTAATCGGAAAACCGATTACATTCGGCGCTGCGTGAGCATGTGGCCCAGTTGTTTTAAATACATAAATAAATTTCGATTCTTTCTTTCCCTCTCCCGATATTGTTACGCTTTAACTTTATTTCTCCAACTTCACCTGTTTTCTTCAAGTGAGTTCCACCGCAGGGAACCTTTGAGAAGCCTTTAACTTCCCAATATCTTCTTCCATTTCCTTCATCGCTGAAGGCACTAATAATATCTAGGTTTGCCTCAATAATCTTACGGAATTCTTTCTCGATCAAAGAAAATGATTTTGAAATATTCTCGTGCCAAGCAAAATCGATTCGGGCTTTATCCTGAGAGATATGAGCGCCTATTTTCTCAATACCTGTCAACTGTTTATAAGCTAATTCTAATACAACCTCCGCAGCAAAATGTAGTCTCATAAGTCTGTAACGACGATCCCAATCTACGGTCATAGATACTACATCACCAACCTTTAAGTCATGCCCTTCTTCAAGGGTATAAATGATTTCATGACCCTCTTTTTTGGCTTGATGTACAGAATACCCGTGAATCAATCCTGTATCACTCTCTTGTCCTCCAGAGAATGCATACAAGATGGTTCTTTCCACTGTAATGTCATTGCCGTTAACACTGGATATACGAGTATCTAATTTCGTTAAATATGGGTTAGTCCAAAATACTTTTTCAACCATATCAGCACCTCTATACTTATTTTGTTTATTATATTATACAAAAATAACAATATAATAAACAAACAGCGAATCCCCGTCATGGGAGATTCGCTGTTTAAGTCAACACCGCCGGACGTCCGGCTTCAACTATCTACGCCCGTTGTTCCTCCAGCCACAGAATGGCCGTTACTCCGCGCGGGTAATATTTGCTGCCGGTGATTTCGCCGGAGATAATCTGGTCACTCCAGCTCCAGATCGAGAGCTGCGGATGCGTAAGCCAGGCCGTATGGGCCTGATCTGCCGCGCGGCCCTTCTCATCCCATTCCAGGCCGAGAATTTCTCTGGCGATGAACTGGGAGAGATAGATTTTACTCAGCCAGCTGTTATTGCTGGTGGAGGAGATTTTCCAGCCGCCGTCATCGAACAGACAGACTCCCTCCACGAGCACAGCCTTCAGATGCGTGTCCAGTGCCTCAAGATATTCGCCGAACCGTCCTCCGCGCTCCAAGGCTTCCTTGCAGCCGGTGAAGTAAGGGAACACCAGGCCTTCGATGGCCGGGATAATCTTCGAATCATTGCCTTCGCCGATGACCGCCGGAATGTAGCCGCCTTTGGTCACACTCGCCACGATAGTAGCCGCACAGAGTTCAGCCTGCCGGCCGGCAGTCTGGGACAGCTCCGTATTGCCGTTGTCGCGGAAAATCCGCTCCATAGCCAGATAAGCAGCCCAGCATTTTCCTGCCAGATAAATATTGTTGCGCGCCTGGCCCAGGGAGACATCCAGACTGTCATAGGTCGTAATCTCTGCACCGCCCATGGTCCGTGAGCTGTCGAGCGCCATCACACCGTTGCGCTTCGCCGGGTCCGGATGATCCCGGTTCAGCATACTCTGCAGGCAGCTCTCCAGTACCGTCAGATTGCGCTCCATCCAGCTGCGGTCCCCGGTATGCTCCACATAAGTTGCCGCAGTGAGAATCCAGTTGACCAATTGCTCGTGGGTCATATGCGAGAAGCAGCCATCAATGCCGTACAGCTCATAGGAGGAATACCCCGGACGAGACACGGCGTTGGCTACTCCCATATCATGCGTGAAGCTAAGTCCGCCCGGATACTCGATCAAGTCTCCCGGGAAGCGGACGGTGTCGGCATAACTGAACCGGTCCACGAACATATCCAGCTCATTACGGACGGTCCACGGATTCATCTTCAGCTCAAAGAACAGCTGGTCTACCGTAAGATCGAACGTATTCATCATCCGGTACTCGCCTTCGTTGACGACCCAGAACGGCTGGCCTTTGTACTCCAAGAGCTCGGTAGAGCCGTAATAGCTGCGGATAGCGTGAGCAAGCATGAAGGTCTGGTCGTCACTTAAGGCCGTTCCCTCCAGCATTCCGTTCGCTTGTTCAGCCTGCTGCTTCAGCGTGTCGAACCGGGATAACGCATATTCCGCAACAGCTTCCACATTGCTGTAATAGCGGTTATAGTAATAGCTCGCATCCATTCCTGATGTCACATAACCGGAGCGGTGGAAGCAGACCGCGAACTGGTACACCTTGCGTTCACCGGCGGGCACATCCATAATCAGCGCGCCAACCTGCCCCAGCCCGAAGGTCCAGTTCTCCTCCAGCTCCGCTGCAAGAATATCCTCCATTGTAAAATGCATTGCCGCCTTCACACTTCCCTGCTTCGCGGCAATCGCCAGGAACCGGCCCTGGCCGACACCCGTCAGATCCTCCTGGCCTCCATCGAATCTTCTCAGGGCGCTATACGGGTCATTCCCCTGGAAACCGAAGAAAGCACGGCGCGCAGAGCTGCCCGCTGTGTTATCGACTTCAAGCTCTACCAGCACGGCTGGAAGCAGTACTTCCTTCAGCTCTGCCTCCGAAGCCGTCTCCGGGTCCGGAACGGGCCGGACGGGCGACAGAATGCGGAAAGTGAGATCGCCGGCCTGCCAGCTGTCCGTTGTAAGCCGGAAATCACGCGTAATTTCATCTTCCCCGAAGTGAAACAGCGTCTGCGGCTTGTCCGGACTCGGGTCCGGGTTCTCAATATCGTAGCGCTTGCTCTCATCGTCACTGCCCTGCTCATGGAAGGGCAACGTATCATAACCGCGGCCGTCCTTGCGCGCAAGCCCAATATATATGTTCTGTCTTGGCGGTCTGCCGAGTTCGAGGTCAAAGCCGCCGGACGCTCCTTGAAATCCGAGGGTGAAGCTTGAGAATGATCCTATCGGTGAATGATGGGCATTGAAGAATTTGTTAGTTGGCATACAGTATATACACTCCCTCCAGCTGTGTCCCGGCAGTGCCGGGCTCTAGCTCTATGTTAGCGCTCCCCGCCCCTCAGGCAACAGGCGCAAAGCCTCCAATTATTTGGACAAATCAATCGGACGCAGCGGCCTATGCTATAATAGATCCATCTTTTAACAAAGAAGAGGTTGAACATGAACGTATTAGATCCCGGCACACAGCATTCCATGGACGGACGCATGTCCCCGGATGTTCAAGCTGCCTTCCATCTCTTCGCCGCCCACTGGCGCAAGGTGAACAAA
This sequence comes from Paenibacillus sp. FSL H3-0469, assembly GCF_038051945.1. Taxonomy (NCBI): domain Bacteria; kingdom Bacillati; phylum Bacillota; class Bacilli; order Caryophanales; family Paenibacillaceae; genus Paenibacillus; species Paenibacillus sp. FSL H3-0469. The sequence continues at coordinate 1,206,449 of NZ_CP150302.1, forward strand.
GAGTGGCAATATCCGGCACACACTCACCCGATGTTCGAGATCAACATCGTTCTGCAGGGCTCGCAGCACATGGCTGTAGGCGGACATTCTTACATCCAGGAGAGCGGTGACATTCTGTTCATCCGCCCGGGTGTGCAGCACTCCAGTCTGGGCGCAGCCGCAGGGGATGAGATGTCTTATTACTGCCTGCACTTCGACATTGACGATTTGGTTCTGCGCCGCTCCTTAATGACAATGGATACCGTCAGTCTAAGCGGAGACACCCCGGAGCTGAAGGCGATCCGCGCTTCCCTGGATGACATTATCCGCTCAACCATTCTCCCGGAGGCCAGCGATGCCCAGCGGGGCCGGCTGGTGATGCTGAACGCTTCGCTCCAGTTCTTCACCGCCCTTAGCGGCTGGGTGCTGGCTGCCCTGCCTTCTCCTGCCCGGAGCACCCTGCCGGGAGTGACAGAGAAGACCGTCGCCCTGGCGAATGCCATGGAAGGGCTGCTGCAGGAATCCGTCTTCACCGCTGCGGCATCAGGCAGCAGAGCTGGAAGCATCGAGGAGATTGCGGCCAGACTCGGCTATAGCCCTAACCACTGTAACCGCGCCTTCCGGCAGATCTACGGGCTGCCGCCGAGGCAGTATCTCTCCGATCTCATTATCCGCCATGCCAAGCTCCTGCTGCTGGACAACAGCCTGTCTGTAGAGAGCATCGCCTACCGGCTGGGCTACCGCGATGTGTCCCATTTCAGCAAGCAGTTCAAGCGCTGGACCGGCCTGCCCCCAATGGGCTACCGCCAGCTTACGGAGGAGCCGGGTAAGACGGACGACGGAGTGCCTCTTCCGCGCTCACAAGGAGGTATACAATGAAGATTTACCATTTCAAACCAGATTCAGGCAAACCAATAACCGCCTTCAATTCCGATTTCATCTTATCCCGGATTATCCAGACTGAGGAGAAGACGCATATCGGCTGCGTATACCTTGGACACCAGGGAGTAATCGGTTTTCATCAGGCGACCTGTCCGCAGCTGCTGCTCATTGTGAACGGTGAGGGGTATGTGCGCGGAGAGGAAGCTGAATTTACAGCTGTGTGTGCAGGTCAAGCCGTCTTTTGGGAGCGGGAGGAATGGCACGAGACCCGGACAGATTCAGGATTGACTGCGATTATTATTGAAGGTGATTCGCTGAACCCTGCCGCCTACATGACTCTCTAACTGACAACGATGAGGACTGAGCTTCCGCTATATGAGCAAATCAGGTGAAATTCTGGGACAATCGGACTGAGATTCCGTTATGCGTCCTAACAGGTGTCCTCTGAGGCTCAAAAGTACAAACTAGCGGAATCTCAGTCCGTTTCGGCGCTAACACACGTGATTTTGGCAAAATAACGGAATCTCAGTCCGCTTCAGAAGGCAGATCACCGGGAGCGCGCATGGAGGGCACTTGAAGCACGAAGCACGAAGCACAAAACAGCTTATCTTTTATCCTATTTGTAAAAGTTGGTGACCGTATGATCTATCTCATTAAATTCGTATACAGCTTTGTCCTGCCGCCCGGGTTATTTGTCCTGCTGCTGCTGGGCATGGTGGTCTGGCTGTGGAAAAACAGCCGCCGTCCTGCGGTCGTGCTGCTGGCGGTCACGCTCCTGCTCTATCTGTCGATGACCTCTGCTGTCGCCGACACACTGATCGGGAGCCTGGAGCGGAAGTATCCTCAGCCTGCCGCCGCAGAGGGGGATGTGATCGTTATTCTCGGCGGCGGAGCCACCTCCGGCACCCCGGATCTGGACGGGCAGGGCAATATGTCCGGTCCGGCGGCGAACCGGCTGCTGGCAGCTGCACGGCTGTACCGTGAGACCGGCCTGCCGGTCATTTTCTCCGGGGGACAGGTATTCGCCGACAGCGGCAATGAAGCGGATATCGCCCGGCGGCAGCTCATCGGCCTCGGCATCCCCGCAGAGGACATCCTGCCGGAGAACCGCTCGCTCAACACGGAGCAGAATGCGGTCAACACCGCGAAGCTCATGCAGGAGCATGGCTTCAGCCGTCCTGTTCTGGTAACCTCCGGCTTCCATATGCCGCGCAGCATGGTCCAGTTCGGGCAGGCCGGACTTACGCCGCAGGCTTTTCCAGTAGATTTCCAGGCCAGCCGTCCGATGTCACTCTATGTAAGCAAATTCACTCCTTCTGCCGGAGCCGTCTCTACAACCGGGCTGGCCCTGAAGGAGTATCTGGGGTTAATAGCCGCGAAGCTGCTGCCTTGACCCCTGCAGCTGGCTGCACACGGCCGTACGCCCATCAAAGAAAGCGAGGTGCCTTTAGCCAATGAACCCGTACGATGAAGAGAAATTAACCGGCGGAAATGTAAATGAGATTATCCGCAAGGCAGACACCGTCCGCCGCCCCACAGGGAGCTGGAGCACAAGTATTCATGCACTGCTTCAGCATTTGGAGCAGCAGAATTTCGCTGGAGCCCCCAGATTTCTGGGCATAGATGAAGCAGGGCGCGAGATTCTATCCTTTCTACCCGGCGAGGTTCCGGGCAACGCGTATCCTGAGCTGGAGCCGTACATGTGGTCTGAAGAGACCCTTACGGGCCTGGCGCGCCTGTTACGCAGCTATCATGATGCAACGGAGGGTTTTGTAGCGAATAGTATACATATGGAGTGGCAGCTCCCCTATGCCGATCCTGCGGCACATGAAGTGATCTGCCATAATGACGCGGCGCTGTACAATGTGGTGTTTCAGCATGGTGCGCCCGTGGCGCTGATTGATTTCGACATGGCCGGTCCGGGCCCGCGCCTATGGGATATTGCCTATACCCTCTATACTTCAGTTCCGCTCGCCGGTTTTGCTCCTGACTATCTGACAGGCTCCACAGTACCTTACCAGACAGACCTCCATGCAGCAGACCGGCAGCGGCGGATTGAGCTATTTTTCGAAGCCTATGGACTGCCTGTCCCGGAAAATCTGCACGACTGGCTGACCCGGCGGCTCACGGCTATGTGCGATACGCTGAAGAAGGAGGCCGAGGCGGGCAACCCTGCTTTTGTCCGTATGGTGGAAGAAGGCCACCTGGCCCACTATGAGCGAGAGCTGCAATTCATAGCTGACCATTATAGCGAATGGACTACTGCTTCTCTTTGAAAAAGAAAAAAGCAGCAATTCTCACATTACTGGAGAGTTGCTGCTTTTCGTTTTTTGCTAATTAGGAGTGAATATCGCATCCCACGTTACTCTACTCTTTAACCAACTCCGTAAAAACCGCAGACACCGCTTCGCCCAGCAGCTTCGGCTCAAGCTCCATCTGAACGCCGATCCGGCCTGCGCTGACTGCAATGACCTCAAGCTCCACCGCACTGCTGTGAATGAACGTAGGGTAAAGCTTCTTCATCCCGACAGGGGAACAGCCCCCGCGCACGTATCCCGTATGCTTCAGCAGCTCCTTGAGCGGCAGCAGCTCAATCTTCTTGACTCCGGCGGCTCTGGCCGCGGCCTTCAGATCCAGCTCTTCAGCAACCGGAATCACAAAGACGTACGGCTGCGGCCCGCTGTGTGCGACCAGTGTCTTGAATACTACTTCAGGAGGCAGGCCAATCTTCTCAGCAACCGCTGTTCCGTGAATCAGCCCGTCCTCATTGTCGTAGCTATGAATGGTATAGCTTATCTTCCTTGCATCCAGTATGCGCATGGCATTCGTTTTGTTCATCTGCCGCTCCCCCTAATCCCGGGGGTAATTGATTTGCATAATGTCCATGAACGGCACCTTGATAATCTCTTCATGATTTCTGACATGCACCCTGCCGGTACGCGAATCCATCTCTACAATCACTCCGCGCACCTCTTCTTCCTTCCCCCAGACCGTCAGCAGAATCTCGGAATCCTCCTGCTTCGCCTCTACCAGCTGGTTGCCCAGCTCCTCAAGCACGAATTCGTCGCGGGTTGGACGTTTTGCCACTTTTGCCTTCGCCACACTTTGCCTCCAGTAAGCCATTACAGAATATAGGATCATGCCCGGTGTAAATGCTCCTGTCTATTATACCATGAGAGGAAGCCTGATTTTACACAATTCACGATTATTATTCATGATTCAAAAGCGCCGCCCCCGCGATGCCGGGATGGGTCATTTCATACGGGTCCAGAATGAGATTCAGCTCTTCTTCACTCAGTACATTGTATTTCAGACACAAGGCCCGGACCGATTCTCCGGTCAGAATAGCTTCCCTGGCAATCCGCGAGACGACCTCATATCCCAGATGCGGGTTCACGGCGGTAATAATGCCGACGCTTCGCTCCACCTCACGCGCAAGCTTCTCCTTATTGGCTTCAATCCCTGCCAGACAATAGTCGGTGAACACCCGGAAGGAATTGTTCATGATGCTGATCGACTGAATCAGATTGAACACCATCACCGGCTCCATCACGTTCAGCTCCAGTTGACCGGCCTGAGCGGCGAGACAGATCGTATGATCATTGCCGATCACCTGAAAAGCCACCTGGTTAATCACCTCGGCCATCACCGGATTCACCTTGCCGGGCATGATAGACGATCCCGGCTGGCGGGCCGGCAGCGTAATTTCATTGAAGCCCGAGCGCGGGCCGGAGGCCATCAGGCGCAGGTCGTTGGCGATTTTGGACATATTCATCATGCAGACCTTCAGGGACGCCGAGACTTCGGTATAGGCATCCGTATTCTGCGTGGCATCCACCAGATGCTCCGCGCTGACCAGCGGCAGACCGCTGATCTCAGCCAGCAGCTCGACGACCCGCGTAATATAACGGGGATCGGCGTTCAATCCGGTACCCACGGCGGTCGCGCCCATGTTCACCTCATAGAGATGGCCCCGCGTATGCTCGATCCGCTGAATGTCGCGCTCCAGCACCCGGCTGTACGCCTCGAATTCCTGTCCCAGACGGATCGGCACCGCGTCCTGCAGGTGAGTCCGTCCCATTTTAATTACGGAATCAAATTCAGCCGCCTTCTGCAAAAATACACCGTGCATCGTCCGCATCGTGATCAGCAGCTGCTCCAGCAGCGATAGCGTGGCAATATGAATCGCCGTCGGAAACGCATCGTTCGTCGATTGCGCCATATTCACATGAGTGTTCGGACTAAGCTGCAGATAATCTCCCTTGGCCTTGCCCAGCAGCTCCAGCGCACGGTTCGCAATCACTTCATTGGCATTCATATTGAGCGAGGTGCCCGCGCCGCCTTGAATCGGATCCACGATGAACTGCTCATCCCAGTTCCCCGCAATCACTTCTTCTGCCGCTTGGACGATGACCTCCCCCAGGCCTTTATAGAGGCGGCCGATTTCCATGTTGGCGAGCGCAGCGGATTTTTTGACAATCCCCATCGCCTTGATTAATTCATGATGCACACGGTAGCCGGTAATCGGGAAATTCTCCACCGCCCGGAGGGTCTGTATCCCGTAATAGGCCTGATGCTCCACCTGCTTACTGCCCAAAAAATCCTTCTCCAGCCGATATTCTGTCTCTGACATCCTGCTCTCCCCCATGTCTTCAGTAGTAGATCCTCAGCTGCAAATTAGTCAACTTATTCTTTCCTTGCAGCCCTAAAGATATTACCTTCATTGCTGCTCCATGCTCAGGCCCTATGCGGGTAGCGCAAAGAACCCGGCAGCCATTGCTGACCCCCGGGCTTTATGTCATTGTAGCTTAAAATTTGAGATAGTTCCAATCTGAAAAAATCTTAAGATCCCCAGGGGGCGGAGTGTCCCGTTTAGACCTTATAATGTTCAAATGATACCGGTTTGCCGTTAATCTGCGAAAGTATTCCCGTATGCTTATTGTCAATGCTGAGCTGCAGGCGTTCATTCCCGCTCCAGGCCGTATACGCTGCCGAGAGGCTCTCTCCCTCCGTAAATTCCGGTGCCCGCTTCATAGCGGCTGCAGCGAATTCCTCAAGCCCGTATATCCCCAGCTCTGCCGCCTGATCTGTGCTAAGCGCTTCGACCACGACGCCTCCCGGCATGTTCTTGGACGTTACCTCCAGATAGGATGACCGCTCCAGCAGTTCATAATCTTGTGATACATAGACGGCAAAATACACATTGCCCGCATAGCCAAGCAGCGCCTTGGGCTGCCTGATCCATTCGCCTAGCGGAAGCACCCCGACGATGGCTGTATCTGCTCCTTCGGGCACAGGGAACAGCGACAGTACCGTGTTCCGGTGATATAGCACCTCCATATAAGGACTCTGGTGCCGGGGATCGCCCGGCTGATAGCCTTGACCCGGATGGAAAAAGTAAAGCCGGTTCACACCTTCCGCCGCCGGAACCGGCAGCGAGAAGGCCCAGCGCAGCTGCTCATTGTCGAATTCCTCCACCCGCTCCCACATCCCGCCTGCCGCGTAATCCTTGCAGATATAGGCGTAAGAATGCAGCGCCGGCTGGCGCTCCGGGGAACCGGCAACCACCTTCTCAGTCTTCTTGCAGACCTCCACCGGTAACTGGCGGTTCAGCGCAGTAGAGCGCACCTCTTCCGGTGCTTCATAATAGAGGAACCCTGCGTATTCGGTACGGGGCATCTCCGCAGGCAGAGCAAAATCCCCGAACTGCACATAGTCGTGCAGCACATTGCCGTCTGCCGGAACATCATGCGGCCAGCCCCGGGAATGCGCGCCTGCCCACGCCCCTTGCAGATACCATTGGCTCCGCTCAGCCCACAGGAAGTCCAGCATCCCGCCAAGCATCTCTCTGACGCTGCTGTCCTCTTCAAGCTCCCAGGCACAAGTGAATGCCTGTACCCAGTGCCAGAACCACGGCAGGCTGCCATACTCCGGCATGCCCTTCGCACGGATATGCGCCAGCGTGATCTCCAGGCTGTGCCGCCCGTCTTCCCGCAGCTCCTCATCCTCAAACAGCTGGCCGAAGATCAGCTTCGCCGCCGTATATTTCGCTTCATGATGGCCGAACTCCGCTACCTGCTTCCGGAAGAAGCCGCTGCGGTAGATATGTCCAATTGCTGTATGGAACGCCACGCGCAGTCCCGCGCTGAACCGGGCGGAATATCGCTTGCAGAACCAGACCATCAGGCTGCCCATGATCTCCACCGGCAGCTCATGCGGTGCAGCCTCCTGAGGCGCGGGGCTTAGCCCCAGCGGCCAATGTCCATATAAGGGTGTTCCCGGCATCCGGTTCTGAAGTCTAACCGTCTCTAAAAGTACAGCTTCGGCCTTCCGCTTGGCATCCTCCCGGCTGAACGGCAGCTCCAGGTTATCATCCACCGCAGCGGCAAATAAATAGGAAGCATAATAGAAGTTGTTGCGCACATCATCATGGAACCAGAGTCCGCTGAACAGCAGCGGACGGCGCTCTGCCTCCACTGCGGCAGCGTACATAATCTCCCGCTGGCGTACTATATAAGAAGTCTCTTGCTGATGCTTAGGCTGGTCTGTCATATTGCTCACCCTCCACAGTGATATTTCTATCATTTATTTTACAGTGCAATTCGTTCTCTCCTGCTCTATTGTGCACGCTTTCAGTACATATGGCAATCTTATCAGTGAATAAATAAACTAAAATAAACGTACTAAAAAAGATTATGCTTGATAAATGAACGTAAATGGATTAAATTGTACCTATACGAACGAAAATATGTTTTCTAAGGAGACTGAATATTCGATGGAAAGACGTTTTGCATCACATCCGAATGAAGTGAAGCAGTTTGACACTGAGCGCCTGCGCAAGGAGTTCCATATCCCGGTGATCTTCGCACCAGACGAGCTGAAGCTTGTCCTGACGCATGAAGACCGCATGATCGTTGGCGGAGCAAATCCGGTGAACGGCGAGGTGGCTCTGACTACGGACCTCAAGGAGCTTGGCGTAACTTACTTCCTGGAACGCCGTGAGCTGGGCGTTATCAATGTCGGCGGCAAGGGTTCGGTTGTTGTGGACGGAACTGAATATGAGGTTGATTTCAAGGAATGCCTGTATGTGGGCCAGGGCTCGAAGGATGTTATTTTCAAGAGCGCTGACAGCGCCAAGCCGGCCAAATTCTATCTGAATTCCGCTCCGGCGCACCAGTCCTACCCGACTACGAAGACTACGCTGGCTGAATCCGAATCCGGGGCCATGGGCGGTCTGGAGAATTCCAATGAACGGACGATTCACCGCTTCATCCACACGAACGGCGTGCAGAGCGCACAGCTTGTCATGGGGATGACTCAGCTGAAGCCGGGCAGCATGTGGAACACCATGCCATCGCATACACATCCACGCCGGATGGAAGCCTACTTCTATTTCGATCTGCCGGACGATTCCATCGTCTTCCACCTGATGGGCGAACCGACCGAGACCCGTCACATTGTAATGCACAATGAACAGGCTGTTATCTCGCCAAGCTGGTCCATTCACAGCGGTGTGGGCACGCATAACTATACCTTCATCTGGAGCATGGCCGGAGACAACAAGCGGTATGATGATATGGACCCCGTAGGGATGAAAGAATTACAATAGAAGCAAATCAACTACGGAAAGATGAGGCAGGCGGATGAACCCGATACGGCGGCACGAGATGATTATGGAAGTTATGCTGAACCAGAAGGATGTAACCGTGAACGAATTGAGCGACAAGCTCCAGGTCACCGGCAAAACGATCCGCGAGGACTTAAGCAAGCTGGAGGAACAAGGACTGATTATGCGCGTCCACGGCGGCGCCGTGCTGGCACAGAGCGATCAGTTCGGCATTCTGCCCCTGCGCAATCCGCTGGATAAATACGCTGAGGAGAAGACGGAGATTGCCCGGCGTGCGCTGGCGCATATCGCTCCGGATGACATCATTGCCCTGGACGGCGGAAGCACAACGCTTGAGATTGCCCGGCGGCTGGACAATATTCCCCTTACGGTCATTACCAATGATGTCTACATCATCAGTGAGCTGGTTCCCAGAGACAACATCCGGCTGGTCGTTCCCGGCGGTTACCGTGTCCGCAATATGCTGGCCGGTCCCGAAGCCGTGTCCTATGTACAGAAGCTTAATATTCAAAAAGCCTTTCTCTCGGCCACAGCCGTTCATATTGAACACGGCCTGTCCATCTATACCGGCGATCTTATAGATTTCAAACAGGCGTTAGTCTCCACGGCCCGTCAGGTGTTCGCCGCATGCGATCATCACAAATTCGGTCAGACCGCGCTGCGCACCTTCGCTTCCCTGCAGGAGGTCGATGTGCTGCTGACGGACAGCGGGCTCGCCCCGGAGACCGCCGGGCTGTTCCGCAAAGCTGGCATTAATATTGAATGCGGGTAACTATACAATTCCAATAGCTCAAAGGAGAGATTAATCATATGTCATCTTTATTCAGCTTGGCAGGTAAAACAGCAATCGTAACAGGCGCAGCGCAAGGTCTTGGACAAGGCATTGCCATCGCCTTCGCAGAAGCCGGTGCAGACGTAGTCTCCGTATCTCTTAATTCCAGTGACGAGACCGTAGCAGCCTGTGAAGCTTTTGGCGTCAAAGCACTGAGCATCTCCGCTGACCTCAGCGATCATTCCAAGCTTCAAGGCATGTTCGACGAAGCCGTTGCCTTCACCGGCAAAGTGGATATCCTCGTCAACTGTGCAGGCATGATCCGCCGCACTCCGGCCAAGGACCATAGCGAGAAGGACTGGTTCGATGTCATCAACCTCAACCAGAACACCGTCTTCCTGCTGTCGCAGATTGTCGGACGTCACTTCCTGGAACGGGGAAGCGGCAAAATCATCAACATCGCCTCCATGCTCTCCTACCAGGGCGGCATCAACGTGCCGGGCTACACAGCAAGTAAGCATGCCGTAGCCGGTCTGACCAAAGCCTTCGCCAATGAATGGGCTGGCTCGGGCCTTAACATCAACGCGATTGCTCCGGGCTACATGGCTACCGAGAATACCGCTCCAATCCGTGCGGACCAGAGCCGCTCCGATTCCATCCTTGACCGTATTCCAGCCGGACGCTGGGGAACTGCTGACGATGTGAAGGGCCCTGCCGTATTCCTGGCCTCCGCCGCTTCCGACTACCTGAACGGCCACATTCTGAATGTGGATGGCGGCTGGTTGGCTAGATAAGGAACGACAAGTAGAAACGGGCGCCGTCCTTACAGAGACGGCACCCGTACAAAGAACCCCCGGTTGCTTCTTAATGAAGCATGGCCGGGGGTTTTGTATGTTCCTTATAGTCTGCTCATGAGCTGAGGCCGGGTTATGTTGTCCGAGATTCTTTTGAGACAGAATAGATTGCTAATTCCAAGAACCGCGAGATAGATCATGGACCCCATCATCATGTTCGGAGCCAAGTAGATGATATATAATACCGGGAACACAAACAGAAAGGACAGAAGGCTTGTCGCATACAAGCCCTGACGCGGAGTTCTGAGCCGCAGAGAAAGAATAGCTGCTATGAACATCATGGCTATGGATGAGAGCAGACCAACGGGAAACAGCAGGATAAGCTGTGCAGCTGTATAGCCTTGGATGGAGACAAGCTCAGGACTGATCAGCGCTGCAATAGATACCCCCGCCAACGTCAGCAGGGATGAGAGGGCCAGCATGACCGCCGTTACAAGCACTGGAATCATACATTTAGCCAGAAAGACCGGCCGGATCTGCAGAGGTGTAGACAATAGGGCTTCCCCTGTCTTATATACTTTTTCCCCGCCTATGGAGTACGCTATTAAGTTAGTCGGCACTCTCGGTATCATTAGCACGGTTAGCAGGACGGCATAGTTGAGGTCAAGCGTTCCCGTAAAATACAGCAGCAGACACACCATAGCAACCGGCGAGAAGCACAGAAATCCAAAGCTCAGGAGCATTCTTTTCAAGGTCATCAGCATCTTCCATTCCAATCTTAACACTATGCCAAACTGAGATCCCGGGAGAGCTAAGGATATACGCTGCTGATGCCCTCTCTCCGTCTTCTGGATGGCTATCGGCTGGAAAAAATCCGGCTGCTTCATCCTCCTGATCTTCGCCGCGAACATCGATATAACCCAAAGGTAAATCAATGTACAGATGCAACTTACAATCAGCGCCGAGAACAAGTCCACAGTTCTTATAACCGACAGACAGATGACCAGGAGAAAGCTGAGAGGATAAGCCATTAGCGACACCCGCTGGTTGGCAGCCCGCAAATCTCCTGATGTGGAGGAAACATACACCCCGCCCATGCATATTGCACTATAATTCAGTCCAGCTACAATCAGGATGCACATCCATTGCCAAGGAATCAACGCTGCTCCGCCGCCGGTAAGATAGCTCGTTAACGCAGAGCAGAGAACGGTTATAGTGAAGTAGACCAGCGCAAATAAGAAGCAGAACTCAAACTTCCTCCAAAGCATGCTTTTCCCATGGATGGGACTGGACAGGAGTGTCTCCAAAGTATGGTGCTCCCGTTCCCCCGCAATGCTGCCGGCTAACATGGGTCTCAGTAAGACTGACGTAAGTAATGCTGCGGTGGCTAAGGAGACTTCTACCCCGTGCATGAACAGCGGGAGGATTATACCGGTAATGCCTATGGACAGGCCGTAAAAGAAGAGCATCCCTTTGTCACTTGTAAACTCTGCGCACTGCATACGAAAAACGGGATAGGATCTGTTCATCTGCCTCCCCCCTGCTCTATCTCCATGTACAGCTTCTCAAGACTGAATTGCCCGTTCTCCCTGTAATGCTCGCTGTCCCGGAGCGCCGAGATAGAATCTGTAAAAATATTCCGCCCGTGCCGCAGAATCGTGATTCTATCGCACAGCTTTTGGACCTCTTCCAAATTATGCGTGGTCATAATAATGGTGGTCCATTCCTCCTTCGCCAGCCGCGATAACAACTTCCTCAGATCGGTTGTGCTGACAGGATCAAGCCCATTAGAAGGCTCATCCAGGATCAGAAGGCGCGGTTTATGCAGTATGGCCCGGATCAGGGCAACCTTTTTCTTCATGCCGGTAGACAAGCCCTTAATCATCGTTCGTTTCTTGTCCTGCAGTTCAAATGTCCGCAGCAGCTCGTCAATACGGCTACTAGATTCTACACGGCTCATACCATAAATGTCAGCGTAATACATCAGGTTATCCCAGACGGTCAAAGACTCGTACAGCCCTGTATCTTCGGATAATACTCCGCACAGCCCGCGCACGCTATCCCCCTCCTGTATAGGATTCCGCCCAAAAACATTGACCTCCCCGTCGTCCGGCTCCAGCAGACCAAGCAGCAGGCGAAGCGTTGTGGTCTTTCCCGCTCCATTGTGCCCAAGCAGTGCATAGACCTCGCCCTCCGCGATACTCAGATCCAGGCCGTTTACGGCAGCGACATCGCCAAAGGACTTTCTGACCCCTGCGAACCGTATATTCTCCATGCTCCCCGCACCATCCTTTAGGTTAACTTATGTATAGCTTACTGCACATATTTAGTGTAGTCAACTACACATAAATGGTATAGTTAACTTGACTAAGCCCTTAACCGTGCAACATAATAACAGAGTTGAGGTGCAGATAACATTACTTCAGGGGAGGTGGCTGGTTATTGAAGACAAGAATACGCGAGCTGCGAAAAGAGCGGCGGATTTCCCAAGAGGAATTGGCTAAGGCACTGCGTGTCACACGGCACACCATCACTTCAATCGAGAATGAAAAGTACATCGCCTCCCTCCCGCTTGCCTATAAAATTTCAAAATTTTTCGGTTTGCCGATCGAGGATATTTTTGATTTTTCAGATGTGGAGGAGATCGACTATGAAGTCTTTTGAACAGGAGCTGCGGCGGCGGATCGTTATCAATTCCTTCTACGCGGCAGGTATGGGGATAACCGTTATTGTGGCGTTTATACTCAAAGCATTCGTATGGGGCAGGCTCGACATGCTGGACAGCTGGGATATAGGGATTCTCGCCGGTTTATTGTCCGGTTCGTGGATTTCTGCAGCTCTCCGTATTGCCAGGCTCCGCAAGGCGCTCAAAAACCCTGAAATACTAGAAGCGTTACATATTGCCGCGCAAGATGAACGTAACCGGATGATCGCCTTAAAAACGGGCAGGGCTGCTATACGTCTGTTCTTTCTTTTATTGTCTCTTTCTGCTGTCGTCGCCTCTTTGATTAACCAAACCGTGTTCTTAACAATTGCTGTGACTTTGCTTACCCTTATGTTGTTGTACCTTCTGTTATCAGCATACTACTCCCGGAAAATTTAACTTACCGGGACAATGGAGGCGAATTGTATGAATGAAGAATTATTAGCTACATTCGATGAACAAGGAAATCGTACGGGGACGGCTCCCCGGGACGAGGTGCACCGCCAAGGCCTCTGGCATGAGACCTTCCACTGCTGGTTTGTCCGTAAGGCTGACAACGGGCTGAGGATCTGCCTCCAGCTGCGTAGTCAGCAAAAGAAAGATTATGCCGGGCTGCTCGACATCACCGCTGCCGGACATCTGCTGGCAGAGGAGACGGCCTTGGACGGCATTCGCGAGGTCCAGGAGGAGCTGGGACTTGCGATAGCTTTTGACGAGTTACAGCCGCTCGGGGTCATCCCCTACCAGATGGATTCCGCCGGATTCATGGACCGTGAACGGGCGCATGTCTATGTCTATGAGAACCGCTATGCGCTCAGTGCATTCACGCCGCAGCTGGAAGAAGTGGCAGGCATCGTAGAGGCCCGCTTCACTGACTTCCGCAGCTTCATCTCGGGCGCAGACAGCAAGCTTCATGTGCAGGGCTTCCAGATTAACGGGAACGGTGAACGAACGGACATCGATGAACTAGTGGACTTCACGCGCTTTGTCCCGCATGAGCGTGAATATTTTAGGCGGGTGATTGAGGGGATTGAGCGGTTGTACGGTCCAGCCATAACCTAAGACATACTTAAAAGGCAGAACCCGTCGATGGGGTTCTGCCTTCTTCATCTCAATGTATCTTTGCAGATACATGTACTATATAACGCGATTCAGCCGCTTCTTCTTATGCTTTAGCCGCTGCGCGCTTCAGAATTGCCAGTCCGTTCACTGCCAGCGTCAGCTCGGCCGGGGCCGCTGCGCCGGATTCAACATCAGTGTAGGCTTGTCCGTCCAGCTTCACTACTTGCTCAGAGCCGCTGAAATTCTGCACGAATACATACTCATGCTCGCCGTCGGAACGCAGTTGGGCGGTTACTCCGGTCGGAAGCTCACTGTTCAGGGTGCGGCTAATCCGCTCTTTTCCGGTAATTGCGGCGTACAGATCCACATAGAACTGCGCGTCCTTCACACGTGTTGCCAGATGATAAGCCTTACCCGCTCCCAGCTTATTCACAGTGAGTGCAGGACGTCCGGCGTAGAAGTCGCTGCGGTAATGACCCAGCGCCTCAGCGCCTTCCAGATGAATCAGCTCGGCAATCTCATGCGCATCGTATTCACCGCTCAGCTTCAAGCTGTTGCCGGGGTCAAGCACCAGACCGTTCAAGTCGCGGCTATGCAGCCCTTCTGTCTCTTCGGCCCAAATGCCCAGCGTTCTGCGCAGCGGTCCCGGGAAGCCGCCCAGGTGACACAGATCAGTCTCGCCGACCACTCCCGACCAATAGGTAGCCAGGAAGGTTCCGCCCTGTTCAACGTATTTCTCAATCCGCTTCCCGTTCTCTTCGCTGATCAGGTACAGCATCGGAGCAATCACCAGCTTATAGCCGGACAGGTCATCGCCTGAGCCTACCACATCTACCGGAATTCCAAGCTCCCACAGTCCCCGGTAATGCTGAAGCACCGTCTCTTCATATTTCAGGCCGGAATTGCGGATCCCTTGGGCATCCTTCACCGCCCAGCGGTTATCCCAGTCGAACAGAATGGCTGTCTCAGCAGGAGTTGTAGTACCTACAACTTCCTCCAGTCCCGCCAGGGTACGGCCTACCTCAGCTACATCCTTGAAGACACGGGTCTCCGTATGTCCGCTATGGTCGATCACCGCACCGTGGAATTTCTCGCTGGAGCCGCGGCTTTTCCGCCACTGGAAATACTGTACGGAATCCGAACCATGCGCAACTGCCTGGAGTGAGGACAGCTTGTGCATGCCCGGACGCTTCAGCTTGCTGACAATCTGCCAGTTTGTGAGGGAAGGCGTGCTTTCCATGAGCAGGAACGGCTTCTTTTTGAAGCTGCGGTACATGTCATGATGCATCGCTGTCCAGGCGGCCAAGCGGGCGTCATCATCGTCCTCGGTATATCCCCAGTCCGGGTAAGCATCCCACGATACCACATCAAGAATCTTAGCCATGTTGCGGTAGTCCACGCCGTCAATCATGTGCATATTAGTAGTTACCGGCAGATCAGGGTTGAAGCCGCGCACCGCGTCAATCTCATGCTGGCAGAAGTTGATCGTCTGATCGCTTACGAACCGGCGCCAGTCCAGGTTAAGCCCGTGAACCTGAGTCTCACCATGCGGAGCAGGGGACTCGATCTGTTCCCAGGAAGTGTACGTATGGCTCCAGAAGGTAGCCCACCAAGCGTGGTTCACCTCATCCAGATCATTATTGTATTTCGCCTTGAGCCAGTCTCTGAAGGCATCCTGACAGTAATTACAGTGACATTCGCCGCCGAATTCATTAGAGATATGCCAGCCGATCACTGCCGGATGATGCGCGTAACGCTCAGCCAGCTTGGAGTTGATCAGCGCTGTTTTTTCACGGTAGACCGGTGAAGTGAAGCAGTGATTATGACGGACGCCGTGCAGGTTGCGCACCCGGTTCCGTTCCACCCGCAGCACTTCAGGATACTTCTCGGACATCCATGCCGGACGCGCACCGCTCGGAGTCGCCAGGAAGGCGTAAATTCCATTCTCTGCAAAACGGTCCAGGAGCTGATCCATCCACTCAAAGTTAAATACTCCTTCTTCGCGCTCCAGGGATACCCAGGAGAAAATTCCGACAGACATGACATTACAGCCTGCCAGCTTCATCATGCGGATATCTTCTTCCAGCACCCCCGGATATTTCAGCCATTGCTCGGGATTATAGTCGGCACCGTGAAGCATTACAGGAGCCTTGCTGCTGATTGCAGGAACTTTGCTGCTCATATGATTTCATCCTCTCGTTTATGTGTGATAGCAGATGTCAGGATGGGACTTTTCTCGGATACAGTTTCTTCTGTAGCACTGTCCCTCTTGCTTGTATCGATTTATACTATTTATAATAAAGGATATTCTGTGATCAATGGTAGGATAATAATAGCGTTAACATAGCACAAAATGAATATGAGGTGTTCGTATGCTCCCCTTCTCTCTGATTGAAATGCCGCGTGACCTGAATGCTTTTCCCCTCTATCCATACTCTGTCGGCCGTCATATCCAGTATCACCATGTGCGTCCTGCCGGATTCCCGGTGCATCAGATTTTTCTGATCCGCAGCGGCAGCGGGCGGTTCCGTGATCTGGAGGACGGCACCGAAACGGTGTTGCAGCCGGGGATGGCCTATGCCTTTCCGCCTGACCGCGGACATGAATATTATCCGTTATCCCACGAACCGTGGCATGTCGGCTTCATCGGGTTCCACGGCAGCCAGTCTGCCTCTGTTCTGGAGAGTCTCGGCCTGTTGCCTTCGGCCCCGTTCCGCCCCGAGCGGTTCGAGGAATGCTGGGACATGCTCGGCGGGATCTGGCACACGGTGAACGGGAACAGCTCGGCGCGTCAGGAGGAACAGCCGATGCAGGAGTTGTCGGTGACGCTGTACCGGCTGCTGCTGATGCTGCGCAAAAGTGAAGTCTCCACAGGTCCGGCGACCCGGCTGGAGAACGAGAATGTCCGTAACGATGCGCTTAATAAAGCAGTCAGTCTGATCAACGAGCATTTCACCGAACCGCTGCTGATCACCAATCTGGCGGCGGCTGTCGGTTATTCCGTCCAGCATTTCCAGCGTCTGTTCCTGCAGGAATACGGCGTCACTCCGCATAAATATCTGCAGAACCTGCGGCTGCAACGCGCCATGCAGATGCTGACCGAGGACCCGGAGCGTCCCGTGCAGGATATCGCCCTTAACCTCGGCATGGAGACCAATTACTTCATCCGGGTCTTCCGGAAGGCTCATGGAGTGACTCCCGGGGTGATGCGCAGCCGGCTGCATCCGGGTAAGGATCATTGTTGAGCTCACTGGTCAAAAAAACAGCTGCGGCACACTTCCGTAGAAGTTCTGCCGCAGCTATTCACAATAATCGTATACCTAGTTACACCGCCGTAAACTGGCTGTTGTATAAGCGGGCGTAGTAGCCTCCGCTCTCCAGCAGCTCATCATGCGTTCCGCTCTCCACGATATCTCCATCCTTCATGAACAGGATGAGGTCCGCCTCGCGGATCGTGGACAGCCGGTGCGCAATGACGAAGCTGGTCCGGCCGGTGATCATTGCCAGGAAGGCCTTCTGTATCCGCGCCTCCGTCAGCGTATCAATGCTGCTGGTCGCCTCATCCAGAATGAGCATCGGCGGATCAACCAGCATGACGCGGGCAATGGTGAGCAGCTGCTTTTGTCCCTGGGAGAGATTATCTCCCGAGGTGCTGATCTTGGTGTCATAGCCTTCAGGCAGGCGCTTGATGAAGCTATGTGCATTCGCGGCCTTGGCGGCTGCAATCACCTCCGCTTCGGAGGCCTCCGGCTTGCCGTAAGCAATATTGTCGCGAATGGAAGCCCCGTACAGCCAGGTCTCCTGCAGCACCATACCGAAATTGCGACGCAGACTGTCACGGGTGATGGAAGTAATATCTACGCCGTCAATCCGGATCGTTCCGCTATCCACCTCATAGAAGCGCATCAGCAGGTTAACCAGCGTGGTCTTGCCCGCCCCGGTCTGGCCGACGATCGCCACGCGTGTGCCCGGCTTCACCTCCAGACTGAAGTTCTTGATCAGCGGAAGCTCCGGTGTATAGGCGAAGCTTACCTTGTCGAAGGTAATGGTTCCCCGGCTGTTCTCCATCACATAGGCATCCGGCTGGTCCGGGGCCTCCTGCGGGAGATCCAGAATGGTGAAGATCCGCTGCGCCGAAGCTGTGGCGGACTGCAGTTGTGTAATAACGCCAGTAATCTCATTGAACGGCTTCGCGAACAGACTGGAGTAGATCAGGAAGCTGGACAGATCCCCTACGGAGAACAGGTCTCCGATAACAAGCACACTCCCGATCATCGCAATCAGCGAGAAGGTGATATTATTGACCAGCCGCGTGGTCGGGTTCGAGAGCGAGCCATAGAACTGCGATTTCGTCCCTGTCTTGTACAGCTCATTATTCCGCTCCGCAAAACCTGCAAAGGAACGGTCCTCGTAATGATAAGCCTGCACCACCTTCTGCCCGCCGACGATTTCCTCGACATAGCCGTTCAGCCCCCCGAGAATCTTGGCCTGCTCACGGAACAGCTGCTGGGAGCGCATCGTAATGAAGCGGGCAACGAAGAAGGTTGCCGGAGCAGACAGCAGCACCACCAGCGTCATTATAGGGCTGATATAGAGCATCAGGCCTATGGCTCCGGCAATGGTTACGATCCCCGTCAAGAGCGTGGAGAAGCCTTGGAGCAGTCCGTCAGACACAGCATCCATGTCGTTCACGAACCGGCTGATGCTGTCGCCCTGGGGATGGTTATCATGGAACTTCAGGGGCAGGGCGTCCAGCTTGTCAAACAGCTCGCGGCGCAGGTCATAGACCGTGCGGAACGCCAGCTTATTCGTATAATAAGTGAGCAGCCAGCCGAAGAAGCTGCCGACCAGATACACACTGCCCAGGATCAGCAGCAGGCGCAGAATCTCCGGGAACTCCACCCGGTCCGGCCCGATCATATGGTCAATGGCGCGGCCAATCAGGAGCGGCCCGATCAGGCTGGCAATCACGCTCAGGATCGCGCAGAAGATAGCGCCATACGTTATTTTCCGGTACTCACGGGTATATTGAAACAGACGTTTCCAGGTCATTGTACTGGTCATTGTAATGCCTCCTCGCTTGAGAGCTGTGACATGCAGATTTCCTGATAGACTGCGCAGCTCTCCAGCAGTTCCTCATGCGTGCCGATTCCGGCAATACGGCCTTCCTCGAAGACGATAATCTGATCGGCCTGCCTTACTGTGCTCACCCGCTGGGATACAAGCAGCACGGTCATATCGGTACTGTTCTTGCTTAGTGCACGGCGCAGTGCCGCATCCGTAGCGAAGTCCAGCGCACTGGAGGAATCATCCAGGATAAGGATCGGCGGATGTCCTACGACAGCCCGGGCAATGGTCAACCGCTGCTTTTGTCCGCCGGACAGGTTATGCCCGCCGCGTGCGACCAGCGTATCCAGCCCTTCCGGCAGCCGGGTGATGAACTCCTCAGCCTGGGCAACCGCCGCTGCGGCCATGATCTCATCCCGGGTAGCAGACGCCTTGCCCCAGCGGATATTCTCAGCAATCGTCCCGGTGAACAGCACCGCCTTCTGCGGCACGATGCCGATTCTGCTGCGCAGCTGCTCCAGCCGGTAGTCCCGTACATTTACACCCTCGACTCTAACTTCCCCTTCCACAGCGTCATAGAAGCGCGGAATCAGATTTACGAAGGTGCTCTTACCTGAACCGGTACTGCCAATTAGCCCAACCGTTTGCCCTTTAAGGATATCTACAGAGATATTCTCCAGGGCCAGTTCACCGGTCGTGTTATAGCCGAAAGACACATTGCGGAAGGAAATCACCGGCGCTGCACCGTCCGGCTTCGCAGCAGGTGCAAGAGCAGGCACTTCAGCAACGGAAGCTGTCATAGCCAGCACCTCATTGATCCGGTTCGCAGACGACGAGGCTTTGGTGAACAGAATGACCAGATTGGAGACTACGATCAGGGCCAGCAGGATCTGGGTTACATAGTTAATGAATGCAATAATCTCACCCTGCGACAGACTCCCGGCTTCAATATGAAAGCCGCCTACCCAAAGTATAGCAATTATTGCCGCGTTCACTACCAGTGTCGTCATCGGTCCCAGCCAAGCGGAGATCCGCCCGACACGGATGGCCGTCTGCGTCAGATCCTCCGAGGCATCATTGAAGCGCTGCTTCTCGCGGCGGCTCTCGGCGAAGGCCCGGATCACCCGGATGCCGGAGAGATTCTCGCTGAGCACCAGCGCCAGACGGTCCAGCTTCGCCTGATATTTGCGGTACATTGGCGAGCTGCGTGTAATGATGAAGTACAGAATGATTCCGAATACAGGAGTAGCGGCAATCAAGATCAGCGACAGGCGGAAATCCAGAATCATCGCCATAATAATCGCCCCGATACAGATGAACGGCGCACGGATGACCAGCCGGATCAGCATGGCTACCGCCACCTGCAGCTGGTTGACATCGTTGGTGATCCGGTTGATCAGGGAAGGCGTGCCGATAATATCCAGCTCGGCATACGACAGCGAAGAGATATGCTTGAACATTTTGTTGCGCAGCGAGGTCCCAAAGCCCTGTGAGGCCCGCGCCGCATAATATTGGCATACCAGGGAGCAGCCGAAGCCCAGGATGGCCATTACCACCATCAGGGAGCCCATCTTGTAGACATAGCTGCTATCCTGCTTGGCAATTCCGTTGTTGATGATCAGGGCTACAATGGTCGGCAGCAGCAGCTCCAGAATCGCCTCCAGCAGCTTGAATACCGGCCCGATCGTCACTTCTTTTTTGTACGGTTTTAAGAAAACTGCAATTTTGTGCACATTGATCCTCACCTAACTTAGCGTAGTATGTAGTTCCTATTGAAAATAACAAAAGACCCGTTATGATTATGTCATACCTGTTTACATATTGATAATATTGGTTTCGTATCAATCCCATATGGATAGCATATGTCATAAACCTTAAGAACGGAGGCTGCACCATGGATATCCGCCAATTGAAATATTTCCTGGCGATTGCCGAGGAAGGACAAATTACA
Organism: Paenibacillus sp. FSL H3-0469; assembly: GCF_038051945.1. Lineage (NCBI taxonomy): Bacteria > Bacillati > Bacillota > Bacilli > Caryophanales > Paenibacillaceae > Paenibacillus > Paenibacillus sp. FSL H3-0469. Next base: position 1,227,287 of record NZ_CP150302.1, read on the forward strand.
TCCGCAGCCAGGAAGCTGAGGATGGCCCAGCCGCCGCTCAGCCAGCAGCTGAAGCTGCTGGAGGAGGAGCTGGGGGTCAAGCTGGTGGAGCGCGGACCGCGCAGCATACAGCTCACAGATGCCGGAATCATTCTGCGTAACCGGGCTCAGCAGATTCTGGAGTTAACGGACTCCACCGCCCGGGAGATCAGCGATTATGCCAAAGGGCTGAAGGGCAGCCTTACCATTGGGACGGTCTCTTCTTCAGGCGCCACCCTGCTTCATGAGCCGCTCACAGCGTTCCATAAGAGCTATTCGGGCGTGTCCTTTGAAATCCATGAAGGCAATACATTCATGATTATCGACCTGCTGAACAGGGGCATTGTTGAGGTGGGCATTGTCCGTACCCCGTTCAGCACCAGCAACCTGGAGTGTCTGTATTTCCATTCGGAGCCGATGATTGCAGTAATGACCACCGGTTATGACTGGGCCCCCAGCCAGAGTGCTGCCCAGCTTGGCGAGCTGCAGGACAAACCGCTGATTATCTACCGCCGCTTCGAGCAGCTCATCCGCGAGACCTGTCTGGAGCACGGCTTTGAGCCACAGATCTTCTGTATGAACGATGATGCCCGGACCACGCTGCTGTGGGCCAATGCGGGACTCGGGATCGGGATCGTACCCAAGTCGGCGTTCGAGCTGGCTAATCACAGCAACCTGATCTACAAAGAAATCCTGTGCGAGACCCTGCGCACCCGCGTGGCCGCCGTATGGATGAAGGATAAGTATTTGTCGTCCGTGGCGACCAAGTTCATCGAGACCTTCAAGTCCATTTGAACCGGCCGCGCACCACTTCCAGGCTCCGCATTCAGGAGGATGTCCAATCCCGGCGGCATTCATCCGCAGGCTGCCCGGACGCCATATTCCCTGATCAACGTAAATACCCCGCTACCAGTCAACACCAGTAGCGGGGTTTGTTATTCACTCAGGTCTGTGCCCGGCGACAGCGCCGGTGTTAGACCATGATTTTACAAATATCGTTCGTGAACTGCACCGGATCATTAACCTGCAGGCCTTCGATCAGGAGCGCCTGGTTGTACAAGAGGTTGGTGTACAGGCCCAGCTTCTCCTTATCGCCCTCGGCCGCCGCCTTCAGTGATTTGAAGACATCATGGTGAATGTTGATTTCCAGCACCTTGTCTGCTTGTACATCCTGGCCGCCGTTAGGCATGGCCTTGAGGATTTTCTCCATCTCAATCGTCAGCTCGCCTTCGGTGGACAGGCAGACCGGATGGGATTTCAGCCGCTTGGAGGCTTTGACCGCCTTCACTTTGCCGGACAGAATGCCCTGCATAGCTTCGAACAATCCCTTGTTCTCATTCTCTTCCTCTTCAGATGGCTTATCCTCGGCACTCTCTTCAATGCCCAAGTCACCGCTGGAGACATTTCTGAACTCCTTCTCCTTATAAGCCATGATCATCTTGATCGCGAATTCATCGATATCATCGGTGAAGTAGAGAATCTCGTAGCCTTTGTCCAGCACCATTTCGGTCTGCGGCAGCTTCTCAATGCGTTCTACCGATTCACCGGAAGCGTAGTAGATATACTTTTGGTCTTCCGGCATTCTCTCTACATATTCAGCCAGTGTCACCAGCTTCTTCTCTTTGGAAGAGTGGAACATGAGGAGATCCTGCAGCGTTTCTTTCTCCATACCGTAGTCGTTATAGACCCCGAACTTCAGCTGCCGGCCAAAAGACTTATAGAACGTCTCATACTGCTCGCGCTCATCCTTCAGCAGGCTCAGGAGCTGGCTCTTGATCTTGCTCTTGATATTCTTGGCGATCATTGTCAGCTGGCGGTCATGCTGCAGCATCTCACGGGAAATATTGAGCGACAGGTCCTCGGAATCGACCATCCCCTTGACGAAGCTGAAGTAATCCGGCAGCAGATCGGCACATTTGTTCATAATCAGCACGCCGTTGGAGTAGAGCTCCAGACCTTTTTCATATTCCTTGGTGTAGTAGTCGAACGGAGTATTCTCCGGGATGAACAGAATTGCGTTGTAGACCACTGCGCCGTCGGCACTGATGTGAATATGCTTCAGCGGCTTGTCGAACCCATAGCGCTTCTCTGCATAGAAATTGTTGTAATCTTCATCAGTCAGCTCTTTCTTGTTCTTGCGCCAGATTGGCACCATGCTGTTGACCGTCTGCTCTTCAATCGTATCGATGAATTCATTCTCAGCGCCCTCTTTGGGCTGTCTGCCGGTAATATCCATCTTGATCGGGAAGCGGATGAAGTCCGAATACTTCTTGATGATCGATTTCAGACGGAATTCTTCGAGGAATTCATCGTAGTTATCGTCTTCCGTATTCTCTTTGATCTTCAGCGTAATTTCGGTACCGACCGTATCCTTCTCACAAGGCTCAATGGTGTAGCCGTCCGCACCCTGGGATTCCCATTTGAACGCCTGCTCGCTGCCCAGCGCCTTACTGATTACGGTCACATCGTCAGCCACCATGAATGCGGAATAGAAGCCGACCCCGAATTGTCCGATGATGTTGTGGCCGTCCTTGGCTTCATTATCCTTCTTAAAAGCAAACGAGCCGCTGTTCGCGATAATCCCCAGGTTATTCTCCAGCTCTTCCTGTGTCATCCCGATGCCGGTATCGGCAATGGTTAACGTGCGGCTTGCTTTGTCAGCGGTTACTTTAATGTAGTAGTCCTCTTTATTGAACACCAGACTGTCATCGGCCAGTGCCTTGTAATAGATTTTATCGATGGCATCACTTGCATTTGAGATCAGTTCCCGCAGAAAAATCTCGCGCTGCGTATAAATGGAGTTAATCATCATTTCCAGCAGTCTTTTGGATTCAGCTTTAAACTCTTTTTTAGCCATGAATAAATAAATCTCCTTTCAAAAGTAACCTTCGGATTGCGGAGCATCGTTTAGCACTCCACTCACTTGAGTGCTAACACTCCCTTTTATATAACATATTCTAGTTTTTGATGTCAATATCTTGCTGCCTAAGAAGTCCACAAAAAAAGAAATGAATTCTATTTTAGTCCATGTTAGCATTCGGATTGTACTTCATTTGACCACTTAACCACAGAAAGGATAATGATTCATGATGAACATTCAGCTCGAAAGCATTCCGGCAACACGTATAGCTTATGTACGGCAGACAGGTCCCTACGGGCCCGCAAACGCTCAGGCGATGGAACAATTGAAGCAGTGGGCGCGGGAACAAGGCTTGCTTCAAGGCTCGGCGGTGCTGTTCGGCATTCCGCAGGACAACCCTGCAGCTACACAGCCGGAGCATTGCCGATATGATGCCTGCATCAGCCTGCCTGAGAATCCTCCCGCCGAGACCTCAGTACCTTACGGTGAGCTTCCCGGCGGAGCCTACGCAGTAATGAGCATCCAGCATACGGCTGAAGCCGTCCAGCAGGCATGGGCCGAGATTCTCCCGGCGATGTCACGCAGCGGCCGTAAGCTTGATCCCGGGCGTCCGGTGATGGAGAGATACACGGAGGACATGGTCAGCAGGCATCTTTGTGAGCTTTGTTTTCCTGTGCTTGAGTAAGAGCGGATTTGAAAAGCGGATGTGCCGAAATCCATGAATGGAGCAGGATCAACGTAGGCGCTTGGGTGGACACTCCGCAAACGGAACGTTGTTACAATCGCTGTGGTCTCCAGATTTTTTGATTCCCCTAAGCGGTGAAAATCCGGAGACCAAGGCGACCGCTAACGCTTTTATACAATCGTTCCGTCCGCTCCTCTGTTCAAGCGGGTAGCGGACAAAATCATCCTAACAGGCAAAGGATGCTGGTGTCTCATCGCCTTCTGGTGATATACTTCCAGCCCGTTTGCCTTTTACACACACCTTGTAGTCGATTTTCACATACGTCCTGAAATGTTTCTTCCTTTCCTGGAGGTGCTCCATCTATCTATCGCCAGTTCTGAACTTTTATCTCACCGACCACTTGTATGAAGCAGAATTGTTGCACATTTTGCAGGACTCCACTAAAAAAAGTTACTGGTTGTGGTACATTGTTGCATCATTTGCAGGAATTCCGGTGCTGGAAGCAAGTTAGCGCTGGCTTTGTTGCATTTCAGAGACAATTTCATAATTCAAAACCCTTGCTATATCTGGTTTTTTTGAGCATAGAAAAAGGAGTACCTCCCCAAATTCTCGAAGTTATAGGCGACGAAACCAACACCCGAGAAGAAAAGAGGTAATCCCTATCTATTCTATTCGACAAGAAGAACTGTTTTCCTTTGAGGAATTGCTCCAGATGGCTCCGGAAGATAAATACAGCCAAATCTTTGAACACTTACATTTAGCTCCAGTTCTATTCGCACTGGGGAAAAAGAGCCATCGCGGACGGCCTGAAAAATTAAACGTACCTGCCATGATCTACTCGCTGCTGATTGCTAAAATGGAGAACATCGAGTTTGTCTCTGCCTTGGTCCGGCGATTGAATCATAGCAACGAATTTCGAGTCCAGTGCCGGTTTACGGGCTCGGACAACATTCCCAGCCAGGCCTCCTATTCTCGTTTGATTCATGCGCTGGAGCAAACGGGAATGCTGGAACAACTGCAGGATCGCCTAGTCACATCTGCCCTAGAAGAAGGGTTTGTGAGCGGCACCCATCTTGCTGTGGATTCCTCCATGGTCGAGGCGTGGGATTGCCAATTTAGCGAATCGGCCTCCAAGCGTCGTGCGGCTCGCCGGGAGCAAAAGAAAGGTGAAGCTCCGGTGGCTGAACAACTTCAGCTCGAACATTCCGAGCCTGAGCCGAAGACGGTGAACAAGCCGCTGAAGAAACCCAGGTATAGCAAGCCTGGTCGTCCGTCCCCGGCGGAAAAGGAACGTCGGCGCGAGGAAATGGAAGCTTATGAACAAAGTCTCGGACCGTTCCAGAAAACCATTGAAGCGATGTTGCCCTACACGTACGATGAACTGCTGACCGCGTTGCCCCGGCATGCTGCGCGTTGTGACAAGAAAAATACGAAGGGCCGAATGACCAGCTATTACGGGTTCAAGGCGAATCTGCTGGTCGACACGGACAGCCAGTATATCCTAAGCGGCCTCTGGAGTTCAGCCCATCCGAATGACCAGCGTATGGCGGTCGTCCTTCTCAAAGGCCTGCTCCTGAAGTTTCCCATGCTAAAGGTCAAGCATATCTTGGGCGACAAGGGCTACGACTGCGCGGCAATCTACCAGTTGATTCATTCGCTCGGCGCCTATCCTGCGATTTCTCTGATTCACCACAAAGACCCGCCTGCGGGAATGAATCTGGATTACACGCCGGTGTGCGCTCAAGGGCATGCGTACCGTTACGACAGTTTTGAGGCCAAATATGAGACCCTGAAGTACACCCGGCCTAGTGAATGCCAAGGCTGTGCGCTGTCCGGTACCTCTTGCCAAAAAGTGTTTAAAATTCGCATCCAAACGGATTTGCGTTTGCATACCTATCCCGCCAGAGGCAGCGAAAGTTTTACCACGCTATACAACAAGCGGACGGCCGTGGAGCGTGTATTTGCCTATCTCAAAGAGTATTTCGGGTTGAAACGCACACGCCACCGCGGTGTCCGGGCAAGTGTCGATTTCCAGCTCAGTACGCTCGCGTACAATTTGAGCAAGTTTGCGTTAGACAAGTTGAACCAACAGTTGAAAGACTCCCAGCAAGTAGCCTGATTTTTTAAAAATTGATTTTAGATTTTGGCCAAATCTTGCTATTTAGCAAACTGAATTATGAAATTGACTCTTTCATGCAAGATTTCAGCATCAGTCGCTTCTACCGGGCCAGTATTGCTGCATTTCTTGCATGATTTCTCTACAATGTTACGGACTGCGGATGCATCTGCTCTTCTTTCTAAAACAAAAAAAGAGGCCATCTCTATAAGTGAAATTCCACTTATGAGACAGCCTCTTTTCATCCGTCATTTCATAGGCCTTCCAAATCCAACTCTTCCCCCGGCGCCATAGAATGCAGCGTGCAGCCGGTCAGCTGACCGCCTTGGATCAAGGCTTCACGGAGCTTGTCGGTCTCCGGCTTCGCGGCATGAACCAGTACGGCGTGCCGGACGGGGAGGGACTTCAGCATATGCTGCACATCTTCCCGGCCCTGATGCACCTTGTAACGCAGCTTAAGCACCTCGCATACTCCATGCTGTCCCGGTTCATGCAGCAGCTTGTATCCAAAGGTACCAGCCGCTACATGGCCGGTAATCAGCACGGAATAGGTTGAATGGGATGCCCACCTCGCATAGTACCAGCGGGACAAGGATGATTGCATCATGCCATCCGGTACGAACCATAGGGAAGGGCCGGAGCGTGACAGCAGCTCCTCCCGCTCCGCCTCGCTCTGCGGCAACGTCCAGCGGCGGGCGGTAAGAAAGCCCGCCATGTTGTCCTGTGCGGAATACTCTCCCGTTCTCTCAGTCCTCCTAAGCCAGAACGGCGATGCAGCAAGCCGCCTCATCCCCTCTATCAGCTTCGCTTCCACAACCATTGGCAGATCCGCAAAAAGCTCAGCGGCCCACAGCAGCATCTCCTGGCCGCGTCCGCCTGCCGGAACCGGGAGCAATACCTTGCCTCCCCTTGCCGCAGTCCTGCGGATGGCCTGCTCCAGCTGCCTTAGCTTATCAGACTGGCTCTCCTCGTCCATTCCGTAGGCCGCATCAGCAACCGCCAGATCAAGACGCTGGCCGCAGGACCATGTTCTCAGCCTCTGCTCAAGGTCCGGGATACCCCCAGCAGCTTGTATTGCTTCAGCCGGTGAATCAGCCGCAAGCAACAGGGATTCCGCCGTATAATCACCGGAATAGAAGATCGACCGCCCTTCCGCAGCGATCAGGAACCATACAGATCCCGCCAGATGACCGCTGCGCCCCCACATGACCTGAACTCCGGGAATTAGTCCGAACCAGGACAGGCAGCTGCCCTCCTCCTCCAGATACCGGTAACGGATCGCTTGTTCATCTGCTTCAGTGTATGGCAGTTCATGGCCCTCACGGCTCATACTCGAACGCCAAGAGCGGAAATAGGCATCCAGCTGCGCCCGCGTTTCCCGCGTTGTCCATACCTCACCCTTGTAACCCTGCGCATACAACAGCGGCAGTGCTACCGAATGATCCTCATGGGCATGAGAGAGCAGTACCGCATCCAGCAGGGCCGCCTGTCCGGGTTCAATGAGGGGATATTGTCCGGCACCGCCTTTTTTGACGCCGCAATCCAGCAGCAGACGGTAGCCGCCGCCACTCAGGAGATAAGCGGAACGCCCGTGTTCACCCGCCCCGCCCCATATGGTCAGCTTCGTCATGATCCATTCCACTTTCTTCTGGAATTCAGCAGTTCAATACCGAGCAGCAGCAGCACCGTCAAACCGACCGATACCACCGCCATTGCCATGCCAAGCGATACCTGCCCCTGCTCGAACTGGGCAAAAATATACGTAGCCGAGGTCTGCATCGAAGGCGGCAGAATCAGCAGCGAGCCGACCAGCTCCCGTACAGATATGGTGAAGGTCATCATCCAGCCTGCCAGCATGCCGGGCATAATGAGCGGAAGCAGAATCCGCCGCAGGATATAGAACGGGCCTGCTCCGCTGACCTGGGCCGCTTGAAACAGCAACCCGTTAATTTGCGAGAAGCTGGCCTTCACATACTGTACCGTATAAGGAAGAAACAGCACCACATAGGTAAGCACTACCATCCCGTAGGTGTTGTAGAGCGTGAAGGGCATCCATGGCGCATTCCAGAGCAGAATCAGCCCTACCACCATTACAATGCCCGGAACCGTATTAGGCAAAAGACTCAGCAGATCAATGATCCGCTGCAGCCGGGTAGAAGACCTGCCGATGGCCAGAGCAAGGCCGGCTCCAAGTATGACAGCCACCGATGCTGCGGCAAGCGACAGCCCCAGACTGTTCCCAATTGCCTTCAGACTCACCGATCCCCAGGAGAGCAGCTCCCTGTAATGATCGAGCGTCAGGTTGTCCAGCGACAACCCGGCACCGCGCAGCTTCATCAGCGAGGCGGCGATAATCGAGAAGTAAGGGATGCCTATGGATAATAGCAGTAGTGAAGCCAGATATAAGCCTGCGAGCCAGCCTGCGCCGCCGCGCAACGAATACGTCTTGGAGCGCTGTCCCTTGCCGCCCACCAGACGGTAAGTGAACCGGCGGCTGACTGCCGACTGCATATACCAGATGACCAGACAGACCGACAGCAGCACGGATGCGAGCGACGTAGCCTTGCCGAAGTCAATCGGCCAGCTGGAAATGTATTTATGAATTTCCGAGGTCATGACATAATAGCCGATCTTGCGGCCGAAGGTAGCCGGTGTTCCGAACTCCGCAATCGTCTTAACGAAGACGAGCATTACCCCCATACCATAAGCCGATAACAGCAGCGGCATGATGATCCGCCTGAAGCGGTAGCCTGCCTTTGCGCCGTGCACCGCTCCCGCCTCCTCCAGATTGCCGCCTATGCGGATAAGCGCATCCCGAAGCAGCAGGTACAGGAACGGGAACAGATGCATGCTCATGATGAAGACCATCCCCCAGAAGCTGAAGAAAGAATCACTTAACACACCCGCGCCAGGAAGCCACTGCTGAAGATAGCCGCCTTTTTGCATGAACAGAATCCAGCCCATGGAGCCGATATACGGCGGGGTCATGAACGGAATCAGCAGAATCACATCAATCCAGCGGTGCAGCCCCATACGGGTCTTAGCCATCATCCAGGCCAGCGGCATCGCAAGCAGCGTCGTTCCGGCCACTACGCATATTCCAAGCCATACCGAATTCAGCAGCACCCCGGACAGACTCTGTCCGGTGATCGTACGGAGCGGGGCCATCCAGTCCAGCCGCTGATTTGGGGTAATACTTTGCCAGAAGATGAGCAGAAGCGGAATGCCGATGCTGACCGCCAGCAAAAAGAAGGAGAGCAGTAAGCCCGCTCTCCGAAGTATCCGGTTACTGTCCATGGAGACTGGACTCATTGCTTTTCACCTCAACCTTAAGCCTTTATTTGTAGAGTTCTGCGAATTTCGAAGCCGCCATATTCCCGTGCTCACTCATCCAGGCCCAGTCTGCCTTAAGCTGCGGGATGTCCTTCAGATTGGTCCGGTTCGAAGCTTCAATATCCCCGCGGCCCGGGATGAGATACGCATCCGCTACCAGCTGCTGGGCTTCGTCGGACAACAGATAATCAATGAACGCTTTGGCGTTGTCTACGTTCGGGCTTGATTTAAGAATCGCCGCCGGTCTCGGACTAACCACTGTGCCTTCCTCAGGATAGACAATATCCAGCGGCTCTCCCTTAGCTTTGGCCTTGTAGGCCATATAATCTACACCTGCTGCGACAATACTCTTAGCTCCTGTAATCACCGGATCAAGCGCCTCCTGGTTCGCCCCAGCCATAGCAACACCGTTTGCCTTATAATTCTTGAACAGATCCCAGCCCTGCTCGCCGTTCACGCTGAGATAGCCTGTAATGAAATCCAGCGCAGAGCCTGACAGCGTCGGATCAGGAATGTTGACGGCATCCTTCCACTCCGCACCGGCCAGCTCTGCCCAGGTCTTGGGCGGATTCGCTACCAGCTTCGTATTATAGACAATTCCCAGCGCAGAGGCGCTTGAACTGAAATAATTGCCTTCGGCATCCGACCAGTCCGGATTCAGCTTCTCTTTGTTGGCTGCTTCCGGGTAGGGCAGCGTCAGACCGTCCGCCTTAAGAGCTTGTGCGGAGGGCAGAGAAGCCAGAATCACCACATCGGCCACCGGATTTGCTTTCTCCGCCTCCATCCGGGCCAGAATCTTGCCGGTTGTTCCCTGGAACATCTCCACCGTGAGTCCTGTCTTGGCCTTGAAGCCATTGACAATATCGTCTGCCAAGCCCTGCGGGCCGGCGGAATACAGTACCAGCTTGCCGCTTAACGCAGCAGCTGTAGCTTCAGGAGTGGACGCAGCTGCATCCGTTGCCTCTGGGGTACTCGTGCTGGCCCCGCCGGCACTGGTGCTGTTGCCCGTACCGCAGCCCGCCAGACTCACACTCATCACAGCAGATAACAGCAGCGTTGCCCCTTGTTTACGCGGATTGTTCCATTTCATGATTATGTTTCGCTCCTTTTAGGTTGTTCTTCATTTGAATTAGAATTCATTCGGCATATCCGCCGTGGTGAGACATAGAGCTGAACCCTTTCTTCTACAGGAATCCGGTTGTTCAGATAGACTGTCCATATTCCGGCCCCCTCCACCTCCGCACGGATCTCATAACGCTCTCCGACATAACTGACACTCCGTACAATAGCGGGATAACACAGATCCTCTGCCGCCGTGCGGCTCCATCCGATATGTTCAGGCCGCACCATCTCCTGCTCCGGCGTAAGCCAGTTCGACTTGCCGATGAACGAAGCAACGAACGGCTCTGACGGTGCCTCGTATACCGCTTCGGGAGTTCCTGTCTGCAATATCCGCCCGCTTTTCATAACCACAATCTCGTCGGACATCGACATCGCTTCGATCTGATCGTGGGTCACGTAGAGTGCAGTTAGACCCATGTCCCGGACCAGCGACATCATTTCCACTCTCATCTCTTCCCGGAGTACGGCATCCAGCGCGCTTAACGGCTCATCGAAGAGCACTACACCCGGACGGACAACTACTGCTCTGGCAAAAGCAACCCGCTGCTGCTGGCCGCCCGACAGCTGATGCGGATAGCGGTTCTCCATCCCCTGCAGCCGGACCATCTCCAGTGTCTCCAGTACCTTGCTCCGCTGCTGTGTACGCTGCCCTGAGGCCTTCAGCCCGAAGGCCACATTCTCGTACACCGTCATATGCGGCCAGAGTGCAAAATCCTGAAACACCATCCCGAAATTCCGCTTATGTACCGGAACATCGATCCGCTGCGCAGCAGAGAAATAACATTTCCCGTCAGCGTTTAATTCTCCGCCATCCGGGCGCTCAAGGCCCGCTAACATCCGCAGCAGCGTGGTTTTTCCGCAGCCGGAGGGCCCCAGTAAGGTGGTGAACTTACCGTGTTTCAGTTCAAGCTGGGCAGGCAGCAGCGCCGCTTGTCCGCCAAAGCTTTTATGAATCCCCTTGATCTGAATATTCATTTCGATCCCTGCCTGTCTTCTTGAGCTGTCCTCAGTCTAACGTCTGTATTCGCAGGTTGTTTATTTTTCATGTAAACATGTAATTAACTTTTTATATGAATTCTGTTAACGTTCATAGATAAAATCTATGGTGGGGGATCTCCCACTAACGCTTAGAAGAGGTAAAACCATGAATCTGATGAAACTGCAAATCATTGAACTAATCGACCAGCTGCACCATATGACCAGCGTAGCCGAGGTACTCGGGATCAAGCAGCCGACCGTAACCTTTCATATGAAGTCGCTTGAAGAAGAGCTTGGGGTCCGGCTGTTCGAATCCCGCAGCGGCAAAACCTTTCTCACCGAGGCCGGAGCAGCCCTCCTTCATTATTCCGTGAAAATTAATGCGCTTGCCCGTGAGGCCCGCCGGGTAGCCGGCGAATTCGACACCCTCTACCGGGGAACGCTGCTGATTGGGGCTAGTTATGTACCTGCAACCTATTTGCTGCCGCCTATATTACATGCGTTCTCCCAGGAGTTCCCCGGCATCCGTATGGCTCTGTCCGTAAAGCCCGCCCCTGTGATCCGGGAGATGCTGATCCGCCACGAAATTGACTTAGGCGTCATCTCCTCAGAGCCTTTCACGGAGCCAGCCCTGCAGGCTGAGCCGCTGATTACAGATTGTCTCGTCCTGATCTGCTCTCCCGGGCATCCGCTTGCCTGCAAGACTCAGCTTGGCATGGAGGAGATCAGTAAGACTCCCTTTGCTCTGCATGGAAGCGAGTCCACCACACGCAGCCTGACCGAACGCTGGTTCGAGCAGCAAGGGCTGCGGCTGCGTAATACAATTGAGGTGGATTCGCTGGAGGCTATCAAGCAGCTCGTGCGGCTCGGCGGGCACATCTCTGTGATGTCACGGATGGCGGTGCAATGGGAGGTAGAACAAGGACTGATCCTGGTGCTGCCTATTGAAGGGGGAATGGCACCGCGGTATATCTATGCCGTGCATAACAAGGACCGGCATCCTTCGGTACAAATGGAGAGCTTCCGGAATAGTGTAATGGCCACCAAAAACTGTTAGCTGCCATTGAGTAAGTCTATGCAGGATTAACGCAATTCCCCTTTCGCTTTGACCGCTCCCATATACTCAGCATATAAAGTGGGTCATGTACCCAAACCCGATCATAGGAGTGATGATGCTTGAGAAAATGGAAAAAGCTTACCCTGTCCTTCATGCTGAGTATAGTGACGGCAGGCGGTGGATTGGCCGGACAGGGCATCCTGCTGCCGGAGCGTGTCTCAGCTGCAGCTAACGCAGTTCCAGCCTATGAAGTAAAGTTTCTGGCGGACCCTGATCTTGTACTGGATAGCAGCGGATCGCCGCGCAGCGAGGTCGTGGATGCGCTGGACCTGGATTCTACTCCACAGGCTATTCGTGTTGAGTATTTCGATACGAATATGCTGGAGCTGAACAGCAAGGGGTGGGATGTGCGGCTGCGCAAAAAAGAAAACAAATCTGATTATGAATTGACCTACAAGAAACGTTATCCTGTCGTGAACGGAAATATCCAGGCAGCGCTCACCCTGGCGAATCAGGAGGGCTTCGATGCCTCCGATGACAACTATGAAGCAGAAGTGGATTGGGGGTATGGCAAGCAGACCCTCAGCTTCTCAAATACCAAGAAGGTCAGCACCAAAGTTGCCGGAGCCGTACTTCCCGCTGAGGATGACGCCCTGGAGCTGCTGCTAGACAAGCTGCCCGGTAAATTGAAGAACTGGTCTGCATCGAACTGGGGGAAGCAGAAGCTGGCAGCCTCCCGGGCGCATGGCCCTTTGACCTTCGAGCGTTATACAGGCACCTGGAATAATCAGGAGATCACCCTTGAGGTATGGCCTGTGCGTGACGAGGCGGGAACCGGCATCCAGAACATCGTAGAGATTTCGTTCAAAACAGCCGATAGCACCAGCGTAGCCGGATTACGTGCCGGGCTGATGAGCCTGCTGAACGCCGAGGGATGGCTTATTCCTGCTGATGGTCTCAAGACCCAGCTGATTCTGGAACGGTATTAACGTAATCGTCAATCAATATTTGCTTATAACACAAACAAGAGCACTACCGCACCCTAAATGAGGGTGATACGGCAGTGCTCTTCTAGATGGTATGAATTTGTTACGAGGCGACCCCCGCTGCTCCTTGCATCACCTTCACAGCACAGCAGTCTTCGCCTTAGCATCCTCAAGCAGCATCTGAATCAGCGACTGGAGCGGCAGGGACTTCCACTTCTTCGGATGCAGCAGAAGCTGCAGATCGAAATGAATCTCCGGGTGGGCAAAAGACAGCTCGGACAGGTTGCCCCGCTCGATCTCCTCCTCCGCCACAATCCGCGGCAGCAGCGCTATGCCCAGGCCATTGCGCACACACCGCTTGATCGCTTCCAGATTCGACAACTCAAAACCAATCCGAAACACGATCCCGTGATCCCGGAGCAGGTTCTCGAACAGGCTGCGGTAAATGCAGCTCTCCTCGGAGACAATCAGCTCGCAGTTGTTCAGATCCTGAAGCGTCACCTGCTCCAGCCGGGCCAGCGGATGGCTGGCCGGTGCCACCAGGACAAGCGGCTCCTCGCGGATGATCGTCCGCGAAAGCGCGCTATCCACCGTGCTGCGGTCCAGCAGAAGACCGATATCGACCTCGCCGTCCCTGATCTTGGAGATCAGGTTGGCCTCCTGCTCCGTCTGCAAATGAATATTCAGACCAGGGAACATCGTACGCAGCTGCTGCAGGAACGGCGGCAGATAGAAGGCCGCAAGGGAATCAATCGTTCCGATCGTAAGCGTTCCGCCGATTTGCTGGGCGATCGTTTCCTTAGAGCGGTCATAGAGCTCCAGAATCTCCACGAACAGCTTAAGCAGCTCTTCCCCAGGCGGCGTCAAGCGCAAGGCGCGGCCGTGACGTTCGATAAGCGGCACGCCGTATTCCTTCTCAATCTTCTGTATCTGCATCGTGACACTGGACTGTGCATAGCCCAGCTCTTCAGCCGCACGTGTGAAGCTCTGCCGCTTGGCCACTTCGCGGAAGGTCCGCATATATGTTAAATCCATCATCTCACCCTAACATCAATATTATTGATAGCCCACATCATTTATTATAGCTAACAACGATGCAATAATCCATGGTACAGTAGAACAAACGGATTTTACATTTTTGGAGGACGATATTCATGTTAACAGAAGAACAGATTTATGGAATTTATGTTCCCGTGGTCACCCCGTTCCATGCTGCCGGCGAGCTTGATCTGGAATCGTATCAGCATTATGTGAACAACATCATCAAGAACAATATTCATGGTCTGGTCGTCAATGGAACCACTGGAGAATCGCCGACAGTCAATATACAGGAATTACAAACACTCGTGGATACCTCACGGGAACTTTTGAAGACCAGCTCCATTCCGCTCGTGGTGGGCACAGGCACGAATGATACCTACTCTACCGTGGCCCGTACTGAGCTGGCGGCGAACGCAGGTGCAGATGCCGCACTGGTGGTTGTCCCTTATTACAGCCGTCCGTCTCAGGAAGGCATCATCGCCCATTTCCGCAAGGCGGCTGAGGTGGGTCTGCCCATTATGGCTTACGATATCCCGGGCCGTACTGGAGTCGGCATGACGCTGGACACCGCCCGTACGATCCTGGAGATGAATAATGTCGTAGGGTTAAAAGACTGCTCCGGCTCCCCCTTGCTCGTCTCCGAGCTGTCGAGGAGCGGCGGCAAGCCTGTGCTCTGCGGCGACGATCTGCATTTCTTCGACATGCTGGGCTACGGAGCCGCCGGAGGCATGCTGGCCTCAGCCAATGTACATACCGGCCGCTTCCTCAGTATCTACGAGCAGTACAGAGCCGGTCAGGTTGAGGCTGCACAGGCTGCGTATGATCAGCTGGTACCGCTGATGAAGCTGCTGTTCAAGGAATCCAACCCGGCCCCGATCAAGTGGCTGCTCAGTGAACTCGGAGAGCTCGCCTCGGATACGCTCCGCCTGCCAATGACCTCCATCAGCGCCGCGCTGCGCGAAGAGCTGGGCGCCTACCTTGCAAGGGAAGCTGTCAGTGGCAGACAAGAAGCCATTTAACTGATAAGAGACTAATGTAACAGACAAACACCCGCCATCTTCAGTGAGAACTGAGAATGGCGGGTGTTTGTTGTTAGCTAATTACGAGCGGCCCGCTTTAGCCGCCGGACGGCTGGACGGACGTCCGCTCTGATTGCCCCCAGGTCTGCTGCCCGGCTGGTTTGAACGGCCATATGAGCTGCCAGATGATTTCTGGCTCTGGCTGCCGCCTGGACGCCCGCTGGCATTAGCCTGGCTCCCCGAAGCGCTTCTAGCTCCACTGCCTGCAGGACCGCTTCCAGATGCGCCTTTAGCGCCACCTGTGTTGCCGCCGCTCTGCTGTTTACCTTGCGCGAACCATTCCGACTTCGGCTTGCGGGGCGGGTTCGTCTTGGCTTTCTGGGACGGTTTGACCGGTGCTTTGCCGGGACGGTCTGCCAGCAATGCCAGATTGCTCTTAGACATCGGGTACGCATGGTCCTTGATCTCTGGAATCGTCTTGCCGATCAGCTTCTGGATATCCTTCAGATACGGAATTTCCTCCGCTTCGCACAGCGAGATGGCGATGCCGCTCATCCCCGCACGGCCGGTCCGGCCAATCCGGTGAACATAGGTTTCCGGGATATTCGGCAGATTGAAGTTGATGACATGGGACAGCTCATCAATATCAATTCCGCGCGCAGCAATGTCTGTAGCTACCAGCACGCGGGTCGCTCCGCTCTTGAAGTTTCTCAGCGCATTCTGGCGCTCATTCTGTGATTTGTTGCCGTGAATGGCCTGTGCTGTAATATTAATGCGGGTTAAATCCCGGGTTACCCGGTCCGCGCCGCGTTTGGTGCGTGTGAATACCAGCGCCGATACAATCGACGGGTCCTGCAGCAGACGGTTCAGCTGATTCTGCTTATTGCCGTTCTCCAGCAGATAGATTGACTGCTCAATTCTGTCTACCGTAGAGGATACCGGAGTAATCTCGATTTTCACCGGGTTGACAAGCAGTGTCTTCACCAGCTGGGAAATCTCCGTAGGCATAGTCGCCGAGAAGAACAAGGTCTGCTTCTTGAGCGGCATCTTGGCGATAATCCGCTTCACATCATGAATGAAGCCCATGTCCAGCATGCGGTCCGCTTCATCCAGCACCAGAATCTGCACATGCTGCAGATCCACACGCTTTTGGCTGATCAGGTCGATTAGACGGCCCGGTGTAGCAATCAAAATATCGGCACCGATGGCCAGCGCCCGCTCCTGCGCCTTCTGTGATACTCCTCCGACAATGGCTGTCGAACGGATCGTTGTGAACTTGCTGTAGGCCTGGATGTTCTCCTGAATTTGCAGCGCCAGCTCACGGGTAGGCGTAAGAATCAGGGAACGGATGCGCTTGCCTCCGCCGGTTCTGCCCGGCTGCTGGCTCAGCAGCTGAATAATCGGCAACGAGAAAGCCGCCGTTTTACCGGTACCGGTCTGTGCACAGCCCAGGATGTCTCTGCCGGCCAATGCCGCAGGAATAGACTCTTCCTGAATAGGGGTTGGGGATGTATAGTTTTCCAGGCTAAGCGCCTTAAGAATCGGGGGGATCAGGTTCAAATCGTTAAATGTCATTTTATCTCCTTCATTGTGCATACATATATTGGTGAATCCTTAATTCCAGTGCTGTATATTCCTTTTGCGGCGTCTCCACATAGCGCTCAGCAAAGTCATAACACATAATGATAACACAGAAAAGCAAATATGAAAACTTTCATTTCTTTCTTTTCAAAAAATTTTACAACAAAAAAGCAGAGGATAGGTCCCCTGCTCTTGTCTTCATTATAATAAAATACTAATCTAGGATTTCAGCGGTATCGCCATTATTGGCACCGGCAGCATTAGCTTCATCGGTATCGATATGCATGTCCAGCTTGAAGCTGTCGGATACGCGTGCAATCACGTTCTCCAGCACCAGGCCGCGTTCGCCGCCCAGACGTACCTTCAGGAGCTGCTTATCGGCAATGCCCCAAGCTTCTGCTTCGGAAGTATGGAAGTGGATGTGGCGCGCTGCTACAATAACGCCAGTCTCCAGCTCAACTTCACCGGCAGGGCCTTTAATCGTAATGCCTGGTGTTCCTTCAATATTGCCGGATTCACGGACAGGTGCCTTCACGCCGAGGCTGAAGGAGTCTGTGCGGGATACTTCCAGCTGCGAAGCCGGACGGGCAGGTCCGAGGATTCTTACTTTGTCGAACTTCCCTTTCGAACCAATGACAGCCACTTGCTCATTCGCTGCGAATTGTCCGGGTTGGGACAGGGGTTTGAACTCGGTCAATTGGTAACCTGGGCCGAATAATGCTTCTACGTGCTCCTGCGTAAGGTGAATATGCCGGGCCGACACACCTACGGGTACAGTCTTGCTCATTTTTAAGTCACTCCTTGTATTTTCTCTAGTATCTGTACAAGCCATTGAACATTATACATCTAATTACCCACAAATAAAAAGACCCGCATCACAATGCGAGGCTTTTTTCCGGGCATATTACGATTCTGTGAATGCTTCATCCTGGTTTTTCCAATTCATAGTCACTTCCCGGCGAGACCAGAGCCTCTACCTGCGGAAGAAGGCAGTTGTTCCCTCAAGAACCCCAACGCATTTCCATACAGCCAACCCCGCACATCCGCCTCAGGATAATATTTCAGCAGCATTTCGGCGAACTCCGCGTATTGTCCCGGATGCTCCAGCCCTTCTACCCACACTTCAATCCCGTCAAAATCCGAGCCGAACATCAGCTGTCCGCTCCCCCCAAGACCACAGACATGCTCAATATGCCTCCGCATATCCTCCCGCCGGGCCGCTCCTTCATCCCGTACGAACCAGGGGACAAAGGTAAGCCCGATTCGCCCGTCCTTGGCGATCAGTGCCTTCAGCTGATCATCACTCAGGTTGCGGGGATGACTGCATACCGCTGCGCAATTCGAATGCGAAGCGATGAACGGACGGGTACTGTGCTCCACCAGCTCCCAGAAGCCTGCCGGGGCCAAATGCGACACATCCAGCAGCATTCCGCTCCCGTTGCACCAGTCGATCAGCTTCCGGCCATGCTCAGTGAAACCGCCGTTCCGCCGCTCCAGCACACCGTCCGCCGCCCAGTTGGCATAGTTCCAGGTAATCCCTAGACAACGCACACCCAGCTCGAAGCATAACTGGGCATAGAACAGATTGCCCTCCAGACCGTCCACGCCCTCCAGAGAGAGCATTCCATAGGCTGGTGCGGTTAAGCTGCCTTCCTCCACTTCTTCCTTCCATCGCAGCCACTGAAGCCCTCCAGGACCAGCAACCTTTTGGTGAAAGCACTCGATTTGCCCCAGAATATCCTCGAATTTGGCCCTTCCGCGCACCGCAGACAAGTAGATGGCAAAAACCTGCAGTCCGACATTCCCCTCTGCCAGCCGCTCTGCGGTCACATCCAGCCGGGGATCATTCCTGAAGTCTATCCCTGGATTCGCCTGCAGCTTACTCAGAGCATCACAATGAAAATCCGCTACCTTCAGCTTCCTGTTTCCCACCATAGGTCAGCTCCCCTTCTTCCTTCACCTGCTGAATATCCGAATGAACCGTTGATGGCTCAGCGTCTACTTCATGTATATGCGCCTAACTGAATCAGCAGTCAGCACAGCAAAAAGCCTGTTTACAGTGTAAACAGGCTTAATCTAAATGATTCACTTGAGTTATCTAGGTTCTACAATAAGTTTGATTGCCGTCCGGTCTTCCCCATCAATCACTATATCCGTAAAAGCCGGAATACAGATCAAGTCCACTCCGCTAGGTGCGACAAATCCCCGGGCGATGGCAACGGCCTTAACGGCCTGGTTCAGTGCTCCTGCTCCAATAGCTTGTAGCTCGGCCGATCCACGTTCGCGAAGAACACCTGCTAATGCGCCAGCAACGGAATTTGGATTGGATTTAGCTGATACTTTTAATACATCCATAGTAAGTACCTCCCCTGGGAAAATGATGGTGTTCTTCTTCCACTACAGTAGATGTTATTCGCTTCAGAAGAATTAATTCCTTCTTTTTGCGGACCTCTCCGGAGAAAATAGTTCAAAAGATACTCTTTTTCGATATAATAAATATCACACTTTACCCAAAACAAAATGAGTCTTACCGAATTACCTATTTGCACGAAAACCCTTCTAGCTCATCACCCATTCATCCTCACGCAGCCGGATCTTCTCCAGTCGTGTCGCTTTGCCTGTAGCTTCATCAAGTTCTGCGAATAGACCATGCAGCTGCCATTTGCCTTCGTCGACTACAAACCGGGAGGGAAGCTGAGTTGTAAATTTATAGATGATCGCATCCTTTTCCATACCCAGAATCCCTTCTCTTGAACCAACCATACCCGCATCTGTAAGATATGCTGTACCTCCAGGCAGGATCACATCATCATTGCTCTGCACATGAGTGTGTGTGCCGACCACAATCGATGCCAGTCCATCCATAAAATAGCCCATCGCTATTTTCTCGGAGGTTGCTTCCGCATGGAAATCCACCAGAATACACTTATGCTCTCTGCGCAGTTCCTCGACAATCTCCTCGCCTACCCGGAACGGATCATCGATCGCCGGAAGAAAAGTACGGCCTTGCAGATTCACAATCGCCAGCTGCTTGCCGTTCCCTTTAACAACGGTATATCCCCGGCCCGGCGTCCCCGGCGGAAAGTTAGCCGGACGGATGATCCGCGGCTCGTCGTCGATGAACTCGAAGATATCCTTGTTGTCCCAGGTGTGATTACCCATCGTAATACCGTGGATACCCCAGTTAAAGAATTCGTTAGCGATAGCAGCGGTGATCCCTCTGCCGGCAGCAGCATTCTCACCATTGGCAATGATGATATGCGGCTGATATTTACTTTTCAGGGAAGGCAGCATTTCACGCAGCGCTTTTCTGCCTGTATTGCCTACAATGTCTCCGATAAATAAAACTTTAATAATCTTCTCCTCCTAAATTTTAGGTTTGTATATGCTCTGCCAACCATAAATCGCTGCTTAAGTATAATTTCACCTATTCTGCTTCATTCCAAACTCACGGCGCACTGCAAGAAAAAAGGCCCCGCAAGGGGGCCGATTTCCTTATTTATTTCGCATATTCAACAGCGCGTGTCTCGCGGATTACCGTAACCTTGATATGACCCGGATAATCCAGCTCACTCTCAATCATCTTCGTAATGTCGCGGGCCAGACGGAAGCTTTCGGCATCATCAATCTTCTCAGGCTGTACCATTACGCGAACCTCGCGGCCCGCCTGAATGGCATAGGATTTCTCGACACCCTCGAAGGATTCCGAGATCTCCTCCAGCTTCTCCAGACGTTTGATGTACGTTTCCAGGGTCTCACGGCGTGCACCCGGACGGGCAGCCGACAAAGCATCAGCAGCTCCAACCAGCATAGCAATAACCGAGGTAGCCTCGCAATCTCCATGATGGGACGCGATACTGTTGATAACCACCGGATGTTCCTTGTACTTCTTCGCCAGTTCGACGCCGATTTCAACATGCGAACCTTCCACTTCATGATCAAGCGCTTTGCCGATATCATGCAGCAGTCCGGCACGTTTTGCAAGCACGATGTCTTCCCCAAGCTCACCGGCCATAAGTCCAGTCAAATAAGCAACCTCCATGGAGTGCTTCAGTACGTTTTGACCGTAGCTCGTGCGGAATTTCAGGCGGCCCAGAATTTTGATCAGATCCGGGTGCAGACCGTGAACGCCAACCTCGAAGGTAGCTTGTTCACCGTATTCGCGAATCCGTTCATCCACTTCTTTGCGGGATTTCTCCACCATTTCTTCAATACGTGCAGGATGGATACGTCCGTCTGCCACCAGCTTCTCAAGTGCCGTACGGGCCACTTCGCGGCGGATCGGATCAAATCCTGACAGAATAACCGCTTCCGGCGTATCATCAATAATAAGATCAATCCCGGTCAAAGTCTCCAGCGCACGGATGTTACG
Source organism: Paenibacillus sp. FSL H3-0469 (assembly GCF_038051945.1). Taxonomy (NCBI): domain Bacteria; kingdom Bacillati; phylum Bacillota; class Bacilli; order Caryophanales; family Paenibacillaceae; genus Paenibacillus; species Paenibacillus sp. FSL H3-0469. Next base: position 1,248,455 of record NZ_CP150302.1, read on the forward strand.
GCCTTCACGACCGATAATCCGGCCCTTCATCTCTTCATTCGGCAAGGTAACGACAGATACCGTAGTTTCTGCCACATGATCAGCCGCACAGCGTTGAATCGCCAAGGTAATAATCTCACGGGCTTTCTTGTCCGCTTCTTCCTTGGCCTGCTGTTCGATTTCCTTGATCATCTGAGCAGTTTCATGGCGAACTTCCTGTTCTACATTGCTGAGGATGATACTTCTGGCATCATCGATGCTCAGATTGGAGATACGCTCCAGTTCAGTAACCTGATTCTTGTAAATAACATCAATTTGCTGTTGGGTTTCATCAATTCGTTTCTCTTTGTTAGCTACTTGTTCTTCTTTTCGTTCAAGCGATTCCATTTTTTTATCCAGCGATTCTTCCTTTTGCAGCAAACGTCGCTCTTGCCGTTGGATTTCATTCCGACGTTCACGAGTTTCTTTCTCAGCTTCGGTACGGATTCTATGAACTTCGTCCTTAGCTTCGAGTACCGTTTCCTTCTTCAGCGCCTCCGCCTCTTTCTTCGCGTTCTCCACGATGACTACGGCTTCTTTCTCTGCGCTGGAAATCTTAGCTTCTGCAAGGGATTTACGAATAAAATAACCGAATCCAAAGAATGCTGCAGCTACAACGAGAACGATAATGACCCAGATCAATGGTTCCATCTGTTCACCTCCTCGTTGATATCCTCCAAGGTTCTTCCCTTGGGTATTTGTGCAGTTGTTAAACTATCCGTTCATCACCATACAAAAAACCGGTAATACACCGATTGCCATACTGCACATGCTGCACATGCACATTGCCCGCCTTATCCGGCGATTACATTTCATATGAGTTGTACGCGAACCGGAACATAAGAGTCTGCTTTTTGGGAAGGAAAAAGGATTCTTAGTTTATGCCGATTCATGTTATATTTTATTATTTATAAAAAGACCTTGTCAAGAGAGTCGATAACCGCATTAAAGTCAAGAGAATCAATCCGGGAAGTAAAACTCCTCTTCTTCCCCCTCAGAATCCTGCTCATCCCGCAAAATCCCGATCACCTGGCGCACCATTTCACCTGAGAATCCCCGGCGCATGAGGAACGCACCTGTCTTCCGGCGTTTGTCGTTCACCTCTCCACGGATCGTATTCCACTTCTTCCGTCCGGTCTGCAGCGCGCTCTCCAGCTCCTGCTCCGGTGTGATCTCATCCAGCGCTTCCGCAATCAGCGACTTATCAATTCCCTTCTCGCGGAGCTCCTGCCTGATCCACATCTTGCCCTTACGCTGATTCACAATCCGCTGCTCCGCCCACTGCTTGGCGTATAAGGGATCATCAAGCAGACGTTCTTCCTGCAGCCGGAGCAGAACTTCGGCAATAACAGTCTCTCCTATTTCCTTCTCCCTTAAACGGCGGGCCATCTCCTGTCCCGTTCTGGGCTTGCGCTCCAGATACCTAAGCCCCTCGACATACGCCCGCTGGCGCTCATCTGCGGCAACAATATCCTCCAGATCCGCTTTTACAAAAGTACTCCCGGTAATCATCCGGTATTTAATCATGACATCTTCATGAACAGTCATGTTGTAATCTCCGAAATGGATTAGATAACGATAGTTAGACTTCTTGAGCCGCTCTACCCGTGTAATTACCAGCTCCTCGTCTGCCGGGAAATCCGCCAGCACCTGCTCATCCTGTTCTTCGAATTCCTCATCCAATTGTATAACCATCCTGCCAATCACCTACTTAAGCTGAAATATTTGCGAAAAGGCACCCTGTTATATCTTCACAGGGCGCCTATCCATCTTGACTTCATTATTCAATTAGAAGTAGAGGGGTAGAGTACTTAATTACTCAATCTCAAGCAACAGCTTCTCTTCTTCCTCTTGCTCTGCAGCCACAGCCGCTTCGGATGGTGCCTCTACCAGAGTCGTGAGATTACTTGCCTCACGGATCTTATTCTCGATCAGCAGAGCAATATCCTGATGTTCCTTCAGGAACTGCTTGGAATTCTCACGTCCTTGACCCAGACGTTCGCCTTCATAGGAATACCAGGCACCGCTCTTGTTAACGATATCCATCTCTGTACCGATATCCACAAGGCTTCCCTCTCTGGAGATTCCTTCGCCGTACATGATATCTACATCCGCTTGCTTGAACGGAGGCGCTACCTTGTTCTTCACAACCTTGATCTTCGTGCGGTTACCCACAACATCGTTACCCATCTTGATGCTCTCTACCCGGCGCACATCCAGACGGACAGAGGAGTAGAACTTCAGAGCGCGTCCACCCGGAGTGGTCTCAGGGTTACCGAACATTACGCCGATCTTCTCACGAAGCTGGTTAATGAAGATCGCAATGGTGTTGGATTTGTTGATGGCGCCTGACAGCTTCCGCAATGCCTGAGACATCAGACGGGCCTGCAAGCCTACGTGGGAATCACCCATATCGCCTTCAATTTCCGCCTTCGGTACCAATGCAGCTACAGAGTCAACTACGATGATGTCTACTGCTCCACTGCGTACAAGCGCTTCAGCGATTTCCAGGGCCTGTTCACCTGTATCAGGCTGGGACAGCAGCAGTTCATCAATGTTAACGCCAAGCGCCTTAGCATACTTAGGATCAAGTGCATGCTCGGCATCGATGAAGGCAGCTTGTCCGCCCTGCTTCTGTACTTCAGCAATCGCATGAAGTGCAACCGTTGTCTTACCGGAAGATTCCGGTCCATATACTTCAATAATACGTCCTTTGGGAAGTCCGCCAATACCTAGTGCAATATCAAGTGCCAAAGATCCGCTAGGTACAACTTCCACTTTCATGTGAGTGGATTCTCCCAGTTTCATTACCGAACCTTTACCGAATTGTTTCTCTATCTGACGAAGCGCCATATCAAGCGCTGCACGACGATCTGACAATCAGACCACTTCCTTCACTGTTTATAGTATTATCATAACGTGTTTTGAAGGTCTTGCCAAGTCTTTTTTAGAACATACATTCGTTTTTTTTGCTCCCAGGGATAATACTCCCTTTAATTGTAAGAGACTAACCTCCTTCCGGATGCAAGGACTTAGCAGGCAGCTTCTCTTCCGCTTCTTACGTTAACAGGAACAATCATAGGATAATTTGTTATACCTGATATAAAACAAAAAACCGCAGCATGATTGCTCAAGCCACGGTTCTTCCGCATGTATAAATTATATACCGCCCTGAAGCGTTATTGCAAGGCCGAGCCTTCCAGCGGAGTCGCCACCTTGCGTTCTTCCAGCCTCCGCCACAGGCGGTACAGCAGTGCCTTGACGGTCCGCAGGCGGATGTTGTCACGGGTACCCTTCAGATTCAGCTCATATACCTCTGTCTTGCAGCCCCGCTCAGCCAGTCCTACGAACACAAGACCCACAGGCTTGCGCTCCGAATATCCCGGTCCGGCTACACCGGTAACCGATAAGCCGAAGTCCGTGTCGCCGATCATACGCACCTGCTCAGCCAGCACCTCGGCAACCTCGCGGCTCACCGCTCCCGGGGCATCCGGGCCTTCAAGCATAGCAGCGGGCACATTCAGCAGTTTTTTCTTAATATCATTGGAATAACAGACGATGCCCCCGGCAAACATGGAGGCGCTGCCCGGGATATTCGTAATGCTCTCCATCAGCAGCCCGCCCGTACAGCTCTCGGCAGCACTCAGAGTGAGTCCCGCATCCGCCATCCAGTCCACAATCAGCTGCTCCAGCGGCACATCAATGTTGGCATACAGGTTCTCCGGCAGAATATCCGCTATCGTCTTCTCCAGAGCATCGAGCTTGACCATAGCTTCCCGCTCGGACGGAGCCTTGGTAGAGATGCGCACGGTCACTTCGCCTTCCTTGGCATACGGGGCAATCGTAGGATCGCTCTGGCTGCGGATCAGATCAATCAGCTTGTCCTCCAGCAGCGACTCGCCAATCCCGGCGAACTTCAGCATCTTCGAGTAGAGGGGCATTTCACTCGTAAGTGCATGCTGCTGCAGCCATGGCTTGGCCTTATCCGTGAACATCGGCTTCATCTCCCGGGGCGGGCCCGGCAGTACGATATAATATTTGTCCTCTTCTGCAAAAGCAATCCCTACCGCAAGGCCGGTATCATTGGACAGAGGAGTCGTCCCTTCAATGACAAGCGCCTGCTTGCGGTTATTCTCAGTCATTACAATCTTGCGGTCATCGAAGAAGCGCTGCACATGATCCATGGCCAGCTGGTCGATGTGCAGGGTCCGGCCAAGCGCCGCAGCCAGCGCATCCTTGGTCAGATCATCCTCGGTCGGACCGATGCCGCCGGTGAACAATATAACATCCGCCCGGCTCTGAGCAATCCGGATCGCTTCCAGCAGGCGGCTTTTGTTATCTCCCACAACGGTCTGAAAATAAACGTCAATGCCTAATGCAGCCAGCTCTACTGAAAGAAACTGGGCATTGCTGTTCACGATTTGTCCAAGTAAAAGTTCTGTTCCAACGGCAATAATCTCTGCTTTCATAGCTGACGTTCTCCTCCTGATTGTAGGTATCCTGCAAGGTTCAGCCTGTTCCAGCGTCTCAGGCTTTGTTCAAATCCAGCAGTTCCTTATTCTTCACGAAATAATCAATACCCGAGTAAATGGTAATGATGGCTGCTGCCCAGATGGCAATATCATCCACAGGGATGCTGACGAACTGGAACGGGAAGTTGTTAAGCAGCAGCAGGGAAATGGCAACAATCTGAATCACTGTTTTTACCTTGCCCCATTTGCTTGCAGCCACTACCTTCCCTTCCAGCAATGCCACCTGGCGCAGTCCGGTCACGGCAAACTCACGGCTGATGATGACAATGGCAATCCAGGAATCGCATCTTCCCAGCTCAACCAATGAGATCAGTACGGCTGAGACCAGCAGCTTATCCGCTAAGGGATCGAGCAGCTTGCCCAGATTGGTGACCATGTTATATTTTCTGGCTATGTAACCGTCAATTCCATCGGTACTGGCTGCCAGCAGAAAAATAACCGCCGCGACCAAATGATTAATTGAAAGCTGAAAGGAGCCCCAATGTATCGGTTCCGGATAGAAGCTGAAGTCCACCAGCAGAAAAAACATCATGATTGGGATAAGGCAAATACGCGCTAATGTGATACGGTTGGGTAAATTCACTGAAGGTTCCTCCCCTAGTCCATACGAATCCAGTATTCCAGCAATTTCTTCAAAACTGCTTAGCTAGTATATTATAGCCATAAATAAGTGTCAAAAAAACATGAAGCACCCCGCAAGTAAGGTAAGTATACACTGCGGGGCACATGATCTTACTTTAAATTGTTAAACTGCAAATCAAGCGGCAAATCAGCCTTGCGTAAAAGCTGAATAATCTGCTGGAGGTCGTCGCGGCTTTTACCGGTCACACGGATCTGATCACCCTGAATCGTGCTCTTAACCTTCAGCTTGGAATCGCGGATCAGAATATTGATCTTCTTCGCGTTCTCCTGGTCTATCCCTTGCCGCAGTCCCAGCCGCTGGCGCACCGTGCCTAATGAAGCCGGCTCCACTTTGCCGAAATCCATATTCTTTAGCGTGATTCCCCGCTTCACCATCTTGGTCTGGAGGATATCAATCACTGCATTCAGCTTGTATTCATCCTCTGAGGCGATGACAAGCGCATCCTTCTCCAGCTTCAGGCTGCTCTTGCTGTTCTTGAAATCAAACCGGTTATCGATTTCCTTCTCGGTCTGATGAACCGCATTGGTCAGCTCCTGCATATCCATCTTGGATACGATATCAAACGAACTTTCTGAACTCATGGTTCCACATCCTTTAGTTACAATTAGTCTGTTCCTATTATATGAGATAGGGGCTCTTAAGTCTAATACTGGAAAAGAGTCAAGTGGAAACAGCATTCCGTCCTTTGTAAGGACGGTACCGTTTCAGCGAGAAATAGAAGGATAATTTATAGCGTGAACATATAAATTCTTATATTTGCACCTAAAAACACGCCTCCCGGAACCCGTCCGGGAGACGCTCACATCTAATTATTATCTGCTGCGTGCAGGAGCCCGGAACATATCCAGAATCCCCAGCAGAACATGTGCCAGTCCAAAGCCCAGAATACCATATCCCCAGGCGCCCGGTGTCAAATAATACCCCAGGAGACTGACGATAATACCAAGCCCTGTTACAATCCAGCTGACGGTCATGAGAGAATACACCTCACTTTGGCGAGAGAACTGTTAAACACTTCTAGGTTCTCCATTCCGCCAAAGACTATACATCGGGTCTACTATTCTCCCGTAGTACTCTCGCCAGTAGCGCCGTCCGTCCCGCTGTCCAGTTCAAGCAGCAAACGCGAGGAGGTTTTGCCGTCGGTGATAGCCTGTCCGTTGACCGAAATTGCCGTAGCCGGTGAATATCCCGATTTGATATACATTCCGCCGCTGTCCAGCGTAAAGCTCAGATTCTCGCCGGCCTTGGTGTTCCCGAAGCTGAGCTTCTCCCCCTTGGAGTTCTCGCCCTTGTACACTTCAAGCCAGCTGACTCCGGTAGCGGCAATCTGTACCTGAACCGGGGTTCCGGCAGGTGCAGAGACCTTGTAAATGGTCGTCTTGCCCGATTTACGGTCCTGAGTAACGGTGACAGCCCCCGGAGAAGCCGATGGAGACGGCTCTGGAGTTGTAGAAGGCGCAGTAGTAGCCGTGGCTCCTGCCTCAGGCGTAGCTGCCGCCCCCGCTGTCGCTGAAGGCACTGCTCCCCCGCCAGCGGCCGTAGGTGAGGGCTTCACCTTGGCCGGATCTTGCGTTGCGTCAGTCAGGCTTGCGTTATCTGCTTTCTTCGGCCCTGCATCATTACTCATCGTGGAAGAGGCATACAGGTAGATGACCACCAGGATCAGCACCGGGAAGGTCCACATCAGCAAAGTCGGCAGCCACTTGGCATTACGCTCCGTTTCAGGCTTGCGGCTCCGCTTCTGAATCACGGTTTCCATGGTGGTATCGACGGGAGCGGCAGGCACATTGCCATGCTCCTCCATCAGCTCATCCGGGTTAACCCCAACTGCCTCGGCATAGGTTTTAATAAAGGCCCGGACATAAAAACTGCCCGGAAGCACTTTATAATCCCCTGCTTCGATGGCTTCCAAATATTTTTTACGGATCTTTGTTACTTCCTGGACATCATCAAGACTCATCCCCTTTTGCAGACGAGCCTCCTTCAAATGCCGGCCCAGTTCCGACATACCATCACCTCCTGAATGTTGTGTGAGCAATGCTCTGAATGAAATATATTAAAGATCTTCACTGTAGCTTGTCGTAAACGACTCGTACAATATCTCTTCGTTCGGTGAATTGCGCAGCTCAATAATAATATCGAAGTCATCGAAGGTGAATTCGGACTCCCGCACAAAAATATCAGGATGCTCAATCACCTTGGTGCTTGCCATACCCATGACATTCTGCAGCAGGTTGTAATGCTTCTCGTTCGAGCGGATGGTGCTGACGATCCCGTCAATGATAAATACATTATGCGGATTCATCTCGTCTTCGGCGAGCTGGCTGCGGACGGTCTGGCGCAGCAGCGTAGAGGAGACAAACGTCCAGCGCTTCATCGCACAGACGCTGCCGGCAATGATCGATTCCGTCTTGCCTACCCGCGGCATGCCACGTAGTCCTATTACCTGATTGCCTTCTTTTTTAAACACCTCACCGAGGAAATCGACCAGCAGTCCAAGCTCATCCCGGGTGAACCGGAAGGTCTTGCGGTCATCCGAGTCACGGTCAATATACCGTCCATGCCGGACGGCCAGCCGGTCGACAAGCCGCGGTGTACGGAGCGCCGTAACCGTTATATTATCAACTTTCTTGAGCATCTCGCCCATCAGCATAATCTTCTCATCGTCGCTGGTTTCCAGCAGCATACCGCGCGTCTTGCCTTCCACACCGTTAATCGTCAGAATATTGACTTCCAGCATCCCCAGCATAGAAGCGATGTCGCCTAACAGACCGGGTCTGTTCTTATGTATCTTATACTCCATATACCATTGTTTATATTCCACTTGTGCGCACCTCATAGATTCCTTTTCCCTGCATGTTGTTTCAGACACACGGGTCATGTTAATGATATAGAAAAAAAAATTGAAAGGCAAGGACACGATTGTAATAATTGCAGAAAAGCTCCCTCAAGGGGAGCTTCTTCCGCGTACCTATGCGTTTTTCTTCGCCAGTTTGACCATGAGTCCGGCAATGGTATGCTTCTCATCATCCGTTCCGACATCCCACAGCTCTTTGATGGCCCGGTTGGAATAGTTGCCCGGATCGACCTTCTTGTCGAGGAATTCCCCGATTTCGAACGCAAGCTTGGTGATGGTCTCGTCGCTCATCCCCATTTTTTCGGCCTGAATGACCCGGTCGCCCAAAAAGCTTTTCCAGGTATCAAAGTTCTTCACTACGGAATCTGTTGACATCTTAAATCCTCCTCAGGTTTGTAATGATATTGAGATTTAGAAGCAACAGTTATAATATGTCTCAAGCCGGAAATTCTTATGCTGGAGCATTTCTCCAGAGCAGACTCATGGTTCCTGGTATTATACCGGATATTAAGTAATCCAGCCGCCGTTCGGACTGATGACCTGCCCCGTAATATAGCCGGATTCAGGCAGCGCCAGAAAATAGACAAGCGAGGATATATCTTCAGGGGTAGCCAGTCTCCCCGCAGGGATCTCCTCCTCCAGCATCTTCAGCTCATCCGCCTGCAGATTGGACAGCATGGCCGTGTGCACCGCTCCTGGCGCTACTGCGTTCACAGTGACCTTCGAGGGGGCCAGCTCCTTGGCGAGCGCCTTGGTAAAAGCATTCACTCCGCCCTTGCTGGCCGAATACGCCACTTCACAGGATGCGCCTGAGATCCCCCACACAGAGGACACATTAATAATCCGGCCGTAACGCTGCGTGACCATATAAGGCATGAAAATCTGGCTGCACATAAAGGTGCCCTTCAGATTTACCGCCATGATATCGTCCCATTCCTCCTCGGTCAGATCGGCTAACATGCCATAATGTGCTTTTCCGGCATTATTGACCAGGATATCCGGCATCATGCCGCTGCTCTCCAGTCTTTCGGCCATGCGTACGAGCTGACTGCGGTCTTTCATGTCCGCCGCTACGGTCATTACCTTCGCCCCCAGCGCCAGACAGCGCCGGGCCACATCATTGGCCGCTTCATGCGAATTCATATAATGAATCACAATGTTCATTCCCACCGAAGCAAAACGCTCAGCGATCGCGCCGCCGATTCCCCCGCTGCCCCCGGTAATGAGCACTGTCATTTCACCAATCGGTTTGCTGTCCTCTCCCGGTAACATCATTAAGGACTCACCACCAGCGACACGGCCAGCTGCTCCCAGTCCACATGGGCATGTAGCCGGTCATTCACTTCATCCAGAGTGATCGATTCATACAGGGGAAGCACTTCAAACAGATCTCCTCCACGGAACTGGTAACGGGTGAACTCATGGGCAATGCTCTCCGGCGAATTCAGCATCCGCAGGAAGCCGCCGATTTTCTTTTTGCGGGCCCGTTCGAAATCCTTCTCCGCGAAGCCCGTCTCCAGAATACGTCCAACTTCTTCCTTAATCCGTTCAAGCAGCAGCCCCGGATCTTTGGTATCGCCGCCGATTGCCGAGAATGCATACTCCGCAGAGCTGTTAAATTCATGGCCGAAGCTGTCCGAGATCAGTTCCTCGTCGTAGAGCTTCTGATACAATGCTGTACTGCTGCCAAACAGCAGATCCAGCATCAGCTTCGTGGTCAGGTCACGGCGCACCGCCGCTTCACCGCTGAGACCATCCACCTTTTCCTTGAAGCCGAACATCATTTTGGGAATAGAGACAGCAAGCCTGCTCTCCACATGCTTCGAGGCTACCTGCTCAGGCTCCTCCGCGAAGATGCGTGTAATTTCACCCTGCTTCTCATAGCTCTTGCCCTGCTGATTGCTGCGGATCAGTTCAAATACCTGCTCAGGGTCCACCCCGCCGACCACGAACAGCAGCATATTGCTGGGATGATAAAAGGAATTGTAACAGGTGTACAGCGTTTCCTTCGTAATGGTTGAGATCGATTCGATCGTTCCAGCGATATCTATATGAACCGGGTGGGTAGCATACATCGCTTCAATAAGCCCAAAATAGACGCGCCAGTCGGGATTGTCGGCATACATGTTAATTTCCTGCCCAATAATCCCCTTTTCCTTCTCCACATTCTCATCTGTGAAATACGGACGCTGCACAAAATCAACCAGGGTACTGAGATTCTGCTCAATATTCTCTGTGGCCGAGAAAAGATAGACCGTCTGGTCGAAGCTGGTGAAGGCATTCGCAGATGCACCATTGGATGCAAAGTTAGCAAATATGTCTCCTTCCGGCTCCTCGAACATTTTATGCTCCAGGAAGTGGGCAATGCCGTCCGGCACGGTAGTCTCCTCGCCGCCCGCCACCTTGAAGTGATTGTCTACTGATCCATATTTCGTGGCAAAGGTGGCGTAGGTTTTGAGAAAAGCCGGCTTCGGCAGTACATACACCTGAAGACCGTTATCCATAACCTCATGATAAAGTGTTTCTTGAAGCCGTTCGTAATGGAGCTTTTCCATCCCTATTCCTCCTTCCCTGTCAGGAAATAAATCGTATCCAGCTCAAAAGTCTCCGCCGCTGCTTTCACTTCAGCCGCCCCCATGCCGTCAACCTGGTCCATCAGTTCTTGGGCAGAACGGTCTTTGCCTGATAACTGGCGGTTGAAATCAAAGGAGATCATCTCAAATGCCGAATCCTGAATCTCGGACAGCAGGTTGCGGATCATCGCCTTGGTCTGGCTAAGCTCCAGGTCAGTGATATTGCCCGCCTTCAGCTCATCCAGCTGCTTGCGGATAATATCAACGGCTTTGCCGTAATTCTGGGTCTCAATCCCCGATTGAATCGTCCCGATGCCTTTATGCCCGTCATAACGGGAGGAGGCGTAATATGCCAGACTCTCCTTCTCACGCACGTTGACGAACAGCTTGGAATGCGGGTATCCGCCAAGGATACCGTTGTACATCAGCGCGGAAGCATACCGGTCATCCTTGTAGGTAATCGAAGTCCGCAGCCCCATATTCAGCTTGCCTTGATTCACATCCAGCTTCTCTTCCACCGTCCGTACTTCTGTAACCGTTACCGGGGTGAAGTCTGAGGTGTAGTCTCCAGCTTCGGAGTGATGTGCCCGGCCGAAATGAGCGGTCACCAGCTTCTCGACTTCCTCAGGTGTGGTATCGCCCACTACATACAGATCAAGTGTTGCGCCATTCAGCCAGGAGGTATAGCTCTGGTACAGCGTCTCAGGCGTAATAGCATCCAGATCGGCCCGCTGGCCAAGGGGATGAAGACGGTAAGGCTCGTTGCGGCACATTTCCTCAATGCAGCGTTCTGCCGCATAACGGATTTTGTCATTCACAATGGATTCCAGCTTCTTGCGGATGGTCTCGCGTTCTGTAGCTACATAAGAAGCCCGGAAGCTTCCATTCTCAAGCAGGGGACGGGTCAACACCTCTCCCAGAAAAGCAAAGGATTCTCCAAGCAGGCTCTCCTTGCTCTGCACAAAGGAATCATTGATCGTATCCATCCGGAACTGGACAATCTGGTAATCCCCGCGTTTGTAAATATCGAAGCCAAAGCCTGCACCGTACAGCTCCTCCAGACGCTCACGGAATTGGGTAGTCTCCGGGTAGGACGCTGTCCCCCGCCGGAGCACAAACGGAACCAGTGCGGTAGAGGTTACTGTACTCTCTTCAAGCGGAAGGCCTGCATACAGTGAGATGGCGAACGTCTTGAACGCCTTGGTCGGCAGAACATGTATACGCATGCCTGCGGCATGCCCATGTTGAAATCCATTATTAGTCAAGTCCAAAACTCCTTTGCAGCGTGGATTGATGCTCTATAACAAGTTTATGAAGTATTATCCATTCTAAACCATTCCAAAGTAAGGAAGCAACCGGAGGACAGCGTACCGGTTGCTCTTACGGAGGGTTGTATACAGACACTGTAAGCTACATGCAGAAAATATGCTGGCCGATCGTCTTCACCTGCGGACGGGACCAAATCCACTTGGAGGTCGCCGTCTTGGGATTGAAGTAATAGATGCAGCCGCCCGACGGGTCCCAGCCACTCAGTGCCTGCTGTACGGCCTTCCGGGCCTGTTCATTAGGCTCCAGATAGATCTGTCCGTCAGCTACGGCAGTGAAGGCTCCCGGCTGGAAAATGACGCCCGAAGGCGTATTCGGGAAGCTTGGGGATTTTACACGGTTGAGAATAACTGCTGCTACGGCTACCTGCCCTTCAAAAGGCTCCCCGCGTGACTCGCCGTAAACCGCATTAGCCATGATCTTGAGGTCATTTTCGGACAGGCCCATCGTATTGCCGGAGGACAGCTCAGCCGTATTGGATTTGGACGCAGCTGCGCCGGAGGGCGCTTTTTTCTGGGCGGTAGACGTCTCGGGCGCTGTCGGCTTCCAGGCTGTAGTCGCATTGTATAGCTTAAGCTTCGTCTTGGCCCCGACCACCCCGTCGGATTTCAGGCCGAATTTCCACTGGAACCAGGTCACGGCATTCTTCGTCTTGGTCCCGAACTGGCTGTCAATCTTCCCGTTAAAATAACCCAGGTGCTTCAGTCGTCCCTGCAGCTCATATACATCCTGCCCGGAGGAACCTACCTTAAGCGGAGTTGTGCCGAACACGGGCATGGCCTCCTCCCCTTCATCAGGGATGTCTGCGGCAACCTGTTCTGCTGCATAGGGCTTGGCATAGATCAAATCATGATCTTTGAAGACTACACCGGCAAACGGTACAGCTGCAAGGACAAGGGTAACGGCTGCAATGATCCACTGCTTATGTTTTGTCATAGGATTCGCTCTACCTTTCTCTTGGAAGTTCTGCATGAATGGCTAAAGTTATTATGACGACTGGCAGGACTTCCTATGCATGACCGCAAAAGCTTGATAGCGTAAATCCATTGCAACTGAGAACGATTATCAACTATACTTGGGTTATGAAACAACAGGAGTTGAGAAGAAACATGGATTTTATGGACCATATTGTACTTTGGAACCATGCTGCTGTAGAAGTTATCGATATCCGCAAGGCCTCGTTCACTTCCGGACAACCTCCGCTGAAGTACCGCCTTCCGGCTAGTACATACCTGTATATCGTCCGCGGCAGCGCAAGTGTGCTTATAGATGACAACCCCTATGAAATCAGCGGCGCAAGTGTCTTTCACGGGGGCAAAGGTGCTATTATCCAATTGCTGCAAACCCAGGGAATTCTGGATTATTACCTTATTATGTACCGTTCAACGTTAACCCTGCCTGCCCGGCGCAACCTGACAGCGCTTCTGGAACGCAGCAAGCCTTTTACCCGAACCTATCACTTTACTCCTGCCCATCCCCTGCCGCTGTATGAGATTCTAGACCAGATGTATGGTGATTGGCAGACACGCCGCGCCCTGGAGCATCTGCATGTCAAAGCCCTGTTCTATCAGTGGGTCCATGAGCTGCTTCATCAAATGCAGGTGCAGGAACATCACCCGCTTAGAACAGATGTGCTCGACCAGGCTGTACGCTATATGCATGATTCTTACAACAAGCCCTTCACCCTGGATACACTAGCCGGTACTTTGGGCACCAGCCCGAGGACGTTATCGAGGTTATTCCGTATACGGCTTCAGACCAGTCCTGCACAATATCTGGTTCAGATTCGCATGGACAAGGCCCGTGAGCTGTTACTGGACACAGAGGCCACACTGCATGATATTGCTGCTGCTGTGGGCTACCTGGATGCGTATTCTTTTGGAAAAATGTTCAAGAAGCACTTCGGAAACTCCCCAGTGAGGTACAAAAATTCTGTACAGGCCGCTTCACCGTGGCGGGATATGCCATCTGCGCTGTCTGCAAATGACATTGCCCGTGAAGGTACTCTCCGATATATTGATGATGATAATCATTATCAATATGATCTAAAAGGAGCGTCATCCATGTTCAGAACGGCTAAGCCATCCCTAATGTTAACCTTGTTGTTATGCTTCACCATAGTGTTAAGCGCCTGTTCCTCAGGAAATACCGGTTCTAACGCAGCGGGTAATGCCAGCCCTTCGCCGGCTTCTTCTCCTGCAGCCACCTCCCCCGCCACACCCTCTCCAGACCACACTGCAGCCGAGGCACAGACCCGGACAATCTCTACGGTAAAAGGAGATATCGAGGTACCCGCCGATCCTCAGCGTGTCGTTGTGCTGTACTTGCTGGGCGATGTGTTGGCGCTGGGCATTAAGCCCGTAGGTGTATCTAGTGTTAATGAAGGTGCTGCCTTCGAAAACGAATTGAAGGATGTACAGAAGCTGGGAAGTTGGTTCGAGGCCAGCCCGGAAGCTGTCTTATCGCTTGATCCCGATCTGATTATCGTTCCTTCCGAGGAGACCTACAATGCCTTGCATGACATTGCACCCACTGTGTTAGTACCTTATGAGAAAATGACGACTGCTGAGCGGGTCAGCTTCATTGGTCACACTCTTAACAAGGAAAATGAGGCCACCAGCCTCTTAAACGACTTCAATGCCAAAGTAGAGAATAGCAAGCAGAAGCTGCGGGAGGCGGAAATTCTAGATTCAACCATCTCCATCATGGAAGGCGGTGAAGAGCGGAATATGCTAGTAATTATGAGCAAACAATATGGCCGGGGCTCGCAGGTCTTATATGAATATCTTGGCATGAAAGCACCGGAGAAGATTCAGCAAAAAATAGACAGCAAGACTGATGTAGGCGGCGAGTCAGTATCCTTTGAAGTCATTTCCGATTACAGTGGAGATTATATCTTCCGTTCCTCCTATGACGGGATGACTGATCTGACGGGGGACCCGCTCTGGAACAGCATTCCGGCAGTCAAAGAAGGCCGGTTGATGAATATCGACTTCGGATTATCTTACTATAATGATATCTACTCCCTGAATGCACAGCTGGATTACATTGTTAATGCTCTGCTTGCAGCACCCCGGGTGAAGAAATAGCAGTTCAACCGCTCATTGCATAACTTATCTTTCGCAAAATAACCCCACAAAGTGGGGATTTAGCTTCGATGATAACTCAGGTACTTTGCGGGGACCCCAAAACATATAAATTCTTATCTATCAAAAAAAGAGATGGCCCAAGTATTGGGTCATCTCTTTGTCTAAGAACTCAGCCTACCATGCTGATACTGCTCCAGCGACATCAGCACCTCACGCGGCTTGCTGCCCTCGTAAGGGCCGATGACCCCTCTGGCCTCCATGGAGTCGATTAAGCGTGCAGCGCGGGTGTAGCCCACCCGCATACGCCGCTGAAGCAGCGATACAGAGGCTTGCTTGGCTTCCAGTACGATCTGAACCGCTTGTTCATACAATTCATCCTGCGGTTCCTGGTCATCGCTCATGGTGTCGTCCACCTCCGGCACAAGCGACTCATCGTAATTCGCTTCCCCCTGGCTGCTGACATACTGGACAATCGTCTCCACTTCCTGATCGCTCATGAAAGCACCCTGAACGCGGATCGGCTTGGAAGCTCCCATCGGCAGGAACAGCATATCGCCGCGTCCGAGCAGCTTCTCGGCGCCCGGCATATCCAGAATGGTCCGGGAGTCCACATTCGAGGAGACGCCAAAGGCAATACGCGAAGGAATATTCGCCTTGATCAGGCCGGTGATAACATCCACCGAAGGACGCTGCGTGGCGATAATCAAATGAATTCCCGCTGCCCGCGCCATCTGGGCAAGACGGCAGATGGCATCCTCCACATCATTGGCCGCAACCATCATCAGATCGGCAAGCTCGTCCACAATGACAACGATATACGGCAATACTGCTGCGGGATTATCCTTCATCAGGTTGTTATAGCCTTCCATATTACGTGTGCCGGATTTGGAGAACAGCTCATACCGCTTCTCCATCTCCACCACAATCTTCTTCAAAGCCAGACTCGCTCGCTTAGGGTCTGTAACTACAGGAGCCAGCAAATGCGGAATGCCGTTATATACATTCAGCTCGACCATCTTGGGGTCAACCATAAGGAATTTCACTTCATTCGGCTTAGCTTTATATAGAATGCTGGTAATAATACCGTTGATGCAGACCGATTTACCGGAGCCGGTAGCTCCCGCTACCAGCAGATGGGGCATCTTGGCGAGATTGCCGATAATCGTCTGTCCGGAGATATCCCGTCCGAAGGCAATGGATAGCCGCGAATCTGCCTCCTGGAAAATCTGTGTCTCCATCACTTCCCGCATGGTGACGACTGATACTTCTGAATTCGGAACTTCAATACCGATGGCTGATTTGCCGGGAATCGGCGCTTCCATACGGATATCCTTGGCAGCCAGTGCCAGCGCGATGTCATCGGTAAGATTAACAATCCGGCTGACCTTCACGCCGATATCCGGCTGAATCTCATACCGGGTCACTGCAGGTCCGCGAACCACTTCAAGCACCTTCGCCCTTACACCGAAGCTCTCCAGTGTAGCCTCCAGCTTGCGTGCCGTCTGCATATAATCATTCTGATCGCCCGCCTTGGCCCCGTTATTAGGCTTAGCCAGCAAACGGAAGGACGGCAGTTTGTACGGCTTCGGTGGAGGTGGAGGCGGTATAACAGGAGCCATCTCCCCCTCCTCTGCCGTTCCCAGCAGCCCGTCCAACTCCACGGGCGGTGTATCTTCGTCGGATTCCCCCGGCGAAGCCAGGTCTGCTCCCGCTCTCGTCAACTCCCCAGCACCCATGCCCGTGACAGCACCGCCACGCGCCGCTGGCGAGAATTCGCTCCATTCCTCCCGGTCCTCAGCATTCAGCCCTTCAGAGCGGATATGCTCGAAGAAGTCACGGATGATTGGCGTAACAGGCTCAAGCTCCTCATCCGGGAATTCCTCCTCGCCATACTCCTCCAGAGGAACTCCTCCCGCTGCTGTCATCCCGGAGATGACCGGACCTGTGCGCGGATCAGTAATTATAATATCCGGCAGCTCTTCCTCCAGATCATCCATGACTTCCGGCTGGTTCTGGCGGGCAGACCCGCCGAACCAGCCGGTAATTCTGCCCAGCAGCTTCGACTGTCCGCGTCTTGGCAGCTGCTGACCCGATCCGTCATCCTCTTCAAAGTAATCGTCATCATCCGCAGGTTCCGGCGTTGTAACTCTGCTGGCTCTGGCCGGTCTGTTGTTCACCACCGGAACAGCAGCCGGGCGGTTAGCCGCCCGGAGCTTAATTCCTTCAATCAGCTTGACGGCCCTTACCCGGAGTAAGGTAAACAGCTCTACATAGGAAAGATTGGTAATCAGCATGAAGCTGATCGCCAGCAATACAATCATCAGCAGCTTAGCGCCCAGATTGCCGAACAGCCACAGAAGCGCAGCGTATTCAAGCGCGCCGATGTACCCGCCGCTGATATCCTTGCCCAGCATGTATACGCTGCTGTCGCCGGCGCCCGGTGAGAGGGCGCCGGATAAATCATTATGTATTTGAGACAGTACATTGCCCGGATGCAGCATCCCAATCGGACCCAGCTTCTGCTGCATAGCTGATATGCTACTCATCAGGCACATGGACAACAGCAGGAGCAGGCCGCCAGTATAGCGGCTGTTCCAGGTGGACGGCCATTTCCTGTGAATCATTACCATCAGGCCGTAGAAGATGCCCGCCAGCGGCAGCACAAAATAGAATCTGCCAAGCAAATAACCCGCCATGCTTGAGAGCGTGCGGCCGACAGCCGCTTCCCCCGACAAAGCAATGACGGAAATCGTAATCAGCAGAATTCCGTAGATTTCATATTTTAAAACACTGCCCAGCAGTGCTTTCTTCTTCTTTCTTCTCCGTTTAGCCACGCCAGCCACCCCCGAGTCAACATTATACCATATAATGGCGTGGCGTACCTATGTTCTCTTTTGTCAGAATATGCATCTTTAGGGGGTTTGTTCGCACTTAGCGGTCCAGCTGAACGATTGCACCCGGGGAGAAGGCCGCATCCAGATATTTATCCAGCGGACACTGCAGCAGACGGACCACCTTAGCCTGGCCTCCATCCAGCATTTCGACCTGCATCAGCATGCCCTGAATCGTGATCTCCTGCACAGGAGAAGCATAACTCAGCGCCCCCTCGAATACCTGCTCCATCGGCAGAATGGTATAAAAGGTCATTGGGTCAGCCCTCCTTGCGGAAGCATATCGTTCGTCTGAGAAGGAGCAGCGGCAATCATCCGGTTCAGATGGGCCAACGCGGCACCGATCCCGCCCACTTCATCCATCAGGCCGAATCTGACGGCATCCTGACCGCCCACTGCGGTACCGATGTCCCGGTTAAGCTCTCCGGTCTTGAACATCAGATCCTTGAACTGTGATTCCGTGATCCGGGAATGAGAGGTTACGAATTTCACCATCCGCTCCTGCATCCGCTCCATGTACTCGAAGGTCTGCGGCACGCCGATCACCAGGCCGTTCATTCGGATCGGATGGATTGTCATGGTAGCACTTTCTGCAATAATGGAATACGTCGAGGATACTGCTATTGGTACGCCGATGCTGTGGCCGCCGCCGATGACAACTGTGACCGTAGGCTTCGACAAGGAAGCAATCATCTCCGCTATAGCCAGGCCAGCCTCTACATCCCCGCCAACCGTATTAAGAATAATCAGCAGTCCCTTGATGGTCTTATTCTGTTCGGCGGCAACAAGCTGGGGAATAATATGCTCGTATTTCGTGGTCTTGTTATGCGGCGGCAAGACGAAATGACCTTCAATCTGTCCAATAATCGTCATACAAAAAATATCCGGCTCCCCTGTCGGCACCGCTGTCTGTCCCAATTCTTTAAGCACCCCTACAGGTCCCGGTATTCCTGGAGGAACCGGCTCATTCACTACGGGCTTTATCTCCCCTGGCAGGATTTCTTCGTTACGCCCTCCACCCGCCTTGCTAGCTTCTGTAATTTCCATCGTACACAGCGCTCCCCTTCTGCCTGCAACACCCGTGTGCTTCAGGATTCTGATTTCTGTTAGTATGACATTCCGGGGGACTCCCTTATACACCATTAACTTGAACTATCACATAGAGACAGCGGCCGCTCCTCAGAACGTCCGCCGTTATTGCCGGTTAGTATTTGTCCGCCACTGCTCCCAGTACAGCTCCGTGCACATAAGCTTGGCCTTTCAGACTTTTCAAGCTGCCAGCCGTGCCGGTCACAACTACGCCCAATATCCGGACATCACCGGCTTCCGGCGCCGCTTTGTCCTTTTTCAAATAGTTGTATATCCGTTCGTACTCGCTGTGATATTTGTCCCTTTTGTCCTTACCAATGGTTATGGCTCCGATGAAATCCTCGGGGTCCGCCTGATCCCAGTCCGGCTGGACGCCGAAACCGTAAACTCCGTAATTCGCACTCATCGGGGTCGGATAGTTCATTTTAGCGGGATCATTCTCATTTGGATACGGCTTGAAGCTGAACCCCTCACGGTCATCATACGTATCAACCCAGTACCAGACGGGCTTTGCGCCTGCGGGCAGCAGCCTTTTCACCTCATCGAACGAATAATCCTTGTCAAAAGATACGCCCAGCTCCACCCGCTTCTCTTCGTTCATCTTGTCCAGCTCAGGAAGATCATTGATGATTTTTTCGTTGTAATCCACTCCCGGGATATAGAAGGCCATCTCTCTTTGACCATTTTCAGAATTATACGCCCGGTAATACTCATAGCCTTCCTGCTTCATCTTGGCATCCTGTACGGTTAGATTATTAGAGCCTCCATAAGCACCTGTGGTGAACGGGAACCACCAGGCGTTGTAATTGAGCCATCTGTTCTTCCAGGGAACAGGCACATCATCGACGATTTTGTAGGTTTGAAGTTCAAGGACTCCTGATAAAAAGCCCCTGTTGTCCTTAAAACCTGAATCGAATTCATTAGGGCTGCTAATTCTCATATACTGCTGCTCGCTGTACAACGTATTGTTGGAGAGCTGGTTTACGAGCTGTGCCGCGCCAATGAACACAGCGATTAATACTACCGCACTGACCACAACTGAAATCAGAATACTGCGTATCAGGCTCTTACGTTTGGTCTTCTTCAAGGTCTGGATAATATTCTGGTCCTCTGCTTCTTCCCATGGGGCTGTCATTCGCCCTCACCTCCGTATAATTGTTGAAATTGCTGTCTGGCCCGGTAGAGCGTAGCTTTCACTCTTCCTTCAGAAATGCCGAGCATAGCGGAGATCTCCTTGTAGGATAGCTCCATTTCATATTTCAGCAGAATCAGCTGCTTATTCACCGGATGGAGCCGCGCCAATACTCCCTCCATCTCTTCCTTCCGTTCCCTGCGCAGCAGCACCGCTTCCGGCAGCTCCTGCTCACGGGCTGGATGTTCCTCCACTTCCTCGCCGCTATACTGATATCTCTTCTGACTGCGGCAATGGTCAAAATACCGGTTAATTGCGACCTTGTACAACCAGGCGCTGAATTTGCGCTCATCGATTGCATCCAGATACAGCAACGCCTTGTACAACGTATCCTGCACAATATCTTCTGCATCTGAGGCCCCGGCGCCGAGGCGGATCAAGTAGCGGCGGACCTCCGCCATTTTGGGTTGGAGCACCTTCTCCATGTCTCTTGGCTCCATGCTGCACCTCCTTGCCTGTATAACGGTCAGGTTGCCCAAATGTTGTTTTGTGCAGCGAAAAAAACATAAAAAAGCCCCTTCCCCCTGGAAACCGTCCAATATTTCCGGGAAAAGAGGCTATTGCCAAAGCTATATTGTTAAGGAATGCTTCTCTTATACTTCCATAATAATCGGCAGGATCATCGGTCTGCGGCGGGTCTGCTCGTAGAGGAAACGGCCGAGCGAGTCTTTGACACTGGTCTTCAGGGAAGCCCATTCATTGACCTTCTCACTCATCAGACGCTGCAGCGTTCCCGAGACAATGCGGTTCGCTTCATCCAGGAGACCTTCTGATTCCCGCACATACACGAATCCGCGTGAGATGATGTCAGGACCGGAGACAATTGCTCCGTTCTGCTTGCTGAGGGTAACCACTACCACCAGAATACCATCCTGCGACAACAGCTTACGGTCACGCAGTACAATGTTACCTACATCGCCGACACCCAGTCCGTCGATCAGTACGTTACCGGCAGT
This sequence comes from Paenibacillus sp. FSL H3-0469, assembly GCF_038051945.1. Classification (NCBI taxonomy): domain Bacteria; kingdom Bacillati; phylum Bacillota; class Bacilli; order Caryophanales; family Paenibacillaceae; genus Paenibacillus; species Paenibacillus sp. FSL H3-0469. The sequence continues at coordinate 1,269,621 of NZ_CP150302.1, forward strand.
TACTTTACCCGCTCTGCGAGCAGCTCCTCCGGAGATCTCAATCACTTCACCCAGCTCGGTGATGAAGATATTGCTTGGCTCTACACCAACAGACTCCGCCAGAAGTGCATGCTTGCGCTGCATCCGGTATTCACCGTGGATAGGCATGAAGTATTTCGGCTTCATCAGGTTGAGCATCAGCTTCAGCTCTTCCTGGCTGCCGTGACCGGATACGTGAACGCCGGAGTTGGAGCCGCTGTAAATAACATTGGCACCCAGACGGAACAATTCATCAATGGTACGGCCTACATATTTCTCATTCCCCGGTACTGGTGTAGCTGCAATAATAACAGTGTCGCCCGGCATAATATCTACCTTGCGGTGGCTGGAACGCGCCATGCGTGTCAGTGCCGACATCGGCTCACCTTGGCTGCCTGTACATAATACTACTACACGGTTGCCTGCCATTCTGTTCATCTCTTCAGGCTCAATGAGCATGCCGTCAGGGATATGCAGATAACCAAGCTCGGAAGCAATGGATACTACGTTAACCATGCTTCGTCCAATAACGGTGATTTTGCGTCCGGTTGCTTCAGAAGCGTTCACTACCTGCTGAATACGATGCACGTTGGAAGCAAAGGTTGCCACTACCACACGCTGTTCAGCTTTGCGGAAAATATCCTCCAGCACGATGCCGACATTCTTCTCCGAAGGCGTGAAGCCCGGCTTCTCGGCATTGGTGCTGTCTGACAGCAGGGCCAGAACGCCCTTCGATCCGATCTCAGCCATGCGGTGCAGATTGGCAAATTGACCGTTGACTGGCGTGTGGTCGAATTTGAAGTCACCGGTGTGGACAACGTTGCCCTCTGGTGTCTCAATGCATACCCCGACTGAATCCGGAATACTGTGATTCGTTCTGAAGAACGTTACCTTAAGCGATGTGCCCAGCTCAACCTCGGAATCCTCGTTAATCAGAATCCGCTTCGTTTCACCCAGCAGGTTCGCTTCCTTGAGCTTGTTCTCTACAAGGCCCAGGGTCAGTCTTGTTCCATATACAGGAACATTCAGGTTCTTAAGCACATAAGACAATCCGCCAATGTGATCCTCATGGCCGTGGGTAAGAACAATCCCTCTTACCTTGTCACGGTTCTCAGTGAGGTAGGAGATATCCGGTATTACGATATCAATACCCAGCATATCTTCTTCAGGGAACTTCAGACCGGCGTCTACGACTACAATGTCGTTGCCGTACTGAACTACGTACATGTTCTTACCAATTTCACCGACTCCGCCAAGTGCGAATATCGTCAGTTTGTCGTTGTTGTTATTGTTTTTTTTGGACAAATGAATCTAACCCTCCTATGATGTTGGACGTCATACTTTTTATTTGTTAACAATGAGCTTCAATATTTCAGCGGCGCTGTAATATACATCAAATTGCTGTTAACTCCTTATTTCGACAAGGAATTCCCGGTAAGTCTGTATACTTGCGCAGGTCTAAACTCCCGAATCCGGGCAGTAATATCCTCTTGAAGCGGGCAAAAGCCCTCAAAATTCCACCACCGCGCCCCTCGCGCGTAAATCCGGCATATTTAGCACAGACTTATTCAAGGACCTATCCTGTCTTACAATGCAACAAATCCGCATTGCCGGAAGATTACCGCATATTCAATTAACCGCACCAAGTCACTTAAGTTCATTATACATGATTTTTTTGGCAAAAGACAAGTCACCCTGTACCTGGTCCTATTGTTTCCTTAACAAACCGCCAATATTTGAGGAAAAGACAAGCAAAAAAACGCAGTAATGCCTGACTTTTTTAACATGGAGTTAATGCAGGAGAAATAAAAGGAGCGGTCCTCCAATAATGGAGAATCGCTCCTTTTTCACATGTTAAATTGTATAAGAAGATCCTGGTCTATCTTATCTTAGGAGTGAAGCAATGAAAGCCGCCTCTTCTTCCGTCGGCGAAACCAGCGGCAGACGGACCGAGCCGACATCCATCCCGCGCAGCCCCAGCGCGTACTTCACGGCTGAGGGATTGGGCAGCGGCTGCGGACACTCGAACATTCCCTTGAAGACCGGAAACAGCTGCCGGTGAAGCTCGCCTGCACGTCGGACATCGCCGGAGTTAAAGGCCTCGATCATCTCCGACATCTGTGCTCCCACAACATGGCTGGCCACACTGATGATACCGTGGCCCCCCACAGCAAGCGTCGCGAGGCCGGCGGAATCATCTCCGGTGTAAACATGGAAGTCTTTAGGACAAGCCGAGGCAATCCAAGTAATCTGGTCTACCGAAGCACATTCCTTCGTGGCCACAATATTAGGAATCTCCGCCAGACGCAGGGTGGTAGCTACACTCATGCTTACTGTCGTTCGTCCCGGCACATTGTACAAGATGCAGGGCAGTGAAGTCGCGGCAGCAATGGCAGAGAAATGCTGGTAGAGCCCTTCCTGATTCGGTTTATTGTAATAAGGGACGACCAGAAGCACACCGTCCACGCCGATTTTTTCGGCTTCCTTAGTGAGCTCTATGGAATGTCTGGTACTGTTGCTGCCGGTACCGGCAATAATTTTACAGCGTCCGCCTGCTTGCTGCTTCACGTAGGAGAACAGCTTCAGCTTCTCCTTATCGGTTAAGGTCGGCGATTCACCGGTTGTTCCGCAAACTACTAGCGCAGCGGACTTTTGTTCCTCGATCAGGTAATCGACCAGCCTTGAAGTTGCTTCCCAGTTGATTTCTCCTTCCCCGTCAAACGGGGTTACCATTGCGGTGATCAGTCTTCCGAAATCCACTTTGAATTCCTCCTTGTCAGCGGTGCAATTCAAACTTGGCATGCAGGGCGCGAACCGACTGCACCATATCTTCTTTTTTCACGAGAACCCAGATGGTTGTGTTGGAATCGGCAGACTGCAGAATCTGGATGTTCTGCGAGCTGAGCGCTTCGACGATATGCGCCATGATTCCCGGAACACCGTTGATGCCTCCGCCGATGACGGAGACCTTGGCACAGCCGGACAAGCTCTTGGGACGCAGACCCAGTTCTTGCAGCGCGGCAATCGCCTGCTCTGATTTGTCATCGAACACCGTATATACAGCCTCGGTCGGCGTCACATTGATGAAGTCCACGCTGATTCCGTTATCGGCCATACTCTTGAAAATCTGCAACTGCACGCCCGTTCCGTTGCCCTCCGGACATTCCACCGAGATCTGCGTAATATTGCTGACATAGGCAACACCTGTGACGAACCGGTCTACGACTCCATGGGACACATCGCTGAAGCCCTCGGGATGGGTCACAAGCGTCCCTTCCGCTTCGGAGAAGGTCGAGCGTACACGCACCGGAATCTGGGCCTGCATGGCAATCTCCACAGCCCGCGGATGAATAACCTTGGCTCCCTGATACGCCATGTTACAAATCTCGGTGTAGCTGACATAAGTAAGCTGTCTTGCATCTTCCACAATCCGCGGATCAGCAGTGAGTATTCCGTCCACATCCGTATAGATGTCTACCATATCCGCACGCAATGCGGCCCCAAGGGCTGTGGCTGAGGTGTCGCTTCCTCCGCGGCCCAGCGTGGTGAAATCACCCGCTTCAGTCTGGCCCTGGAAACCGGTTACTATTACTACTTTATGCTCACGCAGTTCCCGTAGAATGCGTTCTGTCCGCACATCCAGGATTCTGGCATTACCATAGCTGTTGTCGGTCAGGAATCCGGCTTGCGCCCCTGTCAGCACCGTCGAACGAATGCCCTCCTGCTCCAGCAGACCGCACAGATTGGCCGCCGAGATGATCTCCCCGCAGCACATCAGCAGATCCCGTTCCCGGTCCGGCAATGAATTCCCGCTCTGAACCGCCAGATCAAGCAGTGTATCGGTAGCATAGGGTTCCCCCTTGCGGCCCATAGCCGAGACTACAACCACCAGGCTGAACCCGCTGGCCAGCTCCCGTTTGACATGACGGATTACGTGTTCTCTGGCCACTGGTGTGGAGAGTGAGGTTCCGCCGAATTTTTGCACCAAAATACCCATGTATAATTCCTCCATTACTTCTCTCAGCAGAACTACTGAACTTTACGTGAAATAAATCACCCCGCGAGGCAAAAGTGTTCGTAGCCGCGATAACCTGACTCTTATTATAGCGTAAAATTGTTTGTGCCGCCCCCGGGATGAGGACGGCAGAAATGAAGCTTATGGGTCCGTCAGCTAAAATTCGCTCTTCCGGGACAATCCTGTGCTGTTTATATAAGCTATGCAGAATGAATTCGTTGTACTAACATAGGCTGTAACTGGTGACCCTGCAGGGCGGCGTAACAGGCTTCAGGAATAAGATCCATCTGCGCCACCAGCGAATTTGGCTTACCCTCCGGATTATCCTGTCCGAACGGGACGAAATAAATATGTTTGGCTACCAGGAGCTTCGCAATATTCGCGGCGTTAAGCCCAAGTCCGTCATTCGTCGAGATCGCCAGCACCAGCGGACGCCCGTTGCGCATCTGCGATTTGGCTGCCATCAGCACCGGACTGTCCGTCATCGCGTTCGCCAGCTTGCTTGTTGTGTTCCCTGTGCAGGGAGCAATCGTCAGCACATCCAGCAGCTTGGAAGGACCCAGCGGCTCCGCTTCAACAATTGTAGAAATGATATCATTCCCTGTTATATCTTTCAACTGTTTTAGCCAATTTTCCGAGGTTCCAAAGCGGGTATCGGTATTCAGTACCGAAGCAGATACAATCGGCACCACATTCGCCCCTCCATCCATGAACCGCTGAATCTGCGGCATCACCTCAGCGAAGGTGCAGTGTGAGCCGGTAATGGCATAACCTACTGTTTTTCCGTGCCAATCCATTCATTCATCCCCCCTGATTAAAGTCTCGTCCGATATCGACTGTACCAGTGCACCTGCCATAATGATTCCGGCGCTCTTGGGGGCAACAATCCCGGGCAGGCCCGGTGCCAGCATCGCCTTGATCCCGCGCTTCTCGGCATAAGGGAAGTCGCATCCGCCCGGTGCGGACGCCAAATCAATGATCACGCAGTGCGGCTGAAGCCGGGACAGGACCTGAGCGTTGATAATCATAGCGGGTATGGTGTTGAAGATCAGATCCGCCTCTGGTGCATGCAGCAGCAAATCCTCTGTCATAAAAGGCTTCCAGCCCATTTCCGCCGCTCTTGCAAAGTGCTCCTGCTTCCTGACGCCTACTTTGACCGTTGCTCCCATTCCCTGGAGCGTTCTGGCCATGGTGAACCCGGTCCGGCCCATTCCCAGCACCATCGATGTGGAGCCGTGTATGGTAAAGTCCGTGTTCTGTACGGCCATCACCAAAGCTCCCTCCGCTGTCGGAATAGAGTTATAGATCGCCACATCGTCCCTGTTCAGCAGTTCCACCAGCTTCAGCGAATGTCCGGCACACAGGCTGCGCAAATAGCTTTTAGCCATGCCGGTGTACACCAATGCCCGGGACGGCAGAGCCGCTACATGCTCCTCCCGCAGCTGAAGGCGTTCCGAAGAATACAGCGCGTTAATGTAACCCTCATCATCGCAGCCGACCGCCGGCAGCACCAGTACATCCGCTTCACCTAGCAGCTCGGGCGACAACAGTTCCAGGCTTACCCCCGGGCATGGGGCATCCCATGTATCGAATCCGGCAACGCTTACGGCCGCATCCAATTCCACACATTTCCGAATCACTTCAATTTGTCTCGCGTCCCCGCCCAGGAACACGATCCTGATGCCAGTAAGCATAGGGATGACGCTCCTTTCCACAACCACATTCGACTATAGAGCATCTTATGCCGGAAGCCGCCGATGGGTGAAGAGCGGAGAGGAATTCCCGTTTCACGACAAAAAAAGCCTGCAGCCGCACACCCGAAGGCGCGTGATCCGCAAGCTTTTATTAAATTCACAAATAGGATTCCCGTATGCTATTTGCCGGTATGCCCGAAGCCGCCGGCTCCGCGCACCGTGTCAGACAGCTCATCCACTTCCACCAGAGTCACTTCCGGCACAGCCTGGAATACCATCTGGGCGATCCGCTCGTTGCGGGCAATTGCAAACGGCTCCTGACCCAGATTGATCAGCAGTACCTTTATTTCACCCCGGTAATCCGCATCGATGGTGCCCGGTGTGTTCAGGCAGGTGATGCCATGCTTCAGGGCCAGCCCGCTGCGCGGACGGATCTGCGCCTCCAGCCCGCCTGGCATAGCCAGTGATATACCCGTGGGGATTAGCGTCCGCTCGCCCGGAGCAAGCACCACAGGCTCTCCTACAGCGGCATACAGGTCATACCCCGAGGCCTGTTCGGACATTTTGCAGGGCAGCAGGACATCCTCATTCCCTGGTAGTTTGTTAATTTGTACGTAATGAGGCAAGATCATCTCTCCTAACATTGGCTATCGCTTTATCTGTGGAACCAACCATTGCCAAAGACAACGGCTGTGCGAACATAAAGTCCAGCAGAGCATCGATATCTTCCATGGTTACAGCTCCAATTTTGGCTATCATTTCATCCAGCGTATCCTGACGGCCGAGCATCAGCTCATTTTTGCCCATCCGGTTCATCCGGCTGCCCGTACTCTCCAGACTGAGAATCAGGCTCCCCTTAAGCTGCTCTTTGCCTTTACGCAGTTCGTCTTCACTCAGGCCGTTCACAGCCAGATCACGCAGCATCTCTTTAATAAGCTCAGTTACTTCCTTGGTCTGCTTCGGTGCTGTCCCGGCATAGACCGTGAACAAGCCGCTGTCAGCCTGGGCACTGTGGTACGAGAAGACGGAATAAGCCAGACCGCGCTTCTCACGGATCTCCTGGAACAGCCGGGAGCTCATGCCGCCGCCGAACGCATTGTTAAGGAGCGCCATCGGATATTGCAGCGGCCCGCCGCTGCGGACACCCGGCAGGGAGATGCAGATGTGATTCTGCTCGGTTTTCTTTTTGTGGAATACCAGTTCCCCATGATATGCAGGCTCAGTCAGCACCGGCGACTCCCCATGATTCGTGAAGGAACCGAAATGCTGCTCCAGCAGCGGGATCAGCCCGTCATTAATATTACCGGCTACGCTTATGACTGTATTCTCAATGGTGTACTGCTCCTTCATGTAAGCACGGAGATCATCCGGCGTCATCTCCAGCAGGCGTTCCTTGAGCCCGAGGATTGTATAGGCCAGCGGGTGCTCGCCGTAGGCGGCAGCACACATCAGCTCATGGACAAGATCGTCCGGGGTATCTTCGCACATGGCGATTTCCTCCAGGATTACGTTCTTCTCCTTAGCCAGCTCTTCGGCATCCATCCGTGAGCGGAAGAACATATCTGCCAGCACATCCACGGCTATCGGCAGATGCTCATCCAGCACCTTCGCATAAAAGCATGTATATTCCTTCGAGGTAAACGCATTGACGTTACCGCCAATGGCATCGAACTGTTCGGCAATATCCTTGGCGCTATAGCGGTCAGTTCCCTTAAAGAGCATATGCTCGATGAAATGGGAAATCCCGTTGTTCAGCGGGTTCTCATTGCGGGAGCCCGTCTTGACCCAGATTCCGAAAGATACGGACCGGCCGGTCGGGATCTTCTCGGTCACCACCCGGAGTCCGTTCGATAATAATATTTTGTCCAATGTGTAATCCTCCTGGCACAGCCCCTGGTTCTGTCTGTATTTGTTATTCGCGCCTTTTATCCTATCAGAAATAAGGCGTTCACTCAACTTCCGGCGGTATGATACGCTCAGGAGAGAGCGTCTGACTGACGGTTCCCAACTGCAGGCCCTTGGCTCTGATCCCCCGGATCATCCCCCTAAGCGCTTGCGAAGAGGACGCCGTCGGATGCATCAGAATCAGAGTTCCCGGCTCTACCCGGCTGCTGATCTTGGCAACCACCGATTCCGGGGACGGATTGCGCCAATCGACTGTATCCAGCGTCCACAATACCGTCTTCAGCCCCAGTGAGGCGGCGATCTCCACCGTCTGCTGGTTAAAGTCTCCTGACGGCGGAGCAAACCACTTATTCGTCACACCCAGGCTTTCCTTCAGCAGCTTCTGCGTCTTCTCAATCTCGGCAGTGGCACGCGTCCGGCTGAGAATACTCATCTTAGGGTGCGTATACGCATGGTTCTCTATCTCATGCCCGCGCTTCAGCATCTCAGCTGCAAGCTCCTTGTTGCGGCTTAACCAGCTTCCGTCCAGAAAAAAGGTGACCTTCACCTTCTCCGCATCCAGAATGTCCAGCATCGGACGGATATACTCATTCCCCCAAGCCACATTAATCATCAGCGAGACCATCGGCTTCGCCGGATTCCCCCGGTAGATCGGCTGCGCCCCCAGATCATCAAGTGATACCTTAGGCTTAAGCTGGCGGTACATCAGTTTGAGGCTTGCTTCGGGTCCACGTAAAAGTGCGCTCCGGTAGGTTGCCTCCACATCGACCTCCAGCCCGTTATACCCCGGTATGGCTTTCCATACCCGGTCAACAACAGCATTCACAGGCTGCGCATTCAGCGCCTCGGCCCGGCGGGTAATCTGCGTGCGCAGATCATCCTCTCTCTGATTCAGTGCATAGCTCATCACGGCTGCATCCGCCTGAGGCTTAAGCCCGGCAATCATCTCTTTCACGGGTCCGTTCGTACTGCCGATTCCAATTACTACTGCGATGCAAGCCAGCACGAGCGCCGCCTTGTCCGTCTTCATGACGTTTTACCTCCCCGGCACAAACGGTCTGTTCCGTCTCCGCACCAGGGTCAAGCCGTGCGGAGACGCTTTGTCCCAGCCTATGTATGCAGAGGGCAAATTATGCATACTGCATCGATGCCGCCTTCAAGCGGATAAGGTATAACCGTCAGTCAGGATGGTACCGCAGCGTATACTTTTCCAAAAAAAAGAGCCAGAACTGTACTGCTTCTGTCTCTTCTTATCTATAGTTAAAATAGCGGTGAAGCGGCAGCGTAATACTTCTTACGCCTTCGCTCCGCTCTCTGAAGTCAGCACAGCTTTGCGTGACAGGTTGACACGGCCCTGCTGGTCGATCTCCGTTACCTTCACGGTAATCGTGTCGCCAATCGCCACAACATCTTCAACCTTCGCAACACGCTCTGTAGACAGCTGGGAAATATGCACAAGACCGTCTTTGCCAGGGATCAATTCAACGAATGCGCCGAATTTCTCAATGCGTCTGACCGTACCCACATAAATCTCACCAACCACTACTTCCTTCACAATACCTTCAATGATGCCACGGGCCTTCTGGATCATAGCTTCGTCAGAAGAACCGATAAATACGCGGCCATCCTGTTCGATGTCGATCTTCACGCCGGTTTCTTCAATGATCTTGTTGATGATTTTACCGCCGGCACCGATCACATCACGGATCTTATCCGGGTTAATATTGATGATGATGATCTTCGGAGCATATTTGGACAGGCTCGGTCTTGGAGCTGCGATCGCTTCATTCATTTTGCCCAGAATGAACATCCGGCCTTCTCTTGCCTGCTCAAGCGCCTCCTGCAGAATCTTGCGGTCGATACCGTCGATTTTGATATCCATCTGAATCGCCGTTACGCCCTCTGCTGTACCTGCTACCTTGAAGTCCATATCGCCGAGGTGATCTTCCATGCCTTGAATATCTGTCAGGATGGATACATGCTCCCCGTCCTTGATCAGACCCATCGCTACACCGGCTACAGGCGCCTTGATAGGTACCCCTGCATCCATCATCGCGAGAATACTGGCACAGATACTTGCCTGGGAGGTGGAGCCGTTGGATTCAATCGCTTCGGATACCAGACGGATGGTGTACGGGAATTCAGTCTCACTTGGAATGACCTTGGATAATGCACGTTCACCTAGTGCCCCGTGGCCGATCTCGCGGCGTCCCGGTGCTCTTAGCGGACGGGCTTCCCCTACGCTGAACGGAGGGAAGTTGTAGTGGTGCATGAAGCGCTTGGTTTCAGCCGGATCGATACCGTCCAGAATCTGCACATCGCCCAGTGCGCCCAGTGTACATACGCTAAGAATCTGTGTCTGGCCGCGTGTGAACAGACCGGAACCGTGCGTACGCGGCAGCAAAGCTGTATCACATTCGATCGGACGGATCTCATCTAACTTACGACCATCCGGACGAACCTTGTCATGCGTGATCAGACGTCTGACTTCATCCTTCACGATATCATGCAGGGCTTCCTTAACATCCTTAAGAAGCTCTGGGGTTTCTATGTATTTCTCTGCGAAATACGCCACCGCTTCGTTGTTCACCAGATCGATAGCATCCTGACGGGCATGCTTCTCGGCAATTCTTACGGCTTCCACCAGACGGCTCTGCGCAAAAGCACGAACCTCTGTATTCACATCCGCATTAACCGCATGCAGCTTAACTGCCATTTTCTCTTTACCGGCAACGGCTACGAGCTGTTCAATCACAGCCACAATCTTGCGGACCTCGTCATGTCCGAACATGATCGCTTCAAGCATCACTTCTTCAGTCACTTCATTGGCTTCTGCTTCTACCATCATGATAGCGTCCTTTGTACCGGCCACAACCACATAGATATCGCTGATTGCCTGCTGGGCTTGATCAGGGTTGATGATGAATTCTCCGTTAATCCGGCCTACAGCCACGCCGCCGATGGGTCCGTTGAACGGTACATCAGAGATGCTGAGCGCAGCGGAAGTACCGATCATGGCAGCAATATCAGGCGCGCAGTCCTGATCCACACTCATCACCAGGTTCAAAACTTGAACGTCATTGCGGAACCCTTCCGGGAACAATGGACGAATTGGACGGTCTGTCAGACGGCTGGACAGAATCGCTTTCTCGCTCGGACGTCCTTCACGTTTGATGAATCCGCCAGGGATTTTGCCTACTGCATATAATCTTTCCTCATAGTTCACTGTAAGCGGGAAGAAATCCAGATCTTTAGGCTCACTGGATGCTGTAACCGTACACAATACTGAAGTATCCCCGTAACGCACCATCACGGCTGCGTTCGCTTGTTTGGCCAGACGGCCTGTTTCCAGCACAAGGCGTCTTCCGCCCAGCTGCATTTCCACACGTTGTTCCATAAAACCCCTCCTTGAATGGTAATAATACGTTCCTGTATGTTCTACAAGCAAAAACGGCTTGTCCTCCGCAGAAGTGCTATAGCCGTTTTTGCGAATGCTATCAACTTGTCAATTCTAAAAGTCTACCCTAAATTTTCAAAAAGCAACCCGGCTGTCCCGCTGTCGCTCGTAAGAAGGACATACGGTATACAACCAGGCTGCTTTTGGGCTTAACTTATGGAAAATTAACGACGCAATCCCAGTTTTTCGATCAGGGCGCTGTAACGTCTGATGTCTTTGTTCTTCAAATACGCCAGCAGTTTACGACGTTGTCCAACCATCTTCAGCAGTCCGCGGCGGGAATGATGATCCTTCTTGTGCGTACGCAAGTGGTCAGTCAAATTAACGATGTTCTCCGTAAGGATAGCAACTTGCACCTCAGGGGATCCAGTATCGGATTCGTGAGTTTTGTGCTCGTCGATCAATTGGTGTTTACGTTCTTGAGTCAATGCCATCCTGTTCACCTCCTTCATTATAATCGCCAGTAGCCTCGTCACCGTCGGTGAGAACAAGTAACCAAGCTAAGGTTCATATGCTGTCATTCCAGCAACGTTAATCAGTATAGCACCTTCACAGGCAAAAGTAAACGGCTTGTCCGGAAAGATTAGGAATGATATCCCAGCATCCCTTTGGCCGTCTCAGCATCTGCGCCGATCTGTGCAATCAAAGCATCGATGGACCCGAACTTGCGCTCGGAGCGGATATAGGAGACCAGTTCCACCTTAAGCTCCTGTCCGTAAATATCTGAGGCAAAATCAAACAGGTGCACCTCAAAGCTTGGAGTGGTCACGCCTTCGTGGAACGTTGGCTTCACTCCGACGTTCATCACCCCGTAGAGTACCTCTTCCCGGTAAAAGACCTTGACGGCGTATACGCCCTTGGCCGGAATAACATAGCGGTCTTCGAGCTGCAGGTTAGCTGTCGGAAAGCCGATGGTCCGGCCCCGCTTCTCCCCGTGCCCTACGGTACCGCGCAGGTGATAACAACGTCCAAACCAGGCATTAGCCTTACCCAGTTCCCCGCTCAGCAAGCTCTTGCGGATACCCGAGCTGCTGACCTTCTCTCCTTCAAGCAGGAACGGAGCGACCGTCTCTACCTTCATCGCACCTTGTCCCAGCTCTGAGAGCGTGTCCGCATCCCCCTCACCTTTGTAGCCGAAGCGGAAGTCGAACCCCACAACTGCAGTTACAATCTGCAGCGGCAGCAGCATCACAGAGACAAAGTCCGCCGGACTCACCCGGGAGAGCTCTTCATTAAATTCAATTATATATAAAAGCTCAACACCCATCCCGGCAAGCAGCTCCTGCTTATCCTTAGAGGGGGTCAAATATCCCTCATAATCCCCTTTGCCCATAACATCCTTGGGATGGGGGTAGAAGGTCATCACCGCTGCGGGTACACCTGCCTCACGGGCAAGAGCAACAGCTGATGTGATGACACTGGCATGCCCGAGGTGCAGTCCATCGAACTGTCCCAGGGCAACTACTTGAGGCTGCGCGTACTGTGCTGCCGCCTCAGGCAGCATCGGATAGCTTAACGTTACGGTTCTCACGCTGTTTCTCACCTACATTCGCAAATAAATTAAAGTTTAGACCTGGGCAAACACCTTAACAGGTGCAATAGCTCCGTTAGCCTCCAGAGCATAAATACCGAGGAACTCCCCTTGCTGATCATAGAGACGGAAATCTCCGGCCTGCTTCACTTCCGGCATTACAAACCGGGTCGATAAACGCTGCCCCTGCAGGGCTGCTTTTTTCTTCTCTTCGGCAACGGTATGTCTGGGCAAATGCGAAATCGCCTCGTCAGCAGCAATCAGATGCTCATCCAGTGTGCCGCCTTCCTTGTGCTGCGCAATTTGCTCCAGAGTCAGGCAATGGCTGGCAGAGATCCCGGCCGACATCGTGCGCTCCAGCTTCACCATTACACCGGGAAGACCAAGCTTACGTCCGATATCTACACAGAGGGTACGGATATAGGTCCCCTTGGAGCATAACGCCCGGAAAGTGATCTCCGGATAGTTGCCGTTCCAGACCATTTGCTGCATCTCAATCTCATAAATCTCCACTTCACGGCTCTTGCGCTCTACGGTCTTGCCTTCCCGGGCCAGCTCGTACAGACGCTTGCCGTCCACCTTCACTGCGGAATACATCGGTGGCACCTGCGAGATTACGCCCCGGAAGGAGTTCAGCACAGCCAGCACTTCGGCTTCTGTGACATGAACCTCCTCCACGGATTCCGTAATCGTCCCGGTCAGGTCCTCTGTATCACTGGCCATTCCCAGCCGCAGTGTGGCAACATATTCCTTGGGCAGTTCCTGGATATACTCCACTACTCTGGTAGCGCGGCCCAGACAGAGCGGCAAAACTCCGGTTACCTGAGGATCAAGGGTCCCGGTATGTCCTATCCGCTTCATGCCCAGAATGCGCCGCGCCTTGGCCACAACATCATGTGAAGTGAACCCTGCCGGCTTATATACAGCCAGAACTCCTGTAAGCTCACTCATAAATGACGTTTGACCTCCTCCAGCACCTGTGCCACAGCTTCTTCCAGAGTTCCATTAATACGCGCGCCTGCTGCACGGGTGTGTCCGCCGCCGCCGAAGGCTTGCGCAAGTAGCGCCACATCCACCTTACCTGCTGAACGAAGACTGGCCTTTACCGCATGGTCATCAATAACCTTGAACAGAATACCTACCTCTACCCCGCGGATATTCCGGGGATAGTTGACAATCCCTTCAAGATCCTCATTGGCCGCTCCGGAGTCCAGCATATCCTTAGGTGTAACATACACCCAGGCTATATCTCCTTCAGGACTAAGCTGTAATGTGCTAAGTGCGCGGTTCAGCACCTTCACCTGAGGAAGTGTCATCTCTTCCAGCAGAGTCTCTGCCAGGTCCGGTCCATTCACACCCATTGCCAGCAGCTCGGATACGGCCGCCATCACTTTAGGAGAAGTATTGCTGTAACGGAAACCGCCGGTATCCGTTAACAGCCCGGTATAAATGGCTGTGGCAATATCAATATCCCACTTGAGTTCAAAGATCTTCAGCAGATCGAACAGAATCTCTGCTGTCGCGGCCGCATCCGGCTTGATGAGATTCACCGCGCCGTAGCCGTTGTTCGTTGGATGATGGTCTATATTCAAGATCAGTGCATCACTGGTGAAATGCTGCTGGGTCAGTCCTACACGCTGGAAATCCGCACAGTCAACACAGATCACATGGCTGTACTGGCGGGGCAACGAACCCTCAGACAGATTGACAATCTGATCGGCATGCCATAAATATTCCATTCGCTGCGGAATCTGGCCTTCGTTCAGCATCAAATATTTTTTGCCCAGACATGAGAGAAGCCAGCCCACCGCGAGGGTGGAGCTGACTGCATCTCCGTCCGGCTGAACATGCGACACTACAAGATAATCGTCGTGTTCCAGCAGAAACTTACGCGTCTGCTGGAGACTTTGTTCATAGCTCTGCATTCGCCGTCTCCTTTATGTTCCGTAGCCTATTCGTTTTTGCCGATTTCGCCGAGCAGCTTCTCAATATGACTTCCGTAAGCAACGGATTCGTCAATTTTGAAGATCAGCTCTGGCGTATGGCGCAGGCGGATCGCTTTGCCAAGCTCCGAGCGGAGAAAACCATTCGCTTTCTCAATCGCCTTAAGTGAGTCTGACTTCTGCTCCTCGTCCCCGAATACGCTCAGGTATACCTTGGCCTGCGACAGATCGTTCGTCACATCTACGCCAGTTACAGTTACGAACCCGACACGCGGGTCCTTTAGTCCGCTCTGGATGAGCTGGCTCAGCTCTTTCTTGATCTGCTCGCCAACCCGTCCCGCTCTGATTTTAGACATCTTATTTCACCTCTTCGCTTAGCGCTCTACCGTTTCCATGATGAATGCTTCGATGATGTCACCTTCAAGGACATCATTATAGCGTTCCAAAGTTATGCCACATTCATAACCCTGTGCCACTTCTTTTGCATCATCTTTGAAACGCTTCAAGGTGTCGATTTTGCCTGTGAAGACAACGATACCGCTGCGGATCAGGCGCATTTCAGCATTGCGGGTAATTTTGCCGTCGGTAACCATACAACCTGCGACACTGCCCACTTTGCTGATTTTGAATACGTTGCGCACTTCGGCATGGCCGATAACGTTCTCTTTATAGATAGGATCAAGCATGCCCTTCATGGCACTTTCGATCTCTTCAATGACATTGTAGATGATGTTATGCAGACGCACATCCACCTTCTCCTGCTCGGCTGCCGCTTTCGTCTGGGCATCCGGACGAACGTTGAAGCCGATCACGATAGCATTGGAGGCTGCTGCCAGGGTAATATCGGATTCCGTGATCGCACCGGCACCGCTGTGAAGGATCTTCACGCGTACGCCTTCGACTTCGATCTTGGCCAAGGAGCCCTTCAGCGCCTCTACCGAACCCTGAACGTCACCCTTGATAATAACGTTGAGATCCTTGATCTCGCCGTCCTTGATGTGTTTAAACAGATCATCCAGCGTAACGCGTGTGTTCGTGTTAAGCTCGGACTGGCGCTGCGTTGTAGAACGTCTGTCAGAGATCGCGCGTGCTTTACGCTCATCTTCGAAGGCCATGAACGGATCGCCCGCTTGCGGTACCTCAGTCAGACCGGTAATTTCCACTGGAGTGGAAGGTCCCGCTTCCTTAATTTTGCGTCCCTTGTCATTCACCATGGCGCGTACGCGGCCGAAGCAGTTACCCGCTACAAATGCGTCTCCGACCTTCAGCGTACCATTCTGCACGAGAATACGGGCAACCGGTCCACGGTTCTTGTCAAGCTCAGCTTCTATAACAGTACCGCGTGCCCGTTTGTCAGGGTTCGCCTTGTACTCATTCACTTCGGCAACGAGCAGGATCATTTCCAGCAGCTCTTCAAGGTTAATGCGCTGCTTAGCCGACAGGTTGACGAAGATTGTATCGCCGCCCCACTCTTCCGGTACCAGCTCATAGCTTGTAAGCTCCTGCTTCACCTTGTCAGGATCTGCGCCCGGCTTATCGATCTTGTTAACTGCCACAATGATCGGAAGTCCGGCTGCCTTCGCATGGTTGATCGCTTCAACGGTCTGAGGCATTACGCCGTCATCTGCCGCTACAACGATAATCGTCATATCTGTAACCTGGGCACCACGGGCACGCATGGCGGTGAACGCTTCATGGCCCGGAGTATCGAGGAATGTGATTTTCTTATGATTAATCTCAACCTGATAGGCACCGATATGCTGCGTAATTCCACCCGCTTCGCCGCCGGATACATTCGTGGAACGGATGGCATCGAGCAGGGTTGTTTTACCATGGTCAACGTGACCCATGATCGTTACAACCGGTGGCCGTGTCATCAGATCCTCTTCGGAATCATTCTCTTCCACGGTCTCGAAGCTGTCTTCGTCCACCGGAATCTTCACTTCTACTTCTACGCCGAATTCGCCGGCCAGAAGCAGAATCGTATCGATATCAAGCTCCTGATTGATGGTGGCCATTACCCCCATCGAGATCAGCTTCTTGATCACTTCCGAAGCATCCTTGTGAAGCAGCTTCGCGGTTTCACCCACGGTCATGCTGCCACGGACAATGATCTTCTTAGGTGTGTTGTCAATCTTCTCACGATATACGGTCGGCTGGTTTCTGCCGCGGTTGTTCTTGCCGCCACGGCCGCGATAGTTGCCGCCCTTGTTGTCGTCGTAACGCTTCTGGCCGCTGTTATTGCCGCCAGGTCTGCCGCCAGTGGTATTCTTCTTAGGGCCGTCATTGCGTGAGAAACCTCCGCCTGCATTGCCTTGTCCTTGCGGACGGTCACCTGTACGTGGTGCGCCGCCTTGTCCTTGCGGACGGCTGCCAGTAGAGCTACCCTGTGGGCGGCTGCCGCTAGTAGAGCTGCCTTGCGGACGGCTGCCAGTGGAGCTGCCCTGTGGGCGGCTGCCGCTAGTAGAGCTGCCTTGCGGACGGCTGCCAGTGGAGCTGCTTTGCGGACGGCTGCCAGTGGAGCTGCCTTGCGGACGGCTGCCAGTGGAGCTGCCTTGCGGGCGGCTGCCAGTCGAACTGCTTTGTGGACGGCTGCTGCTTGAACTGCCCTGCGGGCGGGAATTCTGAGCGGAGCCTGATGTTTGTGTTCTGCGGGAATCTTGTCCGCTTTGGGGCCTTGGGGACGTCGTCGATTGGTTGTTGTTTTGGTTACTGTTCATACCTACCTGCTTTTCCGATTGAATTTTGTTGGTATTCTGAGCACTGCGTACTTCGGCGGTTACCGAACCGGTATTTACCGGACGGCTGCTGGTGCCGGTGTCCCGCTTGGCTGCAGCGTTTGACTTGATGTCCTTGAAGAACTGTTCAACTTTGTTCACAGAGCCATTCTCCATGACACTCATATGATTATTCACCGGGACATCCAAACGCTTCAGAATGGTAATAATTTCTTTACTGCTCATGTTCAAAGACTTTGCATATTCGTATACGCGCAGCTTATCCTTATTATCTTCTTTAGTCAATAACTCCACCTCCGACAGTATCTCCAAGCGTTCTGGAGATCATTTCCGCGAATCCTTTATCCGTAACGGCCAGCACAACGCGCTGGTCTTTACCAATACTTGCACCGAGTTCATCCCGGTGAAATGCGATTACTAGTGGAATATCGTAGGTCCCGCATTTATCGCGGAACTTCTTCTGGGTATTATCTGAAGCGTCACCTGCCAGGACGACCAGCTTCGCCTCTGAAGACCGTACTGCCTTAAGCACAGCCTCATCGCCGGTGACAATCTTGCCTGCTCTCATCGCAAGCCCTAAATAAGAAAGTGTCTTACTCATTGTCCTCACTATCCTTCGCTGCCAAAAACTGCTCCTCCACGGATGCAAAATCCCGGGCAAGCTGGGCATAGATTTCAGGACTGACCTGGCATTTCAATGCCCGGTCAAGTGCTTTGGTCTTCTGTGCTAGCTTAAAGTATTCCAGTTTACCGCAAATATAAGCGCCACGGCCCGACTTCTTGCCTGTCAGGTCGATCAGCACCTCGCCTTCAGGCGTTCTCACCACGCGAATCAGCTCTTTCTTGGGCATCATCTCCTGGCTGGCAACGCATTTACGCAGCGGCACCTTTCTTTGCTTCATAACAAAGCACCTCCCGTCAGTCAGCATTCATTAATCGATGGAGACGGAATCCTGATGCATTTCATCATTGGACGATCTGGGTCTGCCGTATTCCTGCTCCGCCTGAGTCTCGCTCTTGATATCGATCTTCCAGCCGGTCAGCTTGGCGGCAAGACGGGCGTTCTGCCCCTTGATGCCAATAGCCAGCGACAGCTGATAGTCAGGAACAATGACGCGGGCCATTTTCTCAGGTTCAAAGACTTGAACCTCAAGCACCTTGGACGGGCTAAGCGCATTGGCTACGTACTCCTGCACCAGTTCGGAATATCTGACGATATCAATTTTCTCACCGCGAAGCTCAGTAACGATGGTCTGTACACGTGTGCCTCTCGGCCCTACGCAGGAGCCCACCGGGTCCACTTCGGGATTGCGCGAGAACACGGCGATCTTAGAGCGGAAGCCGGCTTCGCGGGCAACGGAACGAATCTCCACCACCCCGTCAAAAATCTCCGGCACTTCCAGCTCGAACAGACGCTTCAGCAGACCCGGATGACTGCGGGACAGCATAATTTGCGGCCCTTTGGTCGTGTTCTCCACCTTAGTGATATAAGCTTTGATACGCTCGCTCTGCTTGAACTTCTCTCCAGGCATCAGCTCGCTTAGCGGAAGAACCGCCTCGATTTTGCCAAGATCCACATAGATGTTCCGCATATCCTGACGCTGTACAAGGCCGGTTACAATATCATCTTCCTTGTCGATAAAAGCGTTATAGATCAGGCCGCGTTCCGCTTCGCGGATACGCTGGGTAACCACCTGCTTCGCAGTCTGGGCGGCAATGCGGCCGAAATCACGCGGCGTGACTTCCTGCTCGGCGATATCCTCCAGCTGGAAATGCGGGTTGATCTCCCGGGCAGCCAGGAGCGAGATCTCGGTACGTGCATCGAGAACCTCCTCCACAATCAGTTTGCGGGCAAATACCTTGATTACGCCTGTGTTGCGGTTCATATCCACACGCACATTCTGCGCCGCATTGAAATTGCGTTTATAGCTGGAGATCAGCGCCGCTTCGATGGCTTCGAACAGCACATCCTTGCTGATGCCTTTCTCCCTTTCCAGTTCATTCATAGCTTCAATAAACTCCATACTCATGAAATTCCGGTCCCCCTTTCAAGACGTTAAAAAATAATGGCCAATCTCGCACTGGCGACCTTGGCGTAAGGTACCACATGTTCTTTTTTGCCCGCGGAGATGAGCAGTTCCTCGTTCTCGAATGATAGCAAACGGCCTTCGAATTCTTTGAGTCCTTGAATCGGCTCATAGACCGTTACATATACGTCTTTGCCTACCGCCTTGGCGACATCCGCAGCTTTCTTGAGCGGACGCTCAGCTCCCGGCGAGGAGACTTCAAGGAAATACGCTTCGGAGAACGGATCATTCTCATCCAGCTTCTGGCTGATATATTCGCTGATGGTGCCGCAGTCATCGATATCGATGCCGCCCTCTTTGTCTACGAATACGCGCAGAAACCAGTTGGAGCCTTCCTTCACGTATTCAACATCCACCAGTTCGAAACCATTGTCCTCGAGATAGGACCCGAGCAGCTGCTCTACCGTTTGTTTAATTTTGGATTTGGGTGTGCTCAAAAGAAGATTACCTCCACGAACTTGTCTTTTGCTATATACCAAAGATAAAGAGTGGGTTTCCCCACTCTTTACACAACGGACTTATCTCATTATTACCAAAAAAATTATACCATAGTGAGGCAGCACTGACAAGTACCAGCCCTTGACTCCCCTTTCTATGAGGACATTAAAGGACTGTATATGCTATCACTTGAGCCGATTGTCAGAACAGTGAAAGCTGGTTGCTCTCCGGCAATCCCCGGAAGCAGCCCATTCCCGTGAGCAGCTCAATCACCGTTTTACTGGCCTTGGATTTCTGCTGGAAATCCTCAATGGAGAGGAATTCTCCTGCGTCCTTGGCAGCGGCGATATTAATCGCAGCATTATCCCCGATTCCCGCAAGCGAGGAGAATGGAGGGGTCAGGCTGGTGCCATCCACTGTGAATTTGGTAGCATCCGAGCGGTACAGATCAATGTTCTTGAAGGTGAAGCCGCGTGCGGTCATCTCCAGGGCCATCTCCAGGACCGGAAGCATGGCTTTTTCCTTAGGCAGCGCCTGGAAGCCCTTGGCTTCGATCTCTACCAGCTGGCGCGCAATGGCTTCGTAGCCTTTGCAGCACAGTTCGATATCGAAATCGGCCGCGCGGACCGAGAAGTAAGTCGCATAGTATTCTATCGGATGATACAGCTTGAAGAAGGCTGTGCGCACCGCTGAAATAACATAAGCCGCGGCATGGGCCTTCGGGAACATGTACTGGATTTTGAGACAGGAATCGATGTACCACTGCGGCACCTTGCAATTCTTCATCTCCTCAATCCACTCCGGCGGCAGTCCCTTCCCTTTACGCACGCTCTCCGTAATTTTGAAGGCCAGACTGGCATCCATGCCCGCCTTATAGATCAGATAGAGCATAATATCATCACGGCAGCCGATTACCGTCTTAATGTTGCAGGTATTGTTCTTGATCAGCTCCTGGGCATTCCCCAGCCACACGCCGGTTCCATGGGACAGCCCGGAAATCTGCAGCAAGTCGGCAAAGCTGGACGGCTTCGCTTCCACAAGCATCTGGCGGACGAACTTCGTCCCCATCTCCGGCACCCCATAAGTTGCTACCGGAGTCCGGATCTGATCCGGCCTTACTCCCAGCGCATCTGTGGAGTTAAACATGCTCATCACCTTGGGATCATTCATTGGAATAGTCGTCGGGTCCACACCAGTCAGATCCTGCAGCATGCGCATCATGGTCGGATCATCGTGGCCGAGGATATCGAGCTTGAGCAGGTTGGCATCGAAGGCGTGATAGTCAAAGTGAGTGGTCTTCCACTCGGCTGTAACGTCATCTGCCGGGAACTGCACTGGAGTGATATCTTCGATCTCCATGTAGTCCGGCAAAACAACGATACCGCCGGGATGCTGCCCCGTACTGCGCTTCACACCGGTACAGCCGGCGGCAAGCCGTCCAACCTCCGCGCCGCGCCAGCGCTTCTGGTGATGCTCTTCATATTTCTTGGTGAAGCCGAAGGCGGTCTTCTCCGCCACCGTACCGATGGTTCCCGCACGGAATACATTATCAGGACCGAACATCGTTTTGGTAAAGTTATGAGCATTCGGCTGATACTCCCCGGAGAAGTTAAGGTCGATATCGGGAACCTTGTCCCCTTTGAAGCCCAGGAAGGTCTCAAATGGAATATCCTGGCCTTCTCCCTTAAGCTTGCCGCCGCAATCCGGACAGTCCTTATCCGGCAGGTCGAAGCCGCTTGGCACACTTCCGTCCAGGAACCATTCGCTGTGCCGGCATTCCGAATTGGTACAAATATAATGAGCCGGAAGCGGGTTAACCTCCGAGATTCCAAGGAATGTTGCCACTACAGACGAGCCTACCGAGCCACGGGAACCGACGAGATAACCGTCCTGGTTCGACTTTTTGACAAGCCGTTCCGAGATCAGATAGTTAGCGGAGAAACCGTATTTAATAATCGGGGCAAGCTCCTTCTCCAGACGGGCAACCACAACCTCCGGCAGCTCTTCGCCGTAGATCGATTTGGCTGTGTCATAGCAGGTATTGCGGATCTCATCATCTGCCCCTTCAATAATAGGCGTGAAGAGATCGCTTGGGAACAGGTCGTATTCCTCGAACCGCTCAGCCAGCTCAACCGTATTCGTGACCACAACTTCCTTCGCTTTGGCTGCACCCAGGTATTCGAACTCAGCAAGCATCTCATCGGTTGTACGGAAGTGGGCGTCCGGCTTGTTCTGGTCCTTCAGCGGACTGAACCCGGTAATCCCGTGGATTGTAATATCGCGGAACAGCTTATCGCGCGGCTCCAGATAGTGCACATTCCCCGTGGCAATCACAGGCTTATTCATCTGCTCACCGATCTCACAGATTTTGCGTACAACACTCCGCAGGTCCTCTGGACTCGCTACGAATCCTTTATCCACCAGATGCATGTACATAGTCAGCGGCTGGATTTCCAGAACATCATAGAACTGGGCAACCTCAATCGCCTCTTCCACGGTCTTATTCAGCACAGCCTCGAAGAACTCGCCCCGCTCACAGCCGGATATGACGAGCAGTCCGTCACGATGCTCTTCAAGCTTCGATTTGGGAATGCAGGGTACGCGCTTGTAGTACTCGGTATGAGACATTGAAATCAGCTTATAGAGGTTCTTTTTGCCGATCGGATTCAGTGCATAGATGCCGCAGTGAAACGGCCGAACATTCGACAGGTCATTGCCTACATAATCATTCAGCCGGTCCAGCCGGGTCAAGCCCTTCATCTTCTCAGCATCGGCTAAGAGACCGTTCAGAATCCCGCCCAATGCAATCGTATCATCCACCGCACGGTGATGGCTCTCCAGCAATACCTTGTACTTGTCAGCAAGCGTATTGAGCCGGTGGTTCTTCATGCTCGGGAAGAGCAGACGCGCCAGCTCCAGCGTATCCAGTGAAGGATTCGGCAGCTCCGGCTGACCCAGCTTCTTCAGAGAAGCTTGAATGAAGCCCATATCGAACCGCGCATTGTGCGCAACGAGAATGCTGTCTCCTACGAACTCCACAAATTCCCTCAGTACCGGTTCCAAATCCGGGGCATCTTTGACCATTTCATCCGTAATGTTCGTTAATTGCTGGATGTGGTAGGGGATTTTCTCATGCGGATTAACGAAGGTGGTGTAACGGTCCAGCTCTTTGCCTTCGCACATCTTGATCGCAGCAAGCTCCGTGATGTTGTTGCGTGTAATGGACAGCCCCGTGGTCTCGATGTCGAAGACAACATAGGTTGCAGTCTTGAGCTCCAGCGGCTGCGCATTCTCCACGATATTGACCGCATCATTGACTACATTGGCCTCCACACCGTAAAGCATCTTGAGCTTATGCTTATGGGCGGCGTGGTTCGCATCCGGGAAGCTCTGAACATTGCCGTGGTCGGTCACTGCAAGCGCCGGGTGTCCCCATTTCGCAGCTGTTTTGACATAGGCATCAATCGGTGCTACCGCATCCATCGTGCTCATAGTCGTATGCAAGTGGAACTCCACACGTTTCTCCTTGGCATTGTCCTTACGGGCAGGGGGCGCCGATACCTCAGTCAGATCCGAAGGAATCATCACCAGCTCGGGAATCTGCATGAACCGGTCATATTCCACTTTACCGCGCGCACGGACCCATTTGCCGTTAGCCAGCTGACCCATGATCTTCAGCTCTTCCTTGGTCTTGGCGAACATCTTCATCTGCAGGGAATCTGTAAAGTCTGTGATGCAGAAGGTGAACAGCGTATTTCCGTTACGCAGCTCCTTGCGGTCCAGCCCGAAGATCGTCCCCTGGATTGTAATCTTCTTCTCTTCATCCTGAATCTCCAGAATGGAGACGGCCTGCTCTTTGATGTCATTCCCTACCTGAAGCTTAATGACCTCATTTGGGTCCCCGGCTTCTTCAGGCTCGTCCGGCTCGCTATTCATCATCATCAGCTCTACCAGCTCACGCTGCTCCTGCTGGAGCTTTTGCTGGAATTCCTCATAGGCATCCGCCTTGCTCTTACTCTCGTCCTCGGCCATTTGCAGCTTGACCTTGAGGGGAAGTGCGAAATATTTATCATAATATTTAATAATGGCGGCTTCGATACCCTTCTTGCGGGCCAGCTCAAGTGACATCGAATCATTCAGGCTAAGGATGAGCGTACCGTCCCGCAGCTCCTGACTGGAACGCGTCAGCCAACCGTTGACGGAAGGAATCTCACGCTGGACCCACTCCAGGAACATGCCCCAGTACTCCTGCACAATATCAGCTCTGCTTACAGTATCATCATATAGGAACAAGAAGCTGACCTTGGCAATATGCTGCAGCTTCTCACGCATTCTTAGGATAAAGGCCCTGTAGGTCTGGGCGGGAATTAGGGTTGTCTTCGCAATCACGATATGCCAGTCATGGTTGCCGCGGCTAATCTCCACCCGTTCAATCTGTCCGTCTACAAAATAAGGATCAATCATGGCAGGCGGAATCTCCCCCTGCTTCATCAACAGCTCAAATCTCTTTCTTCTCTCCACGTTATGCTCCATGCATTCCCCACCTAACTCGGCAATAATTGGCGTAAGACTCCGGCGTCATTCTAATGTAATCACTCACTCTATTGTAAGAAAAAGCCTCCGGCTTAAAAAGCATTGGGTACTTGCGGCCCGCCGACTCCTCTCGCCAGAAGCTGATATAAAAATTAACAAATATAAGTCTGCCGATTAATACGCTTTGGCAAATACAACCGTGTGATGAGCAGGTTTGCCGCAGCAAATACAGGTCTCTTTCGTTTCTGACGGGTGGAACGGAATATTACGGCTGCCTGCACCGGTCTCTTCCTTGACCTTGGTCTCACATTCCTCAGAGCCACACCAGCCTGCAAGCGCAAAACCGCGTTTCTCCTCCATAGAATCCTTCATTTGCTCAAGCGTATCTACGGAATAGAAATGATCCTCGCGGAATTTCAGTGCCCGCTCGTACATTTCCTGGTGGACCTGTTCCAGCATAGCATTCACTTCTTCAACCAGGTTCTCCTGCTGAATGACCTTCTTCTCGCCGCTGATCCGGGATACGAGCACACAGACTCCATTCTCCATATCACGCGGTCCAAGCTCCAGACGGACAGGAACGCCGCGCATTTCATATTCATTGAACTTCCAGCCCGGGGTTACATCGGCACGGTCATCTACACGCACACGGATTCCGGCACTCTTGAGTTCACCAAACAGTTCATCGGTACGTCCGATGACAGCTTCGCGGGTCTTAGGCGGTCCGATTGGAATCATAATGACCTGTGTAGGCGCTACCTTCGGCGGCAGAGCCAGTCCACGGTCGTCACCATGCACCATGATGAGGGAACCGATCAGGCGTGTGGTAGAGCCCCATGAGGTGGTATGTGCGTGTTCCAGTACATTCTCCCGGTTCAGGT